>NZ_LMUW01000143.1 GCF_009765735.1 Xenophilus sp. L33
CGCCGCGCGGCCGGCCTCGCGAGCCGCGAATCCGCCACCGCCCGCGGCGCACCGTGATGCTGAAGGTCGACGAAGCTGTCGTACACGCCGACCGTCTCCTCGCCGGTCTTGCCCTGCTGGCCGATGCCGCAGACGCGGCAGCCCTTCTCGCGCAGCCGGATCACCAGCGGCGCGAAGTCCGAATCGGAAGACACCAGGATGACCAGGTCCGGCCGCTCGGCGATCGCCAGGTCGATCGCATCGACCGCGAGCGCGATGTCGGTGCTGTTCTTGCCGGCCGAAAGATTCACCATCGGCCGCAGCGACAACCGCTTGAAGAGCGCCTGCTGCTTGAGCGCCGTCTCGGCATTGCAGTAGGCGCGGCGCACGTGGACGCCGCCGTGTTCGTCGAGGCTGCGCTGTACCGCCTGCTCGATCACGTCGGCCGAGACGTTGTCGGCGTCGACCAGCAGCATCACGCGCTTGCCGGCGCGGTTCATTCGAGCCTCCACGCCACGGTCTCGCCGCCGCGCAGCGGCTTCAGCGTGGCGTCGCCGTAGGGCACGGTCTCTGGCACCGTCCAGCTTTCGCGGCGCAGCGTGATGGTGTCGGTGTTTCGCGGCAGGCCGTAGTAGTCGGCACCGTGAAAGCTGGCGAAGCCTTCCAGCTTGTCGAGCGCCCCGGCCTGGTCGAAGGCCTCGGCGTACAGCTCGATCGCGGTCAGCGCGGTGTAGCAGCCGGCGCAGCCCAGCGCGTGCTCCTTCAGCGCGGCTGGATGCGGGGCGCTGTCGGTGCCGAGGAAGAAGCGCTCGCTGCCGCTGGTGGCAGCCTCGACCAGCGCCACCCGATGGGTCTCGCGCTTGAGGACCGGAAGGCAGTAGTAGTGCGGCCGGATGCCGCCGGTGAAGATCGCGTTGCGGTTGTAGAGCAGGTGGTGCGCGGTGATCGTGGCGGCGGTGAAGCGGTCGGCATCGCGCACGTAGTGCGCGCCCTCCTTTGTGGTCAGGTGCTCGAAGACCACCTTGAGCTCCGGGAAGTCGCGGCGCAGCGGGATCATCACGCGGTCGATGAAGACCGCCTCGCGATCGAACAGGTCCACCGCCGGATCGGTCACCTCGCCGTGCAGCAGCAGCAGCAGGCCGTGCTTCTGCATCGCCTCCAACGTCTTGTAGGTCTTGCGGATGTCGGTGACGCCGGCGTCGCTGTTGGTGGTCGCGCCGGCCGGATAGAGCTTGAGTGCGCGGATGCCGGCGGCCGCGGCGCGCTCGATCTCCTCGGGCGGCAGCTTGTCGGTGAGGTACAGGGACATGACCGGCTCGAAGTTCGCGCCGACCGGCAGCGCTTCGAGGATGCGGCCGCGGTAGTCGAGCGCCTGCGCGGCGGTGGTCACCGGCGGGCGCAGGTTCGGCATGATCAGCGCGCGGCCGAACTGGCGCGCCGAATGCGGCAGCACGGCCGCGAGCGCGTCGCCGTCGCGCACGTGCAGGTGCCAGTCGTCGGGGCGGGTGAGGGTGAGGACGTCGGTGGTGCGGGTCATGGGCGGGATTGTCCCACCCGCTCCATGGCGCGTGATTTCAGCGCGGCTGGCGCGCCGCCGCGAGGTCGGCCAGCCAGCGCTCCCAGGCCGCCGGGCGCTGGTCGTCGGGCAGCCGCAGCAGCGCCGACGGATGCAGCGTGACGAAGACCGGCAGGCCGTCCGCGCGCTCGTGCAGCCAGGCGCCCCGCTCGCTCATCACCGCCACCGGACGGCCCAGCA
>NZ_LMUW01000144.1:0-115 GCF_009765735.1 Xenophilus sp. L33
GCCGCATACTCGGCCGCCATCATGCCGCCGAAGGAATGGCCGACCAGGTCGAATTCCTGCAAACCGAGCTTCCTGAACACGTCGTCGTAGTAGATGACCAGGTCGTGCACGCTGT
>NZ_LMUW01000144.1:495-643 GCF_009765735.1 Xenophilus sp. L33
GATGCCCTCTTCCAGCTGTCGCATCACGGTGTCGGGGCTGCCGCCGACCACCATGCCATAGGTCTCGGTGAAGTCCTTCCACGAGGCCTTCGAGATGTCGCCCAGCAGCTTCTTGCCCTGGCCGCGCTGGATGCCCTGGTTCATCGCG
>NZ_LMUW01000144.1:1006-1184 GCF_009765735.1 Xenophilus sp. L33
GCCAGATCGGCGGATGCGGCTTCTGCAGCGGCTGCGGCCACGGGTTGACATGACGCAGCTTGGTGAAGCGGCCATTGAACGGGAACGGGCCCTTGCGGGTCCAGGCCTCGGTGATCAGCCGATGCGCCTCGTAGTAGCGCTCGCGCACCTGGGTCGGCGGCAGGCCGTAGTTGCCGAC
>NZ_LMUW01000145.1 GCF_009765735.1 Xenophilus sp. L33
CGCGCGCAGCCAGGCCGCGGCCTGCGGCGAGCGCCAGGCCAGCCGGCCGTGGGCATCGACCAGCACCACGCCCATGCCGGCGACGTCGACCGCGTCGCGCGCCATGCGCGTGATGCGGGCGTTGCGCGCATGGGTGTGCAGCCGCGCCAGCACTTCCTGCGCGCGCACCGGCTTCACCACGTAGTCGACGCCGCCGCTGGCGAAGCCCTCGACCACGTCCTGGGTGTCGGACATGCCGGTCATGAACAGCACCGGGATGTGGGCCAGCGCCGGGTCGGCCTTGATGCGCCGGCAGGTTTCGAAGCCCGACAGGCCCGGCATGATGCCGTCGAGCAGGATCGCGTCCGGCACCACCAGTTCGAGCCGCTGCAGGGCGGCCTCGCCGTCGCCGGCGACCAGCACCGTGTAGCCGCTCGCCTCGAGCGTGTCGCACAGCATGCCCAGGCTGCTGGGGGCGTCGTCGACCACCAGCACCACCGGCCGCTCGGTCTCAGGGAAGGGCGGCATGGTCGTCCTCGGAAAGCGCGTTCTTGAAGCCGTCGAGATCGAAGCGGGCCAGCATGCCGCGCAGGTGGCTGCAGGCGGCGGCCAGCTCCGGCTGGGCGGCGGCGATGCGGTCGAGCGTCTGCTGCAGGCCGCGCACGTGGCCGACCTGCACCAGCCGCATCAGCTCGAGGCGGTCGTCCTCGGGCAGCGCGATCGCGCCGGACGGGGCTTCCAGCGGCGCCGGCGGCTGCATGGGCCGGCCCTGCTGCATCCATTCGAGCCCGAGGTGCCGCTCCAGCACGGCGATCAGCTCCGACTCGATCACCGGCTTGCCGACGAAGGCCTGGCAGTCGGCCAGCCGCAGCCGCTCGACCTGGTTCTCGAAGACGTTGGCTGAGACGATGATGATCGGCAGCGCGAAGCCCGCGGCCCGCACCCGCACCGCGGTCTCCCAGCCGTCCATGTCGTCCATGCTGAGGTCCAGCAGGATGGCCGAGGGCACCAGTTCGCGCAGGCTGTCCAGGGATTCGGTGCCGCTGGCCGCCTCGTGCACGTCGAAGCCGAGCGGCATCAGCATGCCGGCCAGCATCTGCCGCTGCACCGGCTGGTCGTCGACCACCAGCAGCGTGCGGCGCGGGCCGAAGTAGCCGGAGATGGCGCGCAGCGGCTCGGCCTGCGGCCCGGGGTCGGCCACCTCGCGCAGGTAGACCCGCACGCTGAAGGTGCTGCCGGCGGACGAGGTGTCGGCCAGGCGCAGTTCGCCGCCCATCAGCGAGGTGAGCAGGCCGGTGATGGTGAGGCCCAGGCCGGTGCCCGGCTCGCCGCGTTGGCGCCGGCCGGCGGCGCCACGCTCGAAGGGCAGGAAGATGCGCTCCAGGTCCTGCGGCGCGACGCCGATGCCGGTGTCGACGACGTCGAAGCGCAGCACCTCGCGCCGGGCGTCGACCTTCAGCGTCACCGTGCCGGCGTCGGTGAAGCGCACCGCGTTGCCGAGCAGGTTGATGAGGATCTGCCGCAGCCGCTTGCCGTCGGCCTGCACCCACGAGGGCAGCCGGCCCGATTCGGCGTAGACGAAGGCCAGGCCCTTGCCCTCGGCCTGCGGCCGCACCATGCGCACCACCTCGTCGAGGAATTCGGGCAGGGCCAGCGGCATCGGCTCCAGCTGCAGCCGGCCGGCCTCGATGCGCGCCAGGTCGAGCAGGCCGTCGATCAGCCCGAGCATGTGCTCGCCGCTCTGGTGGATCGTCTGCAGCGCCTCGCGCGGCCGCGCGGTGCCGTCGTTCTTCAGCAGGATCTGCGAGTAGCCCATGATGCTGTTGAGCGGCGTGCGCAGCTCGTGCGTCATGCCGGCGACGTAACGGGTCTTGGCCTGGTTGGCGGCCTCGGCGGCTTCCTTGGCGCTCTGCAGCGCGGCGTCGGTGCGGCGGTGGGCCTCGATCTCCAGCGTGAGCAGGTGGTTGTGGCGGTTCGATTCCTCCTGCGCCATCTTGCGGCTCTCGCTGCCCAGCACGATCCACCATGCGGCCACGGCGGCCACCAGCGACAGCAGCGCGAAGACCTTGAGGAAGGGCGCGCGCAGCAGCAGGCTGGCCGAGTCGGGGTCGACCAGGCCTTCCTGCGCGTAGACGATCGCCATCACGCTGGCCAGCAGGGCCACCAGCAGCGCCGCGATCAGCAGGTAGTGGGCGACGCGGAAGTTGAAGCGCAGCGCGATCGGTGCCGGCAGCAGCGCCTTGACCCAGCCGCTGATCTGGTCGGAGGCGCGCGAGTCTTTCTTGCAGGCGTCGTGGCAGCGTGATTCGAGGGTGCAGCACAGCGAGCAGATCGGCGCGCTGTAGGCCGGGCAATGGGCCATGTCCTCCGACTCGAAGCTGTTGTCGCAGACCGTGCAGCGCACCAGCTGCCCCGGCGCCCAGCGCTGCAGGTCGGTGCGCGCCAGGTAGTAGCGGCCCTGGGTGCGCCAGGCCAGCAGCGGCGACACCAGCATCGCGGTCAGCAGCGCGATGAAGGGCGAGAAGGAGCGCGCCCACGGCCCCAGCAGGCCCGACCAGGCGACGATCGCCAGGCCCGCGGCGACCACCATCGACACCAGCCCGACCGGGTTGATGTCGTAGAGGTGGGCCCGCTTGAACTCGATCGAGCGCGGGCTCCAGCCGAGCGGCTTGTTGATGACCAGGTCGGCCACCAGCGCGCCGACCCAGGCGATCGCGATGTTGCTGTAGAGCCCCAGCACCTTCTCCAGCGCGGTGAAGACGCCGAGCGTCATCAGCAGGATCGCGATGAGCACGTTGAAGACCAGCCACACCACCCGGCCCGGATGGCTGTGGGTCAGCCGGGCGAAGAAGTTCGACCAGGCGAGCGAGCCGGCGTAGGCGTTCGTGAGGTTGATCTTCAGCTGCGAGATCACCACGAAGAGCGTCGTGATCGCCAGCACCCAGGCCGGGTTGTCGAAGACGTAGCCGAAGCCGGCCAGGTACATGTGGGTCGGCTCGATCGCATGCTCGGGCGTGATCTCGTGCTGCAGCGCCAGGAAGGCGAGGAAGGCGCCGCCCATCATCTTCAGCATGCCGGGGACGATCCAGCCCGGCCCGGCGACCAGCACCGAGGTCCACCAGCGCGTCTTGTTGGCCGCGGTCTTCTCCGGCAGGAAGCGCAGGTAGTCGACCTGCTCGCCGATCTGTACCACCAGCGAGAAGGCCACCGTGGCGCCGGCGCCGAACATCAGCGGGTCGAAGGCGTTGCTGCCCGAGATGCGGCCGACCAGGCCGGTGAAGTCGGAGAAGGCTTGCGGATTGCGCAGCAGCACCGCGCCGTAGGGCAGCACGAAGAGCGCCAGCCAGATCGGCTGGGTCCACAACTGCAGCGCCGAGATCATGGTGATGCCGCGCATCACCAGCGGGATGATCACGATCGACGACACCAGGTAGCAGGCCGCGAGCGGCCAGCCGAAGAACATCTGCAGCGCCAGCGCCAGGATCGCGGCCTCCAGCGCGAAGAAGATGAAGGTGAAGGTGGCGTAGATGAGCGAGGTGAGCGTCGAGCCGAGGTAGCCGAAGCCGGCGCCGCGGGTCAGCAGGTCCATGTCGACGCCGTAGCGCGCGGCGTAGTAGCAGATCGGCAGGCCCGTGAGGAAGGTGATGATGCCGACCACCAGGATCGCCCAGAGCGCGTTCGAGAAGCCGTAGCTGAGCGCGATGGCGCCGCCGATCGCCTCCAGCGCCAGGAAGGAAGTGGCGCCGAAGGCGGTGTTGGCCACGCGGAACTGCGACCACTTGCGAAAACGCCGCGGCGTGTAGCGCAGGGCGTAGTCCTCCAGCGTCTCGTTGGCGACCCAGGTGTTGTAGTCGCGGCGGATGCGAAAGATCTTCTGACCGGTGACGGGCGGCATGTTCCGTTCTTTCAGGAATGGCGTTTGCCGAAGACTCTGCAAGAAGCGCTCCCTCGTACGTTCGGACGCTGAAAAAGGCGGGTCCGCGCAGTCTCGCCGCCCGGTCGGAGGCCGCACTACGTTGATTGACGTATTCGGATACGCACCCCGCCTTCCTAGAGTCCAGTCCCAGGTGCCCGACCTTGCACATCGCTCTGCACAGCGATGGTGCATGGCGACCCTCGATGGTTTTCATTTCAACCCCCGTCTGGAGATACCGCCCATGTCCCGCGATCAAGATCCCTCGACCGCATCGTCCGAGCCCCTCGACCTGCGCCGCCGCCGTCTGCTCCAGGGCGCCGCCGTCATCCCGGCGCTGGGCCTCGGCCGCTTCGCCTTCGCCCAGCCGACCGCCCAGGTCAACACCACCAACCTGGCGGTGACCGACAAGGAGGTCACGGTCGGCCAGCTGCACTCGTCGACCGGCACCATGGCGATCAGCGAGACCGGCGCGATCGAGGCCGAGCAGCTGGCGATCGACCAGATCAACGCCGCCGGCGGCATCCTCGGCAGGCAGATCAAGGTGATCAAGGAAGACGGCGCCTCCGACTGGCCGACCTTCGCCGAGAAGGCCAAGAAGCTGCTCATCAACGACCATTGCGCCGCGGTCTTCGGCTGCTGGACCTCGGCCTCGCGCAAGGCGGTGCTGCCGGTGTTCGAGAAGGAGAACGGCCTCCTGTACTACCCGACCTTCTACGAAGGCCTGGAGCAGTCGCACAACGTCTTCTACACGGGCCAGGAAGCCACCCAGCAGATCCTGTACAGCCTGGACTGGGCCAAGAACGAGAAGAAGGCCAAGACCTTCTTCCTCATCGGCTCCGACTACATCTGGCCGCGCACCTCGATGAAGATCGCGCGCAAGCACATCGAGAACTTCCAGCATGGCACCGTGGTCGGCGAGGAGTACTACCCGCTGGGCAGCACCAACTTCGGCTCGCTGATGAACAAGATCAAGCTGCAGAAGCCGGACTGCATCTTCGCGGCGGTGGTCGGCGGCTCCAACGTGGCCTTCTACAAGGCGCTGAAGGCAGCCGGCATCACCGGCGACAAGCAGCTCCTGGTGACCCTGGCGGTGACCGAGGACGAGATGACCGGCGTCGGTGGCGAGAACTTCGCCGGCTTCTATTCGTCGATGAAGTACTTCCAGACGCTCGACAACGAGAACAACAAGAAGTTCGTGGCCGCCTTCAAGGCCAAGTACGGCAAGGACGCGGTGATCGGCGACGTGACGCAGGCCGGCTACCTCGGGCCCTGGCTGTGGAAGGCGGCGGTCGAGAAGGCCAAGAGCTTCGACGTCGACAAGGTGGTTGCGGCCTCGCCCGGCATCGAGCTCACCACGGCGCCCGAGGGCTACGTCAAGCTGGACGAGAACCACCACCTGTGGAGCAAGTCGCGCATCGCGCAGGGCCAGCCGGACGGCACCTTCAAGGTGGTGTCGGAGTCGCCGCAGCTGATCAAGCCGGACCCGTTCCCCAAGGGCTACCAGTAAGCATCGCCGCCCGAGACCGTCGCCACCGGAGTGCCTCCATGAGTTTCAACGACCTGATGAACATCGGCCTGATGCAGGGCTTCGCGGGCCTGAGCCTGTTCGCGGTGCTGCTGCTCATGGGCCTCGGGCTGGCGCTGATCTTCGGCCAGATGGGCGTCATCAACATGGCGCACGGCGAATTCATGACCATCGGGGCCTACACCATCTATCTGGTGTCGACCCTGGTGGAGAATAACCTGCCGGCCTTCCTGCCCTACTACTTCCCGTTCGCGATCCTGCTGGCCTTCTTCTTCGCCTTCGTCGGCGGCTGGGTGGTCGAGTGGGCGCTGATACGGCATCTCTACAAGCGGCCGCTCGACACGCTGCTGGCCACCTGGGGCATCAGCCTGGCGATGCAGCAGTGCTTTCGCACCTTCATCGGCCCGAAGGAGGTGAGCCCGGTGCTGCCCGAGTGGCTGCTCGGCTCCTGGTCGCCGGCGCCGGGGCTGGACATCCCGATCAACGGCATCTTCGTGCTGGTGCTGACCACGCTGGTCACCGGCGGCATGCTGCTGGCCCTCAATCGCAGCCGCTGGGGCCTGCGGGTGCGCGCCACGGTGGCCAACCGCGTGATGGCCAACGCCACCGGCATCGACACCAAGCGCACCGACCGGCTGACCTTCGCGATCGGCTGCGGCGTGGCCGGCGTGGCCGGCGCCGCCTTCACCACCATCGGCTCGACCGGGCCGACCTCGGGCCAGCTCTACATCGTCGACTCCTTCCTGGTGGTCACCTTCGGCGGCGCCGCCAGCCTGCTGGGCACCGTCGTGTCGGCCTTCGGCATCGCCCAGACCCAGTCGGTGGCCGAGTTCTTCCTGGCCGGCTCGACCGCCAAGGTGCTGACCCTGTCGGCCATCGTGCTGATCCTGATGATGCGGCCGCAGGGCCTGTTCGCCAGCAAGGTGCGCCGCTAGGGCCACGTCTTCCCGTCAAGGAAACTTCAATGATCGCCCTGCAAGCCTGGATCAAGCGCTACCAACTGGCCAGCGTGCTGCTGCTCACCGTGCTGCTGGCGGTGGTGCTGCCGCTGGCGCTCGACGTCTTCCGCCTGAACCTGATCGGCAAGTACCTCACCTATGCCTTCGTCGCCATCGGCCTGGTGATGGTCTGGGGCTACGGCGGGGTGCTCAGCCTCGGGCAGGGCATCTTCTTCGGCCTCGGCGGCTACGCCATGGCGATGTTCCTGAAGCTGGAAGCCTCCGACCCGATCACCACCAAGATCCAGTCGACACCCGGCATCCCGGACTTCATGGACTGGAACCAGCTGACCGCGCTGCCCTGGCTGTGGGTGCCCTTCAAGCACCTGTGGTTCGCCTTGTTCGCGGTGGTGGCGGTGCCGACGCTGCTGGCCTGGATCATCAGCTTCGCGATGTTCAAGCGGCGCGTGGGCGGCGTCTACTTCGCGATCATCACGCAGGCGGTGGCACTGATCCTCACGGTGCTCATCATCGGCCAGCAGGGCTACACCGGCGGCGTCAACGGCATGACCGACCTGAAGACGCTGGCCGGCTGGGACACCCGCACCGACAGCGCCAAGTACATCCTCTACTACGTCTGCGTGGCGCTCCTGATCGGCAGCATCTTCCTCTGCCGCTGGATCCAGACCGGCAAGGCCGGCACCCTCTTGCTGGCGATGCGCGACAAGGAAGACCGGGTGCGCTTCTCGGGCTACGACGTCGCCAACTTCAAGATCTTCACCTTCTGCCTGGCGGCCGCGCTCTCGGGCATCGGCGGCGCGCTCTTCACGCTGCAGGTCGGCTTCATGTCGCCCAGCTTCGTCGGCATCGTGCCCTCCGTCGAGATGGTGATCTTCGCGGCGGTCGGCGGCCGCATGAGCCTGGTCGGCGCGGTCTACGGCACCTTGCTGGTGAACGCTGGCAAGACCTACTTCTCGGAGAGCTTCCCGGACCTCTGGCTCTTCCTCATGGCCGCGCTCTTCATCGGCGTGACCATGGCCTTCCCGATGGGCCTGGCCGGCGTCTGGGAAGAGCACGTGGTGCCCTGGTGGCAGCGGCGGATGGCGGCGCGCAAGGGTGCGGTGCCCGCGGCCCCGGCCGTCGAGGCCGAACCCGTCGCCAAGCCGGGCGCGGCGCGCCTGGCCGACGCGGACGGCAGCCTGCCCGACGGCGTCAGCGGCCAGCGCGCCTGATCACGAAAGCACCTCATGAGCAACACCGACTTCGCGCTGGCGGTCGAGGACCTGACCGTCTCCTTCGACGGCTTCAAGGCCATCGATTCGCTGACCCTCTACATCGACCGCGACGAACTGCGCGTGATCATCGGCCCCAATGGCGCCGGCAAGACCACGCTGCTCGACCTGATCTGCGGCAAGACCAAGCCGAGCGCCGGCAGCATCAAGTTCAAGAACACCGAGCTCACGAAGATGGCCGAGTACCGGCGGGTGCGCCTGGGCATCGGGCGCAAGTTCCAGACGCCTTCCATCTACGAGAACCTGAGCGTCTTCCAGAACCTGGAGGTGTCGTTCCCGGCCGGCCGCTCGGTGATGGGCGCGCTCGCCTTCAAGTGCGGCGACGAGGTGCGCGAGCGGGTGCGCAGCGTGGCCGCCGACATCCACCTCGGCGACCGCCTCGACACCGAGGCCGGGCTGCTCAGCCACGGCCAGAAGCAGTGGCTGGAGATCGGCATGCTGCTGATGCAGGAGCCGGAACTGCTGATGCTCGACGAGCCGATCGCCGGCATGAGCGCCCGCGAGCGCGAGCTCACCGCCGACCTGCTGCAGCGCATCTGCCAGGGCCGCTCGGTGATCGTCATCGAGCACGACATGGAGTTCGTCAAGCGCATCGCCCACAAGGTCACCGTCATGCACCAGGGAAAGATCCTGGCCGAGGGGCCGATGGAACAGGTGCAGGCCGACGAGCGGGTCATCGACGTCTACCTCGGCCACTAGGAGCGCAACGCCATGAGCATCACGATGCTGGAAGTCAAGGACCTCTACACCTCCTACGGCCAGAGCGAGGCGCTGCACGGCATCTCCTTCGAGGCCGGGCGCAACGAGACGGTGGCCATCATGGGCCGCAACGGCATGGGCAAGACCACGCTCTTCAAGAGCCTGATGGGCGTGCTTCCGATCAAGAGCGGCAGCATCAGCGTGGCCGGCCGCGACGTCTCGCGCGACGAGAGCTACGTGCGGGTGGCCAAGGGCATCGCCTACGTGCCACAGGGCCGGATGGTGTTCCCTTCGCTCACGGTCGAGGAGAACATCCAGACCGGCCTGGAGAACTCGAAGACCCGCCACATCCCCGAAGAGATCTACGCGCTCTTCCCGGTGCTCTTCGACATGAAGCGGCGCAAGGGCGGCAACCTGTCGGGCGGCCAGCAGCAGCAGCTGGCGATCGCCCGCGCGCTCGTCACCAACCCCAAGGTGCTGCTGCTGGACGAGCCGACCGAGGGCATCCAGCCTTCGATCATCAAGGACATCGCCAAGGCGCTCAACGAGATCCGCAAGCTGCGCGAGATCACGATCGTGGTGTCCGAGCAGGTGCTGAGCTTCGCGATGGACGTGGCCGACCGGCTCTTCGTGATCGAGGGCGGCATCTTCGTGCACGAGACCCCGCGCGACAAGACCGACGTGAACCACATCAAGGCCTACCTCTCCGTCTGACTTTCCTTCTTCGACAACCACCCAGGAGCCACTGCAAATGACCGACACCCTCATCAAGGTCGACCTGACGAAATCGCCGACCGACAACGAGATGATCCACAACCGCTGGCATCCGGACATCCCGATGGCCTGCTGGGTGAATCCGGGCGACGACTTCATCCTCGAGACCTTCGACTGGACCGGCGGCTTCATCAAGAACGACGACAGCGCCGACGACGTGCGCGACATCGACCTGACCACGGTGCACTACCTGTCGGGCCCGGTCGGCGTGAAGGGTGCGGAGCCGGGCGACCTGCTGGTGGTCGACCTGCTGGACATCGGCGCCAAGCAGGACAGCCTGTGGGGCTTCAACGGCTTCTTCTCGAAGAAGAACGGCGGCGGCTTCCTGACCGACCACTTCCCCGAGGCGCAGAAGTCCATCTGGGACTTCAAGGGCATGTTCACCAGCTCGCGCCACATCCCGGGCGTGAACTTCGCGGGCCTCATCCACCCGGGCCTGATCGGCTGCCTGCCGGACCGCGCGATGCTCGACATGTGGAACAAGCGCGAGATCGACTTCATCGCGACCGACCCGGACCGCGTGCCCGGCCTGGCCAACCCGCCTTCGGCCGGCACCGCCCACATGGGCAAGATGACCGGCGAGGCGAAGGCCAAGGCCGCTGCCGAGGGCGCCCGCACCGTGCCGCCGCGCGAGCACGGCGGCAACTGCGACATCAAGGACCTGTCGCGCGGCTCGAAGGTGTTCTTCCCGGTCTACGTCGACGGCGCGGGCCTGTCGGTCGGCGACCTGCACTTCAGCCAGGGCGACGGCGAGATCACCTTCTGCGGCGCGATCGAGATGGCCGGCTGGGTGCACATGAAGGTCAGCCTGATCAAGGGCGGCATGGCCAAGTACGGCATCAAGAACCCGATCTTCAAGCCGAGCCCGATCACGCCGCACTACAACGACTACATCATCTTCGAGGGCATCTCGGTCGACGAGGCCGGCAAGCAGCACTACCTGGACGTGCACGTCGCCTACCGCCAGGCCTGCCTGAACGCGATCGAGTACCTGAAGAAGTTCGGCTACTCGGGCGCGCAGGCCTATTCGATCCTGGGCACCGCGCCGGTGCAGGGTCACATCAGCGGCGTGGTCGACGTGCCGAACGCCTGCGCCACGCTCTGGCTGCCGACGCAGATCTTCGACTTCGACATCAACCCGAACGCCAGCGGGCCGGTGAAGTTCATCGACGGCAAGATCGACATGCCGTTGTCGCCGGACCTCTGAAGCCCGACCACCGAAGCGAAGGCCGCCCATGCCCACCTACGACTACCGCTGCGGCGACTGCGGCGGCTTCGACGCGCTGCGCAGCGTCGCCCAGCGCGACCTGCCGCTGGCCTGTCCCGACTGCGGCGCCGCCGCGGAACGCGTGCTGTCCAGCGCGCCGCGCCTGGCGCTGATGGCCGACGGCACGCGCCGCGCCATCGCCACCAACGAGCGCGCGGCGCACGAGCCGAAGCGCTCGGGCGACTACCAGCGCCTGAAGCACCCCTCGGGCTGCGGCTGCTGCAGCGGCGCCCGGAGAAGTGCCACCGTGACCGCGCCCAACGGCGCCAAGTCGTTCCCGTCCAAGCGACCCTGGATGATCAGCCACTAGGAGCAGCGCCATGATCCATGGTGACATTTCGAGCAGCAAGGACACCGTCGGTGTCGCGGTCGTCAACTACAAGATGCCGCGCCTGCACACGCGCGCCGAGGTGCTCGACAACGCGCGCGCCATCGCGAAGATGGTGGTGGGCATGAAGTCCGGCCTGCCGGGCATGGACCTGGTGGTCTTCCCGGAGTACAGCACCCACGGGATCATGTACGACAGCGCCGAGATGTACGAGAACGCGGCGCAGGTGCCGGGCGCCGAGACCGAGATCTTCGCGGAGGCCTGCCGCAAGGCGAAGGTGTGGGGCGTCTTCTCGCTCACCGGCGAGCGCCACGAGGAACATCCGAACAAGGCGCCCTACAACACGCTGATCCTGATGAACGACCAGGGCGAGATCGTCCAGAAGTACCGCAAGATCATGCCGTGGGTGCCGATCGAGGGCTGGTACCCCGGCAACTGCACCTACGTCAGCGACGGCCCCAAGGGCATGAAGATCAGCCTCATCATCTGCGACGACGGCAACTACCCCGAGATCTGGCGCGACTGCGCGATGAAGGGCGCCGAACTCATCATCCGCTGCCAGGGCTACATGTACCCGGCCAAGGAGCAGCAGATCCTCATCAGCAAGGCGATGGCCTTCGCCAACAACACCTACGTGGCGGTGGCCAACGCGGCCGGCTTCGACGGCGTCTATTCGTACTTCGGCCACTCCGCGATCATCGGCTTCGACGGCCGCACGCTCGGCGAATGCGGCGAGGAAGAGATGGGCATCCAGTACGCGGCGCTCAGCAAGAGCCTGATCCGCGACTTCCGCAAGCACGGCCAGTCGGAGAACCATCTCTTCAAGCTGGTGCACCGCGGCTACACCGGCATGATCAATTCGCGCGAGGGCGACAAGGGCGTGGCCGACTGCCCCTACGACTTCTATGCGAAGTGGATCGCCGATCCGCAGGGCACGCGCGAGATGGTCGAGTCCTTCACCCGCAGCACGGTCGGCACCGCCGAGGCGCCGATCGAGGGCATTCCCAACGAGGACACCGCCGGCGTGCATCGCTGATGGACCCGGCATCGACGCCATCGGCCGATCCGCTCGCGGCCTGGCGCATCGCCGAGGCGCCCTGGTACCGGCCCATCGGCGAGGAGTGCGCGATGTTCGAGGCCGCCTACGCACACCGCCTGCCGGTGCTGCTGAAGGGCCCGACCGGCTGCGGCAAGACCCGCTTCGTCGAGCACATGGCCTGGCGACTCGGCCGTGCGCTGGTCACCGTGGCCTGCAACCAGGACACCAGCGCCGGCGACCTGATCGGACGCTGGCTGCTCGAAGGCGGCCAGACCCGCTGGCAGGACGGCCCGCTCACGCTGGCGGCCCGGCACGGCGCCATCTGCTATCTGGACGAGATCGTCGAGGCGCGGGCCGACACCGCGGTGGTCATCCATCCGTTGACCGACACCCGCCGCATGCTGCCGCTGGAGCGGCGCAACGAACTGGTGCGGGCCCATCCGGACTTCGCACTGGTGGTCTCGTACAACCCCGGCGCCGCCAGCGGCCTGCTCAAGGCCTCGACCCGGCAGCGCTTCTGCGGCCTGGAGTTCGACTACCCCGGCGCCGAGGACGAGGCCGAGATCGTGATGCGCGAAGGCGGCATCGGCATCGAGCTGGCGTCCTCGCTGGTCGCGCTCGGCCAGCGCTCGCGACGCCTGGCCGGCCACGGGCTGGACGAAGGCGCCTCGACCCGCATGCTGGTGCGCGCCGCATCGCTGGTGCGCGCCGGCGCCAGTCCGATCGCCGCCTGCCGCATGGCGCTGGTGGCGCCGCTGACCGACGATCTCGCGCTGCGCGATGCGCTGGCGGCGGCGGTCGAGGCCTCGTTCTGAAGCGCCGCTGAACGCGCGATGGACCAATGAGCGCGATCCTCGAACGCGAGCCCGTCGCGCTGGCGATGCCGAGGCCGGACGCCTCGCCGCTCGCCGCGCTGCGCCTGCCGCTCGGTGCGTGGCTGCGCCTCTTGTGGAACGTCGCGCCGCCCTTGCTGCAACTGCCGGACTCGCCCGATGCCGGCGAAGGCCCCTTCCTCGCGGACGGCGGCGTGCACCTGCCATCGGCGCCGGCGCTGCCGCCCGATGTCGACGCGACCCACTGGTACAGCGCAGCGGCGGCCCATGCGGCCGCGCACATCGTGTTCTCGCGCCGGGTCTTCGTGCGCGAAGGCCTGGCGCCGGTCACGCAGGCGCTGCTCGGCGTACTGGAGGATGCGCGGGTCGAGGCCCTGGCCTGTCGCGAACTGCCGGGGCTGCGCCGACTCTGGGCGCCGATGCACCCGGTGCGGCCCGAAGACGGCGACGACGTCGAGACGCTGCTGCTGCGCCTCGCCCGCGCCTTGCTCGACCCGGCCTGCAAGGACCCGCATCCCTGGGTGCGCAAGGGGCGCTCGCTCTTCTACCTGGACGCGCGCTGCGAGGTGCTGGCGCAGACCCAGCCCGCGGCCCTGCGCCAATTGGCCTCGCGCCTGGGCAACGACATCGGGCAGATGCGGCTGGGCTTCAACGCGCGCATGTACCGGCCGGGCCCGGGCTACCGCGACGACAACCGCTGGCTTTGGCAGGGCGGTGCCGGCGAGCAGGGCGGGGCGCCGCAGCCGTCGCCGGCCTCGGCACGCAACAGCGACGGCCCGAGCGACGCCACGCCGCCGTCGCCGCTCGAATGGCGCTATCCGGAGTGGGACCGGCTGATCGGCCGGCCACGGCCCGACTGGTGCACGGTGCGCGAGCGCCCGTCGCCGCCGGGGCCGCTGCCTTCGTCGCCGATCGACCCGGCCGTGCGCCGTTCGTGGGCCGGCTTGCTGCGCCGAAGCGCCAGCGCCGCG
>NZ_LMUW01000146.1 GCF_009765735.1 Xenophilus sp. L33
GGCCAGCGGCATCGAGCAGCTGCCGCCCATGGCGCGGCTGACCGCCCGCTCGGCCGCGGTCGCCAGCGTGTCGGCGCGGTGGGCCAGCGGCGCGAGGATGGCGGCCAGGTCGGCGCGGTCGGCGCGGGTCTCGATGCCGAGGGCGCCCTGTCCGGCGGCCGGCAGCATCCTCTCGGGCGCGAAGGCCTGGCGGATGCGGTCTTCGAGGCCGAGGCGCTTCAGGCCGGCGGCGGCCAGCACGATCGCGTCGTAGTGGCCTTCGTCGAGCTTGCGCAGCCGGGTGTCGAGGTTGCCGCGCAGCGGTTCGATGCGCAGGTCGGGCCGGAGCGCCCGCAGCAGCACCACGCGGCGCAGGCTGGAGGTGCCGACCACCGCGCCCTTCGGCAAGGCGGCCAGCGTGTCGTATCGGGGGGAGACCAGCGCGTCGCGCGGGTCCTCGCGCTCCAGCACGCAGGCCAGCGCCATGTTGTCGGGCAGGTCCATCGGCACGTCCTTCAGGGAATGGACCGCGATATCGGCGCGGCCGTCCTCGAGCGCCTGTTCCAGTTCCTTGACGAAGAGGCCCTTGCCGCCGACCTTGCTGAGCGAGCGGTCGAGGATCTGGTCGCCGCGGGTGGTCATGCCCAGCAGCTCGACCGTGTGGCCCTGTTCTTGCAGGAGCCCTCGCACGTGTTCGGCCTGCCAGAGAGCCAGGCGGCTTTCGCGCGTGGCGATCACGATGTTGCTCAAGACCGGCTTCCAGAGAGTTCCAAGACCTTCGGGATGCTAGCATGTTGCAGCGCAGCAACAACTCGTTTCACTGTTCCAGGAGACCTTTCGAATGAAGACCAGCCCCGCACCGGTTGCCTCGAAGCGCCGGGCCAACGACGAGGACCAACCGCTGATCGCCGACATCCGGCTGCTCGGCCGGATCCTCGGCGACGTGATCCGCGAACAGGAGGGCGAGGAAAGCTATGCGCTGGTCGAGAAGGTGCGCACCCTGTCGGTGGCCTTCCGGCGCGACGCCGACCAGGCGGCCGACCGGGCGCTGAAGAACCTGCTGAAGGGCCTGAGCGCGGCCCAGACGGTGAGCGTGATCCGCGCCTTCACCTATTTCAGCCACCTGGCCAACCTGGCCGAGGACCGCCACCAGATCCGCCGCCACACCGAGGCCGAGCGCGCCGGCGAGCATGCCGACGGCAGCCTGGAGACGGCGCTGGCGCGCATTCGCAAGGCCGGCGTCAAGCCCGAGACGGTGCTGGAGTCGCTGGCCCGCAGCTACGTCTCGCCGGTGCTGACCGCGCACCCGACCGAGGTGCAGCGCAAGAGCATCCTGGACGCCGAGCGTGCCATCGCGCAGCTGCTGACCGCGCGCGACGAGATTGCCACGCGCCAGCTGGCCTTCGCCGGCAAGAAGGACGCGCTGACCCCGCTGCAGTACGCGGAGAACGAGAGCCTGATGCGCACCCGCGTGACCCAGCTCTGGCAGACCCGCTTGCTGCGCACCGCCAAGCTGACCGTGGCCGACGAGATCGAGAACGCGCTGAGCTACTACGAGGCGACCTTCCTGCGCGAGATCCCGCGTGTCTATGCCGAGCTGGAGACCGCGCTGGCGCACGGCGGCGCGGTGCCCAACGTCGCCAGCTTCCTGCGCATGGGCCAGTGGATCGGCGGCGACCGCGACGGCAATCCGAACGTGACCGCCGAGACGCTGGAATACGCGCTCCGGCGCCAGTGCGAGCTGGCGCTGCGCCACTACCTGACCGAGGTGCACTACCTGGGCGGCGAGCTGTCGCTGTCGGCGACGCTGGTCGATGTCTCGGTCGAGATGATGGCGCTGGCGGAGCGCTCGCCCGACCGCAGCGGCCACCGCGTGGACGAGCCCTACCGGCGCGCATTGACCGGCATCTACTCGCGGCTGGCCGCGACCTTGCGCGATCTGACCGGCGGCGAGGCCGCGCGCCATGCGGTGGCGCCGCAGAACCCCTACACCAAGGCCGAGGAATTCCTGGCCGACCTGCGCACCATCGAGGAATCGCTGCTCGACCAGCACGGCGCGGTGCTGGCGGCGCAGCGCCTGCATCCGCTGATCCGCGCGGTCGAGGTGTTCGGCTTCCACCTGGCGACGGTCGACCTGCGCCAGAGCTCCGACAAGCACGAGGCGGTGGTCGCCGACCTGCTGGCCAAGGCGCGCATCGAGCCGGCCTATGCCGCGCTCGCCGAGGAAGACAAGCAGGCGCTGCTGCTGCGCCTGCTCGACGACGCCCGGCCGCTGCGCGTGCCCGACGCCGAATACACGCCGCTCACGAAGAGCGAGCTGGCGATCTTCGCCGGCGCCCGCACCGCGCGTGCCCGCTACGGCACACCGGCGATCCGCCACTACATCATCAGCCACACCGAGACGGTCAGCGACCTCCTGGAAGCCCTGCTGCTGCAGAAGGAAGTCGGCCTCCTGCGCGGCACGTTGAGCGACAACGCGACCAACGACCTGATCGTGGTGCCGCTCTTCGAGACCATCGAGGACCTGCGCAACGCGGCGCCGATCATGCGGGCCTTCTACGCGCTGCCGGGCATCCACGCGCTGGTGCAGCGCTCGGGCGCCGAGCAGGACGTGATGCTCGGCTACAGCGACAGCAACAAGGACGGCGGCATCTTCACCAGCAACTGGGAGCTGTACCGCGCCGGCCTGGCGCTGGTGGCGATGTTCGACGAGCTGAACAAGAAGCAGGAGGTGCCGATCCGCCTGCGCATGTTCCACGGTCGCGGCGGCACCGTCGGCCGCGGCGGCGGCCCGAGCTACCAGGCGATCCTGGCGCAGCCGCCGGGCACGGTGCGCGGCCAGATCCGCCTGACCGAGCAGGGCGAGGTGATCGGCTCGAAATACGCCAACAACGAGATCGGCCGCCGCAACCTCGAGACGCTGGTGGCCGCGACGCTCGAAGCCACGCTGCTGCCGACCGCCAAGGCGGCGCCGGCCGCCTTCCTCGACGCGGCAGCCGCGCTGTCGGCGGCCAGCATGGCGGCCTACCGTGCACTGGTGTACGAAACGCCCGGCTTCGGCGAATACTTCTTCAGCGCGACGCCGATCCGCGAGATCGCCGAGCTCAACATCGGCTCGCGGCCGGCCTCGCGCAATCCGAGCCACAGCATCGACGACCTGCGCGCGGTGCCCTGGAGCTTCAGCTGGGGGCAATGCCGGCTGACCCTGCCGGGCTGGTACGGCTTCGGCTCGGCGATCGAGAAGTTCCTGGCGGGCGCGGCCAACGCCGCCGAGCGCAAGGAGCGGCAGGCGCTGCTGCAACGCATGTACGTGCAGTGGCCGTTCTTTCGCACGCTGCTGTCGAACATGGACATGGTGCTGGCCAAGAGCGACCTGGCGCTGGCCTCGCGCTACTCCGACCTGGTGGCCGACCGCAAGCTGCGCCAGAAGGTGTTCTCGGCGATCGATGCCGAATGGCACCGCACCTCCGAAGCGCTGGCGCTGATCACCGGCGCCAAGACGCGGCTGGAGGGCAACGCCGACATGCAGCGCTCGATCGTGCATCGCTTCCCGTACATCGATCCGCTGCATCACCTGCAGGTCGAACTGATGCGCCGCTACCGCGCCGGGCAGGCCGACGACCGGCTCAAGGGCGGCATCCACATGTCGATCAACGGCGTGGCGGCGGGCCTGCGCAACACGGGCTAACGCGGTCGAAAGGAGGCGGCGCGAAACTGTGCGCCGCTTCCTACAGCGAGTCGGGGCGTCGGCCATGAACTGGCCGCCCGGCGGGTCGGTACCCTGAAGTCCACTCAGGAACCCCCGCCATGTCATCCCCGCAATCGCTTGCCCATCCACCCATCGACTTCGTCAGCGGCGACTTCGACGCGCTGGCCACGCACATGCGACATTGCGCGCGCGCGCAGGGCCGCTGGTTCGCCTTCAACAGCCATCTGCAACAGGTGCGTTCAGTGGCCGCGGGTCGCATCGTCACGCTGGCCTGCGTGGCCGCGGTGTTCGCCGTCGGGCTCTACGCGGTCGCTTGAGCGCCTCGGCGGTCGTCGACCGGCTCGACACGCTCAGCAAGTACGCGCGCAGCCTGCTGCTCGCGCCCCATGAACAGGTCGAGCCGCCGATCCGCGCCGAACTCTTCGGCGCCCAGCGCTTCGAGCAGCACGGCCACAGCCTGGCGCGTGCGCAGGTGGTCGAGGACGGCCCTTCGCGCGCCGATGCGACGCCCTTCTTCCCGCGGGTCGACACCAACCTCGAGTCGCTCCGGCAGGCCTTCGACTACATCGCGCTGATCTCGCGCAGCGGCCGCTACGTGACGCCGGCGGCGGAGTGGCTGCTCGACAACTTCCACCTGGTCGAGGCCCAGCTGCAGCAGATCCGCGAAGGCGTGCCGCGCAGCTACTACGCGCGGCTGCCGAAGCTGGCGGGCGCGCCGCTGGCCGGCCTGCCGCGGGTCTACGGCATCGCGTGGGCCTACGTCGCCCACACCGACAGCGTGCTGAACAAGGACCTGTTCACCGCCTTCCTGAATGCCTACCAGGACGTGGACGAGCTGACGCTCGGCGAACTGTGGGCGTTGCCGACCACGTTGCGCGTGGTGCTGCTGGAGAACCTGCGCCGGGTCGCCGAGAACATCGCCGCGAGCAAGGTGGCGCGCGAAGTCGCGCACGCCGTGTGGGACCACGCGGGCGAGCTCGACAGCCACGACCTCGACGTGCTCTACCGCGCCCTGCAGAGCCGCGGCATGCAGGACAGCTACCTGACCCAGCTCTGGCAGCGCCTGCCGGTGGAGCACGGCGACGACGCGCCGGCACTCTTCAAGTGGACCGAGCAGCACTGCCCGAACGGACCCGCGCTCATCGCCGATGCGCAGACCGCGCAGGCGGCGGCCAACCTCACGGTCGGCAACATCATCACGACCTTGCGGATGATCGGCCAGGTCGAATGGGCCGACCTGATCGAGCCGGTGAGCCGGTCGCTGCGCGTCCTGCGCGAGCTGCCCAGCTTCGGCCGCGAGAGCGAGCTCACGCGTCAGCTGATCACCCATTCGATGGAGCAGGTGGCGCGCGGCAGCCGCCGGCCGGAACGCGAGGTGGCGCAGGCCGTGGTGCGGCTGGCGATGGCCGCCGCGGCGCGGGCGCCCGCCACGGCCGACGACGACGCCCGCTGGTCGATGGCCGACTGCACCGCCGGCTACTACCTGTTCGGCGAAGGCCGCTCGGCGCTG
>NZ_LMUW01000147.1 GCF_009765735.1 Xenophilus sp. L33
CACCGCCACCGCGATCGGCTCCGGCGGCGGCTTGCGCGGCACGGTGCAGGCGGCAAGCCAGAGCGTTGCGGCGATGGCCGCGACGACACGGGATCTGCGAACGAGCGAGGGGGACATGGACTGAGGATGGGCGCGTGGGGCGGTGGACTTCAGGCGGAGCGCGGCAGCTCGATGCGGAAACGCGCACCCGGTCCATCGGGCAGCAGCCTGATGCGGCCGCCATGGGCTGCAATGTACTCCTGCACGATCGACAAGCCGATGCCGGTGCCTTTGACCGAATGCTGGGGCTGCCGCTCACCGCGGTAGAAGGGCTCGAAGATGCGGTCGCGGTCGCCCTCGGCGATGCCCGGACCGGCGTCGTTGATGTCGATGTGGGCGCTGTCGGCGGTGCTGGAGACGACGATGCCGATGGTGCCGCCGCGGCTGGAGAAGCGGATCGCGTTCGACAGCAGGTTGGCCACCGCGGTGCCCAGCTTGACCGGGTCGACCGCCACCGCGATCGGCTCGCCCTCGGCCCGCACGGTCAGGCCGTTGGCCTGCCATTGCAGCCGCTGGGCCTCGATCTGCTCCTCGATCAGCGGCAGCAGCGGCGTGCGCTGGCGGCGCAGCTCGCGGGCCTCGAAGGCGGCGGCGTTGAAGCGCAGCAGCGCCTCGATCTGGCCCTGCAGCGCGATCGTGTTCTGCTGCAGGATCTGCGCGACCTCGCGCTGGGCCGGATTGAGGGCGCCCGTCACGCCGTCTTCCAGCAGCGAGACGCCTTCGCGCAGCGCGGCCAGCGGTGTCTTGAGTTCATGCGAGACGTGTCGCAGGAAGCGTGCCTTGTCGGCGTCCAGCTCGGTCAGGCGCAGCCGCAGCCATTCGAGCTGCTGCGACACCCGGCGCACGTCGGCCGGGCCGCGGATGTCGATCGGCTCGTCGAGCCGGTTCTCGCCCAGCCCGACGATCGCCCGCTCCAGGCGCTTGAACGGCCGCGCCAGCCAGATGCCGAAGGCCATCGCCAGCACCACCGCCAGCGCGCTGGCGGCCAGCACCACCCGCATCAGCCGCTGGCGCGCCGACTCGATGCGCTGCGCCAGTTCTCGGTTCATGGTCTCGATCAGGTACTGGGCCTGCTGCGCCAGCTGGGTGTTGAGGCCGTCGAGCTCGCGGAACTGCATCGCCATGGAGCTTTCGCGCGACAGGGCGGTGTCCGGCGGCCCGTTCATCAGGCCCTCGATCAGCTGCAGCTGGTCGCGCCACTGGTTCGGCGTCTCGCCGGCCAGGCCGTTCTGTTCGAGCCGGGCCAGCGCGGCCCGGGCGTCGCGGTCGGCGTCGTCGAAGCGGCGCCGCAGCACCGTGTCGGTCAGTACCAGCGACTGGCGGCCGGCCCGCTCCATGGCGGCGCTGCGCTCGGCCAGCGACTGGGCCGAACCGGACAGCGTGACCGCGCGCGAGGCGGCGTCGCGGCTCTGCGTCATCAGCTCGTCGTACTGGAAGACGGCGCGCAGCGCCACGCCCACCAGCAGCGCGGTGATGACCAGGAAGGCGAACAGCAGCAGTTGCTGGAACGATCCGCGGGCGGAGGTCAGCTTCGCCATCAGGCGAGCGACAGCGCGGCGGGCACCGACACCGCGGCCGAAGGCACGCCATCGGTCAGTTCGCCGCGCAGCGTGTAGGCGAAGGACCGGGTGATGCGCAGGTCGACCATCTGCCCGACCAGGGCCGCGTCGCCCTCGAAGTTGACCACCCGGTTGCATTCGGTGCGGCCCATCAGCTCGGTGGCGTTCTTGCGCGAGGCGCCCTCGACCAGCACCCGCTGGACGCTGCCGACCCGGCTGTCGCCGAAGCGGCGCACGTTGCCGTCGATCACCGCCTGCAGCTGCTGCAGCCGCGCCAGCTTGACCGCGTGCGGCGTGTCGTCGGCCAGCGCCGCGGCCGGCGTGCCGGGCCGCGGGCTGAAGATGAAGCTGAAGCTGTTGTCGAAGTCGAGATCGTCGATCAGCTTCATCATCCGCGCGAAGTCGTCCTCGGTCTCGCCCGGGAAGCCGACGATGAAGTCGCTGCTGAGCGCCAGCTGCGGCCGGATGGCGCGCAGCTTGCGCACCGTGCTCTTGTATTCCATGGCGGTGTAGCCGCGCTTCATCGCCATCAGGATGCGGTCGCTGCCGTGCTGCACCGGCAGGTGCAGGTGGCTCACCAGCTTCGGCACGCGGGCGTAGGCGTCGATCAGCCGGGCGGTGAATTCGTTCGGATGGCTAGTGGTGTAGCGGATGCGCTCGATGCCCGGGATCTCGGCGATGTATTCGATCAGGAGCGCGAAGTCGGCGATCTCGGCGGTGTCGCCCATGCGGCCGCGGTAGGCGTTGACGTTCTGCCCCAGCAGCGTGACTTCGCGCACGCCCTGGTCGGCCAGGCCGGCGACCTCGACCAGCACGTCGTCCAGCGGCCGGTTGACTTCCTCGCCGCGGGTGTAGGGCACCACGCAGTAGCTGCAGTACTTGGAGCAGCCTTCCATGATCGAGACGAAGGCGGTCGGGCCCTCGACCCGGGCCGGCGGCAGGTGGTCGAACTTCTCGATCTCCGGGAAGCTGATGTCGACCTGCGCCCGGCCCTCGCGCTCGCGCTGCGCCAGCATCTCGGGCAGCCGGTGCAGGGTCTGCGGGCCGAAGACGACGTCGACGTACGGCGCGCGGGCGATGATCGCCGCGCCTTCCTGGCTGGCGACGCAGCCGCCGACGCCGATCTTCACGCCACGGGCCTTCAGGTGCTTGATGCGGCCGAGGTCGGAGAAGACCTTCTCCTGCGCCTTCTCGCGCACCGAGCAGGTGTTGAACAGGATCAGGTCGGCCTCGTCGACGTTGGTGGTCGGCTCGTAGCCGTCGGCGGCGCGCAGCACGTCGGCCATCTTGTCCGAGTCGTACTCGTTCATCTGGCAGCCGAAGGTCTTGATGAAAACTTTGGGGGTCATGGGAGCGTCCCGGTGAAAGGGAAATGTGGGGCGGCGCGGGCGCCGCGCTGTCGGACGGGGCCGCGCCAGGGAGCGGCGGCCCGGTCGGCGGGCCTACTGGCCGTACTTCGGCAGCTGGTTGTAGGGCGTCAGCGGCGTCGGCTCGGGGGCCGGCGCGCTGCGGGCCACGAAGGGCCAGAAATTGAGCAGCTTGCCGCTGCTGGCGGTGGCGCGCTGGGCGTCGGCCTCGCCGGGCGTGAGGATCCACACGTTGTTGACCATGCCGGCGGCGTCGCGCGTGTAGTTGACCAGCAGGTTCTGGCCGGTGATGGAGGCCGGCGTCACCAGCATGCGGGTGGCGCTGAAGATGTGGCCGCCGGGCGCCATCTGCTCGGGATTGCTGTCGAGCGTGATCTGCGGCGCGTTCACCACCATGAAGCTGCCGCGCAGCGTGCCGACCGGAAAGTTGCGCCCGCCGTTGGCGGCTTCGTTCTGCGTGTTGGGAATGGGCGCGGTCTGCGCGGCCGCCGTGCCGCCGACGAGCAGGGCGGCCAGCGCGAGCGAGGCAACGAGCGCCCCGGAAGGGGCCTGGCAGCGGTTCATGGGTGCATCCAGAGGCTGTGGGAGCGGCCGATTCTAGTCGGCCGGGGCCCGCGCCCCGGCGTCCCGCTCAGCTCCGGTGCGGCGACAGGATGACCGCGTTGCGCTCCAGCGACGACGGCGAGGTCGGGACCGGCTGGACCGCCGGCGCGGGCCGGCCGGCCGACACCTGCAGCGGCCCGTTCGACTTCTCGGCGATCACCCGCAGCGTCCAGTCGCAGACGATCTGCATGAAGGTCTGCTGGGCTTCGGTGGTCGACAGGCTGTGGTCGATCGCGGCATCGAAGTGGTATTCGACCTTCTTCATGAACGGCTCGTCGGCGAAGTCCGCGAGCTGGTCGTGGCCATGGTCGGCGACGTCGGTGGTGCCGGTGTAGAGGAACAGCGAGGCGACCTCGCGCTCGGTGATCTGTCGCATCGAGCGGCGGAAGAAGGAGCGGATCGCGTCCACCGACTCGGGCTCGAAGATCTCCGGCGCGCGCGCCGCGGCCGCCTTGGCCGACACCTTGCGCTGCAGCCAGCGCGCGGTCTTGCCGAGCACCGCCGGGTTGGTCGGCGCCGCCAGCGCGCGCCGGGCGCTGCGCTCCCAGAGCGTGCGGCGGTTCGGGAAGGCGTAGGTCTCGAACATCAGGAGGCCCACCACGCGGGCGTCGGTGTTGGCCAGCCAGAGGCCGTTGCCGCCGCCCGAGCACAGGCCGATGACGATGAAGCGGTGCACGCCCAGGCGCGCGCCGATCAGGTCCATCGCGGCCTGCATGTCCAGCATGTTCTGCGCCCTGAAATGCTCGGCGCCGCTGGCCGGCCGGCTGTCGCCGAGGCCCGAGAGGTCGAAGCGGATGCTGCTGACGCCTCGGGCGGCCAGCTGGCGCGCCAGCTTCACGTTGATGCGGCGCGGCCCGATGCGGTGGTTGGCCCCCATGTTGAGCATGAGGCAGGCCACCGGGGCGCGCGGGCCCTCGGCCGGGGACGTGATGATGCCGACCAGGGAGCTGTCGCTCCCGAACAGCACCGGGGTTTCAGTGCAATCATTCATGGACTTGGGCGATCAGGCATTGCAGGGCCTCGGGAGGCACCATCGCGTTATTGGGATGGGGGTCCGACGTCCAGATCAGGGGATGGCGGAATGGCGAGACCGTGACCGGCATCTGGCGGGCCGCCTGCGCGCGCCCCCATGCCTGGGCCGGCTGGTCCTCGGGATCCGCGAGCACGACCGTGTCGTGCAGCGCGGTCAGTTGCAGGGTCTGCGCGTCGAGCGAGCGCAGTTGCTGGCGCAGCACCGGCGCGACGCCGAAGCCGAACAGGTCGTCCGTGAAGGCGTCCGGATTGCGGGCCAGCTGGCGGCGCCAGTCGGGGTCGGGGATGCAGTAGGAATGCTCCAGCGCCTCGACGTGGCCGGCGCGCAGCGCCTGCAGGTAGCGCGGGCCGTCGACCACGGGGTCCCAGAGCACCAGCTTGCTCGGGTCGCAGCGGCCGCTCTTGGCCGCCAGCACCGCCAGCGTGGCACCCAGCCGGGCGCCGATCCAGAGGATGTTGCGCTCGCCGACCCGGCGCCGAAGTTCCTCGTGGGCGGTGTTGACGTCGCGCCGCCAGCCTTCGAATTCGCCGTCGGTGTCGTCGCCGGGCGAGTCGCCGGTGCCGAAGTAGTCGAAGCGCAGCACCGCGGTGCCGCTCATCGCGAGCCGGTCGGCCAGCACCCGGAACAGCCGGTGCGAACGCACCGCCTCCTGGCCGAAGGGCGAGCAGATCAGGACGGCCAGGCGGCCTTCGCGCTGCGGCGGGTGGTAGAGCCCGAACAGCTGCCGCGAGGCCGGGCCGAACATCATGGGTGTCATGCGCAGACCTCGTTCGCGCCCAGCGGGGCGCTCTCCTTGTTGTCTTCTTGCGTGTATTGGAGCGACAGCACGCGCGCCGTCGCGCACACCACGCCCTGGCCGCCGTCGAAGGAGGCCAGCGCCAGCCGCAGCAGGCCGCCGTCGATCGGCATCACGACCTCGCGCGCGTCCTCGGCCAGGCCGGCCTCGAAGCTGCGGGTGTCGAGGCTCAGGCCGAGGCCGCTGGCCTTCAGGCAGGCTTCCTTTCGGGTCCAACAGGCCAGGAAGGCGCGGTCGCGCTCGGTGGCCGGCAGTGCCGCCAGCGCACGGCGCTCGGCCGGCGAGAAATAGTTGTCGGCCAGCGCCTCGGCGTCCGGCATCGGGCGCAGCAGCTCGACGTCGACGCCGATCTCGGCCGGCGCCGTGCCGTCGTCGATCGCGATCAGCGCCACCGACTGGCTGTGGCTCAGGTTGAAGGCCACACCCGATGGCTCGACCAGCGCCGGCTTGCCGAAGGCGCCGGTGCGGAATTCCAGGAAGGCGCAGCCGAGGCCGGTGTGCGCGGCCAGCAGCGAGCGCAGCGCCGCATGGGCGGCGATGAAGCGCTGGCGGTCACGGGCGAAGACGAAGCGGAAGGCCCGCGCCCATTCGTCGTCGGACAGACAGGCCGTCGCCTCGACCGCCGGCACCACGTCGAGGTCGACGCGCCAGAGCCGGCAGCCGCTGGTCGATGCAAGGGGTGTGATGGACATGGCGTTGTTCAGGCCTTGCGGCCCCATCCCGAGAATACCCGTCCCAGCAGACCGCGTTTGGCCGTGGCCGTGTCTTCCGGCTGCTGCTGCGACGTCATCGCGGCGGCGGCGGCCGATGCCAGCTGGCCCAGGGTCTCGAAGACGTAGCGGTGCGGCTCGACCCGGAAGCCCAGCACCTGCTCGGCCTGCTGGGTCACCCGCATCGCCAGCAGCGAATCGCCGCCGAGGTCGAAGAAGTTGGCGTTGGCCCGCACGTCGTTGACGTCGATGTTCAGCGCGCTGGCCCAGATCTGCGCCAGCTGCGCCTGCTCGGGCTGCAGCAGCGTGAGCGGCTGCTTCTCGTCGACCTGCGCCGCCACGGCGGCCGCGCGCACCACCGGCGCGTCGCCGGCGGCCAGCTTGTGCAGGTAGGTCGCGCTGGTCGATTCGCCGCTCTTCCAGAGCGCGTCCAGCGTGTCGTCCGGGCGGCGGGCGATCGCCTGCAGCAGCTCGACGTAGCGCTCCTTGAAGGCGGCGCCGGTCTCGCGGCGGTAGATGTCGGCGTTGTAGGTGATCGCGCCTTCCAGCCCGTTGGCCTTGTCCATCAGCCAGATGCCGAGGTCGTCGGTGGCGCCGCGCTGCAACAGGTGCATCTGGCGGTCGGCCAGGTTGCCGATGCGCACCGCGCGCTCGCGGGCGTCCTGGAACGAGAACAGGCCCTGGTAGAGGCCCACGCCCTGCGCCCGCTCGACGAATTCCGGCTCGACCACCAGGCGCTCGAAGGGCACCTGCTGGTAGTTCATGACCGACAGCAGCTCCTGCTTGACGTAGCGCATGAAGTCGCCGAACTGCAGCGAGCGGTCGACCTGGAAGGACAGCGGCAGCACGTTGTTGAAGAAGCCCATCACCGGCTCCAGCTCGGGCGCCTCGCGGCCGCGCACCGGCGTCGCGATGACGATCGACTCGGTCTCGATCACGCTGCTCATCATCAGGATGTAGATGCCCAGGCTCAGCATGCTGAGCGTGACGTTGTGGCCGCGGCCGACGTCGCGCAGCTTCTCGGTCAGCACCTTGTCGATGCTCAGCCAATGGGTGCCGCCCTGGCCGCTCATGCCGGCGCGCCGCGGCATGTCGGTGCGCGGTGCCTTGGGCGTGGGCGAGTTGGCGAAGCGGTTCTTCCAGAAGCGCAGCTGGCCTTCCAGCTCCGGCGCGGCCAGCCACTGCGAATACCACTGGGCGTAGTCGCCGTGGGTGACTTCCAGCTCGGGCAGGCCGTGCGGCTCGCCGCGCACCAGCGCGCCGTAGATCTGCGACAGCTCGTTCTGGAGCAGGTCGAAGGACCAGCCGTCCCAGATCAGGTGATGCGGCACGAAGACGAAGGCATGGTCGTCGGTGTCGATCTGGAACAGCGCCGCATGGAAGAGCGGCGCGCGCGAGATGTCGATCGGGCGGTCGGCCAGCTCCTGCATGCGTTCCTGCAGCTCGGCCTCGCGCTGGTCGGCCGGCAGCGAGCGCAGGTCGACCAGCGGCAGCTCGAAGTCGAGCTTGTCGACGATCAGCGCGGCCGGCGCGCCGGTCTGCGCGTCGGTGCCGATCGAGGTGCGCAGCGACGGCTGGCGGCGCACGATCTCGCGCAGCGCGGCGTTGAACTTGACCAGGTCGAGCGGGCCGCCGAGCCGGTGGGCCGAAGGCGCGTTGTAGACCGAGCGGCCCGGGTGCATCTGCTCGACGAAGCGGATGCGTTCCTGCATCGGCGTCAGCGGCGCGCTGCGGCGTCCCGGCGTGTGCGCGATCGGCTCGGCGCGGGGCGCGTCGGTGCCGCTCAGCGTGTCGATCGCGGCGGCCAGCTGTTCGGCGGTGGGCGCCTCGAACAGGGTGCGCAGCGGCAGCGTCAGGCCGAACTCGCGGCTCAGCAGCGTGGTCAGGCGTGCTGCCAGCAGCGAATGGCCGCCGAGCGCGAAGAAGTCGTCGCGGATGCCGAGCCCGGGCAGGTTGAGCACCCGCTCCATCGTCTCGGTGACCACGCGCTCGCGCTCGTTGCGCGGCGCCAGGCGGGTGCCGCTCTCGGCGCGCACGGCGCTCGGCGCCGGCAGCGCCTTGCGGTCGACCTTGCCGTTCGGCAGCAGCGGGATGGCGTCGAGCACCACCACGTGCTGCGGCACCATGTACTGGGGAAGCCGGGCGCGCAGGTGGCGGTCGAGCGCGCCGAGGTCGATCTCGGCACCGGGCGAGGGCGCCAGGTAGGCCACCAGGCGGACGTCGCCCGGCTGGTCCTCGCGGGTCACCGCGACGCTGCGGGCGACGCCGGCGGCCTCGTTGCAGCGGGCCTCGATCTCGCCCAGCTCGATGCGGTAGCCACGCACCTTGACCTGGAAGTCGAAGCGGCCCATGTGCTCCAGCAGGCCGTCGTTGCGCCAGCGGCCGCGGTCGCCGCTGCGATAGACCAGCGTCTCGACGCCGTCGATCACGGTGTTCACGAAGCGCTCGGCGGTCAGTTCGGGGCGCTCCAGGTAGCCGAGCGTCACGCCCATGCCGCTGATGCAGATCTCGCCGGGCACGCCGATCGGGCAGCGCTGCATGTTGGCGTCCAGGATCCAGACGCCGGTGTTGGCCATCGGCCGGCCGATCGAGACGCCGCGCGCGGCGATGCGCGGGCGCTCCATGCGCCAGACGGTCGACCAGACGGTGGTCTCGGTGGGGCCGTAGAGGTTCCAGAGCTCGGCGCTGCGGTTGAGCAGTTCGAGCGACAGGTCGGCCGGCACCGGCTCGGCGCCGATCCAGGCGCGGAAGCCGCGAGGGCCCGACCACTGGGCGTCGATCAGCAGCCGCCACATGCCGGGCGTGGCCTGCAGGATGGTGATCTTCTCGGCTTCGAGCAGCGCGGCCAGGCGGTTGCCGTCCATCGCGACCTCGCGCTGGACGATGACGATCTCGGCGCCGGCGGCCAGCGGCAGCATGACCTCGGGCACCGCCATGTCGAAGGACAGGGTGGTGACCGCGGCCAGCCGGTCCTGCGGGCCGATGCCGGGCTCGCGCTGCATCGTCTCCATCAGGTTGGCGACCGCGCGGTGCGGCACGCACACGCCCTTGGGCTTGCCGGTCGAGCCGGAGGTGTAGATGACGTAGGCCGTGTCTTCCGGCTGCGGATCCTGTGGGCCGGCCTCGAGCGGGCCGGTCTCGGCGTCGCGCCAGGCGGTGTCGGTGTCGATGCGGAAGACGCGGGCGGCCGCGTCCTCGCACCAGGCGGCCGGCGCCGCGGCGATGGTCGAGGTGGTGAGCAGCAGCGCCAGCGACGCGTCCTCGGCGTAATAGTCGAGCCGCGCCTGCGGGAAGGCCGGGTCGAGCGGCACGTAGGCGGCGCCGCTCTTGAGCACCGCCAGCAGCGCGACGAACATCTCGGTGCCGCGGTCGAAGCACAGGCCCACGCGCTGGCCGCGGCCGACGCCGCGTTCGCGCAGCGCCCGCGCCAGGCGGTTCGACTGGCCGTCCAGCTCGCGATAGGTCATGCGGCGGC
>NZ_LMUW01000148.1 GCF_009765735.1 Xenophilus sp. L33
CACGGCGACCTGGCCGCAGCGCCGCGGCCTTGGGCCGGCGCCGGCGCCCTGCTGGTCGGCGGCCTCGGGGCGATCGCCGGCCTCGTTGGCTGGCGGCCAGCGATCGCGCCAGTGTCGCTCAGCGCACCGGTCTACAGCCAGGCCACGGTCGAGCGCGGCCGCGTGCTGGCGGCGATCGGCGACTGCGCGGTCTGCCACACCGCGGCCGGCGGCCAAGCCAATGCCGGCGGTCGCGCGATGCACACGCCCTTCGGCACGATCTACAGCACCAACCTCACGCCGGACCCCGAGACCGGCCTCGGCCGCTGGTCCTTCAGCGCCTTCCAGCGGGCGATGCGCGAAGGCGTCTCGCGCGACGGCCATCGGCTCTACCCGGTCTTCCCGTACACCGCCTTCGCCAGGACCAGCGACGACGACCTGCAGGCGCTCTATGCGTACTTCATGTCGATGCCGCCGGTGCGCGCCGAGACGCCCGCGCCCAATTTGCGCTTTCCCTACGGCATCCGTCCGCTGATGGCCGGCTGGAACGCGCTGTTCCACGACGCCTCGACCTACGAGCCGTTGGCCGCGCGGAGCGCGGAATGGAACCGCGGCGCCTACCTGGTGAACGGACTCGGCCACTGCGGCGCCTGCCACACGCCGCGCAACGCGCTCGGTGCCGAGCAGGGCGGCGAGGCCTACCTGTCGGGCGCGCTGGCCGACGGCTGGGAGGCACCGCCGCTGACCGCGCTGTCGAGCGCGGCCGTGCCCTGGAGCGCCGACGAGCTCTACCGCTACCTGCGCGACGGCCATGCGCGGCATCACGGCGTGGCCGGCGGCCCGATGGCCGAGGTGGTGCGCGAACTGGCCGCGGTGCCCGATGCCGACATCCGCGCCATGGCGACCTACCTCGCGTCTTTCCACGCGCCGCTGAGCGATGCCGCGGCGGCGCAGCAGGCGCAGCATGCGATCGCCCGCGCGGCCAGCGGCCAGGGCGCGCTGCTCGGCCCGGCCCAGCGCATGTTCGACAGCGCCTGCGCCGCCTGCCACCACGACGGCGACGGCCCGACCCTGCTCGGCGTCAACACGCCGCTGGCGCTCAACAGCCAGCTCACCAGCGCGCGGCCCGACAACCTGCTGCGCACCATCCTCGACGGCGTGCGCGAGCCGGCGGGGCGCGACCTCGGCTTCATGCCGCCGTTCCGCGAGGCGCTCGACGACGCCCAGATCGCGGAACTGGCCGGCTACATGCGCGCCCGCTTCGCGCCGCAGTCGCCGCCGTGGAGCGACCTGCCGCAGGCGGTGGCGCGGCTGCGCGCCGCTGCTGGCGCCACTGAAGCGCCGGCGTCGATGGGACTACGATAAGCGCCCCGCGGCCGGCTCGTCGGCCCGATCCGGAGACCCGCCGATGCCCTCGATGCCCACCGCCGCCCAGACCCTGCCCCGCGACGCCGAGCGCGCCACCCTGGTCGGGCGCCTCTGGCTGCCCGACGTCGGCCCGACCCTGGTGACGGTGCACGAGGGCGGCCTCTACGACCTGTCGCGCATCGCGCCCACCATGAGCCAGCTGCTGGAGCGCGACGACCCGGTCGGCGCGGTGCGCGAGGCCCGGCGCGACGACCGGGTGCTGCGGGTCGCCTCGCTGGAGAACGCGCTGGCCAACAGCGACGAAGCGCAGCGCGACGACCAGCACCCCTGGTTGCTCGCGCCCTGCGACCTGCAGGCGGTGAAGGCCAGCGGCGTCACCTTCGTCGCCAGCCTGCTGGAGCGGGTGATCGAGGAACAGTCGCGCGGCGACGCCTCGCGCGCCGAATCGATCCGCGCCGCGCTCGGCAGCGTGCTCGGCGACAACCTCGCCGGCATCGTGCCCGGCTCGCCCGCGGCCGCGAAGGTGAAGGACCTGCTGATCGCGCAGGGCGCCTGGTCGCAATACCTGGAGGTCGGCATCGGCCCCGACGCCGAGATCTTCACCAAGGCGCCGGTGCTGGCCGCGGTCGGCACCGGCGCCGACGTCGGCATCCATTCGGGTTCGTCCTGGAACAACCCCGAGCCCGAGGTGGTGCTGGCAGTCGACAGCCGCGGCCGCACGCTCGGCGCGGCGCTGGGCAACGACGTCAACCTGCGCGACTTCGAGGGCCGCAGCGCCTTGCTGCTGGGCAAGGCCAAGGACAACAACGCCTCCTGCGCCATCGGTCCGTTCATCCGGCTCTTCGACGACCACTTCGGCATCGACGACGTGCGCCGCATCACGGTGGCGCTGCGGGTGGCCGGCGACGAGGGCTTCACGCTCGAGGGCGCCAGTTCGCTGGCGCAGATCAGCCGCGATCCGCTCGACCTGGTGGGCCAGGCGATCGGGCCGCACCATGCCTATCCGGACGGGCTGATGCTGTTCCTCGGCACGATGTTCGCGCCGACCCAGGACCGGCACGGGCCGGGCCAGGGCTTCACGCACGTGGTCGGCGACCAGGTCACCATCTCCGCGCCGGAGCTGGGCGCGCTGCACAACCGCGTGGTGCATGCGCACGAGGCGGCGCGCTGGAGCTTCGGCATCGGCGCGCTGATGCGCAACCTGGCGGGGCGCGGGATCCTGTAGCGGCGTTCGGCGACCCGCTCAGCCGGCCGCGCCGGCCAGCACGCGGGCGAACACCGCGGCATCGACATTGCCGCCGGTGACCGCGATGCCGACCGAGCGGCCCCGCCAGCGATCGCGCTGCTGAGTGAGCGCCGCCAGCGCCGCGGCGCCGGCGCCTTCGGCCACGTTGTGGGTGTCGATGAAGAGCGTGCGCATCGCCGCCGCGACCTCGTCGTCGGACACCGCGACCACGTCATCGGCCTCGGCGCGCAGAACGTCGAGCGCCTCGGGCACCGGCGTGCGGCAGGCCATGCCGTCGGCCAGCACGGTGCTCACCGGCGACTCGACCGCGCGGCCCGCGCGGAACGAATCCAGGTAGGCCGTGGCGTGCGACGAGACGACGCCGATCAGCTTCGTCGGCACGCCGCAATGCGCCCGCGCCGCGGCGGCCGCCGCGAAGCCGGAGCCGAGCCCGATCGGCAGGAACAGCACGTCCGGCGGCGCCGAGGACAGCGCCTCGAAGAATTCGACCCAGGCGGTCGCGACGCCCCGCACCAGCTCGCGATGAAAGGAAGGCACGCGGTGCAGGCCGTCGCGCTCGGCCAGCAGGGCGGCGTGCTCGCTGGCGGCCTGGAAGTCGTCGCCATGCTCTACCAACTCGGCCCCGAGCGCCCGCATCGCCGCGTTCTTCTCGACCGAATTGCCGTGCGGCACCACGATGGTCGCCTGCAGCCCATGCCGCCGCGCCGCCAGCGCGACCGACTGGCCATGGTTGCCCCGGGTGGCGCTCACCACGCGCCGCACCTCCGGCCGCTCGCGCGCCAGCGTCTCGAAATAGGTCAGCCCGCCGCGCAGCTTGAACGCCCCCACCGGCGAATGGTTCTCGTGCTTGGCCCAGACGGTGCAGCCCAGCCGCGCGCCGAGCAGCGGCCAGGCGTATTGCGGCGTCGGCGGCATCACCTGCGCGACCGTGCGGCGGGCGGAATGGATTTCTTCGGGGGTGAAGCGGAGGGTCATGGGGGGATTGTCAGGCCGCGGACTGCAACGCCCTCCGATACTGCACAGCCTCCCCCACATGCACCACCTGCACCGCCTCGGCCCCGGCCAGGTCGGCAATCGTGCGCGCCACCTTCAGCGCCCGGTGCGTGCCACGCGCCGACCACCCGAGCTTCGCCGCCGCCGTCTGCAAGAAGGCCTGCGCCGCCGCATCGAGCCCCGCATGCCGGTCGATCTCGGCGCCCTGCAGCGCCTGATTCGTCTTCCCCTGGCGCGCGAGAGCAAGGTCACGCGCAGCACCGGCGCGCGCCCGGATCGCACCGGTCGATTCACCCGCCGGCGCCTCGAGCAGTTCGCGCGCGGACACCGCCGGCACCTCGATCTGCAGGTCGATGCGGTCCAGCAGCGGCCCGCTGAGCTTGCCCTGGTAGCGGGCGACCTGCTCCGGCGTGCAGCGGCAGGTCTTGACCGCCGAGCCGAGGTAGCCGCAAGGGCAGGGATTCATCGCGGCGATCAACTGGAAGCGGGCCGGGAATTCGGAGCGGCGGGCGGCGCGGGCGATGGTGATCGTGCCGGTCTCGAGCGGCTCGCGCAGCGCTTCCAGCGCGGAGCGGGAAAACTCCGGGAATTCGTCGAGGAAGAGCACGCCGTGGTGCGCCAGCGAGATCTCACCCGGCCGCGGCGGTGATCCGCCGCCGACCAGCGCGACCGCGCTCGAGGTGTGGTGCGGCGCGATGGTCGGCCGGCGCAGCCAGCGCTCGATCGCGAAGCGGCCGCCCAGGCTGGCGACCGCCGCGTTCTCCAGCGCCTCCTGCACCTCCATCGGCGGCAGCAGGCCGGCGAAGCGATGGGCCAGCATCGACTTGCCGGAGCCGGGCGGCCCGACCATCAGCAGGCTGTGGCCGCCGGCCGCGGCAATCTCCAGCGCCCGCCTGGCACCGGCGTGACCCTTGACGTCGGCGAGGTCGGGCAGGTCGTCGGACCCCGCACCGGCCCCGTCGGCGACAGGATCGGCCACCACGCGGGCCCAGCCCGACCCATCGCCTTCCACCAACGCCGCAGCGCCGGCCGGCATGAACTGCCGCACCACATCGAGCAGGTGGTCGGCCGCATAGATATCAGCGCCCGGCACCAGGGCGGCCTCCCGGGCGCTGTCGGCCGGCAGCACCAGCCGGGTGGCCACGCCGGCGCCGTGCAGGGCCAGCGCCATGGCCAGTGCACCACGAACGGGCCTCAGATGCCCCGAAAGGGAGAGCTCGCCGGCGAACTCGTGGCCGGCCAGCCGCTCGGCCTCGATCTGGCCGCTGCCGGCCAGGATGCCGAGAGCGATCGGCAGGTCGAAGCGGCCGGAGTCCTTGGGCAGGTCGGCCGGCGCCAGGTTGACGGTGATGCGCTTGTTGCTGGGGAATTCGAGGCCGGCGTTCTGGATGGCCGAGCGCACCCGCTCGCGCGCCTCCTTGACCTCCACGTCGGCCAGGCCGACCAGCGTGAAGCTCGGCAGGCCGTTGGCCAAGTGCACTTCGACGGTGACCCGGGCCGCTTCCAGGCCCAGCAAGGCGCGGCTCTGCACCAAGGCAAGACTCATTTGGTTTTCTCCTCCCCAAGGTGGTGCATCCACCCTTCTGCTTCATTGTGACAAGGTGCCCGTTGGCGTAAAGCCTTGTGAAATCACTGAACTTCGCTTTGGCACGCTCCCTGCTTTGGACTTGTTTTAATTCCAAAACACTCCGAGGAGTCCATTGATGATGCATCGTAAGACAGCCCAGACCCTGGCATTGGCGGCCTTCGCAGCCCTGCCGCTGCTCGCGAACGCACAGGCAGCCGCCGACGCGACCGCGCCGGCAGCCGCAGCAGCGCCCGCCGCCGATACCCCGCCTGCGCCGAATCTCACGGGCAACATCGAGATCACCACCGACTACAAGTTCCGCGGCCAGGACCAGGACACGATCGGCCACAACGGCTTCGCCAAGACCAGCTGGTTCAAGCCGGCGATCCAGGGCGGCCTCGACTACGTGTTCGGCGAAACCGGCTTCTACGTCGGCAACTGGAACTCGAGCGTCAACTGGCTCGACGGCAACTCGGTCGAAATGGACTTCTACGGCGGCTACAAGTTCAAGGCCAGCGTCTTCGACCTCGACGTCGGCGTGTACCAGTACTACTACCCGGGCAACACGGTCGGCAACACCACGGAGCTGTACGGCGACGCGACCTACACGGACGAGAAGATCGGCGCCTTCACCCTGAAGTATTCGGGCACCGTCTCCAAGGACTACTTCAACTACGCCGGCTCGCGCTACAGCGGCCTGTCGGGCCGCGGCACCGGCTACCTGAACCTGGCCTACACCAAGGAGGTCTATCCGAAGCTGACCCTGAAGGCGACGGTGGGCTACACCTTCTTCACCAGCGACATCAAGAGCGAAGGCTACAAGGACTACGTCGACTACCTGGTCGGCCTCTCCTACGACCTGGGCAACGGCCTGTCGGTGATGGGTTCGGTGCAGGGCGCCAACCAGAAGAGCGCCTTCAATCTGCCGGCCAGCGCCGGCTTCGACACGCCGATCGGCACCGTCGGCGGCAGCACCTTCTCGCCGAACACCACCCGGTTCATCCTCACCCTGACCAAGACCTTGTAGTTGCCCTGGCGCGGCCGGGCCGCGCCGTCCTCTTTTATCTCTGAAGGAGAAACCACCATGAAGCTGGTTACAGCCATCATCAAACCGTTCAAGCTCGACGAAGTGCGCGAGGCCCTCTCGGCCATCGGCGTGCAGGGCATCACGGTCACCGAAGTCAAGGGCTTCGGTCGCCAGAAGGGCCACACGGAGCTCTACCGCGGCGCGGAATACGTCGTCGACTTCCTGCCCAAGGTGAAGATCGAGGCGGCCGTGTCCGACGAGCTGGTCGAGCGCGTGATCGAGGCGGTCGAGAGCGCGGCGCGCACCGGCAAGATCGGTGACGGCAAGGTCTTCGTCTACGACCTGGAGCAGGTCGTTCGCATCCGCACAGGTGAAACGGGCAAGGAAGCCCTCTGATCCGCAGGACACGAAAGCAAGAACCCAAATGAAAAAATTCCTCGTCTCACTCGCGCTCGGCCTGAGCGTACTGGCCGCCGGCAGCGCGGCCTTCGCGCAGTCGCCGGCGGCTCCCGCGGCCGATGCAGCCGCGCCTGCGGCCGCTGCGCCCGCCGCTGCCGCGCCCGCGGCCGCCGCACCCGCCGCCGACGCCGCGGCACCCGCCGCCGCGCCGGCCATCGTCTTCAACAAGGGCGACAACGCCTGGATGATGGTGTCGACCGCGTTCGTGATCATGATGACCGTCCCCGGCCTGGCACTGTTCTACGGCGGCCTGGTGCGCAGCAAGAACATGCTGTCCGTGCTGATGCAGGTGCTGGTCGTGTTCTCGATGATCGTCGTCATCTGGATGATCTACGGCTACAGCCTCGCGTTCACGGAAGGCAACGCCTTCATAGGCGGGTTCGACCGAATATTCATGAAGGGGATCTTCGATCCGGCCAGGGGCGTGTTCGCTCCGGGCGCGACCTTCAGCAAGGGTGTGTACATCCCCGAGCTGCTGTTCGCCGCCTTCCAGGCCACCTTCGCGGGCATCACCTGCACGCTGATCGTCGGCGCCTTCGCCGAGCGCATGAAGTTCTCGGCCGTGCTGATCTTCATGGTCATCTGGTTCACCTTCAGCTATGCGCCGATCGCGCACATGGTCTGGTTCTGGATGGGCCCGGACGCCTACGCCAACAAGGACGTGGTCGACGCGATGAACGCCAAGGCCGGCCTGATCTGGCAGTGGGGCGCGCTGGACTTCGCCGGCGGTACCGTGGTGCACATCAACGCGGCCGTCGCCGGCCTGGTGGGTGCCTTCATGGTCGGCAAGCGCATCGGCTACGGCAAGGAGCCCTTCACCCCGCACTCGCTGACGCTGACCATGGTCGGTGCCTCGCTGCTGTGGGTGGGCTGGTTCGGCTTCAACGCCGGCTCCGCCCTCGAGTCGAGCACCAGCGCCGTGCTGGCCTTCATGAACACCTTCTCGGCGACCGCCGCGGCGGTGCTGGCCTGGTCCATCGGCGAAGCGCTGATGAAGGGCAAGGCCTCGATGCTGGGTGCCGCTTCCGGTGCCGTCGCCGGCCTGGTGGCGATCACCCCGGCCGCCGGCAACGTCGGCCTGATGGGCGCGCTGGTGATCGGCGTCGTCGCCGGCTTCGCCTGCCTCTGGGGCGTGCATGGCCTGAAGAAGATCCTGAAGGCGGACGACTCGCTCGACGTCTTCGGCGTCCACGGTGTCGGCGGTATCGTCGGCGCGCTGCTCACCGGCGTGTTCAACACGCAAGTGCTGGGCGGCCCCGGCCAGGTCGGCGACTGGGTCACTGCGGCCACGATCTCGAACGGCATCGGCGCTCAGGTGTGGATCCAGTTCAAGGCCGTGATCCTGACCATCGTCTGGTCCGGCGTGGTGGCCTTCATCGCCTACAAGATCGCCGACCTGACGGTGGGCCTGCGTGTGACGGAAGAAGAAGAGCGCGAAGGCCTCGACATCTCGTCCCACGGCGAAACCGCCTACAACCGCTGATGGCCCCGGGCCGCCTCGCGCGGCCTCGGTCTCGGCAGCGAACTGCCCTGCAAGAGAGTCTCCTCTGGGAAGTTCAGCCCGCAAGCGCTTCGGCGCCGGCGGGCTTTTTTTTGTGCGGCCCAGTTAGGATCGCGGGATGGATCCAGCCCTTCGCCAGATCGCCGAGCGCATCCGCGCCGCCGCTGCAGACGCCACCACCCTGTCGATCCAGGGCGGCGGCAGCAAGCGCTTCCATGGCGAGCCGCCGCGCGGCGAGCCGCTCTCCACCATCGGCCTGCAAGGCATCGCCAGCTACGAACCTAGCGAGCTGGTGGTGACGGTGCGCGCCGGCACGCCGCTGGCCGAACTGGAAGCTGCGCTGGCCGCCGAAGGCCAATGCCTGCCCTTCGAGCCGCCGCACTTCGGTGCGCCTGACGGTGCATCGAACGCGGGCACGGTGGGGGGCATGGTCGCCGCCGGCCTGAGCGGTCCGGCCAGGGCCAGCGTCGGCGCGGTGCGCGACTACGTGCTCGGCGCCACCCTCATGAACGGCCGCGCCGAGTTGCTGCGTTTCGGCGGCACCGTGATGAAGAACGTGGCGGGCTACGACGTCTCCCGCGTGCTCGCCGGTTCGCTCGGCGTGCTGGGCGTCATCACCGAACTGAGCCTCAAGGTGCTGCCGGTGGCGCCGGCCGAGGCGACCTTGCATTTCGCTTGCGACCAGGCCGATGCGCTGCGCCTGCTCAACGAATGGGGCGGCCGGCCGCTGCCGCTGAACGCCAGCGTCTGGCGCCGCGGCGGCCGCGACGGCCAGGGCGACGGCGTGCTGTCGCTGCGCCTGCGCGGCGCGGTCGCGGCGGTCGAGGCGGCC
>NZ_LMUW01000149.1 GCF_009765735.1 Xenophilus sp. L33
CCTGCGAGCGCGCGGCGCGGCCGAAGGCGGCGGCGCCGGCGCCGGCCCAGAAGCCGCTCGACAGGGCCCAGGCCGCGTTGTGGCTGCCGCCGCCGGTGAAGCCGCCGCAGATCAGCTCGCGCGTGGCCGCGTCGCCGGCGGCGTAGAGGCCGCTCACCGTGGTCGCGCAGTCGGCGTCGACCAGGTGCAGGCCGCCGGTGCCGCGCACCGTGCCTTCGAGCCGCAGGGTCACCGGGAAATGCTGGGTGAACGGGTCGATGCCCTGGCGGTCGAAGGAGACGAAGAAGTTGGGTTGCGCCACGCGCATCCAGGCCCTGATCTGCGCGTCGGCGCGGTCCAGGCAGGCGAACACCGGCTGCGACTGCAGCGTCTGGGCGATCACGCCGCGGCCCTTCGACGAGCCCGCGCCTTCGATCGGCTGGCCGTCGGCGGTGTAGAAGGTCGCCCAGTTGTAGAACAGCGACTTGGTCACCGACGAGAAGGCGGGGCCGAGGCCGTAGGCGTTCGAGAACTCCATGCCGGAGAGCGCGGCGCCCGCTTCGGCCGCCATCAGCTGGCCGTCGCCGGTGAGCACGTTGCAGCCCAGCGCCTTGCTCAGGAAGGCGCAGCCGCCGGTGGCGATGACCACCGCGCCGGCGCGCACCACCCAGGTGTCGCCGGTCTGGCGGTTCACGCCGGTGGCGCCGCAGACCGTGCCGTGGTCGTCCACCAGCAGCTCCAGCGCGGGGCTGTGGTCGAGGATGCGGGCGCCGGCGGACTTGGCCTGCTTGCGCATCAGGCGCATGTATTCGGGGCCCTGCAGCGAGGTGCAGCGCAGCCGCCCTTCCTCGTCGACCGGGAAGGGATAGCCCCATTCCTTCAGCTGCTCGACGTTGCGCCAGGTCTGGGCCAGCACGCGGTCCATCCAGGCATGCTCGGCCAGCTCGCCGCCCATCGCGTAGCGGCTGGCCTTGGCGGCGGCCCGTGCGCCGCCGTCGGGCGAGACGTGCCAGAGGCCGGTGCCCGAAGGCGCGGTGGCGCCCGAGGTGCCGCAGAAGCCCTTGTCGGCCAGCACCACGCGCGCACCCTGCGCGGCGGCCGAGACCGCGGCCCAGGTGCCGGCCGGGCCGCCGCCGATGACCAGCACGTCGGCCTCGTGCCGCGTCGCGCCGTCGGATGCCGACAGCGTCGGCAGGTCTGTATCTCTTGCACCCATGTCGAAGGTCCTTCGCTTCAAAGCAAAGGGCGAGCGTAGGCAGGCGAAGCCGCGAACCCAAAGACCAAAAGCGTCTATCGATATGCGGCGGCGCCGCTTGCCGGGTTCGTGGACGGAGCCGCAACGCGGCGCGAGAAAGCTTGCACGTTTTGCTTCTAAGCGAACGCCGGAGCGGCTCCTAGACTTCCGCGCTCTCATGAACGAAGTCCCTCATTCCACTGCGTCCTTCATCACCGGCGACGCCGAAGCGCGCGCCGTCGTCGAGCGCCTCGCCGCCGAATTCCGTGCCGACGCACGCCAGCGCGACCAGTCCAGAAGCCTGCCCGCCGCGCAGATCGAGCAGCTCACGCAGGCCGGCTTCTTCGGCATGTCGGTGCCGCGCGTGCACGGCGGCGCCGAGGTGTCGGCGGCCACGGTGGCGCATTGCTTTCGCGTGCTGGCGGCGGCCGATCCGAGCATCGCGCAGATCCCGCAGAACCACTTCTGCTGGCTGCCGCTGTTGCGCAACGGCAGCGCCGCGCAGGCGCGCTTCTTCCACGCGCGGGTGCTGGCCGGCGACCGCATCGGCAACGCCCATTCCGAGGACACCCGTAAGCGCCCCTACGACCACGAGCACCGGCTGCGACGGGTCGACGGCGGCTGGCGCATGAGCGGGCGCAAGTTCTATTCGACCGGCGCGCTGTTCGCGCAATGGATCCCGTTCATCGGCAACGACGAGGCCGGCCGCCCGCACATGTTCTTCGCCGCCGCCGGCAGCCCGGGCCTCCAGGTGATCGACGACTGGAGCGGCATGGGCCAGCGCACCACGGCCAGCGGCACCACCGTCTTCGAGGACGTGTTCGTCGCCGACGCGCAGGTGTTCCCCTTCGTCGCCGAAGGCGCCGCCAACAAGGCCCGCATGCTGCTGGCCAGCCTCATCCATGCGGCGATCGACCAGGGCATCGCCGAGGAAGTGCTCGCCGACGCGCGGGCCTGGATCCGCGAACAGAACCGCCCGTGGATCGACAACCCGCACGAGACCCACGCGGAGGAGCCCTTCGTGATCCAGGAATTCGGCCGCCATGCGGTGCAGCTGCGCACCGCGGGCTTGTCGTTGCGCCATGCCGCGGACCTGGTCGACGCGGCGCGCGCCGAGCCGACCGAGGACAGCGTGCTCCAGGCCCGGCTGGCGATCGCCGATGCGCGGCTGAACTGCGGGAACGCGGCCACCACGCTGGCCGACCGATTCTTCACGCTGACCGGCGCGCGCGCCACGCTGGAGCGCCACGGGCTCGATCGCCACTGGCGCAACGCCCGCACGCATTCGCTGCACGACCCGTTGCGCTGGAAGCTCTTCCACCTGGGCAACTACCACCTCAACGGCGTGGTGCCCGGCGCCCGCACCTACATCTAGCAGAAGGAACCGATGGCTCTCCTCACCGACTGGCACGCCCACTGGCTGCCACCGAGACTGGTCGACGCATTGGCGCAACGCACCGCCGGCCCGCGCATCGACCACGCGAACCGGCGGCTGCTCTACGGCGAATCGTCGCTGGTGCTCTGGGACAGCTACCACGACATCGACGCCCGCTCGAAGCTGCTCGACCGCGCCGGCATCGACCGGCAGGTGCTGTCGCTGCCCGGCCTGTTCCGCATCGACAGCCTGCCGCCGGCCGAGGCGGAGCCGCTGCTCGCGATCTTCAACGCGGAGACCACGGCGCTGGTGCGCGCGCAGCCGCAGCGCTTCGCCGGCCTGGCCGCGCTGCCGGTGGCCGCCCCGGCGCTGGCGGCGCGGCGGCTCGACGAAGC
>NZ_LMUW01000150.1 GCF_009765735.1 Xenophilus sp. L33
CCGGAGCCGCGGCCGAGCGCGATCAGCATCGTCTCGACCTGGTCGTCCGCGTGCTGGGCCAGCGCGACGTGCCACAGGCGGTGCTCGTTCGCCAGCCGCGCCAGCGTGGCGTAGCGGGCGCGCCGGGCCGCGTCTTCCGGGCTGTCGCCGGTGGCGTGGCGGGCATCGACCCGGCCCACGTGCAGCGGCACGCCGAGCGCCGCGCAGGCCGCGACGCAATGGCTCTCGAAGGCATCGGCCGCGTCCTGCAGGCCGTGGTGCACGTGCAGCGCATGCACCCGGCCGGGCCAGCGCGCGGCGGCCGCGTGCAGCAGCGCGGTCGAGTCGGCGCCGCCGCTGTAGGCGATTGCCAGCGGCAAGGGCGCGGCCCAGGACGCGAGTGCGTGGGCGGCGGGGTTGTCCATGGAAAGCCGCGGCCGCGGTGCGGCCGCGCCGGCGCTACTTGCTCTCGGCCTTGGTGTCAGAGAAGCGGCCGTAGCTCTGCAGCCGCTCGTAGCGGCGGTTGAGCAGGTCCTTGGTCGACAGGTCGCTGACCTGGCGGAAGGCGTCGTTGAGCGCCCGCTTGAGGAAGGCGGCCATCTGGCGGTGGTCGCGATGGGCGCCGCCGACCGGTTCGTTGACGATCTTGTCGACCAGGCCCAGCGCCTTCAGCCGGTGCGCGGTGATGCCGAGCGCGTCGGCCGCCTCCTGCGCCTTCTCGCCGGTCTTCCAGAGGATCGAGGCGCAGCCTTCGGGGCTGATCACCGAGTAGATCGAATACTGGAGCATCAGCAGCTGGTCGCCGACCGAGATGGCCAGCGCACCGCCGGAGCCGCCCTCGCCGATGATCGTGACGATGATCGGCACCTCCAGCTGCGCCATCTCGAAGATGTTGCGGCCGATGGCTTCGGACTGGCCGCGCTCCTCGGCGTCGATGCCCGGGTAGGCGCCCGGCGTGTCGACGAAGGTGAACACCGGCAGCCGGAACTTCTCGGCCGTCTTCATCAGCCGCAGCGCCTTGCGGTAGCCCTCCGGCTTGCTCATGCCGAAGTTGCGGGTGGTGCGCTCCTTGGTGTCGCGGCCCTTCTGGTGGCCCAGCACCATGCAGGGCGTGCCGTTGAAGCGGGCCAGGCCGCCGACGATCGACAGGTCGTCGGCGAAGTGGCGGTCACCATGCAGCTCGACGAAGTCGGTGAAGATCTCGTGGACGTAGTCCAGGGTGTAGGGGCGTTCCGGATGACGGGCGATCTTGGTGATCTGCCAGGGCGTCAGGGAGCTGTAGATGTCCTTGGTGAGCTGCAGGCTCTTCTTGCCCAGCTGGTCGATCTCTTCGGAGATGTCGACCGCGGATTCGGTCTGCACATAACGCAGTTCTTCGATCTTGCTTTCGAGCTCCGCCACCGGCTGCTCGAAGTCGAGAAAGGTTCGTTTCGCCAACGTCTTCTCCTCTGTTTTCAATAAGCGACCGGCAGCGGGTCGAGCGACCGCCAAATATACCAAGTCGCCACACTGCAATAAGGCGCCCAGGCGACCGCCACTTCGCGCGCATCGCTGCGGCTGACCGGGTCGCCGGAAAAGTAGTTCTGGCTGATGCCGGTGATGAGCCCCGGGTCGTCCAGCGGCAGCACGTTCGGGCGCAGCAGATGGAAGATCAGGAACATCTCGGCGGTCCAGCGGCCGATGCCGCGGATGGCCACCAGCTCGTCGATGATCATCTCGTCCGACATGTGCTTCCAGGCGTCGACGTGCACCGAGCCGGTGTCGAAGTGGATGGCCAGGTCGACCACGTACTCGACCTTGCGCGCCGACAGGCCCGCCGCGCGCATGTCGTCGACCTTGAGCTTGAGCACGTTGGCCGGCGTCATCTTGCGCGGCAGCCGCACGAAGCGGTGCCAGGCGGCCTGCGCCGACTGCACCGAGATCTGCTGGCCGACGATGCTGCGCGCCAGGGTCGTGAAGGCGTCGGCGCGCGACTCCAGGCGGGCATCGCCGAAGCGCGGGATCAGCCGCTTCATCACGCGGTCCTTCCTGGCCAGGTGCTTGCAGGCCTCTTCCCAGTAGGCGGGCGTGAAGACCTGGACCGGTGGCTCCTTGGCCGCCGGGGTGGTGCGCACCGGGCTCACTGCGCCGAGGCCCAGGTGGTGCCGGTCGGCGAATCCTTCAGCACGATGCCCTGCGCCAGCAACTCGTTGCGGATGCGGTCGGCCTCGGCGAAATTCTTCGCCGCCTTGGCATCGGCACGCTGGCGGATCAGGTCCTGGATCGCGGCTTCGTCGAGCGTGGCGCCGGCCTGCAGGAAGGCGCGCGGATCGGCTTGCAGCAGGCCCAGGAGGCCGCCGAGCGCCTTCAGGAGGCCCGCCAGTTCGGCCGAGCGCGTGCGGTTGACCTCGCCCGCCAGGTCGAAGAGCACGGCGACCGCTTCGGGCGTGCCGAAGTCCTCGTCCATCGCGGCCTTGAAGCGCGCGGCGTAGGGGTTCGCCCAATCGATCGCGACCGCGGCCGCGGATGGCGTCACGCCATCGAGCGCCGTGTAGAACCGCTTGAGCGACGCCCGGGCATCGTCCAGGTGCACGTTGCTGTAATTGAGCGCGCTGCGGTAGTGGGCCCGCACGATGAAGAAGCGGATCGTCTCGGCGTCGAACACCTTCAGCACGTCGCGGATCAGGAAGAAGTTGCCCAGGCTCTTGGACATCTTCTCGTCGTCGATGTTGATGAAGCCGTTGTGCATCCAGGTGCGCGCCAGCGGCTGGCCGTTGGCGCCTTCGCTCTGCGCGATCTCGTTCTCGTGGTGCGGGAACTGCAGGTCCATGCCGCCGCCGTGGATGTCGAGCGTCTGGCCGAGCAGCTCGCAGGCCATGGCCGAGCATTCGATGTGCCAGCCGGGTCGGCCGACGCCGAAGTCGCTCGGCCACTTGGCGTCGTCCGGCTCGCTCGGCTTGGCGCTCTTCCAGAGCACCGGATCGAGCGGGTCTTCCTTGCCGTCCAGCACCGCGACCCGCTCGCCGGCATGCAGTTCGTCGAGCGACTTGCCGCTCAGCTTGCCGTAGCCCGGGAACTTGCGCACCGCGTAGTTGACGTCGCCGTTGGTCGAGCGGTAGGCCAGGCCCTTGTCTTCCAGCGTGGCGATCATCGAGAGCATCTGGGGAATGAACTCGGTCGCGCGCGGCTCGTGGGTAGGACGTTCGATGCCCAGCGCGTCGGCGTCCTCGTGCAGTGCGTCGACCATGCGGTCGGTCAGCGCACGGATGCTCTCGCCGTTCTCGACGGCGCGGCGGATGATCTTGTCGTCGATGTCGGTGATGTTGCGCACGTAGTCGACCGCATAGCCCGACTGCCGCAGCCAGCGCTGCACCACGTCGAAGGCGATCATCGAGCGCGCATGGCCCAGATGGCAGTAGTCGTAGACCGTCATGCCGCACACGTACATGCCGACCCGGCCCGGTTGCAGGGGTACGAAGGTTTGCAATTCACGCGTCAGCGTGTTGTGGATGCGAAGACTCATGCGGTGCGGGACAACGTCGATCGGCGCCCCTTGGAACAAGGGCGAAAGACGGGGGTTTCCAGGGGTGAAGGTGCTGTGGCTGCGAGCGGCTGGGGTTGGCCCCTCGGCTACAATGGCGCCCAGTATAAACGGCCGTCGCCGGATATTTCCGCGTGTTTACGAGGCCCGTATCGGCCCTCATGGCCCTCGTATCAGCGCCAACTTTCGAGATTCCCGAGATTCCCGAGATTACCGAGGCTTCATGCAGCACGCCGCAAACATTCCATCTTCGGCCTTCTCGCCGGTCTCCCGTTTCCTCACCGCTCTCCTGCTGGCTTCGACGGCCCTGCTGGCCGGCATCGCCCACGCGGACGAATACACCGACGTCAACACGCTGCTGCGTGCCGGCAAGTCCGACGAGGCGCTGGCCAAGGCCGACCTCTACATCGCCGGCAAGCCGCGCGACCCGCAGATGCGCTTCCTGCGCGGCGTCATCCTCACCGAGCAGGGCAAGCAGGCCGACGCGCTGGTCGCCTTCACGCAGTTGACGCAGGACTTCCCCGAACTGCCCGAGCCCTACAACAACCTGGCCGCCATCTACGCCGAGCAGAGCAGGTTCGACCAGGCGCGCGCCGCGCTCGAGATGGCGATCAAGCTCAATCCGAACTACGCCACCGCCTACGAGAACCTCGGCGACGTCTACGTGCGCCTCGCCGGCCAGTCCTACGGCCAGGCGCAGAAGCTCGAGGCCGGCAACACCACGGTGGCGCCCAAGCTGGTGCTGGTGCGCCAGCTGTACGCGGTGCCGGCATCCGGCGCCCTGCCGCCGGCGGTGCCGCCGGTGCGGCGCGCGGTGAAGAACTGAGTTCCTCGACACGCCACCCAGAACGCGCCGCGGCGCATCTTTCGAAAGCGATCCTTCAGTGAATCTTCAAGCTTTTTCGCGCCGCACGGCGCTGATGCTGGCCGCCACCGTGGCGCTGTCCACCACCGCGACGATGAGCTGGGCGCAGGCCGCCCCGAAGGTCAAGCTGGTCACCTCGGCCGGCGACATCGTGGTGCAGCTCGACCCGGCCAAGGCGCCGAAGACGGTCGCCAACTTCCTGCAGTACGTCAAGGACAAGCAGTACGACGGCACCATCTTCCACCGCGTCATCGACGGCTTCATGATCCAGGGCGGCGGCTTCACGCCCGACATGAAGGAAAAGCAGACCCGCCCGCCGATCCCGCTCGAGGCGAGCAACGGCCTGAAGAACGACAAGTACACGATCGCCATGGCGCGCACCTCCGACCCGAATTCGGCCACCGCGCAGTTCTTCATCAACGTCAAGGACAACGACATGCTGAACGCGCCCAAGCCCGACGGCTACGGCTACGCGGTCTTCGGCAAGGTCATCTCGGGCGCCGACGTGGTCGACAAGATCCGGGTCGCGCGCACCGGCACCAAGAGCGGCATGCAGGACGTCCCGCTGGACGCGATCACGATCCAGTCCGCCAGCGTCATCCAGTAAGCACCCATCCTCAAAGGAACCTTCATGAGCAACCCGCAAGTCGACCTCCACATCAAGCTCAACGACAAGGAAAGGGGCGTGATCACGCTCGAACTGGACGAAGCCAAGGCGCCGAAGACGGTCGCCAACTTCCTCGAGTACGTGAAGAAGGGCCACTACGACAACACCATCTTCCACCGCGTCATTCCGGGCTTCATGGTGCAAGGCGGCGGCTTCCAGCCCGGCATGTCGCAAAAGCCCACCGGCGCCGAGATCCAGAACGAAGCCAACAACGGCCTGAAGAACGACAGCTACACGGTCGCCATGGCGCGCACCAGCGCGCCGCACTCGGCCACGGCGCAGTTCTTCATCAACATCGCCGACAACGGCTTCCTCAACCACACCGCGCCTTCGGCGCAAGGCTGGGGCTACGCGGTCTTCGGCAAGGTGGTGGCCGGCAAGGAAGTGGTCGACGCGATCAAGGGCGCGAAGACCGGCCGCAAGGGCCCGCATGACGACGTGCCGCTCGAGGACGTGGTCATCGAAAAGGCCGTCGTCAAGTCTGAATGACCCCGGGCATGGCGGCGGCAACGGTCTGAACGCCATGGCGGACTTCCCCGAGATCGTCGCCCCGCCCTCCTGGCGCACGGTCGATCTCATCTCCGACCTGCACCTGCAGGCCGGCGACGCCGCCACCGTCGCAGCCTGGCGCGGCTGGCTGGAGACCACGCCGGCCGACGCGATCTTCATCCTGGGCGACCTGTTCGAGGTCTGGGCCGGCGACGACGCCGCCGCCCTGCCCGGCTTCGAGGCCGACTGCGCCGAGGCGCTGAAGGCGGCCGCGGCCCGGCGGCCGATCTTCTTCATGCACGGCAACCGCGATTTCCTGATCGGGCCGGACTACGCCGCGCGCGCCGGCATGACCCTGATCGCCGACCCGACCGTGCTGGTGCTGCACGGCGAGCGCTGGCTCCTGAGCCACGGCGACCTGCTCTGCCTGGCCGACACCGACTACCTGCGCTTTCGCGCCCAGGTCCGCACGCCCGAATGGCAGCAGGCCGTGCTGGCGCGGCCGCTCGAAGAGCGCCGGGCCTTGGCCCGATCGGTGCGCGCCCGGAGCGAAGACCTGAAGCAGAGCCCCGACCGGGTCTGGGCCGACGTCGACACCGCCGCCGCCCGCGACTGGCTGCGCCAGGCCGATGCCCGCACCCTGGTGCACGGCCACACCCACAAGCCGGCGGTCCACGACCTGGGCGACGGGCTCAGGCGCATCGTGCTCAGCGACTGGGACGTGGCGGCGCGGCCGGCGCGGGCGCAGCTCCTGTGCCTGTCGAGCGCCGGCGCGCAGCGGGTCGACCTGCGCTGACATGTTCGGCTGGCTGCGCGAACTGCGGGCGCCGCCCCGCATTCCTGACGAGGCCTGGCAGGCGACGCTGGCGCGCTATCGCTTTCTCGGTGACCTGGCCCCGGCCGCACAGCAGCGGCTGCGCCAATTGGCGGCGCGCTTCCTGCGCGACAAGCAGTTCCACGGCGCCCACGGCTTCACGATCACCGACGAGGTGGCGCTGGCGATCGCGGCGCAGGCGGTGCTGCCGATCCTGAACCTGAAGGGCGGCCTCGACTGGTACGACGATTTCGTCGGCATCGTGGTGCACGGCAGCGAGGTGGTCGCGCACCGGGTCGCGACCGACGCCACCGGCGTGGTCCACGAATACGACGAGGTGGTCGCCGGCGAGGCGATGGATCGCGGGCCGGTGATGCTCAGCTGGCAGGACGTGGTCGCCAGCGGAGAGACCAGCGACAGCGGCTACAACGTGGTGATCCACGAATTCGCCCACAAGATCGACATGCGCGCCGGCGCCGCCGACGGCTGCCCGCCGCTGCCGCCGGGCTTTCGCGGCAGCACCAGCGAGCGCGAGGCCCGCGCCGCCTGGCTGGCGGTGCTGCAACCCGCCTACGAAGCCCTGCGCGAGAAGGTCACGATCGCCGAGCGCTTCGGCGGCGAGCCGCCCTGGCTGGACGACTACGGCGCGCAGTCGCCGGGCGAATTCTTCGCGGTGGCCTGCGAGGCCTTCTTCGTCAACCGCCCGGCCCTGGAAGCGGAATTCGCCGAACTGGCGAGCCTGTTCGACGAATTCTTCAACCCCGCGACGCCCTGAAGACGGCCTGAAGACGGCCTCGCGGCCGCTCCCGACGACTACTTGCGCAGCAGCGCCTTCAGAGCGTTCTGCAGCCGGCGCGCCGTGTGAGCGTCGTGGTTCGCGGCTAGCACCTTGCCGGCGTCCTGGCCCCAGGTCTGGGCCGGCGTCGGATCGTTGCGGCGGGTCAGGAGCTTGAGCTGCAGGGCGCGCCGGGCGTCGAGCTGCTCGGCCGGGGTCGGGACCTCGGCGGCCATCTCGAGCCGCAGCAGCGCCTCGGCCGCGTCGTCGGGCTTGGCGCTGGGCGCGGCGCCGAGCGCCTGCGACCAGCTGGTGCGCACCGCCGGCGTGACCGCGCGGCCCAGCTCCTGGACGCTCG
>NZ_LMUW01000016.1 GCF_009765735.1 Xenophilus sp. L33
GCGCGCGCCGCCGCCTCGGTCGGCCGCAGACGCGAGGCCGCGCCGATCAGCAGCGCGCCGGTGAGGCCGGCGCCGATCGCGGCCTCGGTCATCGCGACGTCGACCGCCGACAGCGCCAGCCAGGCCAGCGTCAGGAGCATGCCGTAGGGCACGAAGCCCGCGACCGCGGCGAAGGTGTCGCGCGCGACCAGCGTCCACACCGCGATCGCCAGCAGCAGCAGCACCAGCCCGAGGTTGAGCGCCTCGATCATCGCTTCGGCCCCTGCCGGCGCATGGCGCGCGCCATCATCTGCGAGACGGTCGCCGAGGCGAGCATGACCATCAGCCACACCAGGATCAGCTTGAGGCCTCCCAGCAGGCTGCCGGTCTGCGGCAGCAGGCCGATCACCACCAGGCCGAGGCCGAGGTTGTCGGCCTTGGTCAGCGCGTGCAGCCGGGTCAGGCTGTCCGGGAAGCGCAGCAGGCCGACGGTGCCGGCCAGGAAGAAGAAGGCGCCCACCGAAACGCAGGCGATGGTGAAGAAGTCGAGCGCCAGGCTCATGTCCGCTCCTCCGCCGCTTCCCGATCGGCCTCGGCGCGCTCGGCCGCCTTGACGAAGGCGATCGCCGCGAAGGCCGCCAGCACCGCCAGGATCAGCGCCACGTCGACCACCGAGGCGACGTCCATCGCCGCGCCCAGCAGCAGCAGCGCCGCGATGCCGCCGGTGCCGAAGAGCTGCGCCGACATCATGCGGTCGACGTCGCCCGGCCCGCGCAGGATGCACACGAGGCCGATGCCGACCATCAGCAGCACGAAGCCGGTGGCGCCGAGCAGGAACTCAGACATGGCGCTCCCCGACCACCAGCGCGCCGCGCAGCCGCTTTTCTTCCTCGGCGATCTGCGGCGCCAGCGGCACCGCGGTGTCCAGGCTGTGGAAGACCACCGAGGCCTCGGCCTCGCCGACCGGCAGCGAACCCGGCATCAGGCTGACGATCGAGACGAATTCATTGCGCGCGAGGCCGGGCGGGAAGCCGACCGGCACGTCGACCAGCCCCGGCGCCAGCGGCATGCGCGGGCTCAGCGCCCGCCGCGCCACGTCGACGCCTGCCAGCACCGACTGCCACAGGAAATGCGGCACGAAGCCGATCAGCGCCAGCAGCCGCAGATGGCCCGATTCCGGCGGCAGCAGGTGCAGGCTGGTCCAGGCGCCGAGCGCGGCCGCGAACAGGCCGACGACCAGGTCGGCCGGCTTGGCGCTGGGCATCAGCACGATCCAGAGCAGGAACAGCAGCAGGCCGCGCTCGAGCGCGGCCCAGGCCTTCGAGGCGCTCGCGGAGCGGCTCACGGCATCACCTCGCCCTCGGCATTCGAACCACCCGCGCGCACGAGCCGCACGTCGAGCCGGCTCAGCCGCTCGTAGAGCCGCGCCTCGGCCCGGATCGGCCACCAGTCGTAGAGGAAGATCTCCATCGGCCGCCAGAGCGCGACCCAGGCGCCGATCACCAGGCTGTCGTGCACCAGCGTCGCGTAGCGCTCCTTGCTGAAGAGCCCGGCGATCGCCTCGCCGATGATCGCCGCCGCGGCGACGAACAGCACGCCGATCAGGAGGCTCACCCGGCCGATGCGGAACAGCTTGGCCAGGGCGCGCCGGGTGGCCAGCGCACGCTGGCGGAAGTATTCGTCGATCGCCTCGCCGAGCATCACGGCCTCGCCCGGCCGCACCGCCGGATCGTCCACGTGCACCCGCAATTGCAGTGGCGTGTCGGTGCGCAGTTCCTGCGCCCATTCGACGATGTAGGCCTGCGCCTTGGCATCGAGGTCGCGCCGCCGGAAGGGCGCCGGGTCCATCGAATTGAAGAGCTGCCGCAGCTCGGCCACGTGCAGGTCGAGCACCGGTTGCGCGGACCCGTCGCCGGGCTCGGCGCGCGGGTCGGCGGTGGCGGCGTCTTGCATCGCCCTGCTCACGCGGCCTCGATCGCCACCGGCGGCGCCGGCGGCTTCTCCTTGCCGAACACCGCCACGTAGAGCGTCGGCAGGAAGATCAGGGTCAGCAGCGTCGCGACCAGCAGGCCGCCCATGATCGCGAAGGCCATCGAGCCCCAGAACACGGTCGGCGCGATCGGGATCAGGCCGAGCACGGTCGAGATCGAAGTCAGCATCATCGGCCGCATCCGCGAGGTCGCCGCCGACACCACTGCATCGAAGACGCCCTGCCCTTCGGCGCGATTGGTCTCGATCTGCACGATCAGGATCACGCCGTTCTTGGCGATCATGCCGATCAGCGCCAGGATGCCCAGGATCGCCACGAAGCCCAGCGGCCGGTTGAAAATCAGCAGCGACAGCACCACGCCGATCAGCCCCAGCGGCATCACGCAGACCACCATCGCCAGCCGGCGGAAGCTCACCAGCAGGATCATCATGCTGACCAGCATCAGCACGATCATCAGCGGCACCACGGCGTAGACCGAGGCGCTCGACTCGGCGCTTTCCTCGTAGAGGCCGCCGGTCTCGATGCGGTACCCCTTGTCGAGCTTGGCATTGAAGTCCTTGAGTTTCGGCGCCAGCGTCTCGACCACCGAATCGGGCAGCTCGCCGTGGATCACGTCGGCCCGCACGGTCAGCGTCGGCACGCGGTCGCGGCGCCAGACCAGCGGCGACTCCTGCTCCTCGGTGAAGGTCGCGAACTGCGCCAGCGGCACCATGCGGCCGCTCGGGGTCGGCACCTGCAGCGCGCTCAGCGTGCCCAGCGAAGCCCGCTGCTCGTCGTTGGCGCGCGCGATCACGTTGACCAGGTAGATGTCGTCGCGCACCTGCGTGATGACCTGGCCGGTCACCGCCGCGTTCATGATGCCGGCCAGGGCCGCGGTGCTGACGCCGAGCCGGCGCGCCTCGTCCTGGTTGATGTTGACCTTGATCTGCCGGGCCGGCTCCATCCAGTCGAAGTTGACGTGGCGCACCCGGCCGTCGGCGCCGAGCAGCGCCGCGAAGTCGAGCGCGATCTTGCGCACCTGGTCCTTGTCCGGGCCCATCACCCGGTATTGCAGCGGCCAGCCCACGGGCGGGCCGAGCTCCAGCGGCGACACGCGCGCCACCACGTCGGGGAACTGCTCGGCCAGGGCCTTCTCGAGCTTCAGCTGCAGCCGGTCGCGCGCGGCCAGGTCCTTGGCCACCACCACCGACTGGCCGAAGAACGGGTTCGCCAGTTGCGCGTTGAGCGTCAGGATGAAGCGCACCGCGCCACGGCCCACGTAGGAGCTGAAGTGGTCGACGTCCGGGTCGTCCTTGAGGATCGCTTCCAGCCGCTCCACCTGCGCCTCGGTCGCGTGGATCGAGGCGTTCTGCCGCAGCGTGAGGTCGACCGTCAGCTCCGGCCGGTCCGACGCCGGGAAGAACTGCTGCGGCACGAAGCGCACCAGGAACAGCGTGACGACGAAGGCCGCCAGCGTCAGCCCGATGGTCAGCCAGCGAGCCCGGATCGCGCCCTTCAGGAAGCCCTCGAAGCCGTTCAGCAGCTTGCTCGGCTTGGGCGGCTCGCTGCTCGGCTTGGGCGCCTTCAGGAGCGCCTTGCCGACCAGCGGCGCGAAGACCACGGCGCCCAGCCACGAGACGATCAGCGCGATCGCCACCACCGCGAAGATCGAGAAGGTGTATTCGCCCGCCGAGCTGCGCGCGAAGCCGATCGGCACGAAGCTGGAGATCGACACCAGCGTGCCGATCAGCATCGGCGCGGCCAGCGTCCGGTAGGCGAAGGTCGCGGCCTGGTCCTTGGTGTCGCCGGCGGCCAGCCGGTTGATCATCGCGTCGACCGTGGTCATCGCGTCGTCGACCAGCAGGGTCAGCGCGATGATCAGCGCGCCCAGCGAGACCCGGTGCAGGTCGATGTGCACCATGTCCATGATCGCGAACACGATCGCCAGCGTGAGCGGGATCGACAGCGCCACCACCGCGCCCGGTCGCACGCCCAGGCTCACGAAGCTGCACACCAGGATGATGATGATCGCCTGCCAGAGCGAGGCCATGAAGTCGTTGATCGCGACGTCGACCGTCACCGCCTGGTCGGCCACCAGCGTCGGCTCGATGCCGTGCGGCAGGTTGGCCGTGATGTCGGCCATCTCCTTGCGCACGTTCTTGCCCAGCGCCAGGATGTCGCCGGCGTCGCGCATCGCGATCGCCAGGCCGATGGCCGGCTTGCCGTTGACCCGGAAGCTCGGTTGCGGCGGATCGGCGAAGCCGCGCCGCACGGTGGCGATGTCGCCCAGCCGCACCACCCGGTCGCCCAGCACCAGGTTGAGGTTCTCGATGTCGCGCTCGTTGTCGAAGGAGCCGGACACGCGCAGGAAGACCCGCTCCTGCTCGGTCTGCAGCGTGCCCGACGGCCGGATGACGTTCTGCGTCTGCAGCGCGCGCACGATCGCCGGGTAGTCCAGGCGCAGGCCCGCCAGCTTCTCGGTCGAGAACTCGATGAAGATCTGCTCGTCCTGCGCGCCCAGCACCTCGATCTTGGAGACGTCGGGCACCTGCAGCAGCCGCGAGCGGGCCGCTTCCACCTGGTCGCGCAGCTCGCGGAAGGTGAAGCCGTCGGCGGTGAAGGCATAGATGATGCCGAAGGTGTCGCCGAAGTCGTCGTTGAAGAAGGGGCCGACGGTGCCCTGCGGCAGCGTCTGGCGCATGTCGCCGATGTTCTTGCGGACCTGGTACCAGATGTCGGCCACTTCCGAGGGCGGCGTCGACTGCTTGAGGTCGACGAAGATCGTGGTCTGGCCGGCGGTGGTGTAGCTGCGCACCCGGTCGAGCGAACGGGTTTCCTGCAGCGTGCGCTCCAGGCGCTCGGTCACCTGGCTCAGCGTCTCGTCGACCGTGGCGCCGGGCCAGCCGGCGGCCACCACCATGGTGCGGAAGGTGAAGGCCGGGTCTTCGCCGCGGCCCAGCCGCATGAAGGACAGCGTGCCCGCCACCACCGCGATGATCATCAGGAAGACGACCAGCGAGCGCTTGGAGAGCGCCCACTCCGACAGGTTCGGCCCGATCACTTCGTGGCCTCGGTCCAGCGGACTTTCTGCCCGGGCCTCAATGTCTGGGCCCCGGCGGTGACGATGACGTCGCCGGGCGCCAGGCCCTTGGCGACCTGGACGCGGGCGGCGTCGAAGGCGCGCACCTCGACGTTGCGCGCGGAGACGGTGCCGGCCTTGGTGTCGACCAGCCAGACGGCGGCGTCGGCGCCCGGACGGACCAGCGCCGAGGCCGGGATGTCGATCGCGGCGACGCTGTCGAGCTTCATGCGGCCGGTGACCGTGCTGCCCAGGCGCATGGCGGCCGGCGGGTTGACCAGCCGCACGCGCACGCTGAAGGTGCCGGTCACCGGATCGGCGCGCGGCGAGACCTCGCGCACGTGGCCGACGGCGGTCACGCTCGGGTCGCTGGTGAGCGAGACCTGGATGTCGGGATTGGCGCCCGCGCTGTTCTTCACCTGCGCCGGCACGTCGAAGACCGCCTCGACCGCGCCTTCGCGCGCCACCTGGACGATCATCCGGCCGGCGCCGACCACCTCGCCCGGCTCCGGACCGCGGGCGGTCACCACACCGCCGACGTCGGCCAGCAGGCGCGTGTAGCTCTGGCGGTTCTGCGCGATGCTGACCAGCGACTGGGCCGACTCGACCTGCGACTGCGCCACCTTGAAGAGCGCCTCGGACTGCTCGAAGGAGGCCCGCGAGACCGCGTTCTCGGCCAGCAGGTCGCGCATCCGGGTGAAGCTGTTCTGCGCCTGCAGGCTCTGCGCCTGGGCCGCGGCCAGCTGGGCCCGGGCCGACTGCAGGCTGCTGTCCTCGTTCATCGAGTCGAGGCGGGCGATCAGCTGGCCGGGCTTGACCCGATCGCCGACGTCGACGTTGCGCTCGATCAGCCGGCCGTCGATGCGAAAGGACTCGTTGACCTCGCTCTGCGCCTGCAGGCGGCCGGTGAGGGAGACGGTGTCGCCGATGGCTCGCATCTCGATCGTCATGACGCGCACCGGGCGGATTTCAGGCGCCGGCACTTCCTCGGCACGGCGGCAGGCCGACAAGGCCATCAGGGCTGCAAGCGCGATAAACGTGGTTCGACGCGGCCAGGAGCCGGCGCGATGGGCGGAAATCACAGACACGGGGTGTCGTCCTCACTCGGTTGTTGGGTCTGCGGCGATGGCGCTTACCGCAGTCTTGTCCGAGTGTACGTGCTGGTTTATGCCTAGACCATGTCAGAAACGAACTACAGGAATCTCGCTTTTGCACCCATGAAACGTCGTCTCTTCCAGCGAACGCTTGCGCCCCCGCTGATCCAAGCCGCGCACCGCCGCGTATAGCCGGACGTGGTGCCCGTCCCGGGCGCCGAGAGCGAAGCAGAGGCAGGCATGACACAACACATGGCCGGAGCGATCCGGTGGGTCGAGAAGGGGCTGGTGCCCGACCGCGTGGTGCGCTTCGGCATCCGGCGCTTGCTGAACGCGCGGCTGGCCGAGATCGGCGGCGGCGACGACGCCACCACCCGGAAGCTGACCGGCGAATTCGTGCGGGCGATGCGCGGCGCCCAATTGGCGCCGCTGCCGGAAAAGGCGAACGAGCAGCACTACGAGGTGCCGGCCGCCTTCTTCGGCGGTGTGCTCGGCGGCCACCGCAAGTACAGCAGCTGCTACTGGCCCGACGGCGTCAGCACGCTGGAAGAGGCGGAAGCCGCGGCCCTGGCGCTCACCTGCGAGCGCGCCGGCCTGGCCGACGGCCAGCAGGTGCTCGAGCTGGGCTGCGGATGGGGTTCGCTGACCCTGTGGATGGCCGAGCACTACCCGGCCAGCCGCATCACCGCGCTGTCGAACTCGCACAGCCAGCGCGAATACATCGAATCGGAGGCGCGCCGCCGCGGTCTCCACAATGTCGCGGTGATCACCTGCGACATGAACGAATTCGACACCGACCGCCACTTCGACCGGATCGTCTCGGTCGAGATGTTCGAGCACCTGCGCAACTGGCCGCAGGCCTTCGCCAGCGTCGCCCGCTGGCTGGCGCCGGAGGGTCGCTTCTTCATGCACGTCTTCGCCCATCGCGGCGCGCCCTACGCCTTCGAGCAGCGCGACGAGAGCGACTGGATGAGCAAGTACTTCTTCTCCGGCGGCATGATGCCGAGCGACGACCTGGCGCTCGACTGCCAGGACGAGCTGCAGCTGCTGCAGCGCTGGCACTGGGACGGCACGCACTACCAGCGCACCGCCGAGGCCTGGCTGCAGAACATGGACCGGCAGCGCGACGGCCTGGCGCCGCTCTTCGAGCGCACCTACGGCGCCGAGGCCGACGTCTGGTGGATGCGCTGGCGCCTGTTCTTCATGTCGGTGGCCGAGCTGTTCGGCTACGAGGGCGGCCGCCGCTGGTGGGTGCGGCACTACCTGTTCGAGAACTCGCGGCCGCTCCGGCAGGCGCTGGATGCCTGAGGCCGCCGCGCTGCTGCCCACCGCGCTGGCCGGCCTGGCGCTGATCGCGGTGCTCGCGCTGCTGACCTGGCTGGTCAGCCTGCGCACCACCGACGTCAGCCTGGTGGACCGGCTCTGGTCGGTATTCATCGTCGGCGCCGGCTGGGCCTACGCGGCGATGCAACCGGCGCTCGATGCGCGCGGCGGCTGGATGCTCGGGCTGGCCACGGCCTGGGCGGTGCGCCTGTGCTTCTACGTCACGCGGCGCAACTGGGGCCACGGCGAGGACCGCCGCTACCAGGAGATCCGCGCGCGCAACCAGCCGGGCTTCGCCTTCAAGAGCCTCTACCTGGTGTTCGGGCTGCAGACGGTGCTGGCGTGGATCGTCAGCGCGCCGCTCCTGGTCGGCATCCTCGGCGGGCGGCCCTGGGGCGCGCTGGACACGATCGGCGCCGCGCTGACCGCCTTCGGGATCGTCTTCGAGGCGGTCGCCGACGCCCAGATGGCCGGCTTCAAGGCCGGGGCGAAGCAGCACGGCCAGGTGATGGACCAGGGCCTCTGGCGCTACTCCCGGCATCCGAACTACTTCGGCGAGGCCTGCACCTGGTGGGGCCTGGGCCTGATGGCGCTGGGCGCCGGCGGCCTGGCCGGCAGCTTTAGCCTGCTGTCGCCGCTGGTCATGACGGTGCTGCTGCTGCGCGTTTCCGGCGTGGCGCTGCTCGAGAAGGACATCGCCGAGCGGCGGCCGGCCTACCGCGACTACATCGCCCGCACCAACGCCTTCCTGCCGGGGCCGCCGCGCTCCGGCTGACTTCATCGAAAGCCCCCATGTCGCTGCGCTCCTTCGCCATCGCCTACCCGGTCACCGCGGTGATCTTCCTCGCGCTCGACGCCACCTGGCTCAGCCTTGCCGCCAGCCGCCTCTACCGCCCGGCCATGGGCGAGCTGCTGCTGGAGCGCTTCGTCGTCGGGCCGGCGATCGCCTTCTATGCCCTCTACATGGTGGGCGTGGTGGTCTTCGCGGTGCTGCCGGCGCTGCCGCTGCGCAACTGGCTCGGCGCCCTGGGCGCCGGCGCGCTGCTCGGGCTGGTGGCCTACGCCACCTACGACCTGACCAACCAGGCGACGCTCAAGGGCTGGTCCTGGCAGGTGACGCTGGCCGACCTGTGCTGGGGCACCTTCGCGACCGGCGTGTCGGCGGCGCTGGCCTGCGCGATCACCGGCTGGATCTCCGAGCGCATCGGCCGCTGAATCACATGCCGACCAGCGCGCCCATCACCCGCGCCACCCGGCCCTGGAACAGCATGCGGCCCTCGACCGAGGCCAGGCAGATGCATTCGCCGCCCGCTTCCACCCGCGGCACGTGATGGAAGCTGCCGTCGGCCTCGTCGAAATCGCCCGGCGCGAAGCGCGAGCGGCCGTCGTGGAAGGCGCCGTGCAGCACCTGGGTCAGCTCGCTGTCGCTGTGGCTGTGCACCGGCAGCTCCCTGCCGGCGCCGATGCGCAGCAGGAAGACCTTGGCCGCCGGATCGAAGGGCAAGGTCACGCGGCTCCAGCGCATGCCCGGTGCCAGCCAGCGCCAGCCGGTGGCGGGGCAGCCGTGCAGGGCGCGCGGCCAGGCCATGCCGGGCGGCAGCGGGGGATGGCGGTCGGGCACCGGCTCCGGAGCCTCGGCGGGCTCGGCCGGATGGATGGCGTCGATGGCGGCCATCGTCTTTTCCAGGGCCAGCGGCGACATCGCGGCCGGCGGCTGCTCGTCCAGCAGCACGCCGCCGATGCTCTCCATGACCGCCAGGCGCTGGCGGCAATGGGCGCAGCCTTCGAGGTGGCTGGCCAGCAGCAGCGCGTGGCCGCCTCCCAGGCGACCGGCTGCCAGGGCCAGCAGCAAGCCTTCATCGGGATGATGATTGATCATGGTTCGAGCGCGTCGAGCAATCGACGCAGGTGGTTGACCGCGAGCCGCACACGCGACTTGACGGTGCCGAGCGGAATGCCCAGGTCATGAGCGATCCGCGCGTGCGGAAGTTCCTCGTAGAAGAACAGGCGCAGCACCTGGGCCTGGTCGGGCGACAGCAGCGCCATCGCCTCGCGCACGCTGCGCTCGCGGCGCTCGCCGTGCAATTGCTCGTCGAGCGCCGGGGTCGGGTCGGGCATCTGGTCGATCTCGGCGTCGAGCCCTTCGACCATGCCGGGGCCCTGGCGGCGGAAATGGTCGACCCGGAGGTTGCGCGCGATGGTGAAGATCCAGGTCGAGGCGCCGGCCTGCCTGGCGTCGAAGAGGGCCGCCTTGCGCCAGACGCTGATCATGGTTTCCTGGGTCAGTTCCTCGGCCAGGCCTTCGGCGCTGCCGCCGCGCATGAGGTAGGACTTGACCCTCGGCGCGAAATGCCGGAACAGCGCGGCGAAGGCCTCCCGGTCTTGCTCGAGTGCCACGGCACGCAGCAGGTCTCCCAATTCTTCGCTTGTCGGCATCGATCCCCGATGTTGCTGCAGCGTCACGATCGGCCGCACGGAGGACCATGAAATCATGGGTCCCAAGGCCGCGGCCATTGGCCGAGGGACGTTTGATGCTGCTTGTACGCGGCACGGCCGAAATTAGATCACAGGGCTTCCGACGGGTGTAATCCAAATGCCATGAGGCTCCGTAGAACTCGCAACGACAACGGCCACCGAACCTCACCGACCCGCCATGAAGATCATCGCCAACCCTCTCGACGCCACCGCCCCACCGAGCCCCGGCGACGGCACGCTCGACATCGCGGTCATCGGCAGCGGCATCTCGGGCCTGTCGGCGGCGTGGCTGCTCGCCCAGCGGCACCGGGTGACCGTCTTCGAGGCCGACCGGCGCGCGGGCGGCCACAGCCACACGGTCGAGGTGCCGACCGCCGCCGGGCCGGTCGCGGTCGACACCGGCTTCATCGTCTACAACGAAGCCGCCTACCCCAACCTGAGCGCTCTCTTCACGCACCTGGGCGTGCGCACCCAGGCTTCGGAGATGTCCTTCGCGGTGAGCCTGGACGACGGCGCGCTGGAGTATTCGGGCACCGACCTGCGCGGCCTCTTCGCCCAGCGCGGCAACCTGGTGAGCCTGCGTTTCTGGTCGATGCTGCGCGACCTGGTGCGCTTCTATCGCAACGCGCCGGCCGACGCGGCGCGCATCGGCCTGATGCCGCTGGACGACTACCTCGACGAGCGCGGCTACGGCCGCGCCTTCCGCGACGACCATCTCTACCCGATGGCGGCGGCGATCTGGTCGACCTCGGCGGCGCACATCGGCAAGTACCCGACCGAGGCCTTCGTGCGCTTCTGCCAGAACCACCACCTGCTGCAGCTGAGCGGCCGGCCGGCCTGGCGCACCGTCTGCGGCGGCAGCCAGCGCTACGTCGAGCAACTCACCGCCGTGCTCGGCCAGCGGCTGCGCCTGGGCCGGGCCGCGCTGGAAGTGCGGCGCGAACCGAACGGCGCCTACGTGCGCACCGCCGACGGCCGCTGGAAGCGCTTCGACCAGGTGGTGATCGCGACCCACGCCGACCAGGCGCTGCGGATGCTGCCGGACGCCAGCGGCGCCGAGACGCGGCTGCTCGGCGCCTTCGGCTACAGCAGCAACCGCGCGGTGCTGCACAGCGACGCCTCGCTGATGCCCAAGCGCCGCGCCGTCTGGTCGAGCTGGAACTACGCCGCCGACCGCAGCCGCAGCGACGCCCTGTGCGTCACCTACTGGATGAACCGGCTGCAGGGCATCCCGGAACGCACGCCGCTCTTCCTCACGCTCAACCCGATGCGCGAGCCGAAGCCCGAGCACCTGATCCGCACCGAGGTCTACGAGCATCCGATGTTCGATGCCGCCGCGATCCGTGCGCAGGACCAACTGTGGTCGCTTCAGGGCGACCGCCGCACCTGGTTCTGCGGCGCCTACTTCGGCTCGGGCTTCCACGAGGACGGCCTGCAGGCCGGCCTGGCGGTGGCCGAGGCGCTCGGCGGCGTTCGGCGGCCCTGGCGGGTGGCGAACGAATCGGGCCGCCTGCGGCTCGCGCCGCAACTGGCCGAGGCGTCATGACGGGCGCCGCGGGCGAGCATCCGGCGCTGCACTCGGCCCTTTACGCCGGCAGCGTCATGCACCAGCGCCTGCGCCCGGTGCGCCATCGGCTGGACTACCGCATCTTCTCGCTGCTGGCCGACCTCGACGAACTGCCGCTGCTGGCGCGCCGGCTGCGCCTGTTCTCGCTCAACCGCTTCAACCTCTTCAGCTTCCACGAGCGCGACTACGGCGCCGGCCCGGGCCAGAGCCTGCGCGCGCACGTCGAGCAACAGCTGCTCGCAGCGGGGCTGGTGGCCGGCGGTCCGATCCGCCTCCTGAGCATGCCGCGCATCCTCGGGCACGTGTTCAATCCGCTGTCGATCTACTTCTGCCACCGCCCCGACGGCACGCTGCAGGCCACGCTCTACGAGGTCAACAACACCTTCGGCGAACGCCACAGCTACCTGATCGAGGTCGACGGCGCGGAGCGCAGCGACGGCACGATCGCCCAGCATTGCGACAAGCAGTTCCACGTCTCGCCCTTCCTGGCGCTCGACATGCGCTACGGCTTCAGCATCGACCCGCCGAGCAGCGCGCGCGAGGGCCTGCGCATCGGCGTCACCGCCAGCGACCGCGAAGGCGCGGTGCTGCACGCGCGCTACGATGCGCGCCGCCGCACGCTCGACGATGCCGGCCTGCTGCGCCTGTTCTTCGGCCATCCGCTGCTGACCATCAAGGTGGTGGCGGGCATCCACTGGGAGGCGCTGCGGCTGTGGATCAAGGGCGTGTCGCTGCATCCACGGCCCGCGCCTCCGGTGCGGCCGGTCACGATCATCAAAGCCAAAGACTCATGAACACTTCTTCCTCGTCCAGCTCGTCCGGCAGCGGCTTCGGCATCGACACGAAGGGCGCGCTGCCGCCGGTGCGCAAGCTGCTCACCCGGCTGCTGCGCAACGTCAGCTGCGGCAGCATCGCCATCGAGCTGCCGGGCGGCGAACGGGTCGAGGGCCGGGGCGCCACGCCGGGGCCGCACGCCTCGCTGGTGCTGCACCGCTGGCGGCCGATGGCCCGGCTGCTGCTGCAGGGCGACATGGGCCTGGCCGAGTCGTACCGCGACGGCGACTGGTCCAGCCCCGACCTGGTGGCGCTGCTCGAATTCGGCAGCCGCAACGAGACGAGCTGGGGCAACACGCTCGACGGCTCCTGGGCGGCGCGGCTGGTCGGCCACGTGTTCCGGCTGGCCCGCACCAACACCAAGCGCGGCAGCCGCCGCAACATCGCCTACCACTACGACATCAGCAACGCCTTCTATGCGCAGTGGCTCGACCCGGACCTGATCTATTCGAGCGCGCTCTACCGCGACGCCGCGCAGAGCCTGGAAGAGGCGCAGGCCAGGAAGATCGACCGCATCGTCGAGCTGCTCGACATGCCCCAGGGCGGCTCGGTGCTCGAGATCGGCTGCGGCTGGGGTGCGCTCGCGACCGCGCTCGGCAGCCGGCACGGGGCGCGCCTGACCGGGCTGACGCTGTCGACCGAGCAGCTCGCCCATGCGCGCGAACGGGTGCAGGCGCAGGGCCTGGCCGGCGCGGTCGACCTGCGGCTGGAGGACTACCGCGACGTCGGGGGCCAGTACGACCGCATCGTCTCGATCGAGATGCTCGAGGCGGTCGGCGAACGCTACTGGCCGCTCTACTTCGAGACCCTGCGCCAGCGGCTGGCGACCGGCGGCAAGGGCGTGCTGCAGGTGATCACGATCGCCGACGACTATTTCGAGCGCTACCGGCACAGCACCGACTTCGTGCAGCGCTACATCTTCCCGGGCGGCAAGCTGCCGTCGGTCGCGGTGATGAAGAAGCACGCCGAGGCCGCGGGCCTCACCCTGCAGCTGGACGAATCCTTCGGCGACAGCTACGCCGCGACGCTGGCCGAATGGCGCCGCCGCTTCCTCGCGGCCGAGCCGGCGATCACGGCGATGGGCTTTGACGCCCCGTTCCGGCGGCTCTGGGAGTATTACCTGTGCTACTGCGAGGCCGGCTTTCGCACCGGCCGGGTGGACGTGGGCCTCTTCAGCTTCGCCCACGCCTGAGCCTTTCGGCGGGCTTTCGGGCGCACCTGCCGCCACGGCGGGGAGCGCCATCCGATACCTCCGCGGTCGGGGGGCCTCGGCGCGCGGCGGCGACCTTAGATTGCCGCCATGGCCTTCACCACCTTCCACCGTTTCAGTGCCTTCGCGCTCGAGCGCTGGGCGGATGTCGACGACGCCGATGCGCCCTGGCAGGCGGTGCCGGCCGAACCGGAACCCTCGAGCGCGGCGCCGCGCGAATGGGTCTTCTGGGCCTTCCTGATGTGCATGGCGATCGCCGCCTTGCCGCTGGTCGGCATGCGCTGGACCACGCCGCCGCCGGTGGCCGAATCGGCTGCGCTGGAAGACGCGCTGCTGCTCGCGCTGCCGGTGGTGATCCCGCTGCCCTTCCTGTTCCTGGAATGCCTGGCGGAACTGGCGCTGCGTCCGGCGGCGCGCACCGCGATCGCCTACGGCACGCTGGGCGCCGGCCTGGCGATGGGGCTGGCCGCGATGCTGGCGCTGCTTCTCTGAGCGGAATTTCAGCCACCGCAAAGTAGGCGGCCGCTGGCAGACAGGCGTCATCGCCGCCACCGAGAATTCCCGCATCGCGTCAAATCGACGCCTGCGGAGTTTTTTCGATGCCGGTGATCTGCGCTGCCTGCCAAACGGAGAATCGCGAGCACGCGATGTTCTGCCGCGGTTGCGCCGGCAAGCTGCCGGCGTTCGCGGCCACCGGGCCTTCGGTGCTCGAGGTGATGAAGTCGCAGCGCAGCGCGGAGGCAGAGGAAGCAGCCGATGCGCGTGGCGCGCAAGGCCGGCAGGCGGCACGGCGCAGCGCCGGCGGCCTCGGTCTCTCTTCGATCCTGCCCGGCGCGGTGCTGAGCGCCGAGATGCGCACCTTCTGGATCCGGCTCGGCCTGTTGATGGCGGCGGTGATGCTGGCCTTCGTCGGCTGGTCGTCTTACGTGACGCGCAAGGTGCCGCTGCACGGCGGCGCCGGCGCGGACATCGGAGTGCCGTTCGACAGCGCGGCCGCGGGCGTGCCGCCGCGCTCGGCGGTGACGACGGTGGTCGTGGTGCCGCCCGCTTCTTCTTCCACCACCACGATGCCTTCGACGCTGGCGCTGCCTGCAACGGCGGCGATCGACACGAGCGCCGACGTGCCTGCGCCGCCCGCGAAGCCGGCGAGGGACGCGACCGCGTCCACCTCGAGGTCCGCCAGCAGCCACGCCATCGCCGCGGCAGTGGCGGCGGCCGCCGCGCCGCCGCGGATGGCCGTGCCCGTTCCGGTCGCACCGACAGCACCCGCCGCACCGGCCGATCCGATCGCCCTGTCGGCTTCGCTGTCGCCCGGCGAATCGTCCCTGCCGCCCGACGCCGAAACGGAGTCGCGCCGGCCACCGCTCTTCACCCGCCGTGAACCCCGCAGCGCGCCGCCGGTCCGTGTGGCCGCCGCCGATCCGCGGCGCGGCTGCGAAGGAATGAACTTCATCTTCGCCGCCCACTGCGAGGCGATTCATTGCGATCAGGCGGCCTTCAGCGCCAATCCCCGTTGCGACGCGGTGCGCGCGCAGCGCCAGCGCGACCTGGCGCGGCGCAACCTCGAGTTCTAGAAGGCGGTCAGTCCTCTTCGACCTCGTCGGGCACGCCGCGCATCGACTGGCCCTCGTCCGGATGCAGCCGGATGAAGAAGGCCATCGAGATCAAGGTCATGGCACCGACGGCGAAGAAGGCCGGCGAGAAGTCGTGCGCCGCCAGCTGGTGCGGGTCGCCGTCGCGGAACCAGGCCGTGAGGCTCACCAGGGTGGCGCCCAGCACCACGCCGAAGCTCAGCGACAGCTGCTGGGCCATGCTGTTGAGCGTGGTGGCGTGGCTCATCAGCGGCTTCGGGATCTCGGAGAAGCCGAGCGTCTGCATCGCCACCATCGCCATCGAGTTGAAGAGGCCGCCGAGCAGCATGGTGAAGAACATCAGCAGGTGCGGCGTGCCCGGCCTGAAGAAGCCGTAGCTCATGTAGAAGAAGCTGGTGAGCGCGGTCGCGGCGATCAGCAGGTTGCGAAAGCCGAAGCGCCGGATGGTGCGCGTCATGACGGTGCGGGTGGCCAGCGAGCCGACCGCGGTCGCCACGGTCAGCAGCCCGGAGTCGAGCGGCGACAGGCCGAAGCCCAGCTGCAGCATCAGCGGCAGCAGGAAGGGCGAGGCGCCGATCGCGATGCGCAGCGGCGTACCGCCGATGATCGAGGTGCGGTAGGTCGGATGACGCAGCACGTCCAGGTCGATCAGCGGATCGGCGCGGCGCCGGCTGCGCCAGCCGTACAGGACCAGCGCCGCCAGGCCGATCGCGGCCAGGCCCCAGTTCTCCCAGGCCGGCAGCACCTGCTTGCCGGCGGTCTCGAGCGCACCGAGCAGGCCGGTGAGGCCCAGCGCCATCAGCACGAAGCCGATGAAGTCGAAGGGCCGGCGCACGTCGTCGGCCGAGAGGTCGTCGATGAACTTCCAGGCCAGCGCGATGCCGAGCGCGCCGAAGGGCACGTTGATCAGGAAGATCCAGCGCCAGGAGGTCCAGGTGACGATGGCCCCACCGAACAGAGGTCCCACCATTCGCCCGATCGCCGGCGGCACGGTGAACCAGACCATCGCCGCCACCATGAAGGCCGGCGCCACGCTGCGCAGCAGGATCAACCGGCCGACCGGCACCATCATCGCGCCGCCCAGTCCCTGGATGACCCGGAACACCACCAGCGAGCCGAGCGAGGTGGCCGCGCCGCACAGGGCCGAGCCGAGCGAGAAGAAGGCGATCGCCCAGCAGAACACCCGCTTGGCGCCGAAGCGTTCGGCGAACCAGCCGCTCAGCGGCAGGAAGACCGCCAGGCTCAGCAGGTAGGAGGTGATCGCCAGGTTGAGTTGCAAGGGCTGCACGCGCAGCGACCGGGCGATGCTTGGCAGCGCGGTGGCCATGACCGAGGTGTCGAGGTTCTGCAGGAAGAGCGGAAAGGCGACGATGACGGGAATGAGCCTTTTGCGCTGGGACATGCGTCGATTGTGCCGTCAGCAGGCAACGCGGGTCCGACACCTATCATCGGACGATGAGCCCACAGGCACCGCAAGACGTCTATCCCCGCGTGCGCATGGAAGCGCTGACCGATGGCATCAATGCGGTCGCGATGACGCTGCTGGTGCTCGACGTGCGCTTTCCAGACGACTTCGACCCGCACACCAATGCGGCGTTGCTGCGGGGCCTGGCCGGGCTCTGGCCGAAGTTCTTTCCGTACGTGCTGAGCTTCACGGTGCTGAGCCTGCGCTGGATGGCCACGGTGCAGGTGCGCAGCCGCGCCGAGACGGTCGGCGGTGCCTACGTGCGCTGGTGGCTGCTCAACCTGCTGCTGACCACCTTCGTGCCCTTCACCACCATCCTGGTCGGCCGCCATGCGTCGCTGGCGCCGGCGGTGTGGCTCTATGCCGGCACCACCGCGCTGATCGCGATCTCTTCCTGGTTCCAGCTGAAGCTGCTGCCCGATGTCATCGACGACCACCACCGGCAGGGCCGGCAACTGCTGCTGCTGCTCTTCCTCGGCTCGGCGCTGCTGAGCATCGCGTGGAGCTTCGTCGATCCGTCGCAGGCGCTGGGCGCCTTCCTGATCAACCTGGCCGGGCCGATGCTGGTGCGCCGGGCACGGGCGCGTGCTTCCTCGGCCAATGTGTAGCTAGGGTAAAGAGGCCGGTTCCACCAGTGAATCGGTCGTCGGCCGGTCGTGCCGCTGCGTTTTTCATGACAGCCGGCTGAACAAACGCACTGCGCTTCGCGCAGATCGCCCACGAACTGGAGAACTCACCATGAAGAAGTCGAACCTTCGACTTACGCCGCGCTTGGCCGCGCCCTTGACAGCCGTCCTGCTGGCGACCTTGCTCGGTGGTTGCGTGGTCGCGGCGCCGCCGCCGCCGCGCGGCTACGCAGCCCCGCCCGGCGTCGCCTACATCGCGCCGACCTATGCGATGCCGGCGCCGGGTTACGTCTGGGCCTACCACCCGCACTACGGCTGGGGCTGGCATCACCCGCAATATGGATGGCATCGCGGCTGGTCCTGATTTCGTTGCGGAAACGAAACGCGCGACCGGCGCGGCCGGTGTCAGAATGGGCTGAATCTTTCAGTTACGAAGCCCGTTGTGACCACGAAATTTCCTACAACTCGCGCGCACGCCGCCGTGGCCGTCCTGGCCCTCGGCGCGCTGTGGTCCTGCGGTGCCGATGCGGCACTCGGCGGCGTGGCATCGAGCGTGGATGCGGACCAGGTCCGCATGCGTGCCGACCATGAACTGACGAACCAGGGCGGGTACACGGTTCACCAACTGAGCTTGCCGTCGGGGACCGTGGTGCGGGAATTCGTCGCCAACAGCGACGCGCAGGTTTTCGCCGTGGCATGGCAAGGCCCCTTCATGCCGGACCTGAAGGCGCTGCTGGGCGACAGCTTCGCCGGCTTCGTGCAGGCCGCCAGCCAGAACGGCGTCGGCCGCGGCACGGTGACCGTGAACCAGCCCGAGCTGGTCATGCGCTCGGCCGGCCACATGCGGGCCTTCGAGGGATTCGCCTACCTGCCATCGCAACTGCCGAAGGGTGTGCAAGTTGAAAACCTTCGCTAGACCCATCGACCTCGGCAGGCTGTCGCGCGCGGCCGCGGCCATCGGCCTGTGCGCGCTGGTCGCGGCTTGCGGCGGCGGTGGCGGCGGCGGTGGTGCCTCGCTGCCGATCGTCACCACGCCGGCGGCCACGACCACCACCACGACGACGACTACCACCACGCCCTCGAGCGGCGCCACGCCCGCGGCCAGCACCGCCGACAGCAACGTGGTCGCGATCAGCGTGGACACCGGCCCGGCCGGCGCCACCGGCCAGGTCAACATCCCGTACGTGAAGGTCACCATCTGCACGCCGAACAGCACGAGCGCCTGCCAGACGATCGACCACGTGATCCTCGACACCGGCTCCGAAGGCCTGCGGCTGGTGAGCTCGGCGCTGACCAACCGCGCGGCGCTGCCGCAGCAGATGGACAGCTCGGGCAACCCCTACGCCGAGTGCGCCCAGTTCGCCTCCGGCTTCACCTGGGGATCGGTGCGGACCGCGAGCATCAGCGTCGGCGGCGAGACCGCCGCCTCGGTGCCGGTGCAGATCATCGGCGACCCCGACATCGCCGCGGTGCCCGCCTCCTGCGGCAGCGCCGGCGCGGCACAGGACACGGTGGCCAGCTTCGGCGGCAACGGCCTCCTGGGCGTCAGCGTGTTCCGCCAGGACTGCGGCAGCGCCTGCGCGGCCGCCGCCATCGCCGGCACCTACTACAGCTGCCCGGGCAACACCAATTGCACGCCGGCCAAGATCCCGGTGACGCAGCAGGTCTCGAACCCGGTGCCCTTCTTCGCCGCGGACAACAACGGCGTGCTGGTGCAGATGCCGGCCATCGCCGCCGGCGGCGCCACCAATCCGACCGGCACGCTGGTCTTCGGCATCGGCACCCGCAGCAACAACGCGCTCGGCAACGCCAAGGCCTATGCGACCAACGGCCAGGGCTCGCTCAGCACCACGGTCGACGGCAGCACCTACGGCGACAGCTTCATCGACAGCGGCTCGAACTTCCTGTACTTCGACCTGGCCACGCTCGCGGCCTGCAGCCAGAACGGGTTCCAGGGCTTCTACTGCCCGGCATCGACCACGACCCTGAACGGCACGGTCACCGGCAGCAACGGCAGCACCGGCTCGTTCACCTTCGGCATCGCGAACGCGGTCAACGCGCTGAACGCGAACCCGAGCGCGACGGCCTTCAGCAACATCGGCGCGCAGATCGACAGCGCGGGCAGCTTCGACTACGGCCTGCCCTTCTTCTACGGCCGCAACGTCTTCACCGCGATCGAGGACGCCTCGACGCCGGCGGGCAACGGGCCCTACTTCGGTTTCTGATCACCGCGCCTCGCAGAGTCTTCAGGCCCGCAGCATCACGTTGAGCTGATCGACCAGTTCGGCCCAGTCGGCATCCTCGGTGAACTCCTCGCGCAGAAACTGCGCCTGCGCCGGCGACCAGAACGTGGCGTCGGCCAGGCGCACGCCCGGCGCCAGCGGCCGGTGCCGGGTGACGAAGCGCTTGATGTCGTCCGGGCCGGACGGCAGGCCGAGCTGGCCGAAGAGGTCCTCGAGGGTGTGGTTCGTCAGGGCCATGGGCGATTCCTTCTCGTTGCGTCTGAAAAAACGAAAGCATGCACCTGTCGTGCCCGGTCGTCTGCCCGACGACGCTGGCGCGACGGTGCGCCGGCAGCCTACATGGGCAGCGGACGCCGCCCCAGACAGTGGATGTTTTGAGAAGGACATCCCATGACCGAAATTCCGCGCAGCCCGATCCCCGGCAACCGTGAGCCGCAGATGCAGGCCGCGATCGAGGAAACCCGCAAGACCATCACCGGCGCCAATCCGATCGTCGATCCGGAAGCGCCGGTCGGGCCGAACGACGGGCCGGAGCTGACCCGCGGCACCGAGCAGGGCGCACCGGGCACGCAGCCGAAGCGCTGAACGCGCGGCACCGGCGCTTCAGTCGAGGCCGAGCAGGCGCAGCGCGAGCCGGTGCGTTGGCGAGGCCGGCTCGGCCAGTTCGCGCAGCACGTCCATGTGGTTGCGGCCCGGCACGCGCTCGGAGGCGACCACGCGCGGAGCCCAGGCACCGGCGATGAGATCCGCCTGGCGCAGGAATTCCTCGCTCTCGTCGCCGCCGACGACCGTGGCCAGCGAGCCTCGCGCAGGCGCCGGCATCGATGCCGGGCTGAGGCGCAGCGCGGCCGCCGCGCCGAGGCCGATGTCGTCCGCCAGGAAGGGCGCGTGGCGCAGCGGTTCGAGGTCGTAGACGCCGGAGATCGACAGCGCCGCCTTCACCAGGTCGGGCGCCAACGCGGCGTCCGTCGCGGCCCAGTCCTTCGCCAGCAGCAGCGTCGCCAGGTGGCCGCCCGCGGAATGGCCGGCCACCACGATCCGCGACGGATCGCCACCGTAGGCCGGCGCGTGGCGCCAGACCCAGGCCAGCGCCTGCGCGGTCTGCCGCGCGATCTCGTCGATCGTGACCGCAGGGCACAGCGCGTAGCCGAGCATCACCACCATCGCGCCGGCCGCGACGAGCGGCGGCGCCAGGAAGGCCTGCGCCTTCCTGTCGAGCGCGCGCCAGTAGCCGCCATGGATATAGACCAGCACCGGTGCGCCCTCGCGCAGCGGACGGCGGATGTCGAGCCGCTCGCGCGGGCCCGCGCCATAGGCGATGTCGAACACCCATCCCGGCTCGGCCAGCGCACGTGCGGACGCATCGGCCCAGTGCCGCAGGATCGCCGGATGGCCGGGTATGCGGGCGCGGTTGTTGTACTGGTCGTCGAACCATTCGGGCGAGCCTGGGGTCATGCGGCACCTTTTCGCGCGCTGCCGTTGGCAATGCGCCGGGTGCCGTTCTGCCTCGACGTTTCCGCAGGCTGCGGCAGCGCATCGCGCAAAGCCGCATCGATCAGCGCATCGGCCATCCACAGCGCGGTGCGCTCGACGTCGTTGTCGCGCAGCGACCAGATGTCCTTCAGGATCACGTACGACTCGATGCCGTAGATGATCGACAGCGCATGGTGCAGCCGCCGGTGCGTCGCGGCCGGCAGCAGCGGCACCAGCGGCGCCAGCGCATGCTCGAGGATGCGCACGCGGTGGCCGCGGCGGTAGGGCTCCTCTTCCAGCAGGCCCGCGCGCTCCAGGCCCCATTGCTCCAGCGCCAGCTGCGCCGCCGCGCGCATCTGCGGCTCGAATTCCTTGAAGCGCGGGAAGGACAGCAGGAACAGCTCGCGCACCCGCGCGCGGCCGTCGGGGTTCTCGGATGCGACCGAGCGCACGGTCGGCCCGAGCGAGCTGTCGATCACCGCGGTGACCAGCGCGCTGCGGCTGGTGAAGTAGCGGTACGCGGTGGCGCGCGACACCTGCGAGCGCACCGCCAGTTCGGCGATCGACGGGATGTGGCCGCTCTGCCGGATGATTTCCATCGCGGTGTCGAGCAGCAGCCTGAAGGTGGCGGCGCGCACGCCGCGCTCGGGTGGCACCGGTGCCTCGCTCAGTTTGTATTTCAGTCTCGCCATGGGGTTTGTACGGGTCCGGAAGGGCTTGTGTTCGCTTGTGAAGGCCGGGTGGCCGATCGTATGATGCGTCGTTCCCGATTTGAGACGCAAGTCTCAAAAATGCTTTCCGAATGACTTCCGAAGATTCCGAGGCGGCCGCCGACAGCGGCAAGCCCGGAACGAATGGAGACAAAGTTCATGCGCTGGGCCAGCTGGAATTGGGGCGGTCGCGACCACGTCGGCACGATCTCCGCGGACGGACGTGAAGTCACGCCGGTGGCGGTGCGCGAGCCCGCGCTCGGCGTGCTGCCGGTCATCCAGGCGATGGCCGCGGGCGAGCCGGCGCCGGAGACCTCGGGCACCCGGCTGCCGCTCGAGGTGGTGCGCCTGCGTTCGCCGCTGCCGCGGCCGCTGCGCAGCCTCTTCTGCGTCGGGCGCAACTACCACGCGCATGCGGCCGAGCTGGCCGGCTCGGTGTTCCGCGAATCGATGCCGGCGAGCGACCCCTGGCCGATCGTCTTCGGCAAGCTCGGCGACTGCGTGATCGGCCCGCACGACGCGGTGCGGCTGCCCTCGCCCGCCGCCTCGATCCAGATCGACTACGAGTCCGAACTGGCGGTGGTGATCGGCCGCGGCGGCCGCGACATCGTGCGTTCGCGGGCGATGGAGCATGTCTTCGGCTACACGATCGTCAACGACGTGACCGCGCGCGACGTGCAGATGCGGCACCAGCAATGGGACCTCGGCAAGAGCTTCGACACCTTCTGCCCGATGGGCCCGTGGATCACCGGCGCCGACGAGATGGACGGCCGCGACACGCGGGTGCGCGGCTGGGTCAACGGCGTGCTGCGCCAGGACGGCCGCACGCGCGACATGATCTTCGACATCCCCACGCTGATCGAGACCTGCTCGCGCGGCATCACGCTGCATCCGGGCGACGTGATCGCCACCGGCACGCCCTCGGGCGTCGGCATGGGGCTGAAGCCGCCGCAGTGGCTGCATGCGGGCGACGTGGTGCGCATCGAGATCGACGGCATCGGCGCGATCGAGAACCGCTTCGAATAAGCCATGGCCTTGCACATGATCGACCGCGTCGCGGTGGAAGAGGAAGGCGAGGGCCCGGCGGTCGTCTGCGTGCATGGCCTGGGCGGCAGCGGCAACACCTGGACGCCGCTGATGCCGGCGATGGCGCGGCACCGGGTGATCCGGGTCGACCTGCCGGGCAGCGGCCGCTCGCAGCGGGCCGAAGGCGCGCTCGGCATCGAGCGCTTCGTCGACTGCCTGCTGCAGGTCTGCGACCGGTTGAATGTCGTTCGAGCCCATTGGGCAGGGCATTCGATGGGCACCATCGTCTGCCAGCACATCGCCGCCGCACATCCGAAACTCGTCGCCAGCGTCGCCCTCTTCGGCCCGCTGATCGCGCCGCCCGACGCCGCGCGCAGCGCGATCACCGCGCGCGCCGCCAAGGCCCGCGACGGCGCGGCCGGCATGCAGGAGATCACCCAGGCGCTGCTGCAGGGCGCCATCTCGGCCGACACGCGGCAGCGGCTGCCGGTGGCGGTGGCCTTCGTGCGCGAGAGCCTGATGCGCCAGGACGGCGAGGCCTACGCACGCAGCTGCGAGGCGCTGGCCGCCGCGCAGGGCGCCGCGGTCGACCGCATCGAGGCGCCGGTGCTGCTGGTGACCGGCGACGAGGACGGCGTGGCGCCGCCGCAGTCGGTGCGGGCGATGGCCGACCGGCTGCACCGCGCGGCCAGCCGGAAGGTGGTGGTGCTGCCGCGCTGCGGCCACTGGACGCCGATCGAACGGCCGGAGGAATGCCAGCGCGAGCTGCGCGATTTCCTCGCCGCGAACGCAAGGAGCTGACGATGGCCAATGTGCTGTTCACCAACGTGAGGGTCTTCGACGGCGGCGGCGAGGCGCCCTTCATGGGCGACGTGCTGGTGCAGGGCAACCGCATCGCGCGGGTCGTGAAGACCGGCTACGGCGCGCGCGCCGCGCCGGTCGGGGGCGCCCAGGTGATCGACGGCGCCGGCGCCTTCCTGATGCCGGGCATGGTCGAGGCCCACACCCATTTCTCCTGGAACGACCAGCCCAGCCTCGACGCCATCCAGCGCATGCCGCCGGAAGAGCACATCCTCTGGTGCGCCGAGGTCGCGAAGCGCTACCTCGACATGGGCTGGACCAGCTGCGTCGGTGCCGCCACCGCCAAGCCGCGGCTCGACGTGGTGATCCGGAACGCGATCAACGACGGCACCATCGTCGGCCCGCGCTACCTGGCCGCCAGCCAGGAGATCACGGTGCCCGGCGGCCTCGGCGACACCACGCAGCCGCACCTGCCGCAGCCGGAGTTCGCCTTCGGCGCGGTGGTGAGCGGCGCCGAGGAAATGCGGCGCTGCGTGCGCATGTTCGCCAAGTACGGCGTCGATTCGCTGAAGATCAACCTCTCGGGCGAATCGATCACCGGCATGTCCAGCGAGATGAGCCAGTTCACCGAGGAAGAGATCTCGGTCTGCGTGCAGGAGGCCAAGGCCTGGGGCAAGCGGGTGGCCGCGCACGCCCGCTCGACCTGGTCGATCAAGCAGTGCGTCAAGCAAGGCATCGAGGTGATCTACCACGCCAGCTTCGCCGACGAGGAAGCGCTCGACCTTTTGGAGGCGCACAAGTTCGAGCACTTCATCGCGCCCGGGCTGGCCTGGCTGATCAACACCTGCCATCACGCGAGCCAATGGGGACTGACGCCCGAGGTGACCCGCAAGATGGGCTACCACCGCGAGCTGGAAGCCGCCGTCGAGACCATGCGCGCGCTGCGCAAGCGCGGGGTGCGCATCCTGCCCGGCGGCGACTACGGCTTCGCCTGGACGCCGCACGGCAGCAACGCCAAGGACCTCGAATACTTCGTCAAGTACGTCGGCATGAGCACCATGGAAGCGCTGCTCGCTGCGACCGCCTGGGGCGGTCCGATGATGCGCATGGGCAAGGTGCTGGGCTACATCCGCGAGGGCTACCTGGCCGACATCCTGCTCGTCGACGGCGACCCGCTGGCCGACATCACGGTGCTGCAGGACAAGGCCCGGATCATGGCCGTCATGAAGGACGGCGAATTCCACCGCGCGCCGCCGCTGCGCGCGACGCACCCGACCCGCTGGGCCGCCTGAGTTCCACCTGAACCCATCCAGGAGCAACACCATGGCCGACGTCGTCTTCACCAACGTCCGCATCATCGACGGCAGCGGACAGAACCCGTTCAACGGCAGCGTGCTGGTGCGCGGCAACCGCATCCGCCAGGTCGGCCGCAGCACCGCGCCGATCGCGCCCGGCGGCGCCACCGTCATCGACGGTGCCGGCGCCACGCTGATGCCGGGCCTGTGCGAGGCCCACACGCACTTCTCGTGGAACGACGCGGCCACGCTGGCGGCGATCCAGACCATGCCGCTGGAGGAGCACGTGCTGTGGTGCGCCAAGGTCGCCAGGCGCTACCTCGAGGCCGGATTCACCTCGTGCGTCGGCGCCGCCTGCGCCAAGCCGCGGCTGGACGTGGTGATCCGCAACGCGATCAACGCCGGGCAGATCCCGGGGCCGCGCTACCTCGCGGCCAGCCAGGAGATCACGGTGCTCGGCGGCCTCGGCGACGAGACGCTGCCGCACCTGCCCTTCCCGGAGTTCAGCTTCGGCGTGAACATCTCCGGCGCCGAGGAGATGCGGCGCGCGGTGCGCATGTTCCTGAAGTACGGCGTGGACTCGATCAAGCTCAACCTGTCGGGCGACAACTTCACGCCGCAGTCGCCGTCCGAGACGACCTGGATGATGGACGAGGAAGTGGCCGCCGCGATGCGCGAGGTGAAGATCCGCGGCAAGCGCGGCATCGCCCATGCCCGCTCGTCGGACAGCGTCAAGCAGGCGCTGCGCCACGGCATCGACCTGATCTACCACGCCAGCTTCGTCGACAACGAGGCGCTCGACATGCTGGAGGCCGCCAAGGACAGGGTCTTCGTCGCGCCGGGCATCGCGATCCTCTACGCGATGCTGAACGAGGCCTCCGAGTTCGGCATCAGCCGCGCGATGGCGATCGACATGGGCTACCAGATCGAATGGGACGCGGCGCTCGAGTCGCTGTCCGAGATGCACCGGCGCGGCATCCGCGTGCTGCCGGGCGGCGACTACGGCTTCGCCTTCACGCCGCATTGCCAGAATTCGCGCGACCTCGAGTTCTTCGTCAAGTACCTGGGCTTCACGCCGATGGAGGCGATCCGCTCGGCCACGCTCTACGGCGGCCAGATCATGATGCAGCCCGACGAGCTCGGCGTCATCAAGGACGGCTACCTGGCCGACCTGCTGCTGGTCGACGGCGACCCGCTGGCCAACCTCGCGATCCTGCGCGACCCCAAGCGCATCCTGGCGGTGATGAAGGACGGCGAATTCGCCAAGGCGCCGGAGATCGCGTCGCAGCGCCGCTGGGAGCGGGCCGCATGAAGGCCGCCGCATGAAGCGCAAGGCCTGGGGTCTCTGGCTGCTGTTCGGCGTGCCGATCGCGGTCTTCGTGGTCTGGGCGATCACGGACAACTACACGCTCTTCTTCAAGACCTTCCTGAACGGCCTCACGCTGGCCTCGCTCTACTTCCTGGTGGCCAGCGGCTTCACGCTGGTCTTCGGGCTGATGCGCAACGTCAACCTGGCGCACGGCTCGCTCTACCTGTTCGGCGCCTACGTCGGCTGGTTCGTCGGCGAGAACACCGGCTCGTGGGTGCTGGCGGTGGCGGCCGGCTTCCTGGCCGCGGCGGTGCTCGGCCTGCTGATGCAGTTGCTGATCTTCCGCCACATGCAGGGGCAGGACCTGCGCCAGACGCTGGTGACGATCGGCCTGTCGATCGTGCTGGCCGACCTGATGCTGTGGATCTGGGGCGCCGAGATCTACACCTTCGACCCGCCGGCCTGGATCTATGGCTCGACCACGCTGCCGCTGGTCAACAAGTTCCCGACCTACCGCATCTTCGTGCTGCTGGCCTCGATCGTGATCGGGGTCGGGCTCTGGCTGCTGCTGGCGCGCACGCGGGTCGGCATGATGATCCGCGCCGGCGTCGACGACCGCGGCATGCTGGCCGCGTCCGGGGTCAACGTGCAGCGCGTGTTCGCGCTGACCTTCGCGATCGGCGCCGGCCTGGCGGGCCTGGCCGGCGTGGTCGGCGGCACCGCGCTCTCGATCTCGCCGGGGGAGGACACGCGCTACCTGCTGGCCTCGCTGGTGGTGGTGATCGTCGGCGGCATGGGCAGCGTGGTCGGCGCCGCGATCGGCGCGCTGCTGATCGGCCTGGCCGAGCAGTTCGGCCTGGCCTACGCGCCGACCTACAGCGTGGTCTTCACCTTCGTGATCATGGTGGTGGCGCTGGCGTTCAAGCCTCGCGGGCTGATGGGGAAGAACACGTGAGCCGCACGGCCGCCCCGAAGGCGAGCACCGCGGCGCGCAGCGCGGAGGTTGCGCAATGAGCGCTTCGCAATGGCGTCGGGCGATGAATTCGTCGGCGGCGGCGCAGGCGGCGCGCGCCGGCAGCCACACGCCCGGCCTGGCGCTCGCCCCGACGGCTGAAGTCGCCATTGAAAGCCGCTGGCGCGGCGCCCTGCGCGGCATCCGCTGGCGCCACGCGTTGGTGCTCGCCTTCGTGATCGCCTACCCCTTCTTCGCCTCGCCCTTCTTCAGCTTCCAGATCGGTGCGCAGGCGCTGGCACTCGGGCTGATCGCGCTGTCGCTCACCTTCCTCGGCGGCTACGGCGGCATGGTGTCGCTGGCGCAGATGACGGTGGCCGGCTTCGCCGCCTACATGCTGGCCATCTTCGGCAGCAGCAGCAACCTGGCGATCAGCCTCGGCTGGCCCTGGTGGCTGGCGCTGCTCGTGGCGCTGCTGCTGGCGACCGTGGTCGCGGCCGGCATCGGCTGGCTGTCGGTGCGCACCGAAGGCATCTACACGATCATGATCACGCTGGCGGTGGGCGTCGCCTTCTTCTACCTGGCGCAGCAGAACTACACGCTCTTCAACGGCTTCCAGGGCTTCAGCAAGATCTCGCCGCCGGTGCTCCTCGGCGTCGACCTGCACGACGCGACGCCCTTCTACTTCATGACGCTGGCCTGCTCGCTGGCCGGCTACTTCTTCGTCAAGCACCTGGTGCGCACGCCCTTCGGCATCGCGCTGCAGGGCATCCGCGACAACCCGCGCCGCATGCAGGCGCTGGGCTACGACGTCACCGCGCACCGGGTCGCCGCCTATGCGGTGGCCGGCTTCCTGGCGGCCGTCGGCGGCGTGCTGATGGTCTGGTACAACGGCCGCATCTCGCCCGGCACCGTCGGCACCGGCGCGATGATCAACATCCTCATCATCGCCGTGCTCGGCGGCATGAAGCATCCGATCGGCGCCTTCGTCGGCGCGATCGTCTTCGTGCTCCTGCAGAACTTCGCGATCGACCTGGTCGACCGCGAACGCTTCAATCTCGTCATCGGCGGGGTCTTCCTCGCGATCGTGCTGTTTTCCCCCGATGGGCTCCTGGGGCTGTGGCAACACCTGCGCAGCCGCCTGGGCGGCCCCTTCGCAACCCGCGGCGGTGGCCGCATTCATCGATGACAACAAAGGAGCGAGACATGAGCAGAGGCAAGAGAGTGTTCGGGCGCAGCATCGTCGCCGCGGCGGCGCTGGTCGCGATGGCCGGCCTGGCGCAGGCGCAGGAGACCTTGAAGATCGGCCTGCTGGCCTCCCTGGAGGGCCCGTTCGCGGCGCCCGGCCAGGACGGCATGCGCGGCGCCGACCTGGCGCTCAAGGAAAAGAACGGAATGGCCGGCGGCAAGAAGATCGAGTTCGTCAAGGTGTCGTCCGACGCCACGCCCGACAAGGCGGTCAACTCGACCCGCAAGGCGGTCGAGCAGGACAAGGTGCAGATCATGATCGGCCCGCTGTCCGGCGACGAAGGCATCGCGGTCAAGAACTACGCGAAGACGCAGCCGAACGTGACCTTCATCAACGGCTCCTCCGGTGCGCAGGGCGCGACCCTGGGCGACCCGGCGCCGAACTTCTACCGCTTCAACACCGAAGGCGCGCAGTGGATGGTCGGCCTCGGCGACCACGTGCTCTCCAAGGGGTACAAGAAGGTGTACCTGGTGGCCGAGGACTACGGCTTCCCGTATTCGCAGGTGCAGGGCTTCATGGCCAGCTACTGCGCCAAGGGCGGCAAGGTGATCGACAAGGCCTGGGTGCCGCTGGGCACCAAGGACTACGCCTCGGTGATCGCCAAGATCCCGAAGGACGCCGATGCGCTGCTGGTGGTGCTGGGCGGCTCCGACGCGGTCAACTTCCTCACGCAGTACGAACAGGCCGGCGGCGACAAGCCGATGATCGGCGGCTCGATCACGGTCGACCAGACGGTGCTGAACTTCAAGGGCAAGCGGCGCGAGTCGCTGCTCGGCACGGCCTCCGCCGGCCCGATGGCCGACTCGATCGACACGCCGGAGTGGAAGAAGTTCGTCTCCGAATACAAGGCCGACTTCAAGGACGGCTTCCCGAGCCCGTCGCTCTTCGCCTACCTCTACTACATCAACACCAAGGCCACGCTGGATGCGCTCGACGCGGTGCACGGCGACCTGTCGAACAACCAGAAGGCGTTCCGGGAGGCGCTGCAGAAGACCGACTTCCAGGGCCCGGCCGGCGAGGTGAAGATCGACGCCAACCGCAACGGCGTCGGCACCACCTACATCACCGAGGTGACCAAGGCGCCGGACGGCTCCTTCTACAACAAGGTGGTGAAGACGGTGCCCAACATCACGCAGACGCTGGGCCTGCCCGAGGCGGACTTCAAGAAGATGGGCCTGGGCACCCGCGACGTGCCCGACTGCCGCACCTGAAGTACCCGGCGATGGCGTCGATCACCCCGATCAGGCCGCGGACCGCACGCGGCGGCGCGGCCGCCGCGCTCGCCGAGCGCGCCGGCACGGCAGGCACGCAGCTGCTGTCCGGCGACGCGCTGCGGCTGGACGGGGTGACCCGTGCCTTCGGCGCGCTGAAGGCGGTCGATTCGGTTTCGCTGACCGTCGCGGCCGGGCAGAAGTACGCCATCCTCGGCTCCAACGGCGCCGGCAAGACCACGCTCTTCAACGCGATCACCGGCGACTTCCCGCCCACCGCCGGGCGGATCCATTTCTTCGGCGAGGACATCACCGACCTGCCGCCGCAGGACCGCATCCGCAAGGGGCTGCGGCGCACCTACCAATCCTCGCTGCTGTTTCGCGACCTCACGGTGCGCGACAACCTGTTCCTGGCGGTGCGCGGCGTCGCCAGCGGCCGCTTCAGCTTCGTGCGGCCGCGCGCCGGCGCCGCCTCGATGCGGGCCACCCGCGACCTGCTCGACCGGGCCCGGCTCGCGCACATCGCCGACGAGCGGGTCGCCAACCTGGCGCACGGCCAGCAACGGCAGCTGGAGATCGGCATGGCGCTGGCGGGGGCGCCGCGGCTCATCCTCTTCGACGAGCCGGCCGCCGGCCTGTCGCCGGCCGAACGCCGCGAACTGGTCGCGCTGCTGGCGTCGCTGCCCGCGCACATGAGCTTCGTGCTGATCGAGCACGACCTCGACATCGCACTCAAGGTGGTGGACCGGGTCACGGTGATGCACAACGGCCGCGTGCTGCGCACCGGCAGCCCCGACGAGATCGAGAACGACGGCCAGGTACAGGCGATCTACATGGGGAGCCGTCACTGATGGCCTGGTTCGGCAACGATCGCGGCGCCGCCGCCACCGCCAATGCACCGATGCTGGTGGTCGAGGGTCTGGACGTCTACTATGGCCGCGCCCATGCGCTGCAAGGCGTGAGCCTCAGGCTGGAGCGCGGCGTGCTCGGCATCGTCGGGCGCAACGGCATGGGCAAGTCGACGCTGTGCAACGCGGTCACCGGCATGGTGCCGGCGCGCGGCAGCGTGAAGCTGCTGGGCGAGGAGATCCTCGGCATGACGCCGAACGAGATCACCAACCGCGGCATCGCCTACGTGCCGCAGGGCCGGCGCGTCTGGCCCTCGCTCTCGGTCGACGAGACCCTTCGGCTGGTGGCCAGCAGGCGGCGCGAGGTCGACCGGGTCTACACGATGTTCCCGCGGCTGGCGGAGCGGCGCGGCAACGGCGGCGCGCAGCTTTCCGGCGGCGAGCAGCAGATGCTGGCGATCGGCCGTGCGCTGCTGCTCAACCCCAAGCTGCTGGTGATGGACGAGCCGACCGAGGGCCTCGCGCCGGTGATCGTCGAGCAGGTGGCGCAGGCGCTGCGCGACCTGGTGGCCGAGGGCAGCATCGCGGTGCTGCTGATCGAGCAGAACCTCGGCGTCGCGATCTCGGTGACCGACCGCATCGGGCTGATGGTCAACGGCCGCATCGCGCAGGAGATGCCGGCGGCGCAACTGGCCGCCGATCGCGAACTGCAGGAGCGGCTGCTCGGCGTGCGCTCGGGCGGCGGCGAGGAAGAAGACGAAGTCGCGCCCGCAGCGCAGCCGATCGGCGATCACCCGCCCGCCGGCCCGCAGGTCTTCACCGTGCGGCGCGCCCACGGCGACGGCGCGCCCTCGCTGGACGACCTGGCGCCGGCGACGGTGCGCGGCTTCACGCGCTGGAACGCGGGGGGCACCGCGGCACCGGTGACGGACATCGCACGCGCTTCGCCATCGACGTCATCGACGCCGGCGGAGCTCGCGGCGCTCGCGGCCCTGCAGGCACCGGTCGCAGCGCCCCTACCTCCGGCCAGCCAGGCCGGCGCGGTCCGGTCGACCGGTGCGACACAGGTCTTCGACTTCCCGGTCGCCGCCACCAGCGCGCGCGCCGCCTACGTGGTCGGCACCTTCGACACCAAGGGCCGCGAGCTGTCCTACCTGCGCCAGGCGATCGAGCGGCTCGGCCTGCGGGTGGTGACGGTCGACCTCTCGACCTCGGGCAAGCCGTCGACCGCCAGCGTCCATCCGCGCGAGGTGGCGCGGCACCATCCGCAGGGCGAGTCGGCGGTCTTCAGCGGCGACCGCGGCAGCGCCACCGCCGCGATGGCGCTGGCCTTCGAGGCCTTCGTGTGCGGCCGGCGCGACCTCGGCGCGATCATCTCGGCGGGCGGCTCCGGCGGCACCTCGATGGCCACCCAGGGCATGCGCGCGCTGCCGATCGGCCTGCCGAAGATGATGGTCTCGACCATGGCCAGCGGCGACACCCGGCCCTACGTCGGGCCGAGCGACATCTGCATGATGTATTCGGTCACCGACGTGCAGGGCATCAACCGCATCAGCGAGAGCGTGCTGTCGAATGCGGCGCATGCGCTGGCCGGCATGCTGGCGCATCCGCCGGTCGCCTCGTCGATCACCCAGCCGGCCATCGGCCTGACCATGTTCGGCGTCACCACTCCCTGCGTGCAGGCAGTGACGAAGCGGCTCGAGGACCGCTACGACTGCCTGGTGTTCCACGCCACCGGCGTCGGCGGCCAGTCGATGGAGAAGCTGGCCGACTCCGGCCTCCTGGCCGGCGTGATCGACGTCTCGACCACCGAGGTGGCCGACGAGATCGGCGGCGGCGTGCTGTCGGCCGGCGCCACGCGCCTGGACGTCTTCGCCCGCCACGCCCTGCCCTACGTCGGCTCCTGCGGCGCGCTCGACATGATCAATTTCGGCGCCTTCGACACGGTGCCCGAGCGCTTGCGCGCCCGCACGCTCTACCGCCACAACCCGACCGTGACACTGATGCGCACCACGGTCGACGAATGCCGGGCGATCGGCGAATTCATCGCCGCCAAGCTCAACGCGATGCGCGGGCCGGTGCGCTTCCTCGTTCCCGAAGGCGGCGTCTCGGCGATCGACAAGCCGGGCCAGCCCTTCCACGACCCGGCCGCCGACCGGATGCTGTTCGACACCATCGAGTCGCTGTTCCGCAGCGGCACCGACCGGCAGCTCCAGCGGCTGCCGCTGCACATCAACGACGAGGCCTTCGCCGACGCGTTGGTCGCCGCCTGGCAGGACGCAAGCCGCGGCAGCCCCGGCGCGCGGCGGGCCTGAAGAGAACAAGACCAGGAGGAAGACCCATGCCACGCATCGCCCGATCGACACTGCTGGAGCGCTTCCGCGCCAAGATCGAATCCGGACGCCCGCTGATCGGCGGCGGCGCCGGCACCGGCCTGTCGGCCAAGTGCGAGGAAGCCGGCGGGATCGACCTGATCGTCATCTACAACTCGGGCCGCTACCGCATGGCCGGGCGAGGCTCGCTGGCCGGCCTGATGGCCTACGGCAACGCCAACGAGATCGTCTGCGAGATGGCGCGCGAGGTCCTGCCGGTGGTGAAGACGACGCCGGTGCTGGCCGGCGTCAACGGCACCGACCCGTTCATGATCCCGGACGAATTCCTCGGCCGACTCGTCACGCTCGGCTTCTCGGGCGTGCAGAACTTCCCGACGGTCGGGCTGATCGACGGCACCTTCCGCGCCAACCTGGAAGAGACCGGCATGGGCTACGGGCTGGAGGTCGACTTCATCGCCCGCGCCCATGCGCTCGACCTGCTGACCACGCCCTACGTGTTCTCGGAAGCCGACGCGCGCGCCATGGCCGGCGCCGGCGCCGACATCGTCGTCTGCCACATGGGCCTCACCACCGGCGGCGCCATCGGCGCCGAGACCGCGCTGACGCTGGCCGACTGCGTGCCGCGCATCAACGCCTGGGCCGCCGCCGCGCACGAGGTCAACCCCGATGCGATCGTGCTGTGCCATGGCGGCCCGATCGCCACGCCGGAGGACGCGCAGCACGTGCTGGCACGCTGCCCGTCCTGCCACGGCTTCTACGGCGCCAGCTCGATGGAGCGGCTGCCGACCGAGGCGGTGCTCACCGAGACCACCCGGCGCTTCCTTCAGATCACGCGATAAACAGAGGAGACGACTTCTATGTCCGGCGCTCAATTCGGCAGTTTCATCCTGGCCCTGGTGGTCGTCGCGATCATCGTGGCGCTCGCGGTGTGGCTGCTCCACTGGCTCTACCTGCGCAGTTCCAAGGAACGGGCCTTCGTGCGCACCGGCCTGGGCGGCCAGAAGGTGGTGCTGGACGGCGGCGCCTTCGTGCTGCCGATCGTCCACGACGTGATCCCGGTCAACATGAACACCCTGCGGCTGGAGGTCGCCCGCGGCCGCGACAAGGCGCTCATCACCAAGGACCGGATGCGGGTCGACGTCATCGCCGAGTTCTACGTGCGGGTGGCCGCCCGACCCGAGTCGGTGGCCGCCGCGGCGCAGACGCTGGGCCTGCGCACCATGGAGCCCGACCAGCTGAAGGAACTGGTCGAAGGCAAGTTCGTCGACGCGCTGCGCACCGGCGCCGCCGAGATGACGATGGAGGAGCTGCACGAGCGGCGCGGCGCCTACGTCAAGCGGGTGCGCGAAGCGGTGGCGGAGGACCTCACCAAGAACGGCCTCGAACTGGAAGCCGCCTCGCTCACCCAGCTCGACCAGACCGGCATGGAATTCTTCAACCCGAGCAACGCCTTCGACGCCGAGGGCCTGACCCGCCTCACCGAGCAGATCGAGCACCGCAAGAAGCAGCGCAACGACGTCGAGCAGGACACCCTCATCGCCATCCGCAACAAGAACCTGGAGGCCGAGAAGCTGTCGCTGGACATCGACCGCGAGAGCGAGCATGCGCGGCTCACGCAGCAGCGCGAGGTCGAGATCGCGCGCTCGCGCCAGCGCGCCGAGGTCGCGGTCGAGCGCGCCCAGCGGGAGCAGCACGCCGAGAGCGCGCAGATCGCCGCCAGGCAGAGCATCGACGCGGCCCGCATCCGCTCGGAGCAGACCATCGAGGAAGAACGCATCGGCAAGGAGCGTGCGATCCAGAGCGCCGAGCTGGAACGCCGCATGTCGCTGGAGCTGGCCGAGCAGCAGCGCTCGATCGCGGTGGCGCGCGAGAGCAAGGCCCAGAGCGAAGCCCAGACCGCCGCCGAGGAGGCGCGGGCCCAGGCGGTGTCGGCCGAGGAAAAGGTCTTCACCGCGCGGGAGGTCGAGATGGCCGAGCGCAAGAAGGCGATCGAGCTGATCGCCGCCGCCCAGGTGGCCGAGCGCGATGCGCTGCGCCTGACTTCCGCTGCCCAGGCCGAGCACGACGCCAGCGCCAACCGCGGCGCCGCGGTGCGGGCCCAGGCCGAGGCCGACGCGGACGCCGACAAGATCCGCTCGATGGCGCTGCGGGTGCGCGCCGAGATCGAGGCCGAAGCGGCACGCATGATGAACGAGGCCCACAACATGCTCTCGCCCGAGGCGCGCATGTCGGCCCTGCGCATGCGACTGGTCGAGAAGGCGCAGGACATCATCCGCGAATCGGTGCGGCCGATGGAGCGCATCGAGGGCATCAAGATCCTGCATGTCGACGGCCTCGGCGGCTCTTCCGGCGAAGGCGGGCGCAACGGCGACGGCGGCGGCTTCGCCGACGGGCTGGTCAACTCGGCGCTGCGTTTCCGGGCGCAGGCGCCGCTGGTCGACCAGCTGCTGCGCGAGATCGGCATCGAGGGCGGCGACATCCAGCGGCTGGTCGGCGACGCCAGCGGCGCGCAGGTCGCGCTGCCCTCGAAGCCGGCGACGACCCCGGAGTAGCGCGATGGTCAACGTCTACGTGTCGAGCGTGCTCGACGCCAGCGCCGACAGCGTCTGGTCGCGGGTGCGCGACTTCAACGGCCTGCCGCAATGGCATCCGCTGATCGCCGACAGCCGCATCGAGAACGGCCAGCCCGCCGACCGGGTCGGCTGCATCCGCCACTTCCACCTGCGGGACGGCGGCACGATCCGCGAGCGGCTGCTGGCGCTGTCCGACTACGAATACAGCTGCACCTACGCGATCCTCGAAAGCCCGATGGGCGTGAGCGACTACACCGCCACGCTCAAGCTCACGCCGGTCACCGACGGCGGCCGCTGCTTCGCCGAATGGAGCGCCGAATTCGACTGCGAGCCGGGCCGCGAGCGCGAGCTGACCGAATCGATCGGCCAGGGCGTGTTCCAGGGCGGCTTCGACGCCCTGAAGCGCCACTTCGGAGGCCGCTGATGCTGCAGCGCGTGGTGCGCTCGACCGTCATCGACGCGCCGATCGAGCGGGTCTGGGCCGTGCTGCGCGACTTCAACAGCCATGCCGAATGGCACGACGCGGTCGAGGCCAGCCGCATCGAGGGCGACGAGCGCGGCGACCAGGTCGGCTGCGTGCGCAGCTTCACCCTGAAGGACGGCAACCGCATCCGCGAACAGCTGCTGACGCTTTCGGACACCGACCACCGCAGCACCTACTGCATCGTCGAGGCCACCTTGCCGCTGCAGCGCTACGTCGCCACGCTGACCCTGAAGCCGGTCACCGACGGCAACCGCACCTTCTGGCATTGGGAGTCGACCTTCGCGACGCCGCCCGGCCGCGAACGCGAGCTGCGCGACGTGGTGGCGCAAGGCGTGTACGAGGCCGGTTTCGCCAACCTGCGGCGGCACCTGCTGGGGGGCGGCGACCTGCGCGCGCCCGGAAGTCCGCGCGGTTCGGCGCCGATGCCCACCGCCCTGCCGCTGCCGACCCGCCGTGTCGGCCTCACCCACTACGGCGGCCCCGAGGAACTGCGCGCGCACGAGGCCGAGGCGCCGGCGCCGCGCGCCGGCGAGGTGCGCATCGCGCAGCGCGCGGTCGGCGTCAACTACCTCGACATCTACCTTCGGCGCGGCTGGCTGCCGGCGATGCTGCCGGCGTCGGACGCTGCGCCCGGCATTCCCGGCATGGAGGCCGCGGGCAGCGTGCTGGACATCGGCGCGCAGGTCAGCGGCCTTCTGCCGGGCGACCGGGTCGCCTACCTCGGGCCCGTGCCCGGCGCCTACTGCACGGCGCGCACCGTGCCGGCCGAGTGGGTCGTGCGCCTGCCCGCGGCGGTCGAGGACGAGGTGGCCGCCGCGCTGCTGCTCAAGGGCGTCACCGCCGACTACCTGCTGCACGACCTCGGGCGGGTGCAGCGCGGCAGCCGGGTGCTGGTGCACGCGGCTGCCGGCGGCGTCGGGCTGCTGGCCTGCGCCTGGGCGCGAAGCCTCGGCGCGGTGGTGGTCGGCACCGTGTCGGACGAGGCCAAGGCCCGGGTCGCCCGTGCGCACGGCTGCGAGCATGTGATCGTCACGCGCGACTATCGCTTCGCGGACGCGGTGCAGCGCGCCTGCGGCGGCGTCGACCTGCTGATCGACGGCCTCGGTGAGGCGGCCCGCGAGGAGAACCTGGCGGCCCTCGCGCGCCGCGGCCACTGGGTGAGCCTCGGCCACGCCACCGGCGCGCTCAGGCTGGCGCCCGAGGCGCTCGGCGCGAAGTCGCTGACCTTCTCGCAGCCGGTGTTGTTCGACTACGTGACGGGCCCGGGGCAACTGGCGATGCGCGCCGAACGGGTCTGGCAGGCGCTGGCCGAGGGCGCGATCCAGCTGCCGCCGATCGAACGCTTCGCGCTCGATGCCGCGGCGGCGGCGCATGCGCGGCTCGAATCCCGCGGCAGCACCGGCGCGCTGGTGCTGCTTCCCTGATGTCCCTCATTCAAGGAGCCTTCGCATGATCGTCGGCATGAACCACTTCACCATCACCGCGGAAGACGAGAAGCAGACGCTCGACTTCTACGTCGGCCTGCTCGGCCTGAAGGTCGGCCACCGGCCCGACCTCGGCTTCCCGGGTGCCTGGCTCTATGCCGACGGCAACCCGAACGCGGTCCTGCACATGTACTTCGGCCGGCCGATGCCGACGCTGCGCACCGGCGTCATCGACCATCTGGCCTTCACCTCGAGCGGCCTGCGCGAGGTCAAGGCCCGCTTCGACCAGCGCGGCCACAAGTACACGCTGCAGCAGCAGGTCGGCGCCGGCACCTGGCAGCTGTTCTGCCAAGACCCGAACGGCGCCAAGGTGGAGCTGGACTTCGATCCTTCCGAAACGCTCTAGCCCTTCGCGGCGAAGAAGCCGTTGAGCTCCTTGCCCGGCGCCGCACCCTCGAAGCCGTCGAAGCGGCCGTGCTCGGCGATGCCGCGGGCGGCCCGCAGGAAGCCGCCCCAGGCCGAGCGGGCCAGCGCGCCGCCGACGCTCACCCGTCGCACGCCGAGCGCGGCGATGTCCTGCATCGTCAGCTCGGTCGGCGCGCCGACCAGCAGGTTGAAGGGCTTGGGCGCCACCGCCTTCACCACCGCGGCGATCTCCTCGCGGGTCTTCACGCCCGGCGCGTAGAGGCAGTCGGCGCCGGCCGCGGCGTAGGCCTTGAGGCGGGCGATTGTGTCGTCGAGGTCGGGCTTCGGGAACAGGAAGTTCTCGGCCCGGCCGACCAGCAGCGTGCCGCCGCCGGCGGCATCGATCGCCTGGCGCGCCGCGCGCAGCCGTGTGACCGCTTCGTCGAGCGCGAACTGCGGTCGCGACGGGTCGCCGGTCGAGTCCTCGATCGAGAGACCGGCCACGCCGGTCTCGACCGCCAGCCGCACGCTCTCGGCCACGGCGGCCGCGTCGGCGCCGAAGCCGTTCTCGAAGTCGGCGTTCACCGGCAGCCCGGTCGCCGCGACCAGCAGGCGCAGATGGTCGAGCACCGCGTCGCGCGACATGGCGCCATCCGAGAGGCCCTGCGACCAGGCGCAACCGGAACTGGTGGTCGCGAGCGCCTTGAAGCCCATGCCTTCGAGCCAGCGGGCGCTGCCCGTGTCCCAGGGGTTGGGGATGACGAAGCAGCCCTCGGCGTGGAGGCTGCGAAAGGCGGCACGCCGTTCGGCGATGGTGGGTGTCATGTCGGTCTCCGGATGGGGTTGGAAGCAGGCGAAGGCAGGCGGGAGTGGCCTCGGAGGGCGCCGTGCATTGTGAGATCATCGCCGCCGGTGCATCAACGGGGACAGCGGGATGTCGAGCGAATGGAAGCGACGGTTGCGGCTCTTCGTGCAGCGCTTCTGGCAGCCGACCAGCGCCTGCATGACCTGCATGCCGGGCAGCTGGATGAACGTGATGAGCCTGCCGCACTGGACGCTGGCCTTCAAGACCGGCCTGTTCACCGGCATCCTGGCGCTGCTGCTGACCTTCACGCCGGCGCGCAAGCTCTTCGGCAACCGCTACGGCAACGCGCTCATCGTCGGCCTGCTGACGGTCGTCGGCGACACCTTCTCGCATCCCAACCACTACGGCCTGCCGCACCTGGAGGCCTTCGTCACCGGCGCGGTCTCGGGCGTGCTGACGCTGGCCGCCTCCTTCCTGCTGGAAGACCGGTTCCGCCGGGTGCGCGCCGTCTGGGCGCGGGTCACCGCCGGCTGAAGCACGACGCCCGATGCCACCCTGGTTCTTCGCCTCCCTGCGCGGCTACCGATTCGACCGTCTGCCCAACGACCTGCTGGCCGGCCTGATGCTGGCGGCGATCGCCATTCCCGGCCAGCTGGCCACCGCGCGGCTGGCCGGCATGCCGCCCGAGACCGGCCTCTACGCCTTCGCCGCCGGCTCGATCGCCTTCGCCGCCTTCGGCGCCAACCGCTTCATGTCGGTGGCCGCCGATTCGACGATCGCGCCGATCTTCGCCGGCGGCCTGGCCGCGATCTCGCCGGCCAGCACCCACAGCTACGCGCAGCTGGCCGCGCTGCTGGCGCTGATGGTCGGCGTGGTGCTGATCGTGGTCGGCCTCCTGAAGGCCGGCTGGCTGGCGACCCTGTTGTCGATCCCGGTCACCACCGGCTTCCTGGCCGGCATCTCGGTGCACATCGTGATCGGGCAGCTGCCGACGCTGATGGGCCTGGCGCCGGTCAAGGGCCACCTGCTGCGGCAACTGGTGGTGCTGCTCGGCGAGGCCGGGCATGCGAATCCGTATTCGCTCGTGATCGGCTTCGGCGTGCTGGCGATGACGCTGGGCGCATCGCGCATCAGCGCCCGCATTCCGGGCGCCCTGATCGGGCTGCTGCTGGCCGGCCTGGCGGTGGCCTTCCTGCAGCTCGGCTCGAAGGGCGTGGCGCTGCTCGGGCCGCTGTCGGTGCCGCTGCCGCAACTGGCGGCGCCGGTGCTGCCGAGCCTGGCCGAGTTCAGCCGCCTGCTGCAGCTGGCGCTGGTGGTGGCGATGGTCTGCATCATGCAGACCGCCGCCGTGGCCAGCACCTTCCCGTCCGACGAAGGCAAGGTCGACGATGTCAGCCGCGACTTCGCCGCGGTCGGCGCCGGCAGCCTGCTGGCCGGGCTGGTCGGTTCCTTCGCGGTCGACGCCAGCCCGCCCAGCACCGCGATCGTGCGCGAATCGGGCGGCCGCTCGCAGATGGCCGCGCTGGCCGCGGTCGCGCTGATGGTGGCGCTGGTGGTGCTGGCCTCGGGCCTGACCGCGTACCTGCCGCTGGCGGCGCTGTCGGGCGTGCTGGTCTATATCGCGCTGCGCATCTTCCGGGTGGCCGAGATGGCGCGCATACGACGCCGCGGCGGCCTGGAGATATTGCTGGTGGTGGCCAGCGCCCTGCTGGTGATCGTGCTGCCGATCGAGACCGGCATGCTGCTGGCGATCGTCATGTCCTTCGTGCACAGCCTCTACATCGTGGCGCGGCCGTCCTGCGTCGAGCTGGCGCAGGTGCCGGGCAGCACCATCTGGTGGCCGCCGTCGCCGGGCGCGCAGGTCGACCGCCGGCCCGGCGTGCTGGTGATCGCACCGGGCGCACCGCTCAACTTCAGCAACGCCGAGCGCGTCTGCGCCTACATCCGCCATGCGATCGCCGCGCAGCGCGTGCCGGTGAAGCTGCTGGTGATCGAGGCCAACGGCATCATCGACATCGACTACACCGGCTCGCAGATCCTGCGCCGCGCGGTCTCCGAACTGGCCGGCGCCGGCATCATCACGGCCATCGCGCGGCTGTCGGCCGGGCGGGCGCAGGAGCAGGCGCAGCGCACCGGCCTGATCGACACCGTCGGTGCCGACCGGGTGTTCATGTCGGTGGAGGAAGCGGTGCGCAAGCTGGCGCCGGATGCGCCGACGGTGACGGTCGCGCCGGCCCAGGCGGCGGTGGCGTCGAGCGCCTGAACCTCAATCGACGGCGGCGGCGGCGGCGCGCGCCCTGCGCTCGGCGCGCTCGCGCAACTGCTCGTAGATCGGCGGCACGCCCAGCAGGTTCATCACCACCATCGCGCCGAAGCAGGCGGCCAGCATCGGGCCCAGCAGGTTGACGCTGCCGGTCATCTCGACCGCCAGGCAGATGCCGGTCAGCGGCGCCCGCACGATCGCGGTGAAGAAGGCCGCGATGCCGATCACCGCATGGCTGGTCGACGTGCCGCCGACGCCCGGCAGCAGCGCGTCGCAGCAGCGGCCGAAGACCACGCCGATCTGCGCGCCGAGCACCAGCATCGGCGCGAACAGGCCGCCCGGCGTGCCGGCCGCATACGACAGCGGCCCCAGCACGAAGCGCACCGCGAAGATCAGCGCGATGCTCGAGAGCGCGCCGGCATCGGTCAGCGTCTGCTGGGTGATGGCGTCGCCGCCGCCCACCATCGCGGGCGCGAACCAGGCCAGCAGCCCGACCGCGGCGCCGATCACCGAGGCCCGCGCGATCACCGGCAGGCCGGTCCAGCGGTCCACCCGCGCCAGCGAGCCGGTGACGGCGCGCGAATACAGCGCCGCGACGAGCGCGGCGAAGACGCCCAGCAGCAGGTTCACCGGCACCGCCTCGAAGCCCGGGAAGGGTTGCAGCGCGACATCGAAATCGGGCCGGTCGCCCAGCAGCATGCGGGCCACCGCGATCGCGCCGGCCGAGGCGCCGAGCGCGGCGGTCGAGGTCCGCATGTCGAAGCGGCGCAGCAGTTCTTCCAGCACGAAGACGGCGCCCGCGATCGGCGCATTGAACGCGGTCGCGAGGCCGGCACCGGCACCGGCGGCGAACAGCACGCGGGCATCGACCGCGCTGCGGCGCGCGAGGCGCGCGACGACGTCGGCGATCGAATGGCCCATCTGCACGCTCGGCCCTTCGCGCCCGAGCGCCAGGCCGCCGCCGATCGCCAGCAGGCCGCCGCCGAACTTGACCAGCGCATTGCGCACCGGCCGGCCCGGCGGGCCGCCCTCGATCGCGGCCTCGACCTCGGGGATGCCGCTGCCGCCGGCGTCGGGCGAGATCCTGCTCACCAGCGCGGCGGCGATCGCGCTCAGCGCCGCGACCGCCGCCACCACCGCCAGCAGGCCGAGCGCGCCTTGGCGATGGGCTGCTTCGACAAGGTGATTGCGCCAGACATCGGCTTGCTGCACCATCAGCCGGAAGGCCGCGCAGACGCCACCGGCGATGCAGCCCACCAGCACCGACAGCAGCGCGAGCACCGCCATGCTGCTGCGGCTTTGCGGAAGATCGGCGCTCGGCGGCTCCTCGATGGACATGCGGGAAGGGACTCCTGGGCTCTTGCGGGCGAGTTTAGCGAGGCGTCGGGCGCGACTTGGCGGCCCGGGTCCGACGACCAGGTACTTGCCTCCCTTGCCCTTGTCCGGGCCCGCTTCTCCAAGATCTGTCACGGGGCGCTGCCGGAAGTCGGCGATGCCGCCAGTGGTCGCTGTCAGACGTGGTCAAGGTGCGTCGATCGCGCCTACTGCGGGTGCCGAGCCTTGAAACGCCAGGCCGCGGGCGGTGAACCGGTCCAGCGCCGAAAGGCGCGGGAGAAGGCACTCGGATCAGCGTAGCCGAGCGAGGTCGCGATGTCGGCGGTCGACATGTCGGTGTCTACCAGCAATTGGCGTGCGACTTCGTAGCGCGCATCTTCGAGCAGTTCGCGAAAGCTCGTGCCCTGATGGTCCAGAAGGCGCCGCAGCGAGCGCTCCGGCACCGACAGCAGATTCGACAGCAGGCCTTCGGTGGCATGGCCGTGGGAGACCATCCTGCGCAAGGTGGCGCGGACCCGGAACAGCAGTTCTTCGGGCGCGTCCCTCTCCTGTTCGAGCATGACAAGCAGTAGTTGCCGATGGCGGTCGGGATCGGCGCCCATCGGCGGCTGGTCAAGCCAGTGCTTGTTGAACACCAGCTCCGAACGATCGGCGTCGAATTCCAGGCGACAGCCGAACAGCGACTGGTAGGGGGTCACGTCCTTCGGCATGCCGTGCGAAAACAGGACTTCCGAAGGTCCCCACCGCGGCCCACAGACGGCCCGGAGGATGTTGAATTCGAAGGCCAGGACCAGGTCGTAGGCCTGGGCGGTGCCCGGCATGTCGCGCAGATAGAGCGCATAGCCGAAGGTCGCATGCGAGTCACCCACCGTGTGCGTCGGAATGCCGCCGCGCGTCTGCAAGTGAAGATGAGCGATCACGCCACCGATGGCCGCTCGCACGGTGCGCGCGCGCTGCGCCAGTTCCCCCAGCGTGCCGAGTGTTGAAGCGGTCGCATGCTGGCCAACGAGCAAGCCGAAATGTTCGCAGCCTGTGGCCTCGGCGCAGCGCTGCAGCAGCAGACCGCCGGCGCGATAGGACATCCGGTTTTCCAGGTCGTCGAACAGGTCTTGCGGCAGGTCCAAGGCCGCGAGCATTTGCGAGGGATCGATGCCATGGTCGCGCAGCACCGCCGGCACACCCGCGAGCGCCGCCATACGCACCGTACCGGGATCTCGCAACTCTGCGCCCTTGGTGCGCGGCACCGGAGCGACGGAGGCTTTCCTGAATTTCATGCGTGGTCAGCCTGTGAGGAGACGGCTCGATTTTTTTGAGGGTTGGCCGCAAATGTCAATAACTTTGGCACTTGCCGCACTTAGGCTTGCCATCGGTCAGACGCGGGAGTCCTCTCGTCGCTGCTTGACCGGAGGAAACCCGATGCGCCCCGAATCGAAGACTGCTGCGATCGCGAGCGCGCCGTGCGCGTGAGCGTCGGCGCCGCGGCGCGGCTCGCGCTCTGCACCGTCGCCTTCTGGTGGATGACCGGCATGGTGTTGGCAGCCGAGCCACGTGACGTGCTGGTGCTGTATTCGAATGGCCGTCTGGTGCCGGGCAACGTCGAGGTCGAGTCCGGGTTGCAGGAGTCGATCCGTAGTTCCAGCGAGCGACCCGTGCAGGTCTTCAGCGAGTTCCTCGACCTGCCCGCTTTCGGCGGAGCCG
>NZ_LMUW01000151.1 GCF_009765735.1 Xenophilus sp. L33
CTCGGCGCGGGCTTCGAGGTCGACCGCGGCCAGCGCGCGCAGCGCCCGCGCCCGCAGCGCGGCGCGCGGCGCCTGCAGGCCGAAGACCACGTTCTCCCAGACCCGCGCCCAGGGGAGCAGCCGCGCATCCTGGAAGCCGAAGGCCGTCGGGCCGCGCACCTGCAGGCCGCCGCTGAAGCCGCGGTCGAGGCCGCCGATGGCGCGCAGCAGCGTGCTCTTGCCGCAGCCGCTCTTGCCGACGATGGCCAGGAACTCGCCCGGCGCGATGTCCAGCCGCACGTCGCGCAGCACCGGGCGGCCGTCGAAGTCGCGTCCCAGTCCTTCGACCGCGACCACGGGCGCCAGCCGGTTGAAATCGATCGACGCGTTCATGCCGGCACGAACTCCCGGCGCCAGCCGAGCGTGCGCCACTCGATCAGCCGCACCAGCCCCTCGAGCAGCCAGCCGAGCAGCGCGTAGATGACCAGCCCCAGCAGGATCACGTCGGTCTGCAGGAACTGCTGCCCTTGCTGGATGAGGTAGCCGATGCCGGCGTCGGCATTGACCGCCTCGGTCACCACCAGCGACAGCCAGGCGATGCCGAGCGCGAAGCGCAGGCCCACCAGGAAGGACGGCCAGGCACCCGGCACGATGACGTCGCGCACCAGGCCCCAGCGGCCGACGCCGCAGGCCTGCGCCAGTTCGGCGAAGCGCGGGTCGACCGCGCGGATGCCCTTGTGCAGGTTGAGGTAGATCGGAAAGATCACGCCGATCACCACCAGCCCGACCTTGATGCCCTCGCCGATGCCGAGCCAAACGATGAGCAGCGGCAGGAGCCCCAGGAAGGGCAGCGCCCGCAGCATCTGCAGCGGCGCATCGACGATCTCCTCGCCGAGCTTCGACAGGCCTGCGACGATGCCGAGCGCGCTGCCGATCGACACGCCGATCACCAGCCCGATGCTCACCCGCCGCAGCGAGATGCCGATGCTCGGCAGCAGCTCGCCCGAGCGCCAGAGGCGCAGCCCGGCCTCGGCCACTTCGGCGGGCGAGGCCAGCGTCTGCACGTCGACCCAGCCGAAGGCGGAGGCGCATTGCCAGAGCGCCAGCAGCAAGGCCACGACGAGCAGCCGCCGGGCGGCGCTGGCGGCGCGGCTCGGCCGCCGCCGGCGTGCGGCTCGTTCGACGCGCGGCCGAGGTAGCGCTTCCAGCGTGGCGCTCATGCCGCCAGTCCCTGCACCGCGAACGCCGGATGCCCGGCGCTTTCCTCGTCGCCGAGCGACAGCCCGAGCGCGCGCAAGGCATCGCGCGGCAGGTCGGCGTCGAAGATCGGCATGTCGCTGCCGAACAGCAGCCGGTCGGCGCCGAAGACCTGCGCCGCCAGTCCGATGGCGCCGGCACCGAGCGAGGCGGTGTCCACGAAGATGCGGCGCAGCCGCTCGCGCGAGCCGATCGCACCCAGATCGCGCAGGTCGATCGCATCGAAGCGCTCGACGATGAAGGGCAAGGTGCCGCCGAGGTTCGCCACCTGCACCGTCACGTCCGGACAAGGATCGAGCAGCGGCGTGAAGGCCAGCGTGATCGCCGCCGAGGTGATGCGCGACTGCAGGTCCTGGGCGCCGCGGCGGTAGCCTGCGTTGTCGATCGGCGGCAGCGTGGCGCCGGCCGCGGGCAAGGTCCCGGCGACCGGCCCCGGATGCACGAAGAGGTGGGCCCGATGCCGCTGCGCCACCGCCAGCAGCGGCCGCCAGGCCTCGGCCGTCGCTTCGCTCAGGAAGGCGTCGACCGGCAGGATCGCGCCGATCAGCACGCCGCCGGCCAGCGCTTC
>NZ_LMUW01000152.1 GCF_009765735.1 Xenophilus sp. L33
CGGCGGCGCCAGGTGCAGCACGCGGTCGGCCACGCCGGCCAGGCGGCGCAGCGAGGCCGGACGGTCGAGATCGACCTGCAACGGGGTCAGGCCGGCCTCGCGCAGCCGCCCGATCCGCTCCGGCGTGGAGGTCGTCGCCATCAGCCGCACCCGCCCGCGCAGCAACGCGGCGGCGCGCAAGCCGACGTCGCCGCAGCCGACCACGAGCACCCGCTCGCGGCGGAAGCGCGAAGGCCTCGCGCCCAGCGGGCTGTTGATTGAGGGCAAAATCCATCTCCCTTCAGAAAGCAAGTCGAAGAACAAACATGACCAGCGCAACGCCGACCGAGGCGGGCTTCCAGATCACGATCGAGCCGAGCGGGCGCCACTTCGCGGCCCTGGGCGACGAAACCATTCTCGCCGCCGGCATCCGCCAGGGAATCGGCTTGCCCTACGGCTGCAAGGACGGCGCCTGCGGCTCCTGCAAGTGCAAGAAGCTGTCGGGCACGGTCACGCTCGGCTTGCACCAGAGCAAGGCGCTGAGCGCCGAGGAAGAGCTGGCCGGCTACGTGCTGACCTGCTGCGCCCGCGCCGAGAGCGACGTCGTGCTGGAGTCGCGCCAGGTGACCGAGGCCGGCGCCTTCCCGATCCGCAAGATGCCGGTGCGGGTGCAGAGCCTGGCCAAGCAGTCGCACGACGTCATGGTGCTGCGGCTGCAGCTGCCGGCCGGCGAGCCGCTGCAGTTCCATGCCGGGCAGTACGTCGAATTCATCCTGCGCGACGGCGCCCGCCGCAGCTATTCGATGGGCAACGCGCCGCACACGCTGCTGCAGCCGGGCACCGGCATCGAGCTGCATCTGCGGCACCTCCCGGGCGGCAAGTTCACCGACCACGTCTTCGGCGCGATGAAGGAAAAGGAAATCCTGCGCATCGAAGGCCCCTACGGCAGCTTCTTCCTGCGCGAGGAATCCACCAAGCCGATGGTGCTGCTGGCCTCGGGCACCGGCTTCGCGCCGATCAAGGCGCTGCTGGAGCACATGAAGTTCAAGAACATCGACCGGCCGGCCACGCTCTACTGGGGCGGCCGCCGTCCCGAAGACCTCTACATGGACGCCTGGGTGCGCGAGCAACTGGCCGAGATGCCGAACCTGAAGTACGTGCCGGTGATCTCCAACGCGGTGCCGGAAGACGACTGGCGCGGCCGAACGGGCTTCGTCCACCAGGCGGTGCTGGAGGACTTCGACGACCTCTCGGGCCACCAGGTGTACGCCTGCGGCGCGCCGATCGTGGTCGACTCGGCCCGGCGCGACTACGTGGCCGAACGCGGCCTGCCGGAAGAGGAATTCTTCGCCGACGCCTTCACCACCGAGGCCGACAAGGCCGTGCCCTGAAGCCGGGGCCCGACGCATGAAGACCCGACACCTCGCGGGCGCCCTCTGGGGCGCGATCTGCCTCTCCCTCTCGATGGCCGGCCCCGCCGCGGCCCAGGGCGCGGTGCAGCAGCGGCCGATCCGCGTGATCGTGCCCTACGCGGCCGGCGGCCCGATCGACCTCACCGCGCGCATCCTGGCCGAGCAGGTGCGCGACAGCCTGGGTACGCTGATCATCGACAACAAGCCCGGCGCCGGCGGCAACATCGGCGCCGACATGGTCGCCAAGGCCGCGCCCGACGGCCTGACCATCGGCATCGCGGCCACCGCGACCCACGCGGTCAATCCGTGGCTTTACGCGAAGATGCCCTTCGACGCCGCCACGGATTTCTCGCCGATCACGCAGATGGTCCGCGTGCCGAACGTGCTGGTGATGAACGCCGAGACCGCCAGGCGACTGCACATCGAGACGCTGCCCGACCTGATCGCCTACGCCAAGGCCAATCCCGGCAAGCTCAACTACGGCAGCGGCGGCAACGGCAGCGCCGGCCACCTGGCGGGCGAGATGTTCAAGCAGAAGGCCGGCATCTTCGCGGTGCACATTCCGTACAACGGCGGCAATCCGGCGCAGCTGGCGCTGCTCTCGGGCCAGGTCGACTTCAATTTCGACAACCTGGCGACCGCGGCGCCCAACATCCGCTCCGGCAAGCTGAAGGCGATCGCGGTCACCACCGCCGAGCGCAGCCCGATGCTGCCCGACGTGCCGACCGTGGCCGCCACCTTGAAGGGCTTCTCGATCGACACCTGGTGGGGCCTGGTGGCGCCGGCGCACACGCCGCCGGAGGTGATCGCCAAGCTCAATCGCGCCTTCGTCGCCGCGCTGCAGGCGCCCGACACCAAGACCCGCTTCGCCGCCCTGCTGGCCGAGCCGGTGCCGACCACGCCGGAGCAGTTCGGCGCGTTCATGAAGAGCGAGCTGGCGCGCTACGAGCCGGTGGTCAAGGCCACCGGCGCGAAGGTCGACTGAACTTCGACCGACGGGCGGCGGCTATTCGCCGAGGTAGGCGGCCCGGACCTTCGGGTCGTTCAGCATCACCTTGGCGTCGCCGCTCATGGTGATCAGTCCCGACTCCATCACGTAGCCGCGGTCGGCCAGGCCGAGAGCGCGGCTGGCGTTCTGCTCGACCAGCATCACGGTGACGCCCTGGTCGTAGACCTGCTTCACCACCTCGAAGATCTTGTCGACCATGATCGGCGACAGGCCCATCGAGGGTTCGTCCAGCAGCAGCACCTTGGGCCGCGCCATCAGCGCCCGGCCCATCGCCAGCATCTGCTGCTCGCCGCCGGACATGGTGCCGGCCAGCTGCACCGCCCGCTCCTTCAGCCGCGGAAAGGTGGCGAAGACACGTTCGATGTCGGTCGCGATTTCGGCCTTGTCCTTGCGGATGTAGGCGCCGATCTGCAGGTTCTCGGTGATGGTCATGCGGGTGAAGACGCCGCGGCCTTCGGGCACCATCACCAGGCCTTCGGCCACCAGATCCCAGGCGCCGCGGCCCTTGATGCTCTTGCCCAGGAATTCGATCTCGCCGGCGAGCGCCGGCAGGCTGCCGGTGATCGCCTTCATGGTGGTCGTCTTGCCGGCGCCGTTGGAGCCGATGAGCGACACCAGCTCGCCCTCGCGGACCTCGAAGTCGATGCCCTTGACCGCCTGGATGCCGCCGTACGCGACCTTCAGGCCGCTCACCTTCAACAATGTCTGTGCCATCTCAATGTCCTCCCGCGCCGAGGTAGGCCTCGATCACTTTTTCGTTGCGCTGCACTTCCGCCGAGGTGCCCTCGGCGATCTGCTTGCCGTAGTCGAGCACGGTCACCCGGTCGCACAGGCCCATCACCAGCTTCACGTCGTGCTCGATCAGCAGGATGGTGCGGTTGTCGTTGCGGATGCGGTCGATCAGCTCGCGCAGCAGCACCTTCTCGGTCGCGTTCATGCCGGCGGCCGGCTCGTCGAGCGCGATCAGCTGCGGATCGGTGGCCAGCGCGCGGGCGATTTCCAAGCGCCGCTGGTCGCCGTACGACAGCGTGCGGGCCTTGTAGTCGGCGAACTTGCCGATGCCGACATATTCGAGCAGCTCGTGCGCGCGCTCGGCGATCTCCGCTTCCTCGGCCTTGAACTTCGGCCCGCGGAAGATGGCGCCGAAGATGCCGGTGTGGGTGCGCACGTGGCGCCCGACCATCACGTTCTCCAGCGCGGTCATCTCGGAGAAGAGCCGGATGTTCTGGAAGGTGCGCGCGATGCCGGCCTTGGCGACCTCGTGCACCGCGGTCGGCTGGTAGGGCTTGCCGGCCAGCTCGAAGCTGCCGCTGTCGGGCGTGTAGAGGCCGGTGATCACATTGAAGAAGGTGGTCTTGCCGGCGCCGTTCGGGCCGATCAGGCCATAGACCTGGCCGCGCTGGATCTTGATGCCGACGTCCGACAGGGCCTGCAGCCCGCCGAAGCGCTTGGAAATCCCGTGGACGTCGAGGACGGTATCTGACATGTTTTTCTCTTCGCTCACGGATTGATCGACATCGGGCGCGAGGCGGCGCCCGGAAGCTCGTCGGCAGGGCTCTCGATGCCCGGCGCCGCCGCCGGCATCAGCGGGTCCTTGGCGACGCCGCGGCGCGCCAGCGACTTGCCATGCTCGGGCGAGGGCCAGAGGCCGCGCGGCCGCACCAGCATGATCACGATCATCGCCAAGGCGATGAACAACTGCCGCAGGATCGACGCATCGAGCCGGCCGCCGGTGACCGCCTGCAGCGGACCGGCCACGTAGCGCAGCACCTCGGGCAGCGCCGACAGCAGCACCGCGCCCAGGATCACGCCCGGCAGGTGGCCGATGCCGCCCAGCACGACCATCGAGACGATCATCACCGACTCCATCAGGCTGAAGGATTCCGGCGAGACGAAGCCCTGGAAGGACGCGAACATCGCGCCCGAGACGCCGCCGAAGCTGGCGCCCATGCCGAAGGCCAGCAGCTTCATGTTGCGGGTGTTGATGCCCATCGCCTTGGCGGCGATCTCGTCCTCGCGGATGGCCATCCAGGCGCGGCCGATGCGCGACAGCTGCAGGCGGTGCGAGATCATCACCGTGAACACCACGAACAGCAGGAACAGGTAGTAGTAGAGCGTGACCGACGACACCGTGAAGCTGCCCAGCTTGAGCGGGCGGCCGAGGTCGAGGCCCCAGAACTTCACCGCCTCGATGCCGGTGATGCCCTTCGGGCCGTTGGTGATGTTCACCGGCTGGTCGAGGTTGTTCAGGAACACCCGGATGATCTCGCCGAAGCCGAGCGTCACGATCGCCAGGTAGTCGCCGCGCAGCTTCAGCGTGGGCGCGCCGAGCAGCGCGCCGAAGAGCGCCGCCACCACCATCGCCAGCGGCACCACCACCAGCAGCGAGACGTGCAGCCCGTGCGGGAACATGGCCGCGATGCCGGGGAAGGTGTCGGTCAGCTGCGGCGAGGCCAGCAAGGCGTAGAGGTACGCCCCGATTGCGAAGAAGGCGACGTAGCCCAGGTCCAGCAGCCCGGCGTAGCCGACCACGATGTTCAGGCCCAGCGCCAGCATCACGTAGAGCAGCGCGACGTCGGCGATGCGCACCCAGGCATTGCCCTGCATCTGCAGCAGCAGCGGCAAGGCCAGCACCAGGATCACGCCGACCACGATCAGCGAGAGGTTCTTGGAGGTCTTCATGGTTCGGTTCCTCGTTAGGCCCGGTCCGCCACCCGCTCGCCCAGGAGGCCGGACGGCCGCAGGGTCAGCATGATGATCAGCACGATGAAGGCGAAGATGTCGCTGTAGTTGCTGCCCAGCACGTCGCCGGTCAGCGCACCGATGTAGCCCGAGCCGATCGCCTCGATCAGGCCCAGCAGGATGCCGCCGACCACCGCGCCGGCCAGGTTGCCGATGCCGCCGAAGACCGCCGCCGTGAAGGCCTTGAGGCCGGGGATGAAGCCCATCGCATGCTGCGCGATGCCGTAGTTGGAGGCGTACATCACGCCGGCCACCGCCGCCAGGATGGCGCCGATGATGAAGGTCGCCGAAATGACCATGTCGGGCCGGATGCCCATCAGCGCGGCCACCCGCGGGTTCTCGGCGGTCGCGCGCATCGCGCGGCCGAGCTTGGTGTAGTTCACGAGCCAGCTCAGGATCGCCAGGCAGATCGCGGTCACGGCCAGGATCATCACCTGCGTGGGCGAGATCACCGCGCCGCCGAGGTGGATCGGCGTGGTCGACAGCAGGTTCGGGTAGGCCTTGTTGGTCGGCCGCCAGATGATCATCGCCAGCGTCTGCAAGAGGATCGACATGCCGATCGCGGTGATGAGCGGTGCCAGCTTGGGGCTGTTGCGCAGCGGCCGGTAGGCCACCTTCTCGATCACGAAGTTGAGCGTGGCGGCGACGATGCACGCGATGATCAGCGAGATCAGCAGCACCAGCCAGCCGGGCGTGCCCGGCATCGACTCCTTCATGAGGCCGATGATCGACCAGCTGGTGAGCGCGCCGACCATCAGGACCTCGCCGTGGGCGAAATTGATGAGGTTGATGATGCCGTACACCATGGTATAGCCCAGGGCTATCAAGGCGTACATGCTGCCTAGAACCAGACCGTTGATGATCTGCTGCAGCAAGATGTCCATATCGTTTTCCTAGTTTGTGCTGACACGCCGGTTGGGGTTTCCGGCCGGTCGAGCGCACCGCTTTGGCGCTCTCAACCTACTTAGCAAAAAACCCGCCAGCATGTGACGACGGCGGGTTTTCTGGCGGGATTGTATGCACGGGGGATCGCCATTCTGGTGCGTCCCGGACGGGGGTTTTCCCGCTGGTGCATGTGTAAAGTCCGATAAGCCGCAAGCCAGTACCGGCCGGGCTGTGCAGGCGTATCAGCGGCCTGCTTTCGGACGCTCGAACGGCCTTCAGCGCGCCTAGTCGTTGCGCGCACGCAGCTCGCGCAATTTTTCGGCGATGCGTATCTCGAGACCGCGTTCGACCGGCCGGTAGAAGGGCTCGGGTGCCAGCCCGTCGGGCATGTAGCGCTCGCCGGCGGCGAATCCGTCGTCCTCGTCATGGGCGTAGCGGTAGCCCTTGCCGTAGTCGAGTTGCTTCATGAGCTTGGTCGGCGCATTGCGCAGATGCATCGGCACCGGCCGCGTGCCGTCGGACTTGATCAGCGCCTTGACCTCGTTGTAGGCCACATAGACGGCGTTCGACTTGGGCGCGATCGCGAGATACACCACGCACTCGGCCAGCGCCAGCTCGCCCTCGGGCGTGCCGAGCCGCTCGTAGACCTCGGCGGCGTCCAGCGCCAGCCGCAGCGCCCGCGGATCGGCCAGGCCGATGTCCTCGCTGGCCATGCGCACCAGGCGCCTGGCCATGTAGCGCGGGTCGGCGCCGCCGTCGAGCATCCGCACGAACCAATACAGCGCCGCGTCCGGATCGCTGCCGCGCACGGATTTGTGCAGCGCCGAGATGGTGTCGTAGAACTGCTCGCCGCCCTTGTCGTAGCGGCGCATGCGCTCGCCGAGCACCCGCAGCAGCCATTCGTCGTCGATGCGGTCGAGCTTCTCGGCGCCGGTGGCGACCGCCAGCGTCTCGAGCGTGTTGAGGAGGCGCCGGGCGTCGCCGTCGGCATAGGCGACCAGCCGGTCGATGGCGCTGTCCGCGATCGCCGGCACCGCGCCGATGGCCTGCGCCCGCTCGACGATCTTCTTCAGGTCGTCCTCGCCGAGCGGCTGCAGCACATAGACCGCGGCCCGAGACAGCAGCGCCGAATTGACCTCGAAGGACGGGTTCTCGGTGGTCGCGCCGATGAAGGTGAAGAGGCCCGACTCCACGTGCGGCAGGAAGGCGTCCTGCTGCGACTTGTTGAAGCGGTGCACCTCGTCTACGAAGACGATGGTGCGCCGCTGCTCCAGCCCGTCGCGCGCGGTGATGGCCCGCTCGACCGCCTCGCGGATGTCCTTCACGCCGCCCAGCACTGCGCTGATGCTGAGGAACTGGGCGTCGAAGGCATCGGCCATCAGCCGGGCGATGGTGGTCTTGCCGGTGCCCGGCGGGCCCCAGAGGATGCAGGAATGCGGCTGGCCGGATTCGAAGGCGATGCGCAGCGGCATGCCCGGACCCAGCAGCTGCTGCTGGCCGATCACCTCGCCCAGCGTTCGGGGGCGCAGGCGTTCGGCGAGGGGTTGGTGCGTGGTGGCCATGGATGCCGTAGTTTCGCCCGAAGGCGCCGGCGCGCTGTCAGCCGGGCGCGCTCGGCGCCGAGCGCTATTGGCGAATGACGTCGGCGCCCGCCGGCGGCTTGAACTGGAAGGTGGTCGCGGGCAGGGCCGGATTCACCTCGACGTGGCCGAACTTCAGCACCGAGCGCTGGCCGAAGCTGTCGAGGATCTCGAGTGCCGCCAGCGCGTCGCCCTGGAAGCCGATCTGCACGCCCTGCAACTGGCCTTCCTTGTCGCGCGGCGTCGCCTTGACCCACTGCAGGCCGTCGCGGTCGGGCGCGTCTTCCAGCACGTAGCCGGACTGCAGCGCCTTCAGGTCGGGCGCCGAGGCGATCAGCGCGGCCGGCGTCGCGCCGAGCGCCTGCGCCTGCTTGCGCTCGGTGACCTGATTCAGGTCGGCATCGAAGACGTAGAGGGTCTCGCCATCGGCCACGATGCTCTGCACGAACGGCTTCTGGTAGTCGAAGCGGAAGCGCCCCGGCCGCTGGAAGGCGAAGCTGCCGGTGGAGGTCTTGACCCGCGACGGCTCGCCGTCCTTCGGCGGCGCGGTCACGGTCTGGGTGAAGTCGGCGCGGCCCGACTTGACGCTCTTGACGAAGGCCTCGAGGCTTTGCAGGCCGGCGGCCCAGGCGCTGCCGCTGGCGGCGCAGGCGAGGGCCAGCAGGCCGGCCGCGAATCGTTTCTTCATGACGCTCATTCGGTCCGTGCCGGCACCAGGATCTCGCGCTGGCCGCTGGTGCTCATCGCGCTCACCAGGCCGGCGTTCTCCATGTCTTCCACCAGCCGGGCGGCGCGGTTGTAGCCGATCTTCAGGTGCCGCTGCACCAGCGAGATGCTGGCCTTGCGGTTCTTCAGCACCACCTCGACCGCCTGGTCGTACATCGGGTCCTTCTCGCCGCCGCCGTCGCCGCCGCCCTCGCCCAGCATGTCGCCGTCGCCATCGACCGTGCCGCCTTCGAGCACGCCCTCGATGTAGTCCGGCTCGCCCTGCGACTTGAGGTACGCCACCACGCGATGCACTTCCTCGTCGCTGACGAAGGCGCCGTGCACGCGGATCGGCAGCCCGGTGCCGCTCGGCATGTAGAGCATGTCGCCCATGCCGAGCAGCGCCTCGGCGCCCATCTGGTCGAGGATGGTGCGCGAGTCGATCTTGCTCGACACCTGGAAGGCGATCCGGGTCGGGATGTTGGCCTTGATGAGGCCGGTGATGACGTCGACGCTGGGCCGCTGCGTCGCCAGGATCAGGTGGATGCCGGCGGCGCGCGCCTTCTGCGCCAGACGGGCGATCAGCTCCTCGATCTTCTTGCCGACCACCATCATCAGGTCGGCCAGTTCGTCGATGACGACCACGATGTGCGGCTCGCGCGCCAGCGGCTCGGGGCTGTCGGGCGTCAGGCTGAAGGGGTTGTAGATGAACTCCTCGCGCGCCTTGGCCTCGTCGATCTTCTGGTTGTAGCCGGCCAGGTTGCGCACGCCGAGCTTGCTCATGAGCTTGTAGCGGCGCTCCATCTCGGCCACGCACCAGTTCAGGCCATGAGCCGCCTGCCGCATGTCGGTGACCACCGGCGCCAGCAGGTGCGGGATGCCTTCGTAGACCGACATTTCCAGCATCTTCGGGTCGATCATGAGCAGCCGCACGTCGCGCGCCTCGGCCTTGTAGAGCAGGCTGAGGATCATCGCGTTGATGCCGACCGACTTGCCCGAGCCGGTGGTGCCGGCGACCAGCACGTGCGGCATCTTGGCAAGGTCGGCCACCACCGGGTTGCCGATGATGTCCTTGCCCAGGCCCATCGTGAGCATCGACTTGCCCTCGTTGTAGACCTGCGAGCCAAGGATCTCGCTGAGCTTGATCGATTGCCGCTTGGCGTTGGGCAGTTCGAGCGCCATGTAGTTCTTGCCGGGAATCGTCTCGACCACGCGGATCGACACCAGCGACAGCGAGCGCGCCAGGTCCTTGGCCAGGTTGACGATCTGCGAGCCCTTGACGCCGGTGGCCGGCTCGATCTCGTAGCGGGTGATGACCGGGCCCGGCGAAGCCAGCACCACGCGCACCTCGACGCCGAAGTCCTTGAGCTTCTTCTCGATCATCCGCGAGGTCATCTCGAGGGTGTCGGCCGACACCGTCTCCTGCCGGCTCTGCGCCGCATCGAGCAGGTCGACCTGCGGCAGCTTGCTGTCGGGCAGCTCTCGGAACAGCGGCTTCTGGCGCTCCTTGACCACGCGATCGCTCCTGGGCACTTCGGTCATCGCCGGCTCGATCTGCACCGGTGGCGCGGCCGGTCGGCGCTTCGGGCGCGGCACGGCGCGAAGCTCTTCCTCGGGTTCGTCGGGCTCCAGGGGCTGGTCGATCGAATGCAGTTCCTCGCGTTCACGCACCGCCTTGCGGCCCATGGCCAGGTCCTGCGCGATCTCGCGCTTCTCGCGCCGCGACTCGAACAGCGAGAAGAGCCGCGCGCCGATGCGCTCGGCGATCTGGCCCCAGGAGAAGCGGAACACCAGCGCCGAGCCGATCACGCCGCCGGCGATCGCGATCAGCGCCGAGCCGGTGAAGCCCATCCACTTCACGCTCGCCGGCCCGACCAGGTAGCCGAGCACGCCGCCGCCATGGCCCGGCAGATGGAATTCGAGCCGGTACAGGCGCGACCACTCGAGCATCGCGCTGGCGCACAGCAGCAGCACCAGGCCGAACCAGAAGGTGATCCGGCTGCGGTTGAAAGGCCCGAGCGGCGGCGGCTCGACCGCCGAAGCATCGCCGCCACGCATCCAGCCGGCCAGCGACGACATCCAGACCCGCAGCGCCGCGGCCAGGCACCACCAGACCGAATAGCCGGCCAGGAAATAGCTGGCGTCGGCGACCCAGGCGCCGATGCGGCCGCCCCAGTTCTTGATCTCGCCGCCGGTGCCCGAGGTCGACCAGGCGGCGTCCGACGGGGTGAAGCTCAGCATGGCCAGCACCCAGAACAGGATCGCCACGAAGCCCGCGATCAGCGTGATCTCCTGCGCGAAGCGCAAGGCCCGCAGCCGCACCGGCTGGCCAGCGTCGGAAGCGGGCGATTGAAGGGTATTGATCGAATAGGTCATGAAACACACGCCGGCCGGCCCGACGCGTCGGGCTGGACAACCGGCAAGACTACAACGAATGAGACCGCGGCCGCGTGCACCGGGCCGATGCGATCGAGGTCGGCGCGCACGGGCGGCGCCGACCGGAAAGTCAGGTGAGCGATGAGAGCCGTTCCTTGACGATCATCGAGCCGTCGTCCTGGGTCTGCACGAAGCCGCGCTCCTCCAGGTCCTTCATGACGCGGCTGACCATCTCGCGCGAAGCGCCGACCATCTTGGCCAGGTCCTGGCGCGAGATCTTGTCGCGCACCTTGAGGTTGCCTTCGCCGTCGTCGACCGCGAATTCGAGCAGCGAGCGGGCCACGCGGCCGTAGACGTCCATCAGGGCCAGCGACTCGATCTTGCGGTCCGCATGTCGCAGCCGCGCCACGAGGCCGCGCATGATGTTGTACGACATCGACGAGTTCTCGGGCAGGCAGCGGGCGAAGGCGTCGCGGTCGAGCATCAGCACGTCGGTCTGGATCTCGGTGCGGACGGTGGCCGAATGCGGCTCGTCGTCGATCATGCTCATCTCTCCGACGTAGTCGCCGGGATGCAGCGTGGCCAGGATCACCTCGCGGCCGCGGCTGTCGGTGCTCATGACGCGGGCCCGGCCGGTCAGGATGATGTACAGCGCGTCGGACTTCTTGCCCTGCTCGACCACCACTTCGGCCCGCTTGAAGCGCTTCTTGACGATCGCGTCCGCGATGCTGGCGGACTGCGCAGGTGTCAGCGCAGCGAACAGCGGCACGCGGCGGAGCAATTCAAGATTGGAAAGCATCGACATTCATCAATCCCCGATTTCGGCGCGATCCGCAACCATGCATTCCTACAATCGCGCCCATTAAATGAGCCTCCGAACGGTGTGGAACCGAACGGTGATACTCCATATCCATCCCCATCACCCTGAAAATGTACACGCTGCTGCAGCGCCACTCCTAGGTTTTCTACTCATGTCGTCATCACCACGCCACGCCAAGGTCCTCATCCTCGGCTCCGGGCCCGCCGGTTACACGGCGGCCGTCTATGCCGCCCGCGCCAATCTCGAACCGCTCCTGATCACCGGCATGGCTCAGGGCGGCCAGCTGATGACCACGACCGAGGTCGACAACTGGCCGGCCGACGTCCACGGCGTGCAGGGCCCCGACCTGATGCAGCGCTTCCTGGAGCATGCCGAGCGCTTCAAGACCGAGATCGTCTTCGACCACATCAACAAGGTCGACTTCAGCAAGCGGCCCTTCACCCTGACCGGCGACAGCCATACCTACACCTGCGACGCGCTCGTGATCGCCACCGGCGCCTCGGCCAAGTACCTCGGCCTCGAATCCGAGCAGCACTTCATGGGCCGCGGCGTCTCCGGCTGCGCCACCTGCGACGGCTTCTTCTACCGCGAGCAGGAGGTCTGCGTGATCGGCGGCGGCAACACCGCGGTCGAGGAAGCGCTCTACCTGTCGAACATCGCCAGCAAGGTCACGCTGGTGCATCGGCGCGACAAGTTCCGGGCCGAGCCGATCCTGATCGACAAGCTCAACGCCAAGGCGGCCGAGGGCAAGATCGTGTTGAAGGTCCACAACACCCTGGACGAAGTGCTGGGCGACGATTCCGGCGTCACGGGCATCCGGCTGAAGAACACGCAGACGGGCACCACCGAGCAGCTCGACCTGAAGGGCTGCTTCATCGCGATCGGCCACCATCCGAACACCGACATCTTCCAGGGCCAACTGGAGATGAAGGACGGCTACATCCTGACCAAGGCCGGCCTGCAGGGCTTCGCCACGATGACCAGCGTTCCGGGCGTCTTCGCCGCCGGCGACGTGCAGGACCATGTCTATCGCCAGGCGATCACCAGCGCCGGCACGGGCTGCATGGCGGCGCTCGACGCGCAGCGCTTCCTCGAACAGGAGTAGCTTGGGCTATAATCCGAGGCTTTGCCGAAATTGTCGGCAAGCTAGAGGGTTCCCGCCACCCATTTTTGGCGAGGTCAAGCTGCAACCCACCGGGCGTCACTTCGAATCACTTCGAGGGTGCCAGGTGCCAGCTGTTCAAGGAGAAGTGCCATGGCACGCGTATGTCAAGTCACGGGCAAGGGCCCGATGGTCGGAAACAATGTTTCCCACGCCAACAACAAAACCAAGCGCCGGTTCCTGCCGAACCTGCAATACCGTCGTTTCTGGGTCGAGACCGAAAACCGCTGGGTTCGCCTGCGTGTTTCGAGCGCCGCGCTGCGCCTGATCGACAAGAACGGCATCGACGCCGTGCTCGCAGACCTGCGCGCACGCGGCCAAGCTTAAGGAGCTGAATCATGGCAACGAGCAAAGGCGGACGCGAAAAGATCAAGCTGGAATCCACCGCGGGTACCGGCCATTTCTACACGACCAGCAAGAACAAGAAGACGATGCCTGAAAAGATGTCGATCATGAAGTTCGACCCGAAGGCGCGCAAGCACGTCGAATACAAGGAAATCAAGCTGAAGTAATTCGGCGCTTCCAATCAAAAACCCGCTGTGATCCAGCGGGTTTTTTGTTGCCTGCAATTCGGCGGAATTCGAGCGGCGACAAAGAGGACGGCAACAAAAAAGCCGGCTCGGAGGCCGGCTTTTCAGGATCGCCCAGGGCACTTGCGGAATCAGGCCCGTGCAGCGCGCAGACGGGTCGAGAACTCGCGCAGGCCGGCGATGCCGCTGGCTTCGGCGCGGTGGCACCAGGCGGCCAGGTCGGCGGCCAGTTGCTCGCGCGAGTGCG
>NZ_LMUW01000153.1 GCF_009765735.1 Xenophilus sp. L33
ATGCTACCGGCCTTCTCGGGGGTCGCCTGCGGATTGCAGGCGGGAATGCGCGTCAACCCGCGGCGGCTTCCTCGGCTTCGGGCTTGGCCTTGCCTTCCTTCTTGGGCAGCGGCGTGATGTCCAGCACGACCTCTTCCTTGTCGTCCAGGTCGACCGTCAGGCGACCGCCTTCCTGCAAGCGTCCGAACAGCAGCTCGTCGGCCAGCGCACGACGGATCGTGTCCTGGATCAGCCGCTGCATCGGCCGGGCGCCCATCAGCGGATCGAAGCCCTTCTTCGCCAGGTGCTTGCGCAGCACGTCGGTAAAGGTGACATCGACCTTCTTCTCGGCCAGCTGAGTTTCGAGCTGCAGCAGGAACTTGTCGACCACCCGCAGGATGATCTGCTCGTCCAACGCCTTGAAGCTCACGGTCGCATCGAGACGGTTGCGGAACTCCGGCGTGAACAGGCGCTTGATGTCGGCCATCTCGTCGCCCGCCTGGCGCGGGTTGGTGAAGCCGATCGTCGACTTGTTCATGGTCTCGGCACCCGCGTTGGTGGTCATCACGATGATCACGTTGCGGAAGTCGGCCTTGCGTCCGTTGTTGTCGGTCAAGGTGCCGTGGTCCATCACCTGCAGCAGCACGTTGAAGATGTCCGGATGCGCCTTCTCGATCTCGTCGAGCAGCAGCACCGCGTGCGGCTTCTTCGTGATGGCTTCGGTCAACAGGCCGCCCTGGTCGAAACCGACGTAGCCCGGAGGCGCGCCGATCAGCCGGCTCACCGCATGGCGCTCCATGTACTCCGACATGTCGAAGCGGATCAGCTCGATGCCCATGATGTAGGCGAGCTGCTTGGCCGCTTCGGTCTTGCCGACGCCGGTGGGGCCGCTGAACAGGAAGGAGCCGATCGGCTTGTCTTCGCGGCCGAGGCCCGAACGCGCCATCTTGACCGCGGAGGCCAGCACCTCGAGTGCCTTGTCCTGGCCGAAGACCACGCTCTTCAGGTCGCGCTCGATGGTCTGCAGCTTGCCGCGGTCGTCGTTCGACACGTTGGCCGGGGGAATGCGCGCGATCTTGGCGACGATTTCCTCGACCTCGGTCTTGCTGATGGTCTTCTTGCGCTTGTTGGCGGGCAGGATGCGCTGGGCGGCGCCCGCCTCGTCGATCACGTCGATCGCCTTGTCGGGCAGGTGCCGGTCGTTGATGTACTTGGCGCTCAGCTCGGCCGCGGCCTGCAGCGCGGCGACGCCGTACTTCACGCCATGGTGTTCCTCGAAGCGCGACTTCAGGCCCTTCAGGATGTCGACCGTTTCCTGCACCGTCGGCTCGACCACGTCGACCTTCTGGAAGCGCCGCGACAGGGCCGCGTCCTTCTCGAAGATGCCGCGGTATTCGGTGAAGGTGGTGGCGCCGATGCACTTGAGCTGGCCGCTCGAGAGCGCCGGCTTCAGCAGGTTCGATGCGTCCAGCGTGCCGCCCGACGCCGCGCCGGCGCCGATCAGCGTGTGGATCTCGTCGATGAAGAGGATCGCGTTCGGCTTGTCCTTGAGCGACTTGAGCACGCCCTTCAGGCGCTGCTCGAAGTCGCCGCGGTACTTGGTGCCGGCCAGGAGCGCACCCATGTCGAGCGAATAGACGTTCGACTCGGCGAGGATCTCGGGCACCTCGTTCTGCGTGATGCGCCAGGCCAGGCCCTCGGCGATCGCGGTCTTGCCGACGCCGGCCTCGCCGACCAGCAGCGGGTTGTTCTTGCGCCGGCGGCAGAGGATCTGGATCACGCGCTCGACCTCGTACTCGCGGCCGATCAGCGGATCGATCTTGCCGTCCTTGGCGAGCTGGTTGAGGTTCTGCGTGAACTGCTCGAGCGGGGACGACTTCTCGTTCTTCTCGCCGCCGCCTTCCTCGTTCTCGTTCGACGAGGCTTCGGAGCTGCCCTTGGCCGCTTCCGGCGGGTCGCTCTTCTTGATGCCGTGGGCGATGAAGTTCACCACGTCGAGGCGGGTGACACCTTGCTGGTGCAGGTAGTAGACCGCGTGCGAATCCTTCTCGCCGAAGATCGCGACCAGCACGTTGGCGCCGGTGACTTCCTTCTTGCCGTTGCCGGTGGACTGCACATGCATGATGGCGCGCTGGATCACGCGCTGGAAACCGAGCGTCGGCTGGGTGTCGACGTCGTCGGTGCCCGCCACCTGGGGCGTGTTGTCCTTGATGAAATTCGTGAGCGACGCCCGCAGGTCGTCGACATTGGCCGAGCAGGCGCGCAGGACCTCCGCCGCACTCGGGTTGTCCAGCAAAGCGAGCAGCAGGTGCTCCACCGTGATGAACTCGTGGCGCTGCTGTCTGGCTTCGACAAAAGCCATGTGCAAGCTGACTTCCAGTTCCTGGGCAATCATGTGATTTCCTTTTGCCTTGCTGTAAATAAAAACTCAGATGGGTTGGAGCGGGCCTAAATCAACAGGTTCAGTTCATTCGACCGGTTCGCTGACGCATTGCAACGGATGGCCGGCCTGGTGGGCCGCCTCCATCACCTGATTCACCTTGGTGGCCGCCATGTCGCGGGAATACACCCCGCAGACGCCACGACCGTCGAGATGGATCTTGAGCATGATCTGGGTGGCCGTCTCCCGGTCCTTGTTGAAGAACTCCTGGATCACGACGATGACGAATTCCATCGGCGTGTAGTCGTCGTTCAGCATGACGACCTGGAACATCTGCGGCGGCGCGGTTTTCTGCGGGCGCCGCTCGAGCACGACCGCATCGCCATCGTCCCGCCGCGGCTTCACCGCCGGAGGCGTCTTGGGGGTCGAGGGGATTCTGGTAGCCATGAAAATCATTCTATAGAGGCGCCGGGGGTTCCACTCGCGCACTGCCACAACTGGTGGCGGCTTTGTGACATTCAAGGCGGACGGGCGTCGCGAACGTGTCTCCCGGCCCAAGCAAGCGGCATGCCCCACGGCGAGGCGAGCGCCCTGCCGGACATTGTGCCGCCCGGAAAAAAACCCCGTCGCCTTGCGGCTGCGGGGTTCGTGCTTCGGTGCGCCCGCCGGGCGCCGGCGTCACATCTGGTCGATCATGACCTGGCCGAAGCCGGAGCAGCTGACCTGGGTCGCGGATTCCATCAGGCGGGCGAAGTCGTAGGTGACCCGCTTGCTCAGGATCGCCTTTTCCATCGACTGGATGATCAGGTCGGCCGCCTCGGTCCAGCCCATGTGCCGCAGCATCATCTCGGCCGAGAGGATTTCCGAGCCGGGGTTGACGTAGTCCTTGCCGGCGTATTTCGGCGCGGTGCCATGGGTGGCCTCGAACATCGCGATCGTGTCGCTCAGGTTCGCACCCGGCGCGATGCCGATGCCGCCGACCTGCGCGGCCAGCGCGTCGGAGATGTAGTCGCCGTTCAGGTTGAGGGTGGCGATCACGCTGTACTCGGCCGGGCGCAGCAGGATTTGTTGCAGGAATGCATCAGCGATCGAGTCCTTGATCGTGATGTCGCGGCCGGTCCTGGGGTTGCGGACCTTCATCCACGGACCGCCGTCGATCAGCTCGCCGCCGAACTCCTTGGCCGCCAGGCCGTAGGCCCAGTCGCGGAAGGCGCCTTCGGTGAACTTCATGATGTTGCCCTTGTGCACCACCGTGACGCTGGGCTTGTCGTTGTCGATCGCGTACTGGATCGCCTTGCGCACCAACCGCTCGGTGCCTTCGCGCGAGACCGGCTTGACACCCAGGCCCGAGGTTTCCGGGAAGCGGACCTTCTGGACGCCGATCTCCTCCTGCAGGAACTTGATCAGCTTTTTCGCGTTGTCGCTCCCGGCCGCGAATTCGATGCCGGCGTAGATGTCTTCCGAGTTCTCGCGAAAGATGACCATGCTGGTCTTCTCGGGCTCGCGCAGCGGGCTGGGCACGCCCGGGAAGTACTGGATCGGGCGCAGGCAGACGTAGAGGTCGAGTTCCTGGCGCAGCGTCACGTTGAGCGAGCGGATGCCGCCGCCGACCGGTGTGTTGAGCGGGCCCTTGATCGACACCAGGTAGTCGCGCACCACGTCCACCGTTTCCTCGGGCAGCCAGACGTCGGCGCCGTAGATGCGGGTGGCCTTCTCGCCGGCGAAGATTTCCATCCACTGGATCTTGCGCTGGCCGCCATAGGCCTTGGCGACCGCGGCGTCGACCACCTTGAGCATCACCGGCGTGATGTCGCGCCCGACGCCATCGCCTTCGATGTACGGAATGATCGGATGGTCCGGCACCTGCAGCGTCTGGTCGGCGTTGGCCGTGATCTTCTGGCCTTCGGCCGGGACTTGTATGTGCTGGTAGCGGGTCATGGGAACGGGAACTCCGGTCGGGACGAGGCGAAAGGGCGGCGAATTTTAGACGCACGCCCAATGACAGCGAGGCGGCGCGGTCAGCTTCGCGCAAGGCGGGCGCTGGCGTTCGCGGGTAAGCTTCGCAGCGTGTCGATCATGCCCGCCCGAGCGGGCATTTGTTTGTGTCGCCGTCTTCGAAAGCCGAGCATGTTTTTGCGCCTCTTCCGCCTTCCCCGACTCTTCGCTTTCTCCCTGGTGCTGATGGGTGGCCTCGCCGCGGCCCAGGGCCAGGAGCCGCAGGGCCATCTGCCGCGCACCCGGATCACCGCCGGCCTCTACCAGATCGACGCCCAGATCGCCAGGAGCGAAGCCGAGCGCGAGTTCGGCCTGATGTTCCGCAAGGAGATGCCGCAGGCCGAGGGCATGATCTTCGTTTTCGAGCAGCCGTCCACGCAGTGCTTCTGGATGAAGAACACGATCCTGCCCCTGACCGCCGCCTTCATCGCCGACGACGGCCGCATCGTCAACCTGGCCGACATGCAGCCGCAGACCGAGAATTCCCATTGCTCGACCGAGCCGGTGCGCTACGTGCTGGAAATGAACCAGGGCTGGTTCGCGAAGAAGGGCATCAAGGCCGGCAGCAAGCTCGGCGGCGAGGTGTTCGCGCGGCACTGAGCGGCCTCCGCGCCAAACGAAAAAGCCGGCCTCAAGGGCCGGCTTCTTGCTGCGCCGAAGGGCGCGGAACGTCGGATCAGCCGAAGTTCTTGGCGGCGAAGTCCCAGTTGGCCAGCTTGGCCAGGAAGGTCTCGACGTACTTCGGGCGCAGGTTGCGGTAGTCGATGTAGTAGGCGTGTTCCCAGACGTCGATCGTCAGCAGCGCCTTGTCGGCGGTGGTGAGCGGCGTGCCCGCGGCGCCGGTGTTGACGATGTCGACAGAGCCGTCGGCCTTCTTCACCAGCCAGGTCCAGCCCGAGCCGAAGTTGCCGACCGCCGACTTGGTGAAGGCTTCCTTGAAGGCAGCGAAGCTGCCCCACTTGGCGTCGATCGCCTTGGCCACGGCGCCGGTGGGCTCGCCGCCGCCGCTCGGCTTCATCGAGCTCCACAGGAAGGTGTGGTTCCAGACCTGGGCCGCATTGTTGTAGATGCCGCCGCTGGACTTCTTGACGATTTCCTCGAGCGTCATGTTCTCGAACTCCGTGCCCTTCTGCAGGTTGTTCAGGTTCACGACGTAGGCGTTGTGGTGCTTGCCGTAGTGGTACTCGAGCGTTTCCTTGGAAATCTCGGGCGCGAGCGCGTCCAACGGGTACGGCAGGGGGGGAAGAACATGTTCCATGCTTTTTTCTCGCGGGTGGGTTGTGGGACGGTCGATTCTAGGAAGGAATATTCAAATCAGCGTCAGACGCCATCGCGTTATCCCTGATCGCAGCGTCATCGCAGGACTTTCAGGTCGACCTGGCCGTCGGCCAGGCGCGCCTGCACCTCGTCGCCGGGCCGGAGCGCCGCCGCTTTCGTGACCGCGTGGCCGTCGGCATCGGTGAGCCAGGCGTAGCCGCGCTGGAGCACCAGCGCCGGGTCGAGCAGTTGCAGCCGCAAGGCGGCGCGGTCGAGCCGTTCGTGCTGGCGGGCGACCGGCGTGCCGAGCGCCGCGGGCAACCGGACCTCCAGCGCCTGCTGCCGCTGGCGCGCCCGCGCGGTCGCAGAGAGCACCGCGTAGTGCAGCCGCTGCGCCTGGTGCGAGAGGCCCAGCCGCTGC
>NZ_LMUW01000154.1 GCF_009765735.1 Xenophilus sp. L33
CCCGGAGGCGAGCACGATGACGGTGGGCTGGCGCGGTGCGGCGGTCATGGGGACGCAGTATCGATCCGATCGCGCGCGGTCCGATGCGCAACAATGGCGCGATGACCCCCACCAACGAATCGCTGGCCGCGCTGCGCAAGAGCTACGAGCGCGCCGAGCTGGACGAAAGCCGCAGCGCCGCCGATCCGCTGGCGCAGTTCGAGCGCTGGCTGAAGGAAGCGATCGACGCCCAGGTGCCCGAACCCAACGCGATGACGCTGGCGACCGTCGGCGGCGACTTGCGCCCTTCGACCCGCATCGTGCTGATCAAGGGCTACGACGCCCGCGGCATCGTCTGGTACACCAACTACCAGAGCCGCAAGGGCCAGGAGCTGGCCGGCAATCCATGGGCCGCCTTGCAGTTCCACTGGGTCGAGCTGGAGCGGGTGGTGCGCATCGAGGGCCGCGTGAGCGAGGTGAGCGCGGCCGAGAGCGACGCCTACTTCGCCAGCCGCCCGCTCGATTCGCGCATCGGCGCCTGGGCCAGCCCGCAGAGCGAGGTGATCAGCGGCCGCGACGTGCTGGTGAAGAACGCTGCGGTGCAGGCCGCGCGCCACCTGCTGTCGCCGCCGCGGCCGCCTTTCTGGGGCGGCTTCCGGCTGGAGCCGGACACCTGGGAGTTCTGGCAGGGCCGCAAGAGCCGGCTGCACGACCGGTTGCGCTACCGGCGCCAGGGCGGCGACTGGCTGCGCGAGCGGCTGGCGCCCTGAGCGGCGCCTCGGACCTCCCGACTTCTGCCTCAGGCCTTCAGCCGCGCCGCGAAGGTCTTCTGGAACTTCTCGACCTTCGGCCCGACCACGAAGGCGCAATAGCCCTGGTTCGGGTTGTTCTTGAAGTAGTCCTGGTGATAGGCCTCGGCGGTCGAATAGTTGGCCAGCGGCTCGACCTCGGTCACCACCTTGTCGCGGTAGGTCTTGCTCTCGCCGATCTCGCGAATGACCTGTTCGGCGACCTTCTTCTGCTCGTCGTTCAGGTAGTAGATGCCGCTGCGGTACTGGGTGCCGACGTCGTTGCCCTGGCGGTTCAGCGTGGTCGGGTCGTGCACCACGAAGAAGATCTCCAGGATCTCGTGCAGCGAGATCTGCGCCGGATCGAATTCCAGCTTGACCACCTCGGCATGGCCAGTGCGGCCGGTGCAGACCTGCTCGTAGCTGGGATTGACCACCTGGCCATTGCAGTAGCCGGACTCGACGTCGAGCACGCCCTGCACCCGATCGAACACCGCTTCGCTGCACCAGAAGCAGCCGCCTCCGAGCACGATGGTTTCTGTTTGCGCCATAAAAATCTCCGAGCAAAAGAGTCGACAAGGATCGTGGACGGATTGTGATGGCCTTGACGCCGGATCACCGCCTCATTACATTACTAACCCGCTAGTCATTAACACAGATGAACGCTCCCCGTTTCCTTGCCGACAAGTTGTGCGCCGCGCGCGGCAAGCGCGAGCGCCGCAAGGAAGCCCGTCCGGGCGAGTTGCTCGAAGCGGCGCTGGACCTCTTCGTGGAGAAGGGCTTCGCCGCCACGCGCTCCGAAGAAGTGGCGGCCCGCGCCGGCGTTTCCAAGGGCACGCTCTTCCTTTATTTCCAGAGCAAGGAAGAGCTCTTCAAGGCGGTCGTGCGTGAAAACCTCACCGGCGAATTCACCGAATGGAACCGCGAGCTCGACGAATACGAAGGCAGCACCGCCGACATGCTGCGCGACTGCATGCGGGTCTGGTGGCAGAAGGTCGGCTCGACCAAGGCCTCGGGCCTGGCCAAGCTGATGCTGAGCGAAGGCCGCAACTTCCCGGAACTGGCCGAGTTCTACTACCGCGAGGCGGTGCAGCCGCGCCATGAATTGCTGCGGCGGATCATCCGCCGCGGCATCGAGCGCGGCGAATTCGCGCCGATGGACGTCGAGTTCGCGGTCCAGTCGGTGATCGCGCCGATGCTGCTGATGATGCTCAAGCAGAGCGACGGCGCCAGCGCCACCGAGGGCCGCGCCGCCTTCGACCCCGAGGCCTTTCTGGCCTTCCACGCCGAGACCCTGCTGCACGGCCTTTGCCGTCCGGCGCCCTCGCCGGCCGCGACCACTGCGACCGGCAGCCAGCCCTTGCCTAGAATCGAAAGTCAGTCCTGAGTTTTTGCAAGGAGCAATCCAATGAATCCCACCCCCACCCTCGAGCGCCTGCGCTTCAACATGATCGAGCAGCAGATCCGCCCTTGGGACGTGCTCGATTTCGAGATCCTCGACCTGCTGGCGGCGATCCGGCGCGAGGACTACGTGCCCGAGCCGCACCGGGCGCTGGCCTTCTTCGACATGGAAATCCCGCTCGAAGGCGCGACCGCCAGGGAAGCCGGCCAGATCATGCTGTCGCCCAAGGTCGAGGCCCGCATGCTGCAGGACCTGCACATCCAGAAGCACGAGAGCGTGCTCGAGATCGGCAGCGGCTCCGGCTTCATGGCCGCCCTGCTGGCCCATCGCGCGGCCCAGGTGCTGAGCCTGGAGATCGATCCCGGCCTGGCCGCGGTGGCTACCGCCAACCTGCGCCGCAATGGCGTGATGAACGTCGAGGTGCGGCATGCCGACGGCGCGGTGCCGCTGCCGAGCGGCCCGACCTTCGACGTCATCGTGCTGAGCGGCTCGGTGGCGCGCATTCCGCAGGGCCTGCTCGGTTCGCTCAACATCGGCGGCCGGCTGGCCGCGGTGGTCGGTGACGAGCCGATGATGCGGGCCCACTTCGTGACCCGGGTCGGCGAAGGCAAGTGGGACGTGGTGCAGCCCTGGGACACCATGGCGCCGCGCCTGCTCAATTTCCCCGTGCCCTCGCGCTTCAACTTCTGAGCCGTTCATGATCGATCAGATCCGCCCGGGCGAGCTCGCCGACTGGTTCGCCCGCCATCCGGGCGCCGCGCCGGTGCTGCTCGACGTGCGCGAGCCCTGGGAGCTGCAGACCGCCCACGTCACGCCGCAGGGCTTCACCCTGGTGACCATCCCGATGAACGAGGTGCCGGCGCGGCTGGGCGAACTGACGACCGACCAGCCGATCGCCTGCCTGTGCCACCACGGCGCGCGCAGCCAGCGGGTGGCCGCGTTCCTGGTGCAGAACGGCTTCGAGCCGGTGGCCAACATCGCCGGCGGCATCGACGCCTGGGCGAGCCAGCACGACCCGAGCGTCGCCCGCTACTGACGACGCTCTTCCTTTTCCCGTTGCCCGGTGCCTGATCGGAAATCCATGAAGCCCACACCCTCCGATTCCGACAGCGCCCGCATCCCGCAACCGCCGCTCCGGCCGCTGGTCGGCAACCTCGGCGAGCTCGACACCAAGGCGCCGGTGCAGAGCATGATGCGGCTGGCCGAGCTGTACGGGCCGATCTACAAGCTGACCATCCTCGGGCGCGACGTGCACGTGGTCAGCTCGCAGCGGCTGGTCGACGAGTTGTGCGACGAAAGCCGCTTCAACAAGCGGGTGCACGGCCCGCTGCAGCAGATCCGGGCCTTCGCCGGCGACGGCCTCTTCACCGCCTACAACAGCGAGCCCAACTGGGCCAAGGCGCATCGCCTGCTGATGCCGGCCTTCGGTCCGCTCGGCGTGCGCTCGATGTTCGACCGCATGGTCGACATCGCGCACCAGATGTTCGTGAAGTGGGAGCGCTTCGGGGCGTCGGCGGTGATCGACGTGGCCGACAACATGACGCGGCTGACGCTCGACACGATCGCGCTGTGCGCCTTCGACTACCGCTTCAACAGCTTCTATCAGAACGAGATGCATCCCTTCGTCGCGGCGATGGTCGATGCGCTCGAGGAAGCCGGCCAGCGCGGGCGCCGCCCCGGCGTGGTCACCAACCTGATGGTCGGCACCCGGCGCCGCTACGAGGCCGACCAGGCGCTGCTGGCCAAGGTCGCCGAGCAGCTGATCGCCGAGCGCCGCAGCGACCCCGACGGCGCCTCGCGCGACGACCTGCTCAACGTGATGCTCAACGGCGTCGATCCGGTCACCGGCGAGAAGCTCTCGGACGAGAACATCCGCTACCAGATGGTCACCTTCCTGATCGCCGGGCACGAGACCACCAGCGGCCTGCTGTCCTTCGTCTGCTACCTGCTGCTGAAGAACCCCGAGGTGATGCTGAAGGCGCAGTCGCTCGTCGACGCGGTGCTGGGCGACGGCATGCCGCGCTTCGAGCACCTGGCGCAGCTGCGCTACCTCGAGCAGATCCTGATGGAGTCGCTGCGCCTGTGGCCGACCGCGCCGGCCTTCGGCGTCAAGCCGATCGAGGACACCCTGCTGGCCGGCCGCTATCCGCTCACCACCAAGGACACGGTGCTGGTGCTGCAGCCGACGCTGCACCGCGACCCAGCCGTCTGGGGCGGCGACGCCGAGGCCTTCAGGCCCGAACGCTTCGCGCCCGAGGCCGCCGAGACGCTGCCGCCCAATGCCTGGAAGCCCTTCGGCAACGGCGCGCGGGCCTGCATCGGCCGGCCTTTCGCGATGCAGGAGGCGCAGCTGGTGCTGGCGATGATGCTGCAGCGCTTCGACATCGTGATGGACGACCCGTCCTACCAGCTCGAGATCGCCGAGACGCTGACCATCAAGCCACACGGCCTGAAGATCCGCGCCCGCAGCCGCCAGCCCGGCGGTACCGGCGGTACCGGCGGCTTCGCGATGCGCAGCGCGGTCCCGGGCGTCACCCAGAAGCTGGTGCGCGACCCGGCCGCCGACCAGGTCAAGCTGCCCGACGACGCGCCCAAGCTGCTGGTGCTCTACGGCAGCAACACGGGGTCCTGCGAGATGTTCGCGCGCCGCATCGCGGCCGACGCGCCGCGCCAGGGCTATGCCGCGACGCTGGCCAGCCTCGACGAGCATGCCGGCGCGCTGTCGCCGCAGGTGCCGGTGATCGTGGTCACCGCCTCCTACGAAGGCCAGGCGCCGGACAACGCCAAGAAGTTCCTGGCCTGGCTCGAAGCGCGTGCCGCCGGCGAGCTGGCGGGCCTGCGCTTCGCGGTGCTCGGCTGCGGCAACCGGCAATGGGCGCGCACCTACCAGGCGATCCCCAAGCGGGTCGATGCCGCGCTGGAGGCCGCCGGCGGCCTGCGCCTGCGCAGCCGCGGCGAAGCCGATGCCGGCGGCGATTTCTTCGGCGCCTTCGATGCCTGGTACCAGGGCCTGTGGGAAGACCTCGCCGAGGCGCTCGGGCGTGCGGTCAACTACAAGCCGGCGACCGCGGGCTTCGAGGTCGAGGTGCTGGCCTCCGGCCGCGAGAGCGCGCTGCAACTGAAGGAGCTGGAGCCGGGCACCGTGGTCGAGAACCGCGAGCTGGTGAACATGGACCGCCCCGGCGCGCGCTCCAAGCGCCATCTCGAGATCGCGCTGCCGGCCGGCATGCGCTACACCGCCGGCGACTACCTCGCGGTGCTGGCGCGCAACCCCGAGGCGATCGTGGCGCGGGCACTGGCGCGCTTCGGGCTGGCGCGCGACAGCCAGGTCGTGATCCACAAGCAGCCCGGCGCGGCGGCCTCGCTGCCGGGCGACTACCCGATCGCGGCCTTCGAGCTGCTCTCGGGCTATGTCGAGCTCGCGCAGCCGGCGACCCGGGCGCAGGTCGCGCAGCTGGCCGAGGCCACGCCCTGCCCGCCCGAACGCGCGGCGTTGGAGCGGCTGGCCGGCGAGGAGATCTACGACGCCGAGGTGCTCGACCGCCGGGTCAGCGTGCTCGAACTGCTGGAGCGCACCGGCTCCTGCACGCTCGGCTTCGCGGCCTTCCTGGCGATGCTGCCGACCCTGCGGGCGCGCCAGTATTCGATCTCGTCCTCGCCGCTGGCCAACGAGGTGCAGGCCAGCCTGACGCTGGCGGTGGTGGATGCGCCGGCGCTCTCGGGCCGCGGCCGCTTCGAGGGCGTGGCTTCCAGCTACCTGGCGCGGCTGGCGCCGGGCGACCGGCTGTCGGTGGCGGTGCGGCCGTCGCAGTCGGGCTTCCATCCGCCGGCCGATCCGCGCACGCCGATGGTCATGGTCTGCGCCGGCACCGGCGTCGCGCCCTTTCGCGGCTTCCTGCAGGAGCGCGCGGCGCAGCAGGCGGCCGGCCGCGAGGTCGGGCGGGCGCTGCTCTTCTTCGGCGTCGACGACGCGGAGGTGGACTACCTCTACCGGGCCCAGTTCGAAGCCTGGGAAGCGGCCGGCGTGGTCGAGATGCGGCCGACCTTCTCGGCCCGGCCCGAGGACGGCCTGGTGTTCGTGCAAGACCGCGTCTGGCGCGATCGGGCCGACATCCAGGCGCTGTTCGTGCAGGGCGCGCAGTTCTACGTCTGCGGCGACGGTCGACGCATGGCGCCCGCGGTGCGCGAGACCTTCCTGCGCATCTACCAGGCCGCGACGCAGGCCGACGACGCCAAGGCCCAGGCCTGGGTCGACCGGATGGAGCACGAGCACGGCCGCTACGTGTCGGACGTCTTCGCCTAGTGCGGGACGGAAGCGGTTGCCCGGCCGATCTGCGCGAAAATGCCCGGATGAAACCGCTCGCCCTCCTGCCGCTCGTTCTCGCCCTCGCCGCCTGCGGCACGGATTCCACCAGCGTGATCAAGATGCCCAACGGCGAGATGCGTTCCACCTCGTACAACGACGCCAAGCTCTACTGCGACAAGACCGGCCAGAGCGTGAAAAACCTGGGCCTGGCGCCGGCGCAGACCGGCATCCGCTTCCGCTGCGAGAACTGAGCCGCTACAGGTTCTCGATGAAGGCGACCATCTTCTTGCGCTGATCGGCATCGGGCAGCGGCCCGCGCATCGCGCCGAGGTTGTCGCTCATGTGCGCCGCGCTCGAGGTGCCCGGGATCACCGCCGTGACCCGCGGGTCGCCCAGCAGGTACTTGAGGAAGAACTGCGCCCAGCTGCCGGCGAAGCCCGCCGCCCAGTCGGGCACCGGCTTGCCGCTCACCGCGCGGAACAGGCGGCCGCGGCCGAAGGGCAATGCGGTCAGCACGCCGGCCTTGACCTCGGCGGCCAGCGGCAGGATGCGCTGCTCGGCCTCGCGGTTGTCGATCGAGTAGTCGACCTGCACGAAGTCCGGCTTCTCGTGGCGCAGCACCGACTCGATCGCCGGGAACGAGCCGCGGTAGGTGGTCGTGACGCCGACGTAGCGGCACAGGCCCTGCGCCTTCCAGGCCCTGAACTGCGCCAGCGACTGGTGCGGGTCGCTTACGTTGTGCAGTTGCAGCAGGTCGACCCGGGCGACCTGCAGGCGGGCCAGCGAGCGCTTCAGCTCGCCGCCGTCCGGCGACTCCAGCTTGGTCGCCAGGAAGAGCTTGTCGCGCAGGTTGCCCGCGGCCACGACCGCCCCCAGCACCGTCTCGGCGTCGCCGTAGGTCGATGCGGTGTCGATCAGCCGGCCGCCGGCCGCGACCAGCGCGGCGACCACCTGCGTCGCCGCGTCGCGGGTGCGCGCGTCGTCGCCGTCGAAGACGCTGGCGGTGCCGAGGCCGACCGCCGGCAGGCGCTCGCCGCTGCTCGGAATGGCGCGCTGGACCAGGTCGTCGGCGGACTGCGCGACGGCGCGGTGCGGCAGTGCTGCGAGCGCGGCGCCCGCGGCCAGTGCCGCGGTCAGTTCACGGCGGGTGATGCGGCGGTCGATCGGTCGCATGAGGTGGCGGTCGAGGCTCATCGCAAGTCTCCTGGACAAGCTGACGATGATGAGCCGCGCCGTCGGCCCGCGCAAGCGGCCACCAGGCTCAGAGCACCGGCCCGAGCGTCGCGATCAGGTTGTTCCAGAGGCGCCGCCAGAGCGGCCAGGCGGCCACGTCGGCCTGGGTCACCGGATGCCCGTGCGCCATGAACCTCAGCTGCCGTTCGCGCAAGGTGCAGGTGAGCGCCTCGTCGTGGAACAGGATGTTGTTCTCGTAGTTGAGGTCGAAGCTGCGCCGGTCCATGTTGGCCGAGCCGACCAGGCTCAGCTCGCCGTCGACGGTGACCGACTTCGCATGCAGCAGGCCGCCCTCGTATTCGACGATGCGCACGCCCGCGGCCAGCAGGTCCCAGTAGTAGCTGCGGCTGGCCGCGCCGACGATCCAGGAATCGTTGCGGGCCGGGAACACGATCGTGACCGCGACGCCGCGGTAGGCGGTGGTGCACAGCGCGTTCAGCAGCGAGTCGTCGGGCACGAAATACGGCGTGGTCACGATGACCTCGTGCCGCGCCGCGTACAGCAGCGTGCCGAAGGTCTCGGGCATGGCCGAGAAGCGCACCGTCGGGCCGGTGCCGATCACCTGGGCCTGCACCGTGCCCGCGGTGGGCGGCGGCGCCGGCCGGCTCAGCAGGTCGTTCAGGTCCTCGTCGACATAGGTCATCCAGTCGCTGGCGAAGAGGAACTGGTTCTGCCGCACGATCGGGCCTTCGAAACGCATCATCAGGTCGACCCAGGGCGCGAACTTGGCCTTCACCAGGAACTCCGGGTCGGCGCAGTTCTGGCTGCCGCAGTAGGTGATGCGGCCGTCGATGACGACGATCTTGCGGTGGTTGCGCAGGTCGATGCGGCCCTGGAAGGTGCGCAGCACCGGATTGCCGATCGGCAGCCCCGCCGCCACCTGCACGCCCGCGGCGCGCATCGCCTGCCAGTGCGGCGAGCGGATCATGGTGCGCGAGCCGAGGTCGTCGGCCATCGCGCGGCAGGCAACGCCGCGGCCGGCGGCGCGCTTCAGGGCCTCGACCATCTTGCAGCCGTTGCGGTCCGGCAGCCAGATGTAGAAGAGCAGGTGCACGTGGTCGGTGGCCGCGTCGATGTCGGCCACCATCGCGTCGATCGTGGCGTTGGAGTCGGCCATCAGCTGGGCCGCGTTGCCGCCGACCGGATCGAAGCCGCTGATCGAGCGGCCGAGCTTGAACAGCAGCTGGAAGCGACGCGGCACGACTTCCGCGGGATCCGCCCCGGCGTCCGGCTCGTTCAGCGGCGGCAGGCCCGCGATCACGCCGAGCAGCCGCTTGCTGCGCTTGCCGCCGATGTTGGCCTCGCCCAGCAGCAAATAGCCGACGATGCCGAAGAGCGGCAGCACCGCCACTACCACCATCCAGGCGATGCGCGAGGCCGGGTCGCGATGCGGGCGCAAGAGGATGCGCGTGAACACCAGCAACTCGAGCAGCGTGATCAGCCCGACCGCGAACAGCGAATGGCGAAGCGCGTCGATCATGGACCGCGGGCGGCCTTCAGCCGGCCAGGCCCGCGAAGACGTTCTGCACGTCGTCGTTGGCGTCGATCGCCGCCAGGAAGGTTTCCACTTCTTCCAATTCGGTGGCGCTGAGGCTGGCCGGATCGATCGGGTTCTTCGCCTTGTAGCCCAGGCGCGCCGACAGCACGCTGAAGCCCTGGGCCGGCAGCGCGCGGCTCACCAGGTCGAGGTCGACCGGATCGGTCAGGAAGAGCGTGCTGCCTTCTTCCTCGCCCGGCTCGAAGTCCTGGGCGCCGGCCTCGATGGCGGCCACCTCGGCATCGGCGCCGGCGGCGGCCGGCTCGGCCTCGATCATGCCGAGATGGTCGAAGTCCCAGGCCACCGAGCCCGAGGCGCCGAGCTGGCCCTTGCGGAACAGCACCCGCATCTCGGGCGCGGTGCGGTTCACGTTGTCGGTCAGGCACTCGACCATCACCGGCACGCGGTGCGGCGCGAAGCCTTCATAGATGACGTGCTCGAAATGCACCGCCTCGCCGCTCAGGCCGGCGCCCTTCTTGATGGCGCGGTCGACCGTGTCCTTGGGCATCGACACCTTGCGGGCCTGCTCGACCACCAGCCGCAGCCGCGCGTTGGAGCCCGGGTCGGCGCCGCTGCGCGCGGCGATCATGATGTCCTTGGACAACTTGCCGAACAGCCTGCCGCGCGCGTTCGCGGCCAGGTCCTTGTGTTTCGCTTTCCACTGTGCGCCCATGGCGGGTCTCCAGGTTTGTTGTGTGTCGGCCGCGCCGATTCTGCCGTAAGCTGCGCAGCCATCGATGGCCCCCGCGCCTCGCTTCGTTGGAAAGCCCCGCCCTTGGCGACCGTCCTGATCCCGATTCCCGAGCGTGATTTCGATCCCACCGAGACCGCAGTGCCCTGGAAGGTGCTGAGCGGCCTCGGCCACCGCGTCCGCTTCGCGACGCCGGACGGCCGCCGCGGCGAAGCCGACGAACGCATGCTCAGCGGCCGCGGCCTGGGGCTGCTGAAGTCGATGCTGATGGCCGACCGGCGCGGCCGCCGCGCCTACGCCGAGATGGCCACAAGCCCCGAATTTGAGAAGCCGCTGCGCCACGACGCGATCGGCACCGCCGACTTCGACGGCCTGCTGCTGCCCGGCGGCCATGCCAAGGGCATGCGCAGCTACCTCGAATCGACGGCGCTGCAGGCGCTGGTCGCCGCCGCCTTCGCCGAAGGCAAGCCGGTCGGCGCGATCTGCCACGGCGTGGTGCTGGCGGCGCGCTCGAAGGCCGCCGACGGCCGCTCGGTGCTGTACGGCCGCAAGACCACCGCCCTCACCCGCCAGATGGAGCTCGGCGCATGGGCGCTGACGGGGCTCTGGTTGGGCAGCTACTACCGCACCTACCCGACCCCGGTGCAGAGCGAGGTCAGCGCGGCGCTGGCGCAGCCCGGCGACTTCGTGACCGGCCCGATGAGCGCGGCGCGCGACACGCCGGCGCGGCCGGAGCTGGGCTTCACGGTGCGCGACGGGCAGTACCTGTCGGCCCGCTGGCCGGGCGACGCGCACCGCTTCGCGAACGACTTCGCGGCGATGCTGGACGGCGGCTGAGCGCTATTCGAGGCTCGGCTCGGCCCGCTCCTCGGTGCGCGGCGACGCGGTCTCGGCGATTGCCAGCAAGGCCCGCGCGGTGCGCTCCGCGGCGCCGCGGTTCGCATTGGCGAAAGCCATCGCGGCCTCGGACATGGCGGCGCGTCGCTCGGGCTTCTCGACCAGCTTGAGCGCCTCGGTGACCGCGCGCTCCATGTCGGGCACCCGCAGCGAGGCGCCGGCCGCCAGCGACAGCTCGGCCGCCTCGGCGAAGTTGAACGTCGACGGCCCCATGATCACCGGGCAGCCGCAGGCCGCGGCCTCGATCAGGTTCTGGCCGCCGAGCGGCTCGAAACTGCCGCCGAGCAGCGCGGCATCGGCCAGGCCGTAGTAGAGCGCCATCTCGCCGAGCGAATCGCCCAGCCAGATCTCGGCCTCCGACGGTGCGCCGGCGGCGCTGCGCCGGGCCACCGCGAAGCCTTGCGACTCCACCAGCGCGGCGACCTCGTCGAAGCGCTGCGGATGGCGCGGCACGATCATCCATTGCACGTCCTGCACCCGCTTGGCGATCGACTGCACCGCGTCCTGCGCGGCGGGCGGCGGCGCCAGCGCGCCGAAGCGCTTGAGCACCTCGAGCAGCTGCTTCTCCTCGCCGTCGCGCGAGCTGGCGAAGACCACCACCGGCCGCGGCAGCTGCTGGCGCAGCCGGGTGGCGGCGCCGAGCTGCCGCATGTCGGGCGTGGCGTCGAACTTCAGGTTGCCGAAGACGCCCTCGACCTTGGCGCCGAGCGACACCAGCCGGTGCGAATCGGCCTCGGTCTGGGCCCAGACCGCGGCCAGCGCCGAATAGGCGGGCCGCGCCAGCCAGGCCAGCTTCTCGGCGCTGGCCAGCGACTTCTCGTTGAGCCGCGCGTTGGCCAGCACCAGCGGGATCTTGCGTTCGGTGCAGGCGGCGGTCATCTCGGGCCAGACCTCGGTTTCCATCAGCACGCCGATGCGCGGGCGGAAGCGGTCGAGGAAGCGGGCCACCGCGTCGGGCGCGTCCCAGGGCTGCCAGACCTGCAGGTCGCCCTGCTCGAGCAGCTTGGCGCCTTCCTCGCGGCCGGTGGCGGTGCCGTGCGTGAGCAGGATCGGGATGCCCGGGTATTGCCGGCGCAGCTCGGCGATCAGGATGCCGGCGGCGCGCGCCTCGCCGAGCGACACCGCGTGGATCCAGCACCAGCCGGTGCCGGTGGCGCCGGCCTCGTAATGGCCGAAGCGCTCGGCCACCGCGTGCGCGTAGCCGGGCTCGGCGGCGGCGCGGCGCCGGAGCTTGCGCCGCACCAGGGGCTGCGCCAGGGTGGTCAGGACGCCATAGAGGCGCAGGAGCAGGGAACGCACGCTGCGGTGGTTCTCAGTGCGCCGCGGCGGCCAGCGTGGCGTCGGGCTTCACGCTCCTGAGCAGGGCCAGCATCTCGGTCTCGATGCGGTGCAGCGCGGCCTCGGTCTGGCCTTCGAAGCGCAGCACCAGCACCGGCGTGGTGTTGGACGCGCGGATGAGGCCGAAGCCATCCGGCCAGTCGACCCGCAGGCCGTCGATGGTCGAGACCTTGGCCGGCGCTGCGAAGTCGGCGTCCTCGACCAGTTTCGCCACCACGGTGTGCGGCTCGCCCTCGGCGCAGGCGACGTTCAGCTCCGGCGTCGAGAAGCTGGAGGGCAGCGCGTCGAGCACCGCGCTGGCGTCGGGGCTCTTGCTCAGGATCTCGAGCAGGCGGCAGCCGGCGTAGGTGCCGTCGTCGAAGCCGAACCAGCGCTCCTTGAAGAAGATGTGGCCGCTCATCTCGCCGCCGAGCGGCGAGCCGATCTCCTTCATCTTGGCCTTGATCAGCGAATGGCCGGTCTTGAAGATCAGCGGCACGCCGCCGGCCGCCTCGATGGCCGGGCCGAGGCGCTGGGTGCACTTGACGTCGTAGAGGATGGTGGCGCCCGGCACGCGCGACAGCACGTCCTGCGCGAACAGCATCATCTGGCGGTCGGGGTAGATGTTGTTGCCTTCGCGGGTGACGATGCCCAGGCGGTCGCCGTCGCCGTCGAAGGCCAGGCCCAGCTCGGCGCCGCTGTCGCCGAGCGCGGCGATCAGGTCGCGCAGGTTCTCGGGCTTGCTGGGGTCGGGATGGTGGTTGGGGAAGTTGCCGTCGACCTCGCTGAAGAGTTCGGTCACCTCGCAGCCGATGGCGCGCAGGATCGACGGGGCCGTCGCACCCGCGATGCCATTGCCGGAATCGACCACGATCTTCAGCGGCCGGGCCAGCTTGATGTCGCCGACGATGCGCTGCGTGTAGGCCTCGGTGACGTCCACCTGGCGCACGCTGCCGCCGGGCGCCAGGTCGGCGCTGCCGGCTTCCATGACGCGGCGCAGGTTCTGGATCTCTTCGCCGTAGATGGCGCGGCCGGCCAGCACCATCTTGAAGCCGTTGTAGTCCTTCGGGTTGTGGCTGCCGGTGACCTGGATGCCGCTGGTGGCCAGCGTGTGGGCCGCGAAGTAGAGCATCGGCGTGGTGACCGCGCCCACGTCGATCACCTCGACGCCGGTGGCGACCAGGCCCTTGATGAGCGCCGCCGCCAGCGACGGGCCCGACAGGCGGCCGTCACGGCCGACCGCCACCGCCTTCTCGCCGGCCGCGCGCGCCGCGCTGCCGAAGGCCTGCCCCAGCGCTTCGGCCACCTGTTCGTCGAGCGTGGCGGGTACCACGCCGCGGATGTCGTAGGCCTTGAAGATCGATGCGCTGAGCTGCATGCATACCCCTGAAAAGTTTCAAAAAACGACGACTATTGTAGGCACGGCCCCCACGGGCCAGAGGTCCGGAAATGGCCAGTTACGAGCAGTCCGACACGTATCATCCGTCGCCATGCGCTCGATCCCGCCCAACAGTCCCGGCCTCGACGGCGATGCCTGCTACCTCGCGGTCAAGGCCCATGATGCGCGCTTCGACGGCTCCTTCTTCACCGCGGTCACCTCGACCGGCATCTACTGCCGGCCGGTGTGCCGGGTCAAGGTGCCCAAGCGCGAGAACTGCCGCTTCTACCGGCATGCGGCGCAGGCCGAGGCCGCGGGCTTTCGCCCCTGCCTGCGCTGCCGGCCGGAGCTGGCGCCGCGCGCGGCCAGCTGGTCGACCGAGGACGCCTCCCGCATCCTGGCCCTGCAGGCGGCCCGCCTGATCGACGAGCCCGACGCCTGGCCGGCCGACGGCCCGGGTGCGGCCCGCATCGCCGAGCGGCTCGGCGTCAGCGACCGGCACCTGCGGCGCATCTTCGAATCGCAGTTCGGCGTCTCGCCGCTGCAGTACCTGCAGACCCGCCGGCTGCTGGCGGCCAAGCAGCTGATCGCCGACACCCGGCTGCCGATGACGCAGGTGGCGCTGGCCAGCGGCTTCGCCAGCGTGCGCCGCTTCAATGCCGCCTTCGTCGGCCACTACGGCCTGAACCCGCGCGCGATGCGACGCGCCGGCGCCGCGACCGGCAGTCGCGACGACGCGGCGGTCGAGGTGCGCCTCGGCTTCCGGCCGCCCTGCGACGCCGCGGCGATGCTGGCCTTCTTCGAACGCCGGGCGCTCGGCGGCGTCGAGGCCTTCGACGGCGAAGGCCCGGCACGGCGCTTCGCCCGCACCTTGCGCATCGTCCACGGTGGCCAGGCTCACGAAGGCTGGCTGCAGCTGCGCTTCGATCCGATCCGCGAGCAGGTGCTGCTGCGGGTCGGCGAATCGCTGGCCGCGGTGCTGCCGACGGTGATCGCCCGGGTGCGCGCGATGCTCGACCTGGACGCCGAGCCGATGGCGATCAACAGCGCGCTGCACGACGCCTTTCCCGAAGGCGACGGGCTGCGGGTGCCGGGCACGGTCGACGGCTTCGAACTGGCGGTGCGCGCGGTGCTCGGCCAGCAGATCACGGTGGCGGCGGCACGCACGATGGGCTCGCGGCTGGTGCAGGCCTTCGGCACGCCGATCGCGACGCCCATCGGCGGCCTCGACCGGCTGTTCCCGACGCCGGCAGCCATTGCCGGGGCCAGCGGCGACGCACTCGGCCAGCTCGGCATCGTGCGCCAACGACAGGCCGCGCTGCTGGCGCTGGCGCGCGAGACGGTCGCCGGCCGGCTGCCGCTGCATGCGGGCGCCGACGTGCCTTCGACACTGGCCGCCCTGCAGGCGCTGCCCGGCATCGGCGACTGGACCGCGCAATACATCGCGATGCGCGCGCTGCGCTGGCCGGATGCCTTTCCCTCCGGCGACGTGGCGCTGCAGAAGGCGCTCGGCGTCGGCTCGGCCAAGGCGGCGCTCGAGGCCTCGCAGGCCTGGCGGCCGTGGCGCGGCTACGCGGTGCTGCGGGCCTGGCATGCGAAGCCGGCGGCGCCTTCGTCTTCTGCTGTCACACCGGCACGCGCCCGCCGCAATGCCCGGCCCGCAGCCGTTTCCAACGCCATCGTCCCCGCCCCATGAAATTCCGCACCCGCACTCTCTACAGCCGCCCCATGGAAAGCCCGCTCGGCCGCCTGCTGCTGTGCGCCACCGACCAGGGCCTGGCCGGCGCCTGGTTCGACCACCAGCGCCACTGGCCCGACACCGCCGGCTGGCAGCGCGCCGACGACCATCCGGTGCTGGTCGAGGCCGCGAGCCAGCTCGGCGACTACTTCGCCGGCGAGCGCCAGCGCTTCGAGCTGCCGCTCGACCTGTCGCACGGCACCGAGTTCCAGCAGGCGGTCTGGCAGGCGCTGCTGGCGATTCCCGTGGGCCGCACCACCAGCTACGGCGCGCTGAGCGCCGGCATCGGCCGGGCCGCCGCGGTGCGGGCGGTCGGCGCCGCGGTCGGGCGCAACCCGATCAGCGTGATCGTTCCCTGCCACCGGGTGCTGGGCGCCGACGGCTCGCTGACGGGCTACGCGGGCGGCCTGGAGCGCAAGTCGGCGCTGCTGGAGCTGGAAGGCGCGCTGCTGGTGTGAGCCGCACCACCGGACGCGCCGGACGCATCGGTCGGCGACTGCATCGACGAGGCCACCACGTTGATCGACAGGGCCAGCACCAGCATGTTGAAGGCGAAGGACAGCACGCCGTGGACCAGCGTGATGCGCCGCATCGCGCGCGAGGTGACCTGCACGTCGGACACCTGCGAGGTCATGCCGATCACGAAGGAAAAGTAGAGGAAGTCGAAGTAGTCCGGGTCGCGCCTGCCCGGGAACTTCAGGCCGAGGTCGTCGTTGTCGGGGTCCGGCTCGCCCTGGTAGAAGCGGTGCGCGTAGTGGTAGGCGTAGATGGTGTGCATCACCAGCCAGGCCAGCGCCAGCGCCGTCAGCCCGAGCGCGATGTGGCCGACGCGCTGGCGGCCGGTGAGCTGCGGCACGTCCTGCAGCAGCATCGCGATCACGCCGGCGCCGACGCCGATCGCCACCACCATGATCGCCAGGATCAGTCCGCTCGGCTGGTCGAGCGACCGGGCCCGCGCCCGGGTGCGCTCGGCGTCCCAGGCCTCGGCGAGCCACCAGGCCGGGACCAGGTACGACAGGGCACCGGCACACCAGCCGAGCAGGCCGCGCGAGGCGCCGTCGAGCCGCCAGGGCAGCAGCCCGAGGCCGAAGCCGACCGCCAGGCCGACGACGGCACCGACCACGAGGCGGTGCCAGCCGGTCAGTCGCAGGAGCGGGTTGTGCTGCATCCGGGCGACTGTAGCCTCCGGCCGGCCGGATCCGGGCCCACAATCCGCCTCGCATGAAACTCCCAAGCATCCTGTCCGCGCTGCGGCGGCTCGCCGCCGGGACGCTGGCGGCCGCGGCAGTGAGCGCCGTGGCGGCTCCCGCGGTGCCCGCCACCACCACGCCGCCCATGCGCGTGCCCGACACCATCGGCCAGCGGGTCGCCGCCTGCATCGCCTGCCACGGCCGCGAGGGCGCAAGCAGCGACGGCGGCTACTATCCGCGCCTGTCGGGCAAGCCCGAGGGCTACCTGTTCAACCAGCTGCGCAGCTTTCGCGACGGCCGGCGCTTCAACAGCGACATGACGCACATGGTTCGGCACCTGTCGGACGACTACCTGCACGAGATCGCGGCCTATTTCTCGGCGCTCGACCTGCCCTACCCGCCGGCGCCGGCCAGCAACGACGCGACGCCCGAGATGCTGGCGCACGGCCGCGAGCTGGTCTACCAGGGCGACGCGGCGCGCGGCATCCCGGCCTGCGCCCAATGCCACGGCCTGGCGCTCACCGGCGTGGCGCCGGCGATCCCGGGGCTGGTCGGGCTGCCGCGGCTGTACCTGTCGTCGCAGCTGGGCGCCTGGCTGACCGATGCGCGCCACGCGCTGCCGCCCGACTGCATGGCCACCGTCGGCGCCAAGCTGAGCACCGCCGACGTCAACGCCGTGACCAGCTGGCTGGCGCTGCAGCCGGTGCCCGCCGACAGCCGGCCCGCGTCCGCGCCGCCCGGCCCGTGGCCCATGCCCTGCAGCGCCGCGATGCGTTGAGCTCCGCCATGCGACGCCTGCTTTCCCTCATGGCCTTCGTGGCCACCCTGGCCGTGCTGGCCACCTTCGCGCTGATCGCGCTCAACCTGCGCGGCGAAGACAAGCTGGTCGATCCACCGGCCGCCTTCGACCCGACGCCGGCGCAAGTCGAGCGCGGCCGCTACCTGGCGCTGGCCGGCAACTGCGCCAGCTGCCACACGCTGCGCGGCGGCGCCGACTACGCCGGTGGCCTGGGCATCGAGACGCCCTTCGGCACCGTCTACACCAGCAACCTGACGCCCGACCCGAAGGCCGGCATCGGCGACTGGAGCGCCGCGCATTTCTGGCGCGCGATGCACAACGGCCGATCGAAGGACGGCCGGCTGCTCTATCCCGCCTTTCCGTACACCAGCTTCACCCAGCTGACGCGCGAGGACTCGGACGCGCTCTTCGCCTGGCTGCGCACCCTGCCGCCCTCGCCCGAGCCGAACCGGCCGAACACGCTGCGCTTCCCCTACGACACGCAGGCCGCGCTGGCGGTCTGGCGGGCGCTGTTCTTCACGCCGGGCAGCTACCAGCCCGACAGCGCCAAGTCGGCCGAATGGAACCGCGGCGCCTACCTGGTCGGCGGCCTCGGCCATTGCATCGCCTGCCACGGCACCCGCAACGCGCTCGGCGCCACCGAGGACAAGCTGGGCCTGGCCGGCGGCCTGATCCCGGTCGAGAACTGGTATGCGCCCTCGCTCTATTCGAGCCGCGAGGCCGGCGTCGGCAACTGGGACCTGCGCGACATCGTGGCGCTCCTGCAGGTCGGCAAGTCGGCGCACGGCTCGGTCATGGGCCCGATGGCCGACGTCGTCTTCGGCAGCACCCAGCACCTGGACGACGCCGACCTGCGCGCCATGGCGGTCTACCTGCAGGCGCTGCCGCAGTCGTCGCCGGTGGCGGTCGCCGGCGTGCCGGTGAAGCGCGAGCCGCAGGTGATGGAGCGCGGCGAGAAGGTCTTCGACCAGCGCTGCGCCTACTGCCACGGCGACCGCGGCCAGGGCGCCGAGGGCGCCTATCCGCCGCTGGCCGGCAACCGCGCGGTGCTGATGGATTCGACCGCCAACCTGGTGCAGATCGTGCGCCACGGCGGCTTCCTGCCAGCCACCGCCGGCAACCCGCGGCCCTACGGCATGCCGCCCTTCAGCCAGGCGCTGGACGACGCCGACATCGCGGCGGTGCTGACCTTCATCCGCGGCGCCTGGGGCAACGACGCACCGCCGGTCGGGGCGCGCGACATGCTGCGCCGCTGACGCCCGCACCGGAGCTTCAGAACGAGCCCGGCGGCGGCGGATGGGCCTTGCGGCCGCGCAGCAGTGGCGCCGCCAGCTGATGGATCGAATTGCGCGTCACGCCGATGGCGCGGCCGATCGGCGCTTTCAGCCGGTTCGCGCCGGCGGCCTCGCCCGGATCGGCCGGCGTGATGCCGCACTTGCGCAGCACCCGATTGAGCTGGTGCACCCGCGCCCGGTCGCGCGTGACCGAGGTGTAGAAGTTGACGCCGACCGAGATCGCGATCGGGTCCTCGGTGCCGGTCGGGTCCACATCCGCCCGCGTCATGTGCGGCGAGGTGCTCGGGAAGTAGATGCCGTCGCCGGGCCGCGTCTCGAATTCGTGGCTGCGGCCGACGAAGCCGTCCTTCAGCCGGATCTTGCGGGCCTGGTGGTCGACGATGAAGTCCTCCACCGCGTCGGCCGGCACCACCACCCGGTCGGTCCGGTCCCAGACGTTCATGACCTTGCGCCCGCGCAGCATCAGCCAGAAGTTGTTCTCGCGGTCGATGTGGAAGGGCGTCACCGAGGGCGGCGCCGAGATGAAGACGAAGCCGGTCACCATGAACATGCCCGGCTGCTCGCGGTCGATCACCGCGCGCACCTGGTCGAGCACGTCCTCGAGCAGCGCCTTGTAGCGCGGCACGGTCTCGATGTTGTAGAGCGCGACCCAGCTGCCGGGCTCCTGGATTCGGCGGAACACCTCCTCGATGCCACGGCCGTCCGGATGCTGGCTGTCGTGCGCGAAGGCCGACGACTGGGTGATTCCGGGCCGCACGAAGCGGACCTGCTTCTTCGGCATCAACTCGTGCGCCAGCGCCTCGAATTCGGCCAATTGAAACAAAGGGTGCAAATGGTAAGTGTGGTGGAACTGGCCCACCCGATGCGTGGTGAAACCGCCCGGATCCTCCACCCACAAGCGGCAATCCCTGGTCAACGAAGTCAACGGCCCGATATCGCTGGCACCCATCGAAATCTCCTGAAGTCGATGGCCGGAGCGTACGTGGTGTAACTATTAACTACTACTTCCATAACGTCATATGACGTCCGTAAGAGTCGTTAAGCGTTGGTCACTCACTCCTTTCACCAAGCCGTGTCGAAGCCCTTGACCCTCCCATGATGGTAAGGTTGACACTCGTGGGCCTGAAGGGAAGAAAACGATGAACCACAGTCTTGCGCTCACGCCCGCTGCCGCCTTGCGACGCGAATGGTCGCTGCCGATCGAGGGCATGAGCTGCGCGTCTTGCGCCGCGCGGGTCGAGAAAACACTGGCCGGCGTGCCAGGCGTGACCGAAGCCAGCGTCAACCTGGCCACCGAGGCGGCCACCGTGCAGACCGACGGCTCGGTGGCGCTCGGCAGCCTGCGCAGCGCGGTCGAGAAGGCCGGCTATGCGGTCGGCGAAACGGCCGCCGCCGAGGCGGTCGAAGCCGCGACGGACACCGGCGCCTCGCCCGGCACCGCGCCGCCCGCGACGCGCCGGCGCGCAGCCGCCTGGCCGGTGATCGCCGCCGCCCTGCTCTCGGCGCCCCTGATGCTGCCGATGCTCGGCCTGCTCGTCGGCCGCGACTGGATGCTCGACGGCTGGCTGCAGTTCGCGCTGGCGACGCCGGTGCAGTTCTGGCTCGGCGGGCGCTTCTACCGCGCCGGCTGGAAGGCGCTGAAGGCCGGCGCCGGCAACATGGACCTGCTGGTCGCGCTCGGCACCAGCGCCGCCTACGGGCTGAGCGTCTACCTGCTGCTGACGGCGGACGGCGCCATGCCGCATCTCTACTTCGAGGCTTCGGCGGTGGTCATCACGCTGGTGCTCCTGGGCAAGTGGCTCGAAGCACGGGCCAAGCGGCAGACCACCGAGGCGATCCGTGCCTTGCAGGCCCTGCGTCCGGCGCGGGCCCGGGTGCTGCAGGGCGGCGTCGAGCGCGAGGTAGCGCTGGGCGAGGTGCGGGTCGGCGACCTGGTGGTCATCCGGCCCGGCGAACGGGTGCCGGTCGACGCGGTCGTGGTCGAGGGCGACAGCGAGGTCGACGAGTCGCTCGTCACCGGCGAGAGCCTGCCGGTCGCCAAGCGGCCGCAGGACACGGTCACCGGCGGCTCGGTCAACGCCAGCGGCCGGCTGCTGGTGCGCACCCGCGCCGTCGGCGCCGAATCGACGCTGGCGCGGATCGTCCGGCTGGTGGAGTCGGCACAGGCGAAGAAGGCGCCGATCCAGCGGCTGGTCGACCGGGTCAGCAGCGTCTTCGTGCCGGTGGTGCTGGGCGTGGCCTTCGTCACCCTGCTCGGCTGGGGCCTGGCGACCGGCGACTGGCAGTCGGCGATCCTGAATGCGGTCGCGGTGCTGGTGATCGCCTGCCCCTGCGCGCTCGGGCTGGCGACGCCGGCCGCGCTGATGGCCGGCACCGGCGTCGCGGCGCGGCACGGCGTGCTGATCAAGGACGCGGAGGCGCTGGAACTGGCGCACGGCATCCAGGTGGTGGTGTTCGACAAGACCGGCACCCTGACCGAGGGCCGGCCGGCGCTGGTCGCGCACGAAGCGGTCGACGGCGATGCGGCCGCGATGCTGCGCCGCGCCGCCGCGCTCCAGGCGGGCAGCGAGCATCCGCTGGCGCGCGCGGTGCTGGCGGCGGTCGAAGAC
>NZ_LMUW01000155.1 GCF_009765735.1 Xenophilus sp. L33
TCGGCTCGTCCAGGATCATGATCGGGCTGTTGCGGATCACCGCGCGGGCGATACTGAGCGCCTGGTCGCCGAGGTTCGCAAGCTCAGCCTCGGCATCGGCACCGAGGCCGGGGTCAACATCGGGCCACTGATCAACCCGGCGTCTCTTCAAAAAGTGGAAATGCATGTCAAGGATGCGCTTGCCAAAGGCGCCTCGGTTGCTTTGGGTGGAAAGTCGGATGAACGTGGACCTCAGTTTTTTGAACCAACGGTGCTGACCGACGCGCAGGACAACATGCTGCTGGCCAATGAGGAAACGTTCGGACCAGTTGCTGCGCTGTTCCGCTTCTCTTCCGAGACCGAGGCGCTGCAGCGAGCCAACGACACACCGTACGGCCTCGCAGCCTACGTTTTCTCGGAAGACGTAAGCAGGCTCTTCCGTGTCAGCGAAGCGCTCGAATGCGGCATGGTGGGCATGAACACCGGCGCAATTTCGACGGCGGTCGCGCCCTTCGGAGGCGTGAAGGAATCTGGATTGGGACGCGAAGGATCAAGCCACGGCATTGAAGAATTCCTCGAGATCCAAACACTGCATCTCGACATCCAAAAGGAGCATTGAACATGCCCTTGCTGGCGGCACTCACAGCGATCCTGATGTGGTCGTCGCTGGCAGCTCTGACCGTATCCCTTGCCGGAATACCTCCGCTGTATTTGACCGGCTTGAGTCTTTTGATCGGCGGTGCTCTCTCCCTTCCCTGGATGCGGCACTGGGCATTCAGTTGGAGAGCGCTTGCCACTGGCACCTATGGCCAGTTCACTTACCACGTGCTGTACATCGTGGCCTTGCGTTCCGCCCCGCCCGTCAACGCCAATCTCGTTCACTACACGTGGCCATCACTAATCCTGCTCATGGCGCCCTGGGCAGGCAAAGGTCTCAAACTGGGTTGGGCGCATCTTGTCGCTGGCGTTGCCGCATTTGCAGGCGTCCTTCTTGCGACAAGCGGCGGTATGACCCTTGAATTTCAGTGGCACTCTGGCTACGGATTTGCATTGGCGGCCGCGTTCGTCTGGGCGAGTTACTCCGTGGCAGAGGCTCGCAGCACCTCATCTTCCGCTGTCGATGTCGGTCCAGCGTGCATGGTGTCGGGATTGCTTGCACTTGTTGGTCACGCCGTCTTCGAGCCGGCAGCGTCGCTTAACCCAACGCAATGGACATTGATTGCGGCTTTGGGCATCGGTCCAACTGGAGGCGCGTTCTACCTTTGGAGCTATGCAATGCGCAGGGGCGATGCGCGAACGATTGGCGTGCTTTCCAACGCGACGCCGATCCTCTCGACGCTCGTGCTTGTCGTCGTTGGAAATCGCTTGTTGTCATCGTCACTGCTTTGGGCAATGTCGCTTGTAACGCTGTCGAGCCTCGTTGTGTTTTTCGCTGGCAAAGGACGTCCCAACTCTGCCTCTAAATCAACCGGACCCAGAGCCGGGTACCCACACACAAAAGGCCATCATGAGCCAACATGAAAATGCAGCGGCCGACGATTCGCCGAAGAACCCTGCTAAGAGAATCTACAGTCTCTTTCCGGGCACCATTGGGACCTACCAGGAATCTGATCAGACCCCCGATGGCCGGGTCAAACTGCTCCCTCTGTGGCCAGGTCAAACTGCTCC
>NZ_LMUW01000156.1 GCF_009765735.1 Xenophilus sp. L33
GCGCCGCCGACGTCGAGCAGTTCTGGGACAACCTGCGCGCCGGCCGCGACACGATCAGCTTCTTCGACGACGCCTCGCTCGACCCCTCGGTCGGCGCCGAGCTGCGCGCCGACCCGGCCTACGTCCGCGCCCGCGGCGTGGTCGACGGCATCGAGATGTTCGACGCCGCCCACTTCGGCATCGGCCCGAAGGAAGCCGAGGTGATGGACCCGCAGCAGCGCCTGTTCCTGGAGCTGTGCTGGGAATGCCTGGAGCGCGCCGGCCATGCGCCCGACGGCACCCGCCCGGGCGCGGTCGGCGTCTTCGCCGGCATGTACGGCAACAGCTACTTCCAGCATCACCTGCTGACGCATCCGGAGCTCTTCGAGCAGCTCGGCGACCTGCCGGTGGCGCTGGCCAACGACAAGGACTACATCGCCACCCGCGTCGCCCACCGGCTCAACCTGACCGGCCCGGCGATCAACGTGCAGACCGCCTGCTCGACCTCGCTGGTGGCGATCGCCCAGGCCTTCTCGGCGATCCGCAACGGCGACTGCGAGATGGCCCTGGCCGGCGCCGCCTCGGTGACCTGCCCGCCCAACAGCGGCTACCTCTACCAGGAGGGCGCGATGCTCTCCCCCGACGGCCACACCCGCAGCTTCGACGCCGACGCGCAAGGCACGGTGTTCAGCGACGGCGCGGCGGTGGTGCTGCTCAAGCGCCTGTCGGCCGCGCTGGCCGACGGCGACCCGATCCACGCGGTGCTGCGCGGCGCCGCCATCAACAACGACGGCGCGGTCAAGGCCAGCTTCACCGCGCCCAGCATCGACGGCCAGTCGCGCGTGGTGAGCGCCGCGCTGGCCTCGGCCGGCGTCGACGCCCGCAGCATCTCCTACGTCGAGACGCACGGCACCGCGACGCCGATGGGCGACCCGATCGAGATCGCGGCGCTGGCCAAGGCCTACGGCGGCCACACCGCCGACACCGGCTTCTGCGGCGTCGGCTCGGTCAAGAGCAACATCGGCCACCTGGTCGCCGCATCGGGCGCCACCGGCCTGATCAAGACCGCGCTGGCCCTGCGCGAACAGGTCATCCCGCCTTCGCTGCACTTCGAAGCGCCGAATCCGGCGATCGACTTCGCGGCGACGCCGTTCCGCGTGGTCGACCGGCTGCAATCGTGGCCGCGCGGCGAAACGCCGCGGCGCGCCGGCGTCAGCTCCTTCGGCGTCGGCGGCACCAACGCGCACGTGATCGTCGAGGAAGCGCCCGTGGCGCGGCCGTCGGAAGCCGGCAGCGGCCCGCAGCTGCTGCAGCTGTCGGCCCGCACGCCGAGCGCGCTGGCCGCGGCGGTGACGCGGCTGGCCGATCACCTGGCGGCGCGCCCGGACAGCGTGCTGGCCGACGTCGCCCACACGCTGCGGGTCGGCCGCAAGGCCTTCGGCCAGCGCGCCGTCGTCGTCGCCGAGACGGTCGAAGCGGCGGTCGCCGCGCTGCGCACCGAAGGCTCGCCCAGCCGCGCCGCCGGCCAGCTGCCGGCCTGGACGCCCGACGCCGTCTTCATGTTCCCCGGCCAGGGTGCGCAATACGCCGGCATGGGCAGCGCGCTGCATGCCCAGGAAGGCGAATTCCGCCGCGCCTTCGACGACTGCCTCGCGGCCTTCGAAGGCCACCTCGACTTCGACCTGCGCGAACGCCTGCTGTCGGACGACGAGGCCGCGCTGAAGCCGACCTCGGTCACCCAGCCGGCCACCTTCGCGCTCGAATACGCGCTGGCGCGCCAGCTGCAGGCGCTCGGCGTCCAGCCGGTGGCGCTGGTCGGCCACAGCGTCGGCGAATTCGCCGCCGCGGTGCTGGCCGGCGTGATGAGCCTGGCCGATGCGGCCCGCCTCGTCGCCCGCCGCGGCGCGCTGATGCAGTCGATGCCCGAGGGCGACATGCTGTCGGTGCGCTTGCCGGCCGCCGAGCTCGCGAAGCTGCTGCCCGCCGGCCTGTCGCTGGCCGCCGAGAACGGCCCGACCGCCTGCGTCGTCGCCGGCCCGGCCGATCTCGTCGAAGGCTTCCGCCAGCAGCTCGAAGCCGCCGGCACGGCCGCCAAGCTGCTGCAGACCTCGCATGCCTTCCACTCGTCGATGATGGAAGGCGCGGTCGCGCCCTTCGAGGCGCTGGTGCGCCAGGTCACGCTGTCGGCGCCGCGCATCGCCATCCATTCGACGCTGACCGGCCGCCTGCTGAGCGGTTCGGAAGCGATCGATCCCGCCTACTGGGCCCGCCACCTGCGCGAGACGGTGCGCTTCGCGCCGGCGGCGCTGTCGCTGCTCGACGGCCTCGCCCATCCGCTCTTCATCGAACTGGGCCCGCGCAGCACGCTGGCCACGCTGGTGCGCCAGCAGGCCTCCCGGCAGCGTCCGGTGAGCGCGGTCAGCGTCGGCGCCGACAGCCCGGCGCAGGAAGTGGCTGCCTGGCGCCTGGCCGCCGGCCGGCTCTGGACGCTCGGCCTGTCGCCCGACCTCGGCGCCCTCGACCGCCGCCTGCGCAAGCAGCGGCTGCAGCTGCCGACCTACCCGTTCGAGCGCAAGCGCTTCTGGGTCGACGTCGCCGTGTCGGCGCCTGTCGCGCCTGCCGCGCCTGCGGTCACGCCGCCCCTTTCCACGCCGTCCGCCAACGCGGCGGCAACCCCCATCGTCTCGCCTTCCCCCTCACCGATTCCGGAGTTGTCAATGACCGCCGCCGCTTCCGCTGCCCTCGCCACCGCCGCCGTCCAGCCCGCGCGTCGCGCCTCCCTCTCCTGCCGCCTGCGCGACCTCTTCGAGGAGCTGTCGGGCATCGAGATGGCAGAAGTCGAAGGCGCCGCGCCCTTCGTCGAGATCGGGCTCGATTCGCTGACCCTCACCCAGGCCGCGATCCAAGTGAAGAAGCACTTCAAGGTCAACCTCACCTTCCGCCAGCTGATGGAAAGCTATCGCAGCTTCGACGCGCTGGCCGAATACCTCGACGCCACCCTGCCGCCCGAAGCGGCGCCGGCAACCG
>NZ_LMUW01000157.1 GCF_009765735.1 Xenophilus sp. L33
CAGCGGCGTCGTGCGCGCTGGAGCCGGCGCGGCATCGACCGGGAGGGCCGTCTGCGCCGTCTGCAAGGCGGCTTGCGAGGCGGCGGCGGCATCGGCAGGCATCGCCGGCGCGGCGAGCGCCACCGGCACGGCCGGCACGGCGGTCACCGCATTGAGCGTGCTCTGCGCGAGCAGCAGCGCGGTCGGGTCGGCGGCATCGCTCGGAGCGGGCTTGGCGGGTGCGCCGGTGTCGGCTTCCTTGGTGGCGGTCGCCTTCGCCTGGGCCAGGTCCGTCGCGCTGTCGGCGGTCGCCGCGTCGGTGCCGGCGTTCGATGAGGGCTTGCCGAGCGTCTTGCCGCCGACCGGCTTCGCCGGAGCCGGCACATCCGGTGCGGCGTTCGTCGTCGCGGCGGCGGCGGCCGAAGCGACGGCAACCGCGCCAGGTGCCGCAGGTGCCGCAGGTGCAGCCGGAGCCGCAGGCGGGTCCAGCGATGCCAGCACCGCGCCGAAACTCCCCGCCGGCGACGACGACCCGCTCGACGCATCGGCCGTGGCCGAACCGCCTGCGCCGGTCGCGCGAGTCGCGGGCACCTCGTTGCTGCGTGCGATCTCGATGGCCATCAGGCGCCGCCCATCATGCCGGCGGCCAGGCGCTGGTATTGCAGCGCCGCCTGTTCGTCGGACGACTTCTGCTCGCGGCGCTCGAGCGCGCGGCGCTGCTCCTCCAGCCGCTTGTCGTGCACCTGCAGGAGGCTCTGGCGCCGGGTGTCGGCCAGCCGCAGCCGGTCGGCCAGGGTGGCCACCATGCCGGCCTGCTTGGCGACCACGCCCTTCTGCAGCCCGATCGCGTGGCTCAGCCGCTCCATGAACTGGTAGTGGTGGCCCATGATCTCGGGCGTGCAGTTCAGCGCCTGCACCGCCCAGCGGGCTTCGGTCTCGCCGCCGTAGGTCTCCAGCTGGTCCAGCTGCAGCTGGGCGGCGATCCAACCCTGGCGCGCCACCGCCAGGCGCTGGGCGGCGGCATCGCGCTCGCGGGTGGCGAGTGAAACGGCGGTTTCCAAGGCAGTGCGATGGGGCATGGTGTGTCTTTCAGGCGTTCAGGGGAAATCGTTTCGGGTGGCCTCAGCGGCGCTGGCCCAGCGTGGTGGCCATCTCGGCCACGCTCGCGGCCAGGGGCGCCGCCTCGTGCATGTCCTGCTGCAGGAAGGCGGTCATCGCCGGCTGCAGGAAGATGGCTTCGTCGAGCGCCGGGTCGCTGCCGGCGGCATAGGCGCCCAGGCGCACCAGGTCGCGGCTCTGGCGGAAGCGCGAATAGACCGAGCGAAAGCGCCGGGCCGATTCGGTGTGCGCGCGCGAGGCCACGTTGTGCATCACGCGCGAGGCCGACTGCTCGACGTCGATCGCCGGGAAGTGGGCCTCCTCGGCCAGCGCCCGCGACAGCACGATGTGGCCGTCCAGGATGGCGCGGGCGGCATCGGCAATGGGGTCCTGCTGGTCGTCGCCCTCGGACAGCACCGTGTAGAAGGCGGTGATCGAGCCGACGCCGTTCAGGCCATTGCCGCTGCGCTCGACCAGCTGCGGCAGCTTGGCGAAGCAGGACGGCGGATAGCCCTTGGTGGCCGGCGGCTCGCCGATGGCCAGCGCGATCTCGCGCTGCGCCATGGCGTAGCGGGTGAGCGAATCCATCAGCAGCAGCACGTGCTGGCCGCGGTCGCGGAAGTGCTCGGCCACCGCGGTCGCATAGGCGGCGCCCTGCATGCGCAGGAGCGGCGGCGCATCGGCCGGCGCCGCGACGACGACCGAGCGCGCCCTGCCCTGCGCACCCAGGATGTCCTCGACGAATTCCTTGACCTCGCGGCCGCGCTCGCCGATCAGGCCGACCACGATCACGTCGGCCTCGGTGTAGCGGGCCATCATGCCCAGCAGCACGCTCTTGCCGACGCCGGAGCCGGCGAAGAGGCCGATGCGCTGGCCGCGGCCGACTGTGAGCAGCGCGTTGATCGCCCGCACGCCGGTGTCGAGGGCCTCGCGCACCGGCGCCCGGTCCATGGCGTTGATCGGCTGGCGGTCCAGCGGCTCGGCGTTGACGTGGGTGAGCGGCCCCTGGTGGTCCAGCGGCGTGCCCTGCGGGTCGACCACCCGGCCGAGCAGCCCGAGGCCGAGCGGCAGCCGCAAGGTGCCGCCGTGGCCCAACGGCTCGCGCTCGGGCGCGCCGAGCCGCGGAACCGGCACGAAGGGCGGTGCCGGCCTCACGCTGGCGCCGCTGGACAGGCCGTGAACGTCGCCGGCCGGCATCAGGAAGGCGCGCTGGTCCGAAAAGCCGACCACCTCGGCCAGCACCGGCGCCTGGCTGCCCATCTGCACCAGGCATTGCGAGCCCACCGGCACGCGCAGGCCGGCCGCCTCCAGCACCAGGCCGGCCAGCCGGGTCAGGGTGCCGCTGCGGGCCAGCCCGACATCGTGGGAGGCACGCGCCCGGGCATCGGCCATGAAGCGCTGCCAGGTCTCGCGCTGCTGCAGCGGGCGCGGCTCAGGCGTCGTGGCGGTCGTCATGGCCGTCCTCCTCGTTCCACGGCAGTGCCAGGCCGAGGCTGGCGATGGCACGCGACCAGCGCGAGGCCAGGCCGCCGTCGACCACCGCGCCGGCCGATTCGACCAGGCAGTCGCCGGGGCGCACCGCGGCGTCGGCCAGCACGGTCACCGGCTGGCCGGTGAAGCGGGTGCGCAGCGGCTCGTCGAGCAGCTCGAAGTCGGCCGGCGACAGCCGCACCGAGGCGCTGCGCGCATCCACCAGCAGCAGCGAGAGCGCCTCGTGCACCACCGGCTCCAGCGCCTTCGGATCGACCGCCAGCTCGCGGCGCACCACCTGGCGCGCCAGCGCGCAGGCGATCTCCAGGGTGCCGCGGGCGATCTCCTGCTGCGCCTGGTCGAGGCCGTTCTCGACCGAGCGCAGCAGCGCGTCCATGCGGCCGGCGACTTCCAGCGCCTCGTTGGCGCGGTAGCGGGCGAAGTCGGCTTCGGCCTGCGCCAGCGCTTCGGCACGGCCGGCGGCCAGGCCTTCGGCGTAGCCCTCGGCATGGGCGGCGCGCAGCGCCTGCGGGTCGGCGATGCCGGCCTCGGGCTCGCCGAAGGCCAGGCCCGGCACGCCGGAAGTGCCGACGGCGCCGAAGCGCCAGCGCGACACCTGGGCGATGTCCTCGCTGGCGATCAGCGCGGTGGGACGAAGCGGACGAAGGGCGCGGTTCATCGTCGTTCCTTCAGACCATGCCGCCGCCGCCACCGCCGCCGCCGAGCACCACCTGGCCCTCGTCGGCCAGCCGGCGCAGCGAGCGCAGGATTTCCTTCTGCTGGACCTCGACCTCGACCAGCCGCATCGGGCCGCGCGAATCGAGATCCTCGCGCAGCGCCTCGGCCGCACGCGAAGACATGTTCGACAGGAACTTGGTGCGCAGTGCCGGCGAGGCGCCCTTGAGCGCGACGATCAGCGTCTCCGACGCGGTTTCCTTCAGGAGCAGCTGGATCGACTTGTCGTCCAGCTTCATGACGTCGTCGAAGACGAACATCAGCTCGGCGATCTCGGAGGCCAGGTCCGGGTCGTGGCTGCGGATCGCGTCGATCACCTGCGTGTCGACGCCCGAGCCGAGCAGGTTGATCAGGCCGGCCGCGGTGCGGGCGCCGCCGCGCGAAGGCTTCAGCACCTTGGCGCCGCCGGCCAGCACGCGGAACATCACTTCGTTGAGGTCTTCCAGCGCGGCCGGCTGGATGCCTTCGAGCGTCGCGACGCGCAGCAGCACCTCGGCGCGCTGCTGCTCGGGCAGCTTCAGCAGCACCGCGGAGGCATGCTCGGCCTCCAGGTGGACCAGGATGGCGGCGACGATCTGCGGATGCTCCTGGCGCAGCAGCTCGGCCACCGAAGGCGCGTCCATCCACTTCAGGTTCTCGATGCCGCTCAGGTCGGTGCTCTGCAGGATGCGGTCCATCAGGATGCCGGCCTTCTCGTCGCCGAGCGCCCGCTTCATGACCGAGCGCACGTAGTCGCCGGTGTCGGCCGCGAACAGGCTCTGGCCGGCGGTCGCGCTGACGAAGCGGTCGGCCACCGCGCCCAGGCGCTCCTGCGACACCGCGCGGGTCTTGGAGATCGCCTCGCCGATCTTCTGCACCTCGCGCGGCGAGAGGTGGCGCAGCACGTCACCCGCCTCCTGCTCGCCGAGCGACATCAGGAGGATGGCCGCGTCGTTCAGGCCTTGTTCGTCCATGGTGGCTTCGTGTCCTCAGGCGCTGGCGGCCGCGGCTTCGTCGCCGTTGACCCAGGTCTTGACGATGTTGGCGACCGCCACCGGATTGGCGCGGGCCATCTGCCGCGCGCCTTCCAGGCGGGCCTGCTCGGGCGCGCTCGGCGGCGGCAGGCTCGGTGATGCGATCGGCGTGGGCGAGCCGAGCGCCGGGCGCTGCGGCTCCTCGGCCACCAGCGCGCTCAGCTGCCCGCCCTGCCCGGCCCCGGCCGCGTCCATGCCGATCTGCCTGGGCGGCTGCAGCACGACCAGGGCCTTCATGCCGGGACGCACCAGGCCGAACAGCACGATCACGCCGATCAGCACCAGCCCCACCGGCCAGGCCATGCTGCGCGCCATGTCCAGGGTTTCCGGGTTCTTCCAGATCGGCACCTCGACCGCCTCGTTGCGCTCGGTCAGGAACTGCGCATTCATCAGGTTGACCGAATCGCCGCGCTCCTTGTTGAAGCCGATGGTCTCGCGCACCAGCGCGGTCATCTGCTCGAGCTGCTGCGGCGACAGCGGCGTCGCCGCGCCGGCCTTGCCCTGGGCATCGGCCACGCTCTGGTAGTTGAGCACCACCGCCGCGCTCAGCCGGCGCACCTGGCCGGTGGCGTTGCGCACCGTCTTCACGGTCTTGTCGACCTCGTAGTTGGTGGTCGACTCGCGCCGGGTCGGCGGCTTGGCGGCCGACGCCGCGGCGGTGCCGCCGGTCGGCGACAGCGGCTGCGCGGCACCGTTGATCGGCGCCGACGACGGACCGGGCGGCTGGTTGGAGGTCGCGCCCGGAACGCCCGCGGGCGTGGCCGGTGCCACCGCGCCGGTGCTCTCTACCGTCTGCTGGCTGCGCACCGCGCTGGCGTCGGCGGCCAGGTTCGGCCGGTGCTCTTCCGAGGTCGCCTCGGTCTGCGAGAAGTCGACGTCGGCGGTCACCTGGGCCTTGACGTTCTGGCGGCCGACGATCGGCTCGAGCATGTCGAGGATGCGGCGCACGTATTGCTGCTCCATCTGCTGCACGTACTGCAGCTGCTCTGCGTCGACGCCGTTGCCGGTACCGCCGTCGCCGTTGGACAGGAGCTTGCCGGTGTCGTCGACCACGCTCACCGCGGCCGGGGTCAGCTCGGGCACGCTGGAGGCCACCAGGTGGACGATGCCGGCGATCTGGTTGCGCTCCAGCGTGTGGCCGGGATGCAGGGTCAGAAGCACCGAGGCGGTCGGCTTCTGCTGCTCGCGGAAGAAGCCGTTCTGGTTCGGCAGCGCCAGGTGCACCCGGGCGCTGTCGACCGCGCCGATCGCCTGGATCGAACGGGTCAGCTCGCCTTCCAGGCCGCGCTGGAAGGTCAGCTTCTCCTGGAACTGGGTCATGCCGAAGCGGTTGTTCTCCATCAGCTCGTAGCCGCTGACGGCGCCCTTGGGCAGGCCCTGCGAGGCCAGACGCAGGCGCAGGTCGTAGACCCGGTCGGCCGGCACCATGACCGCGCCGCCGCCTTCGGAATACTTGTAGGGCACGTTCATCTGGGCCAGCTGGGCGATGATCGCGCCGCCGTCCTTGTCGCCCAGGTTGGTGTAGAGCACCCGCCAGTCGGGCTGGCGGCCGATCACCACCGCGGCGATGGCCAGGGCCACCAGCAGCACGGCGCCGATCGCCAGGCGCAGCCGCTGGCGCGGTTGAAGACCGGAAAGCCGGCGCGACCAGGGAGCGGCCGTGGCGGTGGGAACGGAAATCTCGGCGACAGCGGACATGGGCGGGATGGAATTGGCGGTCTGGGGTGGACACGGGCAGCCGGACGGCTTCGTGCACCGGGCAATTATTCGAGCCGCACCCCCGGCGCATAAGCCCGATAAGGCGCTCATTTCCCGCTCAATTCCCGCTCATGTTTTCGGCCCGGCCGCTTAGCATGACGGCCATGGACCTCCGCCTCAGCCCCGTCACCGCGCCGCTCGCCACCCGTACGAGCGCGCCCGCGCGCAGCGCCGGCACCGGCGAAACCTCCGAATCCGGCGGCTTCGCCGGTGCGCTCTCGGGCGCCTTGAAGGCGGTGAGCGCCGCGCAGGGCGACGCCACCAACCTGCAGCGCGAAGTCCAGCTGGAGAACCCGAACGTGAGCCTGGAGCAGACCATGGTGGCGCTGCAGAAGGCCCAGATCGGCTTCACGGCCACGCTGAACGTGCGCAACCGGATGGTGCAGGCCTACACCGACATCATGAACATGCAGGTGTAGCGCCGGCGGCCTTGCGCCGCCGACCCCGCGGGTGGATCGCTAGTGGATCATCTGCAGCTTCGCCTCGAAGATCTCCGCGAAGCTGCTCAGCCAGGGCTCGGCCAGCACGCGGATCTCGGCGTCGTTGCGCAGGATGCGCTGCATGATGCGCGACTTCTCGGAGCGCTGTTCCTTGGCCAGCGCCTGCGACTTGGCCAGGAAGCGCAGCTGCTCGATGAGCACCGCGCAGGCCCCTTCGCAACGCACCACCTCGGCCCAGTCCTCGGTGCGGGCGGCTTCCAGCATCTGCCGGCTGGCCGCCTCGATCGCACGGTAGTAGTCCATCAGGTTGTCGTGCATGGGAAGAGCCTCCGGTGGCAGCCGCTCAAGCGGTCTGGCCCGAACGCGGGCGGCCGATATCTTGCCATGCCTGGGCCAGCGGAGCGATCAGGGTCAACACCTCCTCCAGCAGGCTCGCGTCGTTGCGCAGGTTGGCCAGGGTCAGCCGGCCGATGCAGTAGTCGTAGAGCGCGCCCAGCCGCTCGGCCAGTTCGCCGCCGCGCGCCTTGTCGAGGCCGCCCTTGAGGCCTTCGTCGAGGAAGCGCACCGCACGCATGATCTGCTGGCCCTTCTGGGCCACCTCGCCGCGCTGCATCGCGCCACGCGCGGCCCGCACCGCCTGCAGCAGGCCGTCGAACAGCAGCACGACCAGTCCGTGCGGATCGGCGCCGTCGACGCTCGACTGGACACCGATCGTGCGGTAGGCGGAGGCGGCGCGCAGGCCGGGGGGTGTGTACATGGTGCTTCTTCCTTGTGCAGCGCGTGGGGCGCGCCGCGTTGATTCCATGTCTTAGTTATCGGCCGTTCGAGGCCGAACTGAATGCCTGACGGCGCCGTCAGCTCGATTTGTTCCAGGCGGCGATCTGCTGCGTGATGTAGGTGTTGAGCGCGGTCAGCGAGGCCATCTGGGTGTCCAGGTCGGTGTATTGCTTGCGCAGGTTGGCCTCCACCGTGGTGAGGCGGCTGTTGATCGCGTCCTGCTGCTTGCCGTTGTCGGTCTTCTGGGCCTGCAGCGAGGCGGTCTTGGCGGCCAGCATGCCGCTGCTGCCGATCGCGCCCTGCAGGAAGGCCGACATGCGCGTGGCGAAGCCGGTCGCGTTGTCGCTGCTGCCGTCGGTCGGCGCCGCGGCGGTGAAGAAGTTGCTCACCGCGGTCGGGTTCTTCAGCGCGGTGGCCAGCTTGGTGGTGTCGACCGTGAGGTCGCCGGCGCCGTCCTTGGCCACCGAGATGCCCAGGTCCGACAGATGCTGCAGGGCATTGCCGCTGCTGCTGCCGCCGCCGGAGATCGCGCTGGCCAGGCTGCGCAGGGCGGTCTGCAGGCCGGTGGTGGTCGAGTCGCCTTGCAGCAGCGCGGCGGTCTGGGTGGTGCTGTCGTAGGCGGTCGCGGAATTGATCATCTCGTTCATGGCGTTGTAGGCCTTGACGAAGTTGTTCACCGCGGTGGTCTGCGAGGTGGTGTCGTTGCTGGTCGTGATCGCGACCGGCGAGGTCGTGACCTGCGACAGGGTCAGCGTGAGCCCGGGCACGGTGCTGTCGAGCGTGTTGCTGGCCGAGGTCACCGCGATGCCGTTGATCGTGGCCTGGGCGTTGAGGCCGTAGGAGATCGGGTTGGCCGCCATGCCGTTGCCCGAGGCCGGATCGTCGAAGGCCAGGGACGACAGGCTGGCGCCGGTCGTGCCCGCGGTGTCGCTGGTCTGCACCCGGAAGCCGTTCGCCGCGCCGGTGGCCGAGGAGCTCAAGAGCAGCCGATCACCCGACAGGTCGTGCAGCACGGTGGCGCTGACGCCGGCGCCGGCCTTGTTGATCTTGCTGGCGATGGTCTGGACGCTGTCGCCCTGGTCGACCGAGACGGACACCGACGCCGCGCTGCCGGCGGCGAAGCCGGCCGGCGTGCCGCTCCAGGTGCCGAGCTGCAGGGTCAGCGTGCCGGCGCCGAAGGAGTTGCCGGTGGCGACCGGGTTCGACGCCACGGATTGCGCCTGGGCCAGTTGCGTGACCTGCACGCTGACCGAGGTCGCCGAGGCCGAGCTGCCGGAGATCACGCTGGCGCCGACCGCGGCCGAGTTGGACGAGCTGACCGTCTTCGAATTCCAGGTCGCCGGCAAGGCCAGCGTGGTGACCGCGTCGTTCAGGCTGGACAACTGCGAGGCGATCGAGCCGAAGGCGGAGATCTTGCTGTCCAGCGTGGTCGACGCGGTCTGCAGCGCGGTCAGCGGCTGCTGCTCGATCGCCATCAGCTTGGTCACGATGCTGTCGACATCGAGGCCGCTGCCGATGCCGGCCGACGAGATCGTTCCGCTGGTCGACGAGGCCGATGAAACTGAAGTGGTCATGTCGCTTGCTCCTTCGGCCAATGGCCAAAAAGCGGCAGACGGGATGGCCGTCTGCCGCTGGGGGTGGGCACGCCGCCCTCGGCGCCGCCCACGTTCTTTGCCGAAACCCGCTTACTTCAGCAGGCTCAGCACCGTCTGCGGCAGCTGGTTGGCTTGCGCCACCATCGCGGTGCCGGCTTGTTGCAGGATCTGGGTGCGGGACAGGTTGGCGGTTTCCGACGCGAAGTCCGCGTCCTCGATGCGCGAGCGCGAGGCCGTGGTGTTTTCCGAGTTGGTCTGCAGGTTGGTCACGACCGAGGTGAAGCGGTTCTGGATGGCACCCAGGTTGGCGCGGGTGCCGTTCACTTGCGTCAGGGCCGCGTCGACGATTTCCAGGGCCTTCTGCGCGCCGGCGACGGTCGTGATGTCCAGGTCCTTGGCGTAGGTGGTGGTGCTGGCCGAGGCGAGCGCGCCGGTGGCCGAGATGCCCGTGCCGGCGCCGCCGCCAGTGACGACCAGGTCCTTGTTGGCCTTGACCGAGGTCATCGTCACGGCGCCGGTGGTGGCGTCGGCCGTGGCGTAGACGCCGGTTTCGTCCATCTTTGCGTTCAGCGCGGCAGCCACGGCGGCACCTTGGGTGGCGGCGGTGTCGCCCGACTTGACCGCCACGTCGTCGATCGAGACGCCGTTGACCGTGATGCCGGTGATGGTGCCGTCGGCGGTGGCGGTCGCCAGCGCGGCGCCGGTGGTGGCAGCGGCGAACTTCACGCCACCCAGGGCGGCGACCGTCGTGTTGTCGATCTTGTCGACCGAGATGGTCTGGCCGGCGTTGGCGCCGACCTGGAACAGCTGGCTGTTGAACGAACCGTCGAGCAGCTTGGTGCCGTTGAAGTCGGACTGCTTGGAGACGCGGTCGATTTCGGAGACCAGCTGGTTCACTTCGGAGTTCAGCGCGGTGCGGTCCGACGACGAGTTGGTCGCGTTGGACGACTGCACCGCCAGTTCGCGGATGCGCTGCAGGTTGTTGGTGACTTCGCCGAGCGCGCCTTCAGCGGTCTGCGCCAGCGAGATGCCGTCGTTGGCGTTGCGCACCGCCTGGTCCATGCCGTTGATCTGGGCGGTCATGCGGTTGGCGATGGCCAGGCCGGCCGCGTCGTCCTTGGCGCTGTTGATGCGCAGGCCGGAAGACAGCCGTTCCATCGAGGTTGCCAGGGAGTTCTGGCTGGCGCTCAGGTTGCGCTGGGCATTGAGCGAGCTGATGTTGGTATTGATGATCGAGGTCATGGGAAATCCTTTAACTGAATTAATCCGGCATCGCTGCCATGTCACGCCAGCAAAGAGCCTGGCCGCCTGGCGGATCGCATTCGTGACCCGTTGGCTGGTTTTCGGGTCGTCGGGCGCTGTGCTTGAGCTTTTTATTTGTGTCGAAGACCCTCAAGATTTCCGCCGAATGGCCGATTCCAGGGAGGTTGACGTCGGTTGAACACAACGAAAACGTTAACTTGAGGCCTCGATACGTAGCTATCTGCAAATAAGTCACGATTCGGCAGATCACTGCTTGTAGGACGCCGCCGCATTCGCAATCGACTACCAAGGTATTACGTGCAATCCCGCAATTGAGTACTTCGATGTACAAATTGCTGACGTCTCTGACAGCAAAAGTAAGGCGAACGACGCAAAGTGAGGCCTTGACCGCCACGATCTGACACATTTCTTTACCGTGTAAAGTTTTCTTATCGGTTCCTAAGAATTCATTCACGCAACCGGGACGCAGTCCCACGAAAGTAGAGAAATGACCAGCGAGCAGATCCTTGCCGAGATTCGTGAAGCCAACCTCACCTACCTGATGCTGGCCCAGAGCCTGATCCGCGCCGACAAGGCGCAGGCCCTGTTCCGCCTGGGCCTGCCGGAAGAGTCGGCCGACCTGATCGGCTCGCTCTCGCCGGCGCAGATCATGAAGATCGCCTCGGGCAGCATGCTGCTGTGCCGCTTCCGCGCCGACGACGACATGGTCTGGGGCCTCCTGACCAACCAGAACGTCAAGAACCGCACCGCCAACGACGCCACCACCCGGCTGCACGCCGGCATCGTGATGGCCGGTCGCTACGCCGCCGAAACCCTTTGAACTGAACAAGGAAGCGACGACATGGCCACCCAGAAAAGCGTGCTCGGCGATTCGCGCCAGATCGGCCGTGCCGTCAGCCTGATCAACCTCGGCGCCCGCCTGCAGGTGCTCGAAAGCGAAACCGAGCTGTCGTACGAACGACTGCTGCGGCTCTACAAGGAAGTGGCGGGCAAGTCGCCGTCCAAGGGCCAGCTGCCCTTCTCCACCGACTGGTTCCTGACCTGGCAGCCGAACATCCATGCGTCGCTGTTCCAGAACATCCACACCTACCTGGCCAAGACCAGCGAGCTGGAACCGGTGGACGTGCTGATCAAGGCCTACGAGCTCTACAGCGAGCAGATCGCGTCCTGCGACATCGAGCCGCAGCTGTCGATCACCCGCGCCTGGCGCCTGGTGCGCTTCATGGAAAACCAGATGCTGGCCATGACGCCGTGCTCGCGCTGCGGCGGCCACTTCGTGACCGAGCCCTACGAGAACGCCAAGCACTTCGTCTGCGGGCTGTGCGAGCCGCCGGCGCGTGCGGGCAAGGGTGCGGCAACGGGTGGCATTCATCTGCAATGAATTCTGCGAGCGGCCGGCCACCGGCTAAGACGCGATAAGGGGCCCTGAACGGGCCCTTTTCCATGGAGTGGCCGACCGGCTTCCGGTGCCCAATTCATGCATGCGCGGAGCACGTCCCGTGTCCGCATTCTTCCGATTCCTGGACTGATCACCGCCCCATGTTCGTCATCATCGGTTACCTCGTCGCGCTGGGCTGCATCTTCGGCGGCTACATCCTCCACGGCGGCAACATCGAGGTCGTGTTGCATGCCTTGCCCATCGAGATGATGGTCATCGGCGGCGGCGCGATCGGCGCCTTCGTGGTCAACAACCAGCCCAAGGTGCTGAAGTCGACGCTGCGCGCTGTGCCGACCGCCTTCAAGGGCTCCAAGTACACCAAGGCCCGCTACCTCGAGCTGATGTCGATGCTCTACGACATCCTGCAGAAGGCCCGCAAGGACGGCCTGATGTCCATCGAGAAGGACGTCGAGTCGCCGAACGATTCGCCGATCTTCCAGAAGTACGCGACGGTCGGCAAGGACCACCACGTTATCGAGTTCACCACCGACTACCTGCGCATGATGGTCTCGGGCAACCTCAACGCCCACGAGATCGAGGCGCTGATGGACAGCGAGATCGACACCCACCACGAGGAAGGCCATGCGCCGGTCGCCGCGATCGCGCGGCTGGCCGGCGGCCTGCCGGCCTTCGGCATCGTGGCCGCGGTGCTGGGCGTGGTGAACACCATGGGCTCGGTCGGCCAGCCGCCGGCGGTGCTCGGCGCCATGATCGGCTCGGCCCTGGTCGGTACCTTCCTGGGCATCCTGATGGCCTATTGCATCGTCGAGCCCTTCGGCGGCCTGCTCGAGCAGAAGGCCGAGGACGGCTCCAAGGAGCTGCTCTGCATCAAGACCACCCTGCTGGCCAGCATGCAGGGCTACAACCCGTCGACCGCGATCGAGTTCGGCCGCAAGGTACTGTTCTCGACCGACCGTCCGAGCTTCGGCGAGCTCGAGACCTACGTGAAGAAGAAGTAGCCAGGGAGCACCGACATGAGCAGCAGCAGCGGCAGCACCAAGAAGCTCCAGCCGATCATCGTCAAGCGGATCAAGAAGTCCAAGCACGCACCGCACGGCGGCGCCTGGAAGATCGCCTACGCCGACTTCGTGACCGCGATGATGGCCTTCTTCCTCCTGATGTGGCTGCTCGGCTCGACCGCCAAGGGCGACCTGCAGGGCATCGCCTCCTACTTCCAGTCGCCGCTGAAGGTCGAGATGGCCGGCGGCTCCGGCGCCGGTGCCAGCTCCAGCATCGTCACCGGCGGCGGCAAGGACCTCACCCGCACCGTCGGCGAGGTGCGCCGCAGCGACGGCAGCAAGGGCCGCGAGAGCGCGCCGCTGAACGTCGAGGATCCGAAGCGCGACCAGGCCAAGGAAGACTCGCGCCGCATCAGCGAGCTGCGCGCCAAGATGGAAGCGCTGATCACCGGCAATCCGAAGCTGCGCGACTTCCGCCAGCAGATCCGCCTGCAGGTCACGATCGACGGCCTGGAGATCCAGATCGTCGACGACCAGAACCGCGCCATGTTCGACACCGGCAGCTCGCTGATGAAGCCGTCGATGCGCGACATCCTCCACGAGATCGGCACCACGCTGAACGGCATCGAGAACCGGGTGAGCCTGGCCGGTCACACCGACGCCACGCCCTACGGCAACGGCGACCGCGGCTACGGCAACTGGGAGCTGTCGGCCGACCGTGCCAACGCCTCGCGGCGCGAACTGGTGGCCGCCGGCATGCCCGACGAGAAGCTGGTGCGCGTGGTCGGCCTCGCCGCCAGCGACCAGCTCGACAAGGACAACCCGATGGCGCCGGTGAACCGCCGCATCAGCATCACGGTGCTCACGCACGAGGCCGAATCGCGGCTGCTCGGCACCCCGCGCATCGACAGCCCCGACGTGGTCGAGGCGATCAAGAAGCAGGTGGCGCTGGGCCAGGAGAAGAGCGCGGCGGCCGACGGCAAGCACGAGCCGATCGCGAACTGACGCCATGGATTCCAGCCAGGACCGCAAGCTCCCCGCCACCCAGCGCAAGCTCGACAAGGCGCGCAAGGAAGGCCAGGCCGCGCGCTCGCGCGACCTCGGCAACCTGGCGGTGCTCGGCACCGGCTCGGCCACCCTGCTGCTGCTGGCGCCGACCGCCTTCGAGCACATGCGCGTGGCGCTGGCGCAGGCGCTGCGCTTCGATGCCGCCACCATCGCCCATCCGGGCGACATGCTGGCGCGGCTGGGCACGCTCAGCGCCTTCGGCCTGGTGATCTGCGCGGCCTTCGCCGCCATCGTGCTGCTGGCGGTGATCGCGTCCACCGTGGCGGCCGGCGGCTGGGTCGCCAGCCTGAAGACCATCACGCCGAACCCGGGCCGGCTCAATCCGCTGGCCGGCATCGGCAACCTGGTGTCCAAGCAGCAACTCGTGAATGTCGGCAAGCTGGTGCTGATGTCGGCGCTGCTGGGCTTCGTCGGCTACCACTTCGCGATCGGCTCGTTGCAGACCATCACCCAGCTGGCGATGCAGCGCTCGCCCGCGGGCCTGGCGGCGATGGCCGACTGGCTGGTGTCCGGCATGACGCTGGTGCTGGGCGTGGTGGTGGTGGCCGCGCTGATCGACGTGCCGCTGCAGAACCACTTCCACAAGGCGCGCCTTCGCATGTCGCACCAGGAAGTCAAGCAGGAGCACAAGGAAGCCGACGGCAACCCGCACATGAAGGGCCACATGCGCCGCAGCGCCCGCGAGCTGTCGCAGCGCGCCAGCATCACCGCGGTGCCGAAGGCCGACTTCATCCTGATGAACCCGACCCACTTCGCCGTGGCGATGCGCTACGACGAGGCGACCATGAGCGCGCCGCAGGTGATCTCCAAGGGCGCCGACCTGCTGGCGCTGAAGATCCGCGACATCGCCAACTCGCATTCGATCCCGGTGGTGCAGTCGCCGATGCTGGCGCGTGCGCTCTACGCCCACGCCGAGCTCGACCAGCCGATCCCGGCCAGCCTGTTCACCGCGGTGGCCCAGGTGCTGGCCTATGTCTATCGCCTGAAGAGCGCCCTGCGCGGCGAGGCGCCGATGCCGCTCACCGTGCCGGAGCCCTTCGTGCCGCCGGAACTCGACCCGCTCAACCAGGCCGCTTCGAAGGCTGACGCATGAACCCTCAATTCCAGCAACTGCGACAGTGGTTCGGCGTCCAGGGCGGCGCTTTCCAGCGCGCCGCCGCGCCGCTCCTGGTGGTCGCGATCCTCGGCCTGATGGTGCTGCCGATCCCGGCCTGGCTGCTCGACACCTTCTTCACGCTCAACATCGCGGTCGCGCTGATGGTGATGATGGTGGCCGCCTACATGGTGCGGCCGCTCGACTTCGCGGCCTTCCCTTCGGTGCTGCTGCTCACCACGCTGATGCGGCTATCGCTCAACGTGGCCTCCACGCGTGTGGTGCTGCTCGAGGGCCACACCGGCCCGGGCGCGGCCGGCGCGGTGATCGAATCCTTCGGCCACTTCCTGATCGGCGGCAACTTCGCGGTCGGGTTGATCGTCTTCGCGATCCTGGTGGTGATCAACTTCGTGGTGGTCACCAAGGGCGCCGAGCGGATCGCCGAAGTCTCGGCCCGCTTCACCCTCGACGCCATGCCCGGCAAGCAGATGGCGGTGGACGCCGACCTCAACGCCGGCACCATCGACGAGAAGGAAGCCCGCCGCCGCCGCGCCGAGGTGGCCGAGGAAGCCAACTTCTTCGGCGCCATGGACGGCGCCTCCAAGTTCGTGCGCGGCGACGCGATGGCCGGCATCCTGATCCTGTTGATCAGCGTGATCGGCGGCTTCACCATCGGCGTGCTGCAGCATGGGCTGCCGGTCGGCAAGGCCGCCGACACCTACGTGCTGCTCGCGGTCGGCGACGCGCTGGTGGCGCAGATCCCGGGCCTGCTGATCTCGGTCGCCGCGGCGATGGTGGTCTCGCGGGTCGGCAAGGAGGAAGACGTCGGGCGCCAGATCGTCCAGCAGCTCTTCACTTCGCCGCGCGTGCTCGGCCTGACCGCCGGGGTGCTCGGCCTCCTGGGCGTGATCCCGGGCATGCCCAACATCGTCTTCCTGGCGATGGCCGGCCTGCTCGGCTACGGCGCCTGGGTGATCGCGCACCGCCCCGCGCCGGCGCCGCCCGCGCCGCCGCCGGCACCCGCCGCCGACGCCGAAGCCAGCTGGGACGACCTGCAGCCGGTCGACCTGCTCGGCCTGGAGATCGGCTATCGCCTGATCGCGCTGGTCGACAAGAACCGCCAGGGCGACCTCCTGATGCGCATCAAGGGCGTGCGGCGCAAGTTCGCCCAGGAAGTCGGCTTCCTGCCGCCGGCGGTGCACGTGCGCGACAACCTGGAGCTCAAGCCGAGCGGCTACCGCGTCACCCTGCGCGGCGTGATGGTGGCCGAGGGCGAGGCCTTCCCGGGCATGTACCTGGCCATCAACCCGGGCGGCATCAGCACGCCGCTGATCGGCACCGCCACCACCGACCCGGCCTTCGGCCTGCCGGCCCACTGGATCGAGGAGCGCCAGAAGGAATCGGCGCAATTGGCCGGTTTTACCGTCGTTGATTCGGCCACCGTGATGGCCACGCATCTTTCACACTTGATGCAGGTGCAGGCAGCGCGTTTGCTGAGCCGCACCGAAACCCAACAACTGGTCGAACACGTGAGCAAGCTGGCCCCCAAGCTGATCGAGGAAGTCGTGCCCAAGCTGGTACCGATCGCGACTTTCCAGAAGGTCCTGCAGATGCTGCTGGAAGAGTCGGTGCACATCCGCGACATCCGCACCATCGTCGAGACGCTGGCCGAGCAGGCCGGCCAGACCACCGACGCGGCCGAGCTGGCGCGCCGGGTGCGCGTCGCGCTGTCGCCGGCGATCGTGCAGCAGATCTACGGCCCGACCCGCGAGCTGGACGTGATCGCGATCGAGCCGGCCTTCGAGCGGCTCCTGGTGCAGGCGCTGGCCAATGCCCAGGCGCCGGCGCTCGACCCCGGCGTCGCCGAGCTGCTGACCCGCACCGCCGCCGAAGTGGCGCAGAAGCAGGAAGAGCAAGGCGTGCCGGCCTGCCTGCTGGTGCCCGACGCGATCCGCAGCTCGATCGCCCGACTGGTCCGCCGTGCCGCGCCGCGCCTGCAGGTGCTGGCCCACAGCGAGATCCCTGAAACCCACGCCATCCGCATCGGCCCGATTCTCCGAGGTGCTTCCGCATGAACATCCAACGCTTCCTCGCACCCACCGCCCGCGAGGCATTGGCCAAGGCGCGCGCCGCCTTCGGCGACGACACGCTGATCCTGTCGAACCGGCAACTGCTCGAAGGCGTCGAGGTGATGGCCGCGACCGAATCGGCGCTGGCCCAGCTGGACGGTGCGATGGGCGAGGACGCCGGCTTCGTGGCCGCGCCGGCCGCGGCGGTCGAGGTGGCCTCGCCGGTCGCCCGTGCCGCGCAAGTCGCGCAAGTCGCGCCGGTCGCTCCGCTCGCGGCACGCACGCCGGACGCCGGCGTCCAGGCCGACACCGAGCAGCTGGCGATGAGCACCCTCTCCTTCCAGGACTACGTGCGCGAACGCATGCTGCGCCGCCAGCACGAGGCCACGAGCACCGCTGCCGAGGCCGCGGAACCGCAGCCGGCGCGCACGGCGCAAGCCGCGCCGGCGGCGCAGCCGATGCAGGCCACGCCGCGGACGCAGTCGATGCAGGCCGCGCAGGCCCCGCAGCCGGCACCGCAGCCGACCTCCCAACCGATTCCCCAGCCGCAGGCCTTCCAGCCCGCGCCCGCCCCCGCGCCGAAGCCGCCCGCGCCGGCTCTGCCGAACGATCCCTGGGAGACCCCGACCCAGACGATGCCTATGGAGCTGGCCCCGGCCGCGCCCGACGTGCTGTCCGAACTGCAGGCGATGAAGACCCTGATGGACGAGCGCTTCGCCGCCCTCGCCTGGCTCGGCCAGGCCCGGCAGGACCCGATCCATTCGAACCTGATGCTCAAGCTGGTGCGTGCCGGCTACTCGCCCAGCCTGGCGCGTTCGCTGCTGGAAGCGATGCCGGCCGCGCTGGAGCCGGTCGACGCGGTCCGCTGGCTGCTCGAATCCCTCGAACAGAAGCTCAGTGCCGGCGCGGCGCAGCCGGTGCAATCGATCGCCGAGGAAGGCGGCATGTTCGCCCTGATCGGCGCGACCGGTGTCGGCAAGACCACCAGCGCCGCCAAGCTGGCCGCGCAGGGCGCCCGCCTCTATGGACCCGGCGCGGTCGGGCTGGTCACGGTCGACACGCAGCGCGCCGGCGCCCACGACCAGCTGCGCGCGCACGCCCGCAGCCTCGGCATGGTCGCCCACCTGGCGCACGACCGCGCAGCGCTCGAGGAACTGCTGGTGCTGCTGGCCGGCAAGAAGCTGGTGATCGTCGACACCGCGGGCGTCGCGCCGCACGACCCGCGCCGGCCCGAACTGCTCAACATGCTCGACATGACCCCGATCAAGCGGGTGCTGGTGCTCAATGCCGGCGCCCACGGCGACACGCTGGAAGACATCGCGATCGCCTTCAAGCTGGGCGGCACCCGCCAGGCCATCATCTCGAAGGTCGACGAGGCCGCAAAGCTCGGTCCGGTGCTCGACACGCTGATGCGCCACGAATTCGCGGTGCGCGGCGTCAGCAACGGCCAGCGCGTGGTGGAAGACTGGCGCGTCGGCAATCCGCGCTCGCTGGTGCGGGCATCGCTGCAGGCGGCGCGCCGTTCGGCCTTCGATCCGCGCTCGAACGACCTGCCCTGCTACTTCTCGCCGGCCGACTGCACGGCCTGAGCGCCCGAGACCAAGGCCCGACCATGTTCTCCGCTTCCCACGTGACCCAGACCTACGGTCCGCAAGGGCGCCTCGACCGAGACGCCCTGATCCGCCAGCACCTGCCCCTGGTGCAACGGCTGGCGCATCACATGATCGCCAAGCTGCCGGCCAACATCGAGCTCGACGACCTGGTGCAGGTCGGCATGATCGGCCTGGCCGACGCGCTCTCGCGCTACGAGCCCGACCAGGGCGTGCAGTTCGAGACCTTCGCCACCCAGCGCATCCGCGGCGCCATGCTCGACGAACTGCGCGAGGGCGACTGGCTGTCGCGCGGCTCGCGCAAGAGCCAGAAGCAGATCGAGCAGGCGGTGCGCAAGCTCGAGCATCGCCTCGGCCGCGCACCGATCGAATCCGAGATCGCCGCCGAGCTCGACCTGCCGCTGGCCGAATACCAGGGCCTGCTCGGCCGGGTGCGCGGCACCCAGCTGGTCTACCTGGAAGACATCGGCGCCGGCGACGAGGACTCCGAAGGCTTCCTGGAGCGCCACACCGCCGACAACGAGGCCGACCCGCTCAGCCTCCTGAAGGACCAGCGGCTGCGCAAGGCGCTGGTGGCCGCCATCGAGAGCCTGCCCGAGCGCGAGAAGCACATCATGGGCATGTACTACGAGCAGGACATGAACCTCAAGGAGATCGGCGCGGTGCTCGGCATCACCGAGTCGCGCGTCTCCCAACTGCACAGCCAGTCGATCGCGCGCCTGCGGTCGAAGATGCGCAGCCACTAGGCCGCATGCGGTAGGCGGGAGTCAGCGAACAGGCGCCGATGCCTGAATCGCGCCCTTGCCTTCCCGCTCTTTCGTTTCTTTCCCCACCTTCGCTTCCCGACCGAAAGCGGCGCATTTGCCCGCCCGGTGCGGTCGCGCTCCGACGCATCGGAGGCTTGCTCCCGGCACAAATGAAAACGGCGCCTCGTGACAGGCGCCGGAAGGTTCAGGTCGCCGCCAGGACGGCGGCGAGATGGGTGGCGTCAGTGCGCCGCGAAGGCCGGCCGCTCCCCCGGGAACGCATAGGTCGCCGGCGCCGCGCGCCCGAAGATCGAAGCCAGGGTGCGTTCGACGCCGACGTTGCGCCGGGCGATGCTCTGGCGCTGCGTCGCCAGTCGCTCGGCGGCCGCCTCGATGCGGCGGCGGAAGGCGCTGTCGAAGACTTCTGCCGACAGCGCCGCCTCGAGCGCGCGGGCGAAGGAGACGGTGACTTCGCGCAGGCGGGCGCTGCACCTGGGCAGGTCTTCGACCTGGTCGGCGAGCAAGGCGGCGTCGACGCTGTCCAGCTGTTGTTCGACGGCCAGCAGCAGGATTTCGGTGGAGTGGCGGGTATCGGGCATGGTGTCAGTTCCCTGCGCGGGTGAGCATTTCCTGGGCGTTCGTGAGCAGCTTGTCGGCGACTGCGCCGGCATTGACCGTGAACGTGCCGTTGGCGATCGCGGCCTTGACCGCCGCGACCTTGGTTTCGTCGATGCCGCTGCCGGCCGAGGCCGAGTCCAGCGAGCGGGCGGCGGCCGACATGGTGACCGACGTACCGGTGGTCGCGCCGGTGCTGCCGGTGGCGTCGGTCGACGACGAGGCCGCGTCGATCAGGGCCGTGGCGCCGGTTGCGCCGGTCGCGGCAGCGGCGCCGGTGGCGCCGGCAGTGCCGGCGCGATCGGTCCTGGCCGCGTGGTGCGTGCCTTCGTGATGTGCATGAACCTTCATGTGGCTACTCCAGTGCTCCTGGCAGCAGGAGCTTTGTTCCTGTCATTTCGGCGGCGGCCGGCGGAACTTGAGGAACTTTTTCGCGGGTCGCCTACATCGAGAGCCGGACGGTGTGCAGGTCCTGCACGATGCCGGTGGTCATCCGGCCATTGTCCATCCGCAGCCGGACCATCTGGCCGATCACGCCCGGGGTCAGCGCCTGGGCGTCCGAACTGACCTCGAAACCGGGCCCTTCGGCCACCACCCGCACCTGGGCGCCGGCCGGGAACACCTGCGCCGGCTTGACCATCGACTGCCGCAGCGGCTGGCCGGCCGCGAGCGAGCGCGAGGCGGTCTGGCCGATCCACAGGCCCGGGTCGGCGACCACCGGCGAGGTGTCGGCGGCCCAGTCGGCCTCGGCCTCGACCGCGTCGTTCGGTGTCAGCACCGCGCCGGCCACCACGTTGTCGCGCAGTACCCAGGCCGGACCGAAGGCCTTGACCGTCACCGGCAGGAAGACGTTCCAGCGGACCGCGCCGTCGGTGCAGCGCAAGCCCAGCCGGGTGCGACCCCAGAGCTTGAGGCCGACCGGGATGTAAGGCTCCACGTGGGCGCAGGGCGCCAGCCGGAGCCGGTTGTCGAGCGAGCCGACGCTGACTTCCATGCGCAGCGGCAGGCTGGCGCTGGACTGGGACCTGGCCACCGCGTCGTCCAGCCACTGCTGGGTGCTGGCGACGAACTCGGGGGCCACCTCGGCGCCCTGCGAAGGCGCCTGCTGGGCCTGGGCGGCGCCGATCAGTGCGGCCAGCGACACGGCGGCGAAGGCGGCTGCGGCCGGACGATGAAGTCGATGGAGATAAAGAAGTGGCATGGGGCCTCGGTGCGGCAATGGCGCCGCGACTGAAATATAGGCAGCCCGGCGTCGCACAAAGCGTCGAACAGGCCGCGAAACCCCCCTTTACTCGGCCCTTCCGAAGACCGGCCGGGCCAGAGAATTTCCCCACGCCCCGAACCGGGCATCCATTCCTACCACCGAGGCCGAGCATGCTGGACAACCTGACGAACACGCTGGACTTCCAATCGAAGGCCCTGGTGCTGCGTGCCGACCGCCAGCGCGTCATCGCCAGCAACATCGCCAATGCCGACACGCCGGGCTACGCGGCGCGCGATTTCGACTTCGCCAGCGCGCTGCGCGACGCCGGCGCGGAAGGCGTGCAAGGCACCGGTGCCGGCACCCTGGCCATGACCCGCAGCGCGAGCGCCCCCAGCGGCGCCGGCTTCATGCCGCTCAGTGGCCCGGCCGACGGCGAAACCAACCTCGGCTACACGGTGCAGACCCAGCCCAGCGCCGACGGCAACAGCGTCGACCTGGACCGCGAACGGGCGGCCTTCGCCGACAACTCGGTGCGCTACGAGGCCACGCTGCGCTTCATCAACAGCCAGAGCAAGACGATGCTCTCGGCCATCCAGGGGCAATAAAGATGTCGATGTTCTCGATCTTCGGCATCGCCGGCAGCGCGGTCAGCGCGCAGTCGCAGCGGCTGAACGTGGTGGCCAGCAACCTGGCCAACGCCGACGCGGTGGCCGGCCCCGACGGCCAGCCCTACAAGGCGCGCCAGGTGGTGTTCCAGACGGTGCCCTTCACCGACGCCAGCGATTCCGGCGTGCGGGTCGATTCGGTCACCGAGGACCAGACGCCCGGGCGCAAGGTGCACGAACCGGCCAACCCGATGGCCGACGCCGAAGGCTACGTGACCCATTCCAACGTGAACCCGGTCGAGGAGATGGTCAACATGATCTCGGCCTCGCGCTCCTACCAGAACAACGTCGAAGTCATGAACACCGCCAAGAACCTGCTGCTGAAGACGCTGCAGATCGGTCAGTAAACCAAAGGAACCTCGTCAATGACCACCACCAGCGCCACCTCCGGCATCGCCGGCAATACCAGCAGCTACAACATCAGTTCCAGCGCGGATTCGTCCGACTCGCTCACCAGCACCAGTTCGTCCGACATCCAGGACCGCTTCCTGAAATTGCTCGTCGCCCAGATGAACAACCAGGACCCGATGAACCCGATGGACAACGCCCAGATGACCACGCAGATCGCGCAGATCAATACGGTCACCGGCATCCAGACGCTCAACGACACGGTCAAGAGCATGGCCGCGCAGGCCTCGGCCTCGCAGATGCTGCAGGCCGGCAGCATGGTCGGCCGCAACGTGCTCACCGAAGGCAACACGCTGGCGATCGACGGCACCACCGCGGTCGGCGCGGTCGACCTCGCGAGCGACGCCACCGACGTCAAGGTCCAGGTCAGCTCCGGCAGCCAGCTGATCGACACCGTCGACCTGGGCGCGCTCAAGACCGGCCAGCACGGCTTCAGCCTCGACGCCTCCGGCTACCCGACCGGCAGCGCGCTGACCTTCAAGATCGTCGCGACCGGCGCCCAGGGCGCGGTCACCTCCACCGCGCTGACACGCGACACGGTCGACGCGGTCGGCACCGACAGCACCGGCGCCCTCACCCTGAATCTGCAGAACGCCGGCACCACGCCCTACAAGCAGATCCACAGCGTTCTCTGAGACAAACCGTCCTCGACCTCGACCCACACCGCATTCCAGGAGCCCTTCCATGAGTTTCGACCAAGCCCTCTCGGGCCTCAACGCCGCCAGCCGCAGCCTCGACGTGATCGGCAACAACATCGCCAACTCGGGCACCACCGGCATGAAGTCGTCGCGCGCCGAGTTCTCCGAGATCTACGCCAGCTCGGCCGGCTCGATCGGCGGCACCAGCGCCGGCCTGGGCGTGGACGTGCAGGACGTGGCGCAGCAGTTCTCGCAGGGCACGCTGACCACCACCGGCAACGACCTCGACGTGGCGATCAACGGCGCCGGCTTCTTCCAGGTCAAGCAGACCGACGGCACCACCGCCTACACCCGCGCCGGCGACTTCAAGCTCGACAAGGACGGCAACATCGTCACCAACACCAACGCGCAGCTGATGGGCTACCCGACCACCCCGGCCGGCGTGCGCACCAGCTCGTCGGTGCAGCCGCTGAGCCTGCCGACCGGCTCGCCGATCGCGGCCAAGGAAACCAGCAAGATGTCGGCCGACATCACGCTGGACGCCAGCGCCGCGGTGGCCTCGACCGCCACGCCGCCGACGCCGCTGCAGACCTACGGCACCTCGCTCACCGCCTACGACCCGCAGGGCCTGGAGATTCCGGTCGGCCTCTACTTCACCAAGACCGCCAACAACAGCTGGCAGGTCTACACCAGCGTCAACGGCAGCGACCCGTCGACCTCGACGCCCTTCACCGTCAACTTCAAGGCCGACGGCACGCTCGACCCGGCCACGCCGATCCCCAGCCTGACGCTGACCTCGCCGAACGACCCGACCGTCACCTTCCCGGTCACGCTCGACCTGAGCAAGATGACCCAGGTCAACTCGCGCTTCGCGGTCAACGCGCTGTCCCAGGACGGCTACACGAGCGGCTCGCTGACCGGCATCAAGATCGAGAACAGCGGCATCATCACCGCCACCTATTCGAACGGCCAGACGCAGTCGGCCGGCCAGCTGGCGCTGGCGAACTTCCGCAACGTGCAGGGCCTGGCGCCGACCAACGCCGGCTACTGGGTGCAGACCGCCGCTTCGGGCCAGCCGGTGACCGGCGCGCCCGGCGAAGGCACCTTCGGCCAGCTGCAGGCCGGCGCGCTCGAGGAATCGAACGTCGACCTGACCGCCGAGCTGGTCAACATGATGACCACCCAGCGCGCCTACCAGGCCAACGCCCAGACCATCAAGACGCAGGACCAGATCATGTCCACGCTGGTCAACCTGCGCTGAGCGGCGGCCGAACCGAAAAGCAAGACCCAAAGGAACCGGCGCGATGGACCACCTGATCTACACCGCGATGAGCGGGGCCAATGCGGCCGCGCAGCGCCAGGCCGTGCTCGCCAACAACCTGGCGAACGCATCGACGCAGGGCTTTCGGGCCGAGCTGTCGGCCTTCCGCTCGGTGCCGGTGCAGGGCGACGGCGCCACCACCCGGGTCTTCGCGCTGGAGGCCACTTCCGGCCACGACAGCACGCCGGGCGCGTCGCAGCGCACCGGCCGCAACCTCGACGTGCAGGCCCAGGGCAACGCCTGGCTGGCGGTGCAGGGCCTGGACGGCACCGAGGCCTACAGCCGCTCGGGCGCGCTGCAGGTCTCGCCGACCGGCACGCTGGTCAACAGCTCCGGCCTGCCGGTGCTGTCGGACGGCGGCTCGCCGATCGACGTGCCGCAGGGCGCCGATGTCGCGATCGGCAGCGACGGCACCGTCACCGCCAAGTCCGGCGACGAACCGGTCACCACCGTCGGCCGCCTGAAGCTGGCCACGCCGAGCGCCGACGATCCGCTGCAGCGCGGCGACGACGGCCTCTTTCGCACCGCCTCGCAGCAGCCGATCGACAGCGACCAGACCGCGCGCCTGGAAACCGGCGCGCTCGAGGGCTCCAACGTCAATGCGGTGGAGACCATGGTCGGCATGATTTCCGCCGCCCGCCAGTTCGACTCGCAGATGCGCCTGCTGTCGACCACCGAGGCTTCCGACAAGTCGGCCGCCCAACTGCTTTCCGTGGGCTGAAGCCCCTCCAAGGACCGTCATGATCAACTCGCTCTGGATTTCGAAGACCGGCATGGAGGCGCAGCAGACGCAGCTGGACGTCATCTCGAACAACCTGGCCAACGTCTCGACCACCGGCTTCAAGCGCGCCTCGGCCGTCTTCGAGGACCTGATGTACCAGAACCTGCGCCAGGTCGGTGCCAACACCACCGAGCAGTCGCAGCTGCCGACCGGCCTGCAGCTCGGCCTGGGCGTGCGCACCGTGGCCACCAGCCGCTCCTTCACGCAAGGCAGCATGCAACAGACCAACAACCAGCTCGACGTGGCGATCAAGGGCAACGGATTCTTCCAGGTGACCCAGCCCGACGGCACCATCGGCTACACCCGCGACGGCTCGTTCCAGGTCGACGCGCAAGGCCGCCTGGTGACCTCCAACGGGCTGCCGGTGGCCAACGGCATCACGGTGCCGGCGGGCGCCACCAACGTCAGCATCTCGACCGACGGCACCGTGTCGGCCACGCTCACCGGCCAGACCGCGCCGCAGACCATCGGCACGCTGGCGCTGGCCAACTTCGTGAATCCGGCCGGCCTGGAGCCCAAGGGCGACAACCTCTATGCCGAGACCGCCGCCTCCGGCCAGCCGAACGGCGGCACCGCCGGCACCAACGGCCTGGGCACCGTCATGCAGGGCTACCTGGAGACCTCCAACGTGAACGTGGTGCAGGAACTGGTGTCGATGATCCAGACCCAGCGCGCCTACGAGATGAATTCCAAGGCGATCCAGACCAGCGACCAGATGCTGCAGAAGCTGGCCCAGCTGTGAACGCGCCTTTGTCCATCCCTCCCGCCCGCCCGTGGCGCCGCCTGGCCGCTGCCCTGGCGGCCGGCTGCGCCCTCGCCTGGCTGGCCGGCTGCAGCACGATCGCCAACACGCCGCAGGTCGACATGCCCAGCACCGCGCCGCTGGCGGTGCCGGCGCCGGTGACGGCCGCCCGCCCGGCGACCGGCAGCCTGTTCCATGCCGCCGCCTACCGGCCGCTGTTCGAGGACCGGCGCGCACGCATGGTCGGCGACACGGTGACGATCCTGATCGTCGAGAACGTCTCGGCCACGCAAAAGCAGACCTCGACCATCGACAAGAAGAGCAGCATCGCCTCGACCATCACCGCGGTGCCCTTCCTTTCGGCCAACTCCTTCAACCGCGCCAGCGCGACCGCCAACTCGGCCAACAACTTCGCCGGCGCCGGCGGCACCGAGAGCGCCAACACCTTCACCGGCTCGATCACCGCGACCGTGGTCGACCTGCTGCCCAACGGCCACCTGGTGGTGACCGGCGAGAAGCAGATCGGCGTGAACCAGAACGTCGACGTGCTGCGCTTCTCCGGCACCATCGATCCGCGGGCGATCCAGGCCGGCAGCACCATCAATTCGCTGCAGGTGGCCAATGTGCGCATCGAGTCGCGCGGCCGCGGCGCCCAGCAGGAAGCCCAGGTCATGCCCTGGCTCGGCCGGTTCTTCATGAGCGTGCTGCCGTTCTGAACCCCATGAATCCTTCCCACACCTCTCGCGGCCGTCTGGCCACTCTGCTGCTCGGCCTGGCGAGCGCCGTGGCGCTGGTCGCGCCGGCGCATGCGGTGCGCATCAAGGAAGTCGCCTCGGTCCAGGGCGTTCGCTCCAACCAGCTGACCGGCTACGGCCTGGTGGTCGGCTTGGACGGCACCGGCGACCAGACCACGCAGATGCCCTACACCACGCAGAGCGTGGCCAACTACCTGCAGCAGCTCGGCATCACGCTGCCGGCGGCCAACCTGCAGCAGCTGCAGCTGAAGAACGTCGCGGCGGTGATCGTCACCGCCACCTTGCCCGCCTTCGCCCAGCCGGGGCAGATGCTCGACATCAACGTCTCGTCGATGGGCAACTCCAAGTCGCTGCGCGGCGGCACGCTGGTGGCGACGCCGCTGCGCGGTGCCGACGGCGAGATCTACGCGCTGGCGCAAGGCAACCTGGTGATCGGCGGCGCCGGCGCCTCGGCGGCCGGCAGCAAGGTGCAGATCAACTCGCTCAGCTCCGGCCGCATCCCGAACGGCGGCCAGGTCGAGCGCAGCGTGCCGACCGCGCTCAACGACGGCGACAGCGTCAGCCTCGACCTCAACGCGGCCGACTTCGAGACCGCGCGCCGGGTCGCGGTGGCGATCAACAGCCGCCTGGGCAGCGGCATCGCCCGCGCGCTCGACGGCCGCACGGTGCAGGTGCAGGCGCCGACCGACGCCAATGCGCGGGTCGGCTTCATCGCCCAGCTGGAAGAGCTCACGCTCGAGCAGCCGGTGCCGGCGGCCAAGGTGGTGCTCAACGCCCGCACAGGGTCGGTGGTGCTCAACCAGGCGGTGACGCTCGGCCCCTGCGCGGTGGCGCACGGCAACCTGTCGATCACGATCAGCTCGCAGCCGGTGATCAGCCAGCCCGGCCCCTTCTCGAACGGCAAGACCGTGGTGGCCGAGCAGGCCAGCATCCAGATCAACCAGCAGCCCGGCATCCTGATCCAGGTGCCCGCCTCGCCGATGCTGTCGGACGTGGTGCGGGCGCTGAACGCGCTCGGCGCGACGCCGCAGGACCTGCTGGCGATCCTGCAGGCGATCAAGGCTTCCGGCGCGCTCAACGCCGAGCTCGAGGTCATCTGACATGGTCGCGCCTTCCACCTCACCGACCCTGGGCAGCGGCAACGCGGGCCTGGCGGCCGACGCCCGTTCGCTCGACGCGCTCAAGCTGGCGGCGGGCAACAGCGATCCGAAGGCGGTCAAGGAAGCGGCCAAGCAGTTCGAGTCGCTCTTCATGCGCGAGCTGATCAAGAGCATGCGCGAGGCGACCGCGAAGTCGGGCCTGATGGACAGCGACGGCGAGAAGCTCGGCACCGACCTGCTCGACCAGCAGTTCTCGGTGCAGCTGTCGGGCATGTCCGGCGGCCTCAGCGACGCGATCACCCGGCAACTGAGCCAGCAGATCACCACCTCGGCCGGCGGCAACGCCCGCGGCGCCGCGCCGACCCTGTCGCTCGGCGCCGCCGCCACCAACCCGAGCGCCAGCCAGAGCGGCTTCGTCGCGCAGCACGCGGCCGCGGCCGCGCGCGTGGCGCAGGACACCGGCATTCCCTCGGCCTTCATGATCGGCCAGGCCGGTCACGAGACCGGCTGGGGCAAGAGCGAGATCCGCAACGCCGACGGCAGCAACAGCTACAACCTGTTCGGCATCAAGGCCGGCGCCGGCTGGACCGGCAAGGTCGCCGAGATCACGACCACCGAATACGGCGCCGACGGCACCGCGCAGAAGGTCACCGCCAAGTTCCGCGCCTACAACTCCTACGAGGAGTCCTTCCGCGACTACGCGAGACTGATCGGCGAGAGCCCGCGCTATGCGCAGGCCCGGGCCCAGACCAACTCGGTGGCCGGCTACGCGAGCGAACTGCAACGCGCCGGCTACGCCACCGATCCCACTTATGCGGCCAAGCTCAGCCGCGCCATCAACACCAGCCTGCAACTGCAGAGGTCGCAAGGATGAGCTCTCTTCTCAACGTCGGCGCGCAGGCGCTGCTGGCCAACCAGATCGCGCTGCAGACCACCGGCAACAACATCGCCAACGCGAGCACCGCCGGCTACTCGCGCCAGACCGCGGTGATGACGCAGGTGAACGGCCAGTGGACCGGCAGCGGCTACATCGGCCGCGGCGTGCAGGTCACCACGGTCGAGCGCGCCCACAGCGACTTCCTCACCACCCAGGCCGCGCAGGCGCAGTCGGTGGCATCGATGGACAGCACCCGCTCCGACCAGCTCTCGTCGCTGGAGGACATCTTCACCGGCGGCACCACCGGCCTGGGCGCCTCGGTCACCGACATGCTCAATTCGATCTCGGACGTGGCCAGCACGCCGAGCGACATCACGGCCCGCAACGTGGTGCTGACCCAGGCGCAGGAGATGGCCTCGCGCTTCCAGGACGCGCAGAACCGCCTGGACGACCTGTCGAGCGGCGTCACCAGCAGCCTGACCGACGGCGTGAAGACCATCAACAGCCTGGCCAGCCGCATCGCCTCGCTCAACAGCCAGATCTCCAAGGCGCAGGGCAGCGGACAGACACCGAACGACCTGCTCGACCAGCGCGACCAGGCGCTGCGCGACCTCAACGCGCAGGTGCAGACCAGCACCGTGGCCGCCGACGACGGCTCGCTCAGCGTCTTCGTCGGCAGCCAGGCGCTGGTGCTGAGCGGCAATGCCTCCACCGTGTCGCTCACCAAGGACGCCGACGGCAACCAGCAACTGAGCCTGCAGCGCGGCGCGCTCACCAGCGCCATTCCCACCAGCACGATCGGCGGCGGCGCGATGGCCGGGCTGCTGCAGTTCCAGTCGACCGACCTGCCGGAGGCGCAGAACCTGCTCGGGCGCATGGCGCTCACGATCACCAGCACGGTCAATGCCCAGCAGAAGCTCGGCCTCGACCTCGACGGCAATGCCGGCGGCAACTTCTTTCAGCCGATCGCGGTGCCGGACGCCGTGGGCGCCAGCACCAACACCGGCAGCGCGACCATCGGCGCCACGGTGAGCGATGCGTCCAAGCTGGTCGCCTCTTCCTACAAGCTCGACTTCGGCGCCGGCGGCGCGGTGCAGGTGACCCGGCTGTCGGACGGCCAGATCAGCAACTTCGCCGGTCCGCTGCCGGTGACGGTCGACGGCCTGAGCATCGACGCCAGCGCCGGCACGGCCAACGCGGGCGACAGCTACGTGCTCAAGCCCTTCGCCGCGGCGGCCGGCCAGGTCTCGGTGGCGATGACCTCGCCGCGCCAGCTGGCGGCGGCCAGCCCGGTGCAGGCGGTCGCCGGCAGCGCCAACACCGGCAGCCTGGCGGTCGCGTCGGTGTCGGCCGGCAGCGCCAACGCCAACCTCACCAGCCCGGTCACCCTGACCTTCACCTCGGCCGGCACCTTCGACGTCAGCGGCACCGGCACCGGCAATCCGACCGGCGTCAGCTACACCGCCGGCCAGGCGATCAGCCTCAATGGCTGGAACCTGACGCTCAACGGCACGCCCAAGCCCGGCGACACGATCACGGTCGACGCCACCACGCCCGGCTACGCCGCGCTCAACTCGGGCAACGCGACCGCCCTGCTCGCGCTGCGCGACGCGCCGGTGTTCGACGGCGGCTCGCTGTCCGACGGCTATGCCTCGCTGATGGCGACCGTCGGCGTGCGCTCGCAGAGCGCGCAATACGCCTCCGGCATCTCCAGCTCGATCGCCACCAACCTGGAGACCAGCCGCACCAGCGTCTCGGGCGTGAACCTCGACGAGGAAGCCGCCAAGCTGCTGCAATACCAGCAGGCCTACCAGGCCTCGGCCAAGATGATCCAGATCGCGCAGAGCATCTTCGACTCGCTGCTGCAAGGCATGACCTGACCCTGAAAGCGCCCCATGACGACCACTCGCCTCGGCTCCGCCAACACCTACGACACCGCGATCGCCCAGATCACCTCGCGCCAGGCGCAGCTGGCCAACCTGCAGGACCAGCTCACGGCCAGCAAGAAGATCCTGCGCCCGAGCGACGACCCGACCGGCGCCGCGCAGGCCGAGCGCGCGATCACGCGCAAGGCGCGCGTGGCCACCGACGAGCGCGCGCTCGAGGTGCAGCGCAACGCGGTGTCGACCGCGGAATCGACCCTGGGCGACACCATGACCGCGCTGCAGAACTTCCGCACCCTGGCGGTGCAGGCCGGCAACAGCTCGCTCACCTCGACCGACCGCGCCAGCATCGCCCAGCAGATGCAGACGCTGCGCAACCAGATCCTCGGCTACGCCAACACCACCGACAGCAACGGCCAGCCGCTCTTCGGCGGCCTCGGCAGCACGGCCGCGCCGTTCACCGACACCGCCGGCGGCGTGACCTACAACGGCATCGCCGGTCAGACCGCCGGCAGCGCGGTCTCGGTGCCATCGACGCTCGACGGCAGCGCCGCCTTCATGAACGTGCCCACCGGCAACGGCGTCTTCGCGGTCGCGCAGGCCAGCGGCACCACCGGCGTCTACAGCGACGCCGGCAAGGTGACCGACCCGAGCGCGGTCACCGGCGCCAACTACAGCATCGTCTTCAACGTCAGCGGCGGCAGCACCACCTACAACGTGGTCAACACCACCAGCGGCGCCACGGTGCAGAGCGGCCAGCCCTACGTCTCGGGCCAGGCGATCGCCTTCGACGGCATCTCGATGACGCCGTCGGGCACGCCGGCCAACGGCGACACGCTGAACGTCACGCCGAGCAAGACCACCAGCCTCTTCAACGTGCTCGACACCGCCATCGCCGGCATCCGCGACGCGACCACCTCGTCGGCGGTCGGCCAGAGCGTGGCCCAGTCGCTGGTGCAGATCGACGCGGGCCTCTCGCGCGTGTCGTCCTCGCGTGGCGCCGCCGGCGACCTGCTGAACCGGGTCGACGACATCTCGGGCCGGCAGTCCGACCGCACCATCCAGCTCGAAGCCGACCGATCGCGCGCCGAGGACCTCGACATGACCAAGGGCATCTCCGACTTCCAGACCCAGCAGACGGCCTACAGCGCCGCGCTGGGCTCCTACGCGCAGATCCAGAAGCAATCGCTCTTCAACTACATCAGCTAGGCAGCGGCGACATGGCGCAGTCCGTACTTGGCAGCCTCACCCTCGGCTACCGCCCGCTCTGGAACCGCAGCCGCGCGCTGGCCGGCGTCCAGCTCTTCGTCCACGAGGACGGCGACGGCGTCGACGGCCAGCACCTCCTGCGCACGCTCGAGGAGCTGCGCACGCCCGAATCGCCCGAGCTCATGCTGTCGCTGCGCTCGCGCGGCATGCTGGCCGGCGCGCTGCCGCACGCTACCGCCGACGACGCGATGTTCGAGGTGCCCATCGCCTGGCTCGCCGACGCCGGCCTGCAGGCCGTGGTGCAGGCGGCGCGCACCCGCGGCGTGCGGATGGTGGCCAGCGGCGACGCTTCGCAGCCGGTGCCGGCGCATGCGGCGCAATGCTTCGAGCGCCGGATGATCAGCCTGTCGGCGATCGACGCCGGGCAGGCACTGCGCGCGGGCAAGCGCAC
>NZ_LMUW01000017.1 GCF_009765735.1 Xenophilus sp. L33
TCACGGCGCGGCGGCCGCCGGGGCCGCGGCGCCGCCGACGGGTGCGACCGCGCCCGGCGTGATCGTCGTCACCGAACGATCGCCGCCGACGAATTCCATCTCGATGCCGAGGACCATGCCCTGGCTGCCGCTCAGCCGCAGAGTGCGCACCTGGGCGGCCAGGCGCGGGTCGATCGGCTGCAGGTCGAGGCTCCAGCCCTTGGCGTCGCCGCTGACCTTGCTCGTGAAGTAGCGCTGCAGGCCCTGCGAGTCGCCGGTGAGCGTCCCGCGCATCGCCTCCACCAGGCCGAGCAGCTCCGGCATGCTGTCGAGCGTCAAGGTGCGGCTGCGGCCGCCGCGCGAGAGCGTCAGCACGTTGCCCTCGACGCTCATCGTCTCGGGCCGCGGCGACAGCGTCTGCCGGGTCAGCTTGTCGGGCGCGCTGAAGCTCAGCACGCCGCTGGAGGCCAGCGGGCCTTCCAGGCCGTGCACGGTGCGTTCCTCGGTGAAGCGGGCCTGGCCGCTCTTCTGCTGCGCCAGGAGGCCCATCAGGTCGGGCAGGTCGAAGGCCCAGGCGGAAGCGCCGAAGCCCAGGCCGCCCAGCAACGCCGCCAGCGCCAGCAGGCGCCGGCCGTCAAGGCGGATCTTCGAGCCAGAAATCATGGAAGTTGAACCAGTTGTGCGGATAGGCGCGGCAGAGCGCCTCGAGCCGGGCCACGTAGCTCTCGAGCGCCGCACGGATGCGCCGTTCCCGCTCGGCCGGGTCGCTCACCCGTTCGCTGAAATCGGCGAGCGGCTCGAAGCGCACATCGTAGCGGGCGCCACCGACGTACATGCCGGCCATGAAGAAGACCTTGCGCCGCAGGAGCGCGGCCAGCCGGAACGGGCCGTCGTTGAAGGCCGCCGGCTTGCCGAGGAATGAAATCTCGATCGGGCTGCCGCCGCGCTGGGCGCCGCCCTCTTCCGGGCCGCCCAGCGTGCGGTCGGCCAGGAGGCCCGCCAGGCCGCCGGAGTCGAGCCAGTCGCGCAGCGCCAGCATCGAATGCGGCCGGCCGAGGGCGATGACGTGCGGCCGCATCTCCGGCGTGCTGACCGCCGACAGCATCGCGTTGATCTGCCGCGCGTTGTCCGGGTACATGAGCATTGCCAGGCGCAGGTCGGCCGGCGCGCCGCTCTGCTGCTTGCAGGCGCCCAGCGCCTCGAAGCTGCCGAAATGGGCGCCGAGCATGAAGGCGCCGCGGCCGGCATCGGTCTCGGCCTCGACCGCCTGCTGGCCCTCGACCCGGACGTCGAAGAGGTCGAGCCGCCCGCGCAGGAAGTAGACCCGGTCCAGCACGGTCGATGCGAAGGAATGCAGAAGCCGGTAGCCGTCGCTCCAGCCGGCGTTCGGGCCGATGGCGCGGAACAGGTAGCGCTTGATGTGGCGCCGCGGCGTCGGCGAGAACAGCAGGAAATACAGCGAGATCGGGTGCAGGATGAGCCGGGTGAGCGGCCGCCCGCACTGGATCGCGATCCAGCAGATCACCCGCAGCGCCAGCATGTTGCTGCGCTCCGGCGCTCGGGACCATTCGGCCTGTCGCGCCTTGCCCTCGGCCTCGGGCGCTGAACTCATGAGGAGCCCGTCGCCGCCGCCCAGCGCCCGCTGGCCGCCACCACCTCGCCGCAGCGCACCTCGAAGCGCAGGCCGCGGCTGGCCCCCGTTTCGGGCACCAGGTCGATCGTCAGCAGGCTGCCGGGGCGCACCGGCGCCAGGAACTTGGCGGCGGCCAGGGTCGGCCGCTCGCCCAGCCGCGCCGACAGCGCCGGCACGCCGCGCGCCGCTTCCAGCACCTGCGACAGCAGCAGCGCACCCGGCACCAGCGGCTGCCCGGGAAAGTGGCCGGCGAAGACCGGATGGTCGACCGGCACCTCGCGCGTCACCTGCACCGCGGTGCCGTCGCCTGCCAGTTGCGACAGCGCGAATTCGCGCAGGGCGCGGGCGGTCAGCTTGCCGGTGCCTTCGCGCGGAAAGGACGCCACCTGCACCACCCGGCGCGGCACGAAGACCGCCTCCAGCCGCTCGCGCAAGGCCGCGATGACCGCGGTCGGAGTCAGCGTCGGCGCGACCACGAAGGCGATCGGGCGGACCACGCCGTCGGCCACTTCGTCCGGCAGCCAGAAGGCGCCGTCGTCGACGCCCGGGATGCTGTTGAGATGGTGGTTCAGGTAGCCGAGCGAACTGCGCCGTCCGGCCACGTGGATCAGGTCGTTGGCCCGGCCAAAAAGGCGAAAGCGCCGGTCGTCCAGCAGTTCCAGCACGTCGGCCATCGGCGTCGGCTCTGGGATGAAGTCGCCCGAGAAGACGAAGCGCTCGGCGCCGGCGGCGTCGGTGCCGGCCTCGACCCGGATCTCGCCGAAGGTCTCCCACACTTCGCTCTCGGTCGGCCGGCGGGTCGCGACCTGGCCCGATTCGGTGCTGCCGTAGATCTCGATGAGTTTGCCATCGAGCGCCTGCTCCGCCCGCGCCGCCAGCTGCGGCGAGAGCGGCGCGGTGGCCGACAGGATCAGCTCGACCCGCGGCAGTTCGATGCCCGAGAGCAGCAGCGTCTTGAGGTGGAACGGCGTGGTCACCAGCGCCCGCGGCTCGGGCACCGAGGCCAGCGCCTTGGCCACGTCGGCCGGGAAGAAGGGCCGGCCGCTGTCGAAGGCGGCGCCGCCCAGCATCGCCAGCAGCACGGTCGACTCCAGGCCGTAGCTGTGCTGCACCGGCACGGTCGCCACCAGGTTCAGGCCGGCCAGGCTCGGCCGCCCGAGCAGCGTCTCCAGGCGCCCGACCGCGGCGGCGACGTCGCCGACCAGCGTGTCCCAGCGCTTGGCGTGCGGCTGCGGCGCACCGGTCGAGCCGGAGGTCAGCAGGCTCACCGCGTGCATCGCGCGGGGGAAGGCGGGAATGGCGGGAACGCCGGCTTCGGCGCCTTCGGGCGCGGCACCGGGCGCCGGGTCGATGCGCACCAGCGGCAGGCCCGGCGTCGCGATTGCCGGATCGTCGGCGATGGCGAAGGCCGGGTCGCCGGTCTCGTGCAAGCGGGCGAGCGTGTCGGGCCGCGCATCGGGCGGCAGCAGGCTGGCCTCGCCGCGCACCAGCGCGGCCGCCAGGCCGACCGCGAAGGCATAGCGGTCGACGCACAGGTTGACCACCGGCCCGCCGGGCAGCAACTGCGGCGCGGCACGCGCGACGTCGGCGAGGAACTGGCGGGCGCTGACCGGCACGCCGTCGCGCCAGGCCAGGGGCTGGTCGAGGTCGCGGCGGCCGAGCAGCGGCAGGCTGGATTCGAGGCTCAAGAAAATGTCCGAAGGTTCAGTGCCGCGTGCCGCGGTCGGCCGAAGCGGCGAAGACCGCGCGCAGCGCGACGATCATGGGCGTGCGTTCGAATTCCGGATGCAGCCGGTAGCGCAGCAGGTATTCGCCGATGAAGAGCGTGCCGATGCCGAGCGGCGTCAGCAGGTTCGCGAACAGCGACCAGGCCGAGAACGGCAGCCAGAGGTAGATCGCCACCGAGCCGGCCGCGACCAGCGCGAAGTACCAGGCCCAGACGCGCGTGACCTGAGCGGTGTAGCGATGCATCGCCGGCGACAGCGGATGCACCCGCTCGGCGAACTGCCCGATCAAGGAAAGCCGTCCCGGCCGCAAGGTCGCGCCGAACCAGCCGCAGAGCAAAGCGTTGATGCCCACGTGCTGCAGCACGTAGAGCCGATCGACGTCGCCCGCGCCGCCGCTCCACACCAGCGCGAAGACCGCGACACCGGCCACGGCCGCCGTGGCCAGGCCCCAGCCGCCGAAGCGGCTGCCCAGGAGGCCGAGCGCGGTGAGCCAGAGCGGTCCGAGCAGCACCACCACCGCCCAGGGTTCGGCGGGATGGAAGACCATCATCCAGTGGGAAACGCAGGCGTAGCTCACCCCCGCCAGCAGCAGGAGCGCCATGCGCCAGCCCGACATGCTCAGGAGGCGCCGCGGTGCTGCGCCACGTGGGCGGCCAAACTGCGCAGCGACTGGAAGATCTGCTGGTTGCGCTCGTCGTCCGAACGCAGCTGGAAGCCGTACTTGCGCGAGACCTCGAGGGCCACTTCCAGGATGTCGATCGAATCGAGGCCCAGCCCTTCGCCGTAGAGCGGCGCGGTCGGCACGATGTCGGCCGGCGCGATTTCCAGGTTGAGCGATTCGACCAGGAGCACTGCCAATTCATTCTCGAGGGGGGACTGCTGGGACTCGTCGCCGGCGGCGGGAATGGGGGATTGGGCGGTCGATGACAAAGAAAACTCCGAGAGCATTGAGGAACTATCGCTTGGCTGGCGATTATAGGGATGCCGCTTCGCTAGACTGGCTCCCTGTCCACGACCCGGATTTGCCCATGGCCGACCCCTTGCCGATCGCGCGCCGCGGCAGCATCGAATGCGCGCTGCTCCCCGCGCTGGCCAACCGCCACGGCCTGGTGACCGGCGCCACCGGCACCGGCAAGACCGTCACTCTGCAGACGATGGCCGAGCAGCTGTCGCGCATCGGCGTGCCGGTGTTCATGGCCGACGTCAAGGGCGACCTCGCCGGCATCAGCCAGGCCGGCCAGCTCGGCGAGCGCATGGCCGCGACGCTGAAGGACCGCGGCCTCGACACGCCGCAGCCGCACGCCTGCCCGGTCACGCTGTGGGACGTGTTCGGCGCGCAGGGCCACCCGGTGCGCGCGACCATCTCCGACATGGGGCCGCTGCTGCTGGCCCGGATGCTCGACCTCAACGACACCCAGTCCGGCGTGCTGAACCTGGTCTTCAAGATCGCCGACGACCACGGCCTGCTGCTGCTCGACCTGAAAGATCTGCGGGCGATGCTGCAGCACGTCGGCGACAACGCGAGCCAATTCACGACCACCTACGGAAATATCAGCGCGGCCAGCATCGGCGCGATCCTGCGCGGCCTGCTGCAGATCGAGAGCCAGGGCGGCGACCGCTTCTTCGGCGAGCCGATGCTCGACATCGCCGACTTCCTGCAGACGGTCGACGGCCAGGGCGTGGTCAACATCCTGGCGGCCGACCAGCTGATGAATTCGCCGCGGCTCTATGCCACCTTCCTCCTGTGGCTGCTGTCGGAGCTGTTCGAGCAACTGCCGGAGATCGGCGACCCGGAAAAGCCCAAGCTCGTCTTCTTCTTCGACGAGGCCCACCTGCTCTTCAAGGAAGCGCCCAAGGTGCTGGTCGAGCGCATCGAGCGGGTGGTCCGGCTGGTGCGCTCCAAGGGCGTGGGGGTCTTCTTCGTGACCCAGAACCCGCTCGACATCCCCGACACGGTGCTCGGCCAGCTCGGCAACCGGGTGCAGCACGCGCTGCGCGCCTTCACGCCGCGCGACCAGAAGGCGGTCAAGTCGGCCGCCGGCACGATGCGGCAGAACCCCGGCCTCGACATCGAGACCGCGATCACCGAGCTGGCGGTCGGCGAGGCGCTGGTGAGCCTGCTCGACGAGCAGGGGCGGCCCTGCGTCACCGAGCGGGTCTTAGTGCTGCCGCCTGGCGGGCAGCTCGGGCCGATCACGCCTGAAGAGCGCAAGGCGCTGATGGCGGGCTCGCTGGTGGCGGGCGTCTACGAGCAGGCGGTCGACCGGGAGTCGGCGTACGAGAAGTTGAAGGGACGGGCCGCAAGCGCGCCCGCGGCACCGGCGGGATCACCCGGTGCGACCCCGACGCTCCCCGGCACGACCGCTTCGGGCGGCGGCGTGATGGGCAGCCTCAACGACCTGCTCTTCGGCACCACCGGCCCGCGCGGCGCCAAGCACGACGGGCTGGCGCAGACGATGGCGAAGTCGGCGGTGCGGACGATGGGGACCACGGTCGGCAAGGAAATCCTGCGCGGCGTGCTAGGTGGGATCTTCGGGTCGAAGAAGCGCTAGCTGCGCGCTAGCCTGACGCGGCTGCCGCTCAGCAGATCTCGAGCTCCCCGTCGCCGTATTCGCAAGCGGTAGGGTCGAACCACTTGTAGCCTCCGTAGAAGAGCTGAATGGTTTCGCCGTGTCCATCGTCAAAGGTATAGGAAGCCGTACCGCCCGACGTCAGCCCCCAGGTCACCTTGCCGAAATCGCTGAATTCCATGGTGCCCGACGCGTAGCAAGGAGCGAAGCGGTCATGCGAACCAAACCTGCCTGGAACCGGATAAGCCTTGGCAAAAAATGCCTTGACCTGGCTCGCGGTGGGCTTGAATTTGCTGCAGGCCTCGGTCAAACCCGGTTCTCGCGGATACGCATTGAGACCGCTTTCCAGGATCACGACCTTGTCGATGGTCCTGGCATCTGTTTGTTGCCTCTTTCGCCGGGTGCTTCACCCACGAGTTCGATACCGATTGCATCAGCATTGGACGGATATCGATTCGGAAACGGTTTTATCTTCTCGGCTGCGTGTATCGCCAGCGCGCGGTCCCGATTGCCTTTGATCTTTTCAAGCGCGCTGGCGCTCGCCATTTCAGTTGGCGTGCAGGAAGCAGTCGTGATGAGCCAAGGATCTTCCAATCGGTATTTCGACGCAGCCAGGATCGGCCGCGCCAAATGGTCGCGACGGTCGTCGCGTCCCGCAATGAGAAACGTTTTCATAGCGGCGCCGAAAATTCCTAGCGGTCCCGCCTTGCTGCCAGAGCGGCCCAGCCCCCGCCCCCAAACCCCGACTTCTGTGCGGCGTGCGCGGGCTTCTTCGAGGAAGCCTTAGCGCTCGTTCTCGAACATCACGCAGGAGAGTGCCTGTCTATCGGGCGCCTCCGAGTCGATCCAGCCCGGTTGATCTCGTTTCTCATAGGCCTCCATCGAAGGATAGGCATTGGCGTGCCATTGGCCGAATCGAAGATCGACTTGCATCAACTCAACAACTTCCAGGCCGCATTGGCGGCTGTGGTTCTTGATGCGGAAGACGATGCGGGGATACCTTCCTGACAGATCCTTTTCGACCAACCGATAGGAACCAGGCTTGCAGATGCGATAGGTGGAAATCCATTCGAGTGTCTTCGACCGAACGTGAAGTCCTCCGTTGCATGCCCTGCCGTCACTCCCGAAGCTGCCCGTGAAGGGTGTGTCCTTTACGGACACCGCGGCGTCTGCAACCAATGACAACGTACACGTCGCCCACACTGCCGCGCGCAGCGCCCACAAGCGCGTCAAGGTGCACGCCTTTGAAGTCGCATTGCTCGAAGAGCGTAGTCCAATTTTTCGCGATGCCGGGCGTCCCCACGGCCGTTATAGGCAGCAATGCTCGCCGTGTTGATGATTCGCCAACCTGTCACCACCCTTCGCATGGTCGCTTTTTGGCACTTGACCACCTGCCCGGGTCGGAGGGCGTGCGCCCCGGGATTGAGTTGCTTGAGCATTGCTTCGGTGCTGCCTTCGATCTTCGCGATCCTGCTGAGGCTGTCACCTGCCTTGACCGTGATGTCGTACACCGAGGAGCCCGGCTCCGGGACGCTGCGAATTTCGGTCTGCGCCATTCGGGTCAGCAGATAACCGACGCCTGCCTCAATGTTGGATCGCGGGTTCGTGGTGGCTGACAGGAACGAACCGCGCAACGCGGGAGGCACGATCAGATTGCTGCCTTCTTCGCCTCGCCTCATCACGCCGAGCCCGGGATCTCCGGGATTGCCTATCTGCATGGGCCTGCTCAGCCACCCCGGATCCCTGGCCCCGGTCTCTGTCCAGATCATCGCCTTGACCAGTTGCCAGTCCAACGGAAAGTAGGCAGGCGTGCTGCGCGTCAGATGCGCGTTGTATTGCTCGACCGTGGACCGGATATGGGTGTCGTAGCTGTCCCACGCCCTGTCAGCGGCATCGATGCCGTCTTGCCACTTTTCGAGTCTGGTGCGGTACTGAATTTGGTCTTGCGTCGCCATCGGTGTGGCCTCCCCGGTAGTCTTTAGCCGCTGGAGTCTATGGCTGGCGGTCGGCCGACTCACGCCGGTCCAGGCAGCCAAATTGCCGCCGGCAGCCTGGAGGCGCAACTCCGACTGCTTCTTCGGCTTGCCAGTTCCGAACGCCATCGATACATTGCTGTTTTTGAGGGCCCGCAATGTCTGTCGACACAGTTCCGAATTCTTCTTCACCCACTGATTTTTCCGACGCCTCCATCGCAACGCCCGCAGCGCCCATCGCTTCCGCCGCAGCAGCCGCGGTGCTCGGCGCGACCTCCGTGCCCTCCTCCGGCGCCTCCGCCATTTCACCGGCCACGCCCTCGCCCCTGATCCCCACGCCCGCGCAGCCCCAGGCGCGCAGCCACATCCGGCTGACCTCGCACGCCGGCGGCATGGGCGCGCTGCCGATCCAGTGGGGCGCGCCGACCGCGCTCGAGCGCGGCCCGGTGGTCGGCACCACCACCAAGCGGGCGCACCGCAACGTGATCGGCACCCACAGCGGTTCCTACAGCGTCTACCGCGCCTTGGCAGTGGCTGCCGGCGCGCTGAACCCGCAGCACAAGGCCGACCTCACCAACACCGCGCCGACCGACCAGATCGGCCCCTATCCGCAGTGGAGCGAGCCGGGCCGCATCGTGTCGCTCGATCCGTGGGGCGCGGTGGTGGCCGACGTCTTCGCCGCCGAGCTGGCGGCCGGCTACGACATCCGCCCGACGATCGCGATCACCAAGGCCCACGTCATCCTGCCGGAGGTGATCGAGGCGCTGCAGAGCGGCCGGCTGAAGGCCGACGGCAAGTTCCTGACCGCCGGCGGCGCCGCGATGGTCACCAAGGCGGCGATCGAGCCGGTCTGGTACCTGCCGGCGGTGGCGCAGCGCTTCGGCTGTTCCGAGACCGACCTGCGCCGCGTGCTGTTCGAGGAAACCGGCGGCATGTACCCCGAACTGGTGACCCGGTCCGACCTCGAAGTCTTCCTGCCGCCGATCGGCGGCCAGACCCTCTACATCTTCGGCAACCCGCGCGACCTGGCGAACCCGGAAGTGGAGCTGACCGCCCGCATCCACGACGAGTGCAACGGCTCGGACGTCTTCGGCTCCGACATCTGCACCTGCCGCCCCTACCTCACGCACGCGATCGAGGAGTGCATCCAGGGCGCGCAGCGCGGCGGCGTCGGGCTGGTGGCCTATTCGCGCAAGGAAGGCCGGGCGCTCGGCGAGGTGACCAAGTTCCTGGTCTACAACGCCAGAAAGCGCCAGGTCGGCGGCGACACCGCCGACCAGTATTTCGCCCGCACCGAATGCGTCGCCGGCGTGCAGGACATGCGCTTCCAGGAGCTGATGCCCGACGTCTTCCACTGGCTGGGCATCCGCAAGATCCACCGGCTGGTGTCGATGAGCAACATGAAGTTCGACGCGATCACCGGCTCGGGCATCGAGATCGGAACCCGCGTCAACATCCCGGACGAGTTGATCCCCGCCGACGCGCGGGTCGAGATGGATGCCAAGATGGCCGCCGGCTACTTCACCCCCGGCGCGGTGCCGGACGCTGAAGAACTCAAGAAGGCCAAGGGCCGCAAGCTGGACCAATGAGATGAGCATCAGCAACTACGGAATGGACCCCGACCGCCCGACCGCGAACGCGGCGGTGCGGCAAGCCGACGGCCGCGGGCACGTCGACCCCGATGTCGAGCTGCTCGGCGACACCGCGCACCCGGCCGGCGCCGCCGCCGTGCTGCGCACCACGCAGGCGATCCGCAGCCGCGCCAACGCGCTGCTGGCGCGGGCGCGGGCCGGCGAATCGGACTGGTTCACGATCGGCAACGACGACGCGATGGAGAACACCGCCCGCACCGTCGCCGAGGTCACCCGCGACCGCTATGCCTGGCGCCCGATTCCGTACCACAGCCGCTGGCGCCACTTCGAGGCCGGCGGCGTCGACCGGGTCGCCTTGCTCGACGAACTGCTCGGCAAGGTCGACAGCCGGCAGCGCGCCCGGGCGCAGCTCGACCTGGTGCTGGTGAGCGTGCTGCTCGACGCCGGCGCCGGCCCCGACTGGCACTACGTCGAGGCCTCCAGCGGCCAGCGCTTCACCCGCTCCGAAGGCCTGGGCGTGGCGAGCTTCCATGCCTTCACCAGCGGCCTCTTCTCTTCCGATCCCGACCAGCCTCTGCAGGCCGACGCGGCCGGACTGCGGGCGCTGGTCACCGACCGGCTGGGCGACGCCTTCCAGGCCAGCAGCGCCAATCCGCTGGTCGGGCTGGCCGGCCGCGCCACCCTGCTGCGCCGCCTGGGCGAGGCGATGAGCGAGCAGCCGGGCGTCTTCGGCGAAGCCGGCCGTCCTGGCGGGATCTTCGATGCGGTGGTCGGCCCACTGGGCCCGGCCTCGCCGCCGACCGCGGAGATCACGGCGCACGAGATCCTGTCGGTGCTGCTGGAGTCGCTCTCGGGCATCTGGCCGGCGGCCAATGCGATCGACAAGGCGGCGCCGGGAAGCATCGGCTCGGGCGACCCGGCCTTGGCGCTCGGCGACTGCTGGCGCCACGGCGCGGTGCGCGGGCCCGGCCTCACCGACGGCTGGATGCCCTTCCACAAGCTGTCGCAGTGGCTGACCTATTCGATGCTGGAGCCCTTCGAATGGGCCGGCGTCAAGATCCGCCACCTCGAGGCGCTCACCGGCCTGCCCGAATACCGCAACGGCGGCCTGCTGATCGACAGCGGCCTGATCGTGCCGAAGGACCCGGCCTTCCTCGCGCGCGACTGGCAGGTCGGCGACGAATTCGTGGTCGAGTGGCGCGCCCTCACCGTGGCCCTGCTCGACGAACTGGCGCCGCGCCTGCGCCACGTCATGGACCGCACCGACGAGGACCTGCCGCTGGCGCGGGTGCTCGAAGGCGGCACCTGGGCCGCCGGGCGGGTCTTGGCACAACGCTTGCGTGAAGGTGCACCGCCGGTGCGCATCCAGAGCGACGGCACGGTCTTCTAGACTCCCCGGTTCCACAACGACAAAGGGCGCTCCAGCGTTCCCACCTTCCTCATGAGCAACGTCCATCTCCTCGACCATCCCCTCGTGCAGCACAAGCTGACCCTGATGCGCCGCAAGGAGGCCAGCACCAACAGCTTCCGGCGCCTGCTCAACGAGGTCAGCATGCTGATGGCCTACGAGGTCACGCGCGACATGCCGATGCAGGACATCGAGATCGAGACGCCGCTGGAAACCATGAACGCCAAGGTGATCGACGGCAAGAAGCTGGTGCTGGTGTCGATCCTGCGGGCCGGCAGCGGCATCCTGGACGGCATGCTGAGCGTGGTGCCGGGCGCCCGCGTCGGCCACATCGGCCTCTACCGCGACCCCAAGACCCTGACCGCGGTCGAGTATTACTTCAAGATGCCCAGCGGCATGGAAGAGCGCGACGTGATCGTGGTCGACCCGATGCTGGCCACCGGCAACTCGGCCGTCGCTGCGGTCGATCGGTTGAAGGAACTGAACCCGAAGTCGATCAAGTTCGTCTGCCTGCTGACCTGCCCCGAGGGCATCAGGACCATGCAGACGGCGCACCCGGACGTGCCGATCTACACCGCCGCGATCGACCGCGAGCTCAACAGCCACGGCTACATCCTGCCGGGCCTGGGCGACGCCGGCGACCGCATCTTCGGCACCAAGTAAAGAGCCGGAGCGCGGACTTGCTCGACCTGCTGGTCCGCAACGCCACCCTGCCCGACGGCCGCACCGGCATGTCGATCGCGGTGCGGGACGGCCGCATCGTCGAGACCAGCGCCGGCCTCGACGCACCGGCGGCCGAGACGCTCGATGCCGGCGGCCTGCTGGTCGCGCCGCATTTCGTCGACCCGCACTTCCACATGGACGCGACCTTGAGCTACGGCCTGCCGCGCGTGAACCAGAGCGGCACCCTGCTCGAAGGCATCGCGCTCTGGGGCGAGCTGAAGCCGCTCCTGACCGCCGATGCGCTGGTCGAACGGGCGCTGGCCTATTGCGACTGGGCCGTGGCCAAGGGGCTGCTGGCGATCCGCACCCACGTCGACACCAGCGATCCGAGCCTGCTGGCGGTCGACGCGCTGCTGGAGGTCAAGCGCCGGGTCGCGCCCTACCTCACGCTGCAGCTGGTCGCCTTCCCGCAGGACGGCGTGTTGCGCTCGCCCGGCGGCGTCGACAACCTGAAGCGAGCGCTGGAGCGCGGCGTCGACGTGGTCGGCGGCATCCCCCACTTCGAGCGCACCATGGCCGAGGGCGCCGCCAGCGTGAAGCTGCTGTGCGAGCTGGCGGCCGAGCGCGGCCAACTGGTCGACATGCACTGCGACGAATCGGACGACCCGCATTCGCGCCACATCGAGACGCTGGCCTTCGAGTCGCAGCGGCTGGGGCTGCAGGGCCGCGTGACCGGCTCGCACTGCACCTCGATGCATTCGATGGACAACTACTACGTGAGCAAGCTGCTGCCGCTCGTCGCCGAGAGCGGCGTCGGCGTGATCGCCAACCCGCTGATCAACATCACGCTGCAGGGCCGCCACGACAGCTACCCGAAGCGCCGCGGCATGACCCGCGTGCCGGAGCTGATGGCCGCCGGCGTCAACGTCGCCTTCGGCCACGACTGCGTGATGGACCCGTGGTACGGCATGGGCTCGGGCGACATGCTGGAAGTGGCCCACATGGGCCTGCACGTGGCGCAGATGACAAGCCAGGCCGGCATCCGCCAATGCTTCGACGCGGTCACGGCCAATGCGGCGAGGACGATGCACCTCGAAGGCTACGGCCTCGAAGCCGGCTGCGAGGCCAGCTTCGTGCTGCTGCTGGCGCGCGACACGGTCGAGGCGATCCGCCTGCGCGCGACCCGGCTCAAGGTATATCGGCGCGGCAAGCTGCTGGCGGAGACGCCGGCATCCACGGCCGCGCTGCACCTCGAAGGCCGCGCGCCGGCCACCGACTGGATGAACGCCCGCAACCGCTGAAGCCGCCGACGCGCTTCAGCTTTCCAGCGCGACGCTGAAGCCCACCGTGGTCATGCCGTCGTCCGAGCGGGCGAAAACATTGCCGTTGTGCATCACGGCCACCGCCTTGACGATCGACAGGCCGAGGCCGTGGTTCTCGCCGCTGTTGCGGCGCGAGGTGTCGACCCGGTAGAAGCGGTCGAACAGACGCGGCAGCGCCTCCGCCGCGATCGGCACGCTCGGGTTGGTGAAGCTCACCTCGGCCGCATGCTCGTCGCGGCCGATCTGCACCAGCACCCGCGAGCCCGGCCGCGAATGCTGGATCGCGTTCTGCAGCAGGTTGGTCAGCGCCCGGCGGAACAGCGAGGTCTCGATCGGCGCGACCGCGTCGCCCTCGACCTGCACCGACATGCCGGCTTCGTCCAGCAGCAGGTCCAGGAATTCGACCGTCTTGCCGACTTCCTGCGCGATCGACGAGGCCACCAGCCCGCGCGCCCGCACGCCCTGCTCCGCCCGCGCCAGGAACAGCATGTCGGCGACGATCGCGCGCAGCCGCTCCAGTTCCTCGAGGTTCGACTGCAGCACCTCCTGCAGTTCGGCCGCATTGCGCTCGCGGCCGAGCGCCACCTGCGTCTGGCCGATCAGGTTGGCCAGCGGCGTGCGCAGCTCGTGCGCCACGTCGTCGCTGAAGGTCGCCAGCTGGCGATAGGCGCCGTCGAGCCGGTCCAGCGCCGCGTTGAAGGAACTGCCGAGGTCGGCCAGTTCCTTCGGCAGGGCCGGCAGTTGCAGGCGCCGGGTGCGGTCGTTCGGGCCGACGCGCTGGGCGTCCTCCGACAACTGGTGCACCGGCCCGAGGCCGATGCGGGCGATCCAGTAGCCGAGGCCGGCCGAGAGCATCGTGCCGGCCAGGGTCAGGAGCGCCACCGCCGTCTCGAAGGTGCGCAGCGTGTGGCCGAAGGGCTCCTCGTCGACCGCGGCCACGTAGCGCACCGCCGGCCGGGTCTCGGTGGCCGCCAGCGAGCCCCAGTGCAGGTGCACCAGCGTCGGTCGCGGTGGCGAGCCGATGTTCAGCTCGACGCTGTCGCGGCCGGCCTCGATCGCGGCCTCGACCTGCTGCGCGTCATCGCCATAGCGAAAGGCGGTGTTGTCGCTCCACAGCCAGGAGCGGGTGCTCGAATCGGCGGCCGCCAGCGTGTCCAGCTTGTCACGGATGCGCTCGCCCAGGTTGGTCGAGCGGCTGTGCTGCAGCATGTACGACAGGTCCTCGAGCCGGCTGTCGACCTGCTCCTGCTGGTGGCGGGCCAGCTCGCTGGCCAGCACGTGGTGCAGCGCGGTGCCCAGCATCGCGAAGCCGGCCAGCGCGGCGGACGCGAACATCAGCGCCAGGCGGACCGCGATCGAATTCCTCATTCGGTGTCCAGCGCGCCGCGGTTCTCCAGCACGTAGCCCATGCCTCGGATGGTGTGCAGCAGGTTGTGGCCGAAGGGCGCGTCGATCTTCGCGCGCAGGCGCTTGATCGCGACCTCGACCACGTTGGTGTTGCTGTCGAAGTTCATGTCCCAGACCAGCTCGGCGATCACCGTCTTCGACAGGATCTCGCCCTGGCGCCGCGCCAGCACCGCCAGCAGCGCGAATTCCTTGGCGGTGAGGTCGATGCGCTGTTCCTGGCGGATCGCCTTGCGGCTGAGCAGGTCCACGCGCAGGTCGCCGACCCTGAGCAGGGTCGATTCCTGGCTGCGGCCGCGCCGCGTCAGCGCCTGCAGACGTGCCAGCAGTTCCAGGAACGAGAAGGGCTTGACCAGGTAGTCGTCGGCGCCGTTCTGCAGGCCGCGCACCCGGTCGGCCACGCCGTCGCGTGCGGTCAGCATGATCACCGGCGTGTTCTTCACGCTGCGCAGCGACTTCAGTACCGAGAAGCCGTCCAGCCCCGGCAGCATCACGTCCAGCACGATGACGTCGAAGTCGTAGTGCAGCGCCAGGTGCTGGCCGTCGATGCCGTCGAAGGCCAGGTCGACCGCGCAGCCCTGCTCCGTCAGGCCCTGGTACAGGTAGTCGGCCGTCTTGCGTTCGTCTTCGACGATCAGGACTTTCATTCGCCGGCCGATGCGATGGGTGTGGGTTGGGGCGTGGTCGGCGCCTGCAGCGCGGGCCGCTTGCGGCGCTCGCGCGCTTCCTTGCGACGCACGTACCAGTGGTGCGCGCCGTCCAGGTAGAGGTAGATCACCGGGGTGGTGAACAGCGTCAGGATCTGCGAGAGGATCAGGCCGCCGACCATCGCGTAGCCGAGCGGCCGGCGCAGTTCGGAACCGGCGCCGTGGCCCAGCATCAGCGGCAGGCCGCTCAGCAAGGCGCACATCGTGGTCATCATGATCGGGCGGAAGCGCAAGAGACATGCCTGGAAGATCGCGTCGCGCGGCGACATGCCCTTGTCGCGCTCGGCATGCAGCGCGAAGTCGACCATCATGATCCCGTTCTTCTTCACGATGCCGATGAGCAGGATGATGCCGATCAGCGCGATCACGCTCAGGTCGTAGCCACCCGCCATCAGGATCAGCAGCGCACCGACACCGGCCGAAGGCAGGGTCGAGAGGATCGTCAGCGGATGGATGTAGCTCTCGTAGAGCAGCCCCAGCACGATGTACACCGAGACCAGCGCCGCCGCGATGAGGTACGGCTGCGTGCGCAGCGAATCGCCGAAGGCCTGCGCCGTGCCCTGGAAGGTGCCGCTCAGGGTCGCCGGCACGCCCATCTGCGCCTGCACCTTGTTGATCGCGTCCACCGCCTCGCCGAGCGAGAAGCCGGGCTTGAGGTTGAAGGACAGCGTCACCGCCGGGAACTGGCCCTGGTGGTTGACCGACAGGTAGCCGGTCTGGCTGGTGTCCAGCTTGACGAAGGTCGACAGCGGGATCTGCTGGCCGTTGATCGGCGAGGTCAGGTAGAGCGTGTCGAACAGCGACGGGTCGCGCTGCAGTTCCGGCGTCACTTCCAGGATCACGTTGTAGCTGTTGAGCTGCGTGAAGTATTGCGCCACCTGGCGCTGGCCGACCGCGTCGTAGATGGTGGCGTCCACCAGCGCCGGCGTGATGCCGTAGCTGGAGGCCCGCTCGCGGTCGATCGTGACCCGGGCGGTCGGCGCCGCGTTCTGCTGGTCGGTCGTGACGTCGGTCAGGCCCGGGATCTGCCGCATCTGGTCCATCAGCTTGGGCGCCCAGGTGTTGAGCTCGTTCAGGTCCGGATCGGTCAGCGTGTACTGGTATTGCGTGCGCGACAGCCGCCCGCCGACGTTGATGTCCTGCCCGGCCTGCATGAACAGCGCGATGCCCTGCACCGGTGCCAGCTTCGGACGCAGCCGCGCGATGATCTCGTCGGCCGAGGCGGTGCGGCCCTCGTCCTTCGGCCTGAGGCCGATGAAGAAGTTGCCGGAGTTGAAGGTGCTGGCGCCGGCCTGCATGCCAAAGCTGGTGATGTCCGGGTCGTCGCGGATGATGTCCGCGACCTTCAGCATGCGCGCGCGCATCGCCGAGGACGACGAATCCTGGCCGGCGTCGGCCGAGCCGAAGATGAAGCCGGTGTCCTGCTGCGGGAAGAAGCCCTTCGGGATCACCACGAACAGGAAGCCGGTGGCGGCCACCGTGGCGATGAAGGTCAGCAGGGTGATGAACTGGTGCCGCAGCACCACCTCGAGGCCGCGCCGGTAGCCGTTGAGCATGGCCTCGAAGCCGCGCTCGAACAGCTCGAAGAGCTTGCCGTGCTTCTCGCCCTCGACGTGCGGCTTCAGGAACTTGGCGCACAGCATCGGCGTGAGCGTCAGCGAGATCAGCACCGACACCGCGATCGTCAACGTCACGGTCACCGCGAATTCACGGAACAGCCGGCCGACGATGCCGCCCATCAGCAGCAGCGGGATGAACACCGCCACCAGCGACACCGAGATCGAGATGATGGTGAAGCCGATCTCGCCGGCACCCTGCAGCGCGGCCTCCATCGGCTTCATGCCGTCCTCGATGTGCCGGTAGATGTTCTCCAGCATCACGATCGCGTCGTCGACCACGAAGCCGACCGCGATGGTCAGCGCCATCAGCGAGAGGTTGTCCAGGCTGTAGCCGACCACGTACATCACGGCCGCGGTGCCGAGCAGCGCCAGCGGCACGGTCACGCTCGGGATCATCGTGACGGTCACGTTGCGCAGGAAGACGAAGATCACCGCCACCACCAGCGCGATCGACAGCAGCAGCGTGAATTCGACGTCCTTCACCGAGGCGCGGATGGTCTGGGTGCGGTCGACCAGGGTGTTGACCGTGACGCTGGGCGGGATGGCCGCGCGAAGCTTGGGCAGCGCCGCCTGGATGCGGTCGACCGTGTCGATCACGTTGGCGCCGGGCGACTTGGTGATCGCCAGCATGATGGCGCGGCCGTCCTTGACGGTGCTGCCCTCGGGCGCGCCCTTGCCGGCGAAGCCCCAGGCGGCCACCTTGCTGTTCTCGGGTCCGTCCACGGCGACACCGATGTCGCGCACGCGGATCGGCGCGCCGTTGCGCCAGGCCAGCACCATGTCGTTCCAGGGCGCGGCCTTGAGCAGCTGGTCGTTGGTGTAGATGTTGAAGGCCTGCGTGCGGCCGTCGATCGTGCCGGTGGCGGCGCTCACCGTGGTGGTGGCGATCACGCCGCGGATGTCCTCCAGCCCGAGGCCGACCGCCTTCAGCTTGGCCGGATCGGCCTGGATGCGGACCGAGGGCTTCTGCACGCCGAAGATGTTGACCAGACCGACGCCGTCGATGCGCGAGATCTGCTGGGCCAGCACGTTGTCGGCGTAGTCGTTGACCTGGATCAGCGGCAGCACCTCCGACTGCACCGCCAGGATCAGCACCGGCGCGTCGGCCGGGTTGATCTTGCGAAAGCTCGGCGGGCTCGGCAGGTTGGTCGGCAGCTGACCCTGGGAGGCGTTGATCGCGGTCTGGACGTCCAGCGCGGCGCCGTCGATGTTGCGGTCGAGGTCGAACTGCAGCGTGATCTGGGTGAGGCCGAGCGAGCTGCTCGAGGTCATCTGCGCCAGGCCCGGAATCAGGGAGAAGTTCCGTTCCAGCGGCTGGGCCACGTTGGCGGCCATCGTCTCCGGGCTGGCGCCGGGCAACTTGCCGGTCACCTGCAGGGTCGGGAAGTCGACCTGCGGCAGCGGCGCGACGGGCAGCAGCGGCCAGGCGACCAGACCGATCAGCAGCACCGCCGCGGCCAGCAGCGAGGTGCCGATCGGGCGCTTGATGAAGGCAGCGGAAATGTTCATTGGAGAAGCTCCATGCGATCGGGCGCAACGTTCATGGCTTGGCCGGGGCGGTGGTCGCGACCGGCACGTTCGGGGCCTTCTCGCTCACCAGGGAGCCGGGCGTCAGGCGGTACTGGCCATCGACCACCACGCGGTCGCCGGCAGCGAGGCCGCTCTCGATCACCGACTTGCCGCCGACGGTGTCGGCCACGGTCACGGGCTGCGCCTTGACCTTCTCGTCCGACCCGACCACCCAGGCGAAGAAACCTTCCTGGTTGCGCTGGACCACGGCCGACGGCACGGTCAGCGCGTCGCTGCGCTCGCCCAGCACCACGCGGGCGTCGACCGACTGGCCGGGCCACAGCTTGTGCTCGTTGTTCGGGAAATGGGCCTTGATCGAGATCGTGCCGGTGTTGACGTCGATCTGGTTGTTCAGCAGCACCAGCTTGCCTTCGGCCAGCACTTCGCGGGTCGCCCGGTCGATCGCCTGCACGGCGAGCGGATCGTGGGTGCTGTTGAGCGCCTTGTTGACCGCCTGGAAGCTGCTCTCGGGCAAGGTGAACTGCACGGCGATCGGATCGATCTGGTTGATCACCAGGAGGCCGTTGGTGTCGGCCGCGTGCACGATGTTGCCCGGGTCGACCAGCCGCGCGCCGATGCGCCCGCTGATCGGCGCGGCGATCGTGGTGTAGCCGAGCTGCACCTGAGCCATGTGGATCTGGGCGTCGTCGCTCTTGACCGTCGCCTGCAGCTGGTTGACCAGCGCCTGCTGGGTGTCGAGCGTCTGGCGGGTGGTCGCGTCTTCCTTGATCAGCTCGCCGTAGCGCGTCAGGTCGGCCCGGGCGTTGGCCAGCGTGGCCTCGTCCTTGGCCTTCTGCGCCACGTACTGGTCGAGCTGGGCCTGGTAGGTGCGCGGATCGATGCGCACCAGCACCTGGCCGGCCTTGACGTCCTGGCCTTCCTTGAATTCGACGCTGTCGAGCTGGCCGTCCACGCGCGTGTGCACCGTGACGCCGGCCACCGGGAGCACCGTGCCGACGCCGGTGCGGGCGATCGGCACGCTCTCGCTGGCGACCTTGACGGTGGTCACCGGCACGCCCGTGGCGACCGGCGGCGGCGGCGGCACCGTCTTGAAATGACGCCAGGCCCCGAAGGCGATGAGCACGACCACCAGCACGAGGACGATGGTGAACCAGCGCGAACGCGGGCGGTGAGCGGTTGTGGTGGAGTCCATGTCGTTCATTTGTCGATCGAGGGCGTCGGGCCGAGGGCCAGGGGGCTGGAGTCAGGACGGGCCTGGAGCTGGCTGGCATCCCAGCCGCCGCCGACGGCCTTGACCAGGGCCACGTTGGCGGCGAATTGGCGGCTCTGCAGTTGCAGCGCCGTGCGTTCGTTGGTGAGCGCGAGGGTCTGCGCTGTGATCACCGACAGGTAGGTGGTGGTGCCCGCGCGGTATTGGCTCAACGCCACCCGCTCGGCATTCCGGGCCGAGCGGACCGCGGCGTCCTGCACCGTGCGTTCCTGCGCCAGCAGGTTGAGCGCGGCCAGGTTGTCCTCGACTTCCTGGAAGCCGCTCAACACGGTCTGCCGGTAGGTGGCGGCCGAGGCGTCGAAGGTGGCCCGCGCCTGTGCCACCTGGGCGTTGCGCAATCCGCCGTCGAACAAGGTGCCGGCCAGCGCCGCGCCGAGCGCCCAGACCTTGTCCGGCGCCGAGAACCAGTTGCCGAAGCCCGGTCCGCCGAAGCCGCCCGCGGCGCTCAGCGTCAGGTTCGGGTAATAGGCGGAGATCGCATAGCCGATGCCGGCGTTGGCGGAAGCCACGCGCCGCTCGGCGCCGGCGATGTCGGGACGGCGCTGCAGCAGCTCCGAAGGCACGATCAGCGGCACCTCCGGCAGGCTCGGCACCGTGGAATCGGGCGGGATCGAGAACTCCGACGGCGTCTTGCCGAGCAGCACCGCGATCGCGTGCTCGAGCTGGCGGCGGGTCAGCTGGTTGTCGATGGCCAGCGCCTGGGTCGACTGCAGCGTGGTGTCGGCCAGGTCGACGTCGCCACGCGTCGCGACGCCGAAGCGGAACTGGCTCTGGGTGATCTGCAGCGACTTGCGGTAGGCCTCGATCGTGCCGTCGTAGAGCCGCTGCTGTGCATCGGTCATGCGCAGCTGGATGTAGTCGTTGGCCACGGTCGCCTGCACCGCGAGCAGTGCGGCCTCGAGGTCGGCCTGGCTGCCCTGGGCGCTGTCGGAAGCACCTTCGACCTGGCGCCGCACGCGGCCCCACAGGTCGGGCTCCCAGCCGGCATTCACGGACCAGGCCTTGCTGTTGCCCAGCTCGGCGCCGACCACGGTCAGCTGGCGGCTGCGCGTGCCGCTGGCGCTGGCGGTCACCGTCGGATACCAGTTCGACTGCGCGCTCTGCACCAGCGCCTGGGCCGCACGGTATTGGGCATCGGCCAGGGCGATCGACTGGTTGGCGCGGGTGGCTTCGTCGATCAGGGCATCGAGCCGCGGGTCGCCGAAACCTTTCCACCAGGGTGCCTTCGCATCGACCGTGCCGGGCACCGCGCTCTTCCAGGGGGCGGCTTCCTTGAAGGCGTCGGCGGTGGCACCGGCGGCCACCGAGGGAGGGTTCTTGTAATCCGGTCCGACGGCGCACGCCGTGAGTGACACGGCCAAGGCCAGACACAATATTCGCATGGCTGCAACTATAGAAATTGACGGGGGACGCCGACCTTACGCTCGGATGACAAGCCTGTCAGTTTAGAGCCGATGGACGGCGATTTGTCACAGCGGCGACGCCTGGATGGCGCCTGCAAGGCTCAGACCGGGGCGATCGCCTCGGCGTAGTCGTAGAGCGCGCCGAGGATTTCCTCCGCCCGCGGATCGGCGGTCTCGGCCAGGAGGTCGATCTCGGCGAACAGCTGGTCGACGTTGCGGGCGCCGCCCTCGCCTTCCAGCAGCCTGGCGGCCCGGTGCGCCTCCCAGCGCTCGCTTTCGGCCTCGTCCAGCGTGTCGGCGAAGTTGCGGGCCCGGTAGCGAAAGAGCAGTTCCTCCAGCCGCGGATCGTCGAAGCCGGTGCGCGCCTTCGCCAGCGCTGCCGGCGACAGGCCGCGCAGGTCGTTCAGGCGCCGACGGTCGGCGTTGCCGACGAAGCCGCCATAAAGGTCTTCGTCGACGTCCGGCGTGGCTTCCTTCGGCCGCTGGTAGACCTCGGCCCAGAGCGCGCTCATGTCCGGCAGCGCCGCCGCGACCGCCGCATGGCGCATCGCCAGATCGAGGTCGATGCCCCAGCGGCCGGCCATCGCCGGCGCCAGCGTCTTGAGGTTGCCGACCACCATCGGCGACTTGTTCAGGTGCAGGCCCTTGATCGGCAGGCGCGTGACGCCTTCGGGCAGGTCGGCGCTGCGGGTGAAGAGGCGCTGACGCAGGGTCGCGGCATCCAGGTCGCCGAGCTCGGCCGGGTCGTACGCCAGGTCCCAGGCCAGCAGCTCGTTGCGGTTGGTCGGGTGGCTGGCCAGCGGCCACATCACCGCCAGGCAGCCGCGCTCGGCCGGGAACATGCCCGAGACGTGTAGGAAGGGCCTGGCGGTCTCGCGGGTCGCGGGCAGGCCCAGTTCGGCAGCGACCCGGTCCTTGCGGTGCAGCCCGAAGGCGAAGTCGAAGAGCCGCGGCTGCTTCTCGCGGATCAGCCGCGCCAGCGCGATCGTCGCCCGGACGTCCGACAGCGCGTCGTGCGCCGACTCGTGCAAGAGGCCGTTGGCCCGCGCCAGGTCTTCCAGCCTGAAGCTCTGGCTGCCGTCGGGCTTGCGCGGCCATTCGATGCCGTCCGGCCGCAGCGCGTAGGTCAGCCGCACGACGTCCAGCAGGTCCCAGCGGCCGCAATCGTTCTGCCATTCGCGGGCGTACGGATCGATCAGGTTGCGCCAGAAGAGGAAGCGGGTCACCTCGTCGTCGAAGCGGATCGTGTTGTAGCCGACGCCGATGGTGCCGGGCTGCGCGAAGGCCTGCTCGATCACGGCGGCGAAGCGGTGCTCGGGGATGCCCTCCTGCAGGCATTCCTGCGGCGTGATCCCGGTGATCAGGCAGGCCTCCGGGCTCGGCAGGTAGTCGGGCGCCGGCTGGCAATAGACCATCAGCGGCTCGCCGACCTCGCGCAACTCGGCGTCGGTGCGGATCGCGGCGAACTGCGCCGGCCGGTCGCGGCGCGGCACCGCGCCGAAGGTTTCGTAGTCGTGCCAGAGGAAGGTGTGAGCGGCCATCGTCGGGTGGTCAGAGCAAGGGAGAAAAAAGGCGGGCGAAAGCGTCGCCGAGGCGGCGCAGGCGCGGCTGGTGCCGATGCGCCCGGATCGGCGCCGCGCTCTGCAGGTCGGTCCGGAACTGCGCCGCCAGCGGCCCGGCCAGCGTCTCGCCGTAGATCACGGCGCAGACCTCGAAGTTGAGCCGGAAGCTGCGATTGTCGAAGTTGGCGGTGCCGATCATCGCGCAGTGGTCGTCCACCACCAGCGTCTTCGAATGCAGCATGCGCGCCTTGTATTCGTAGACCTGCACGCCGGCGGCGATCAGCTCGTCGTAGTAGGAGCGCGCCGCGGCGCTGACGATCAGCGAATCGCTGCGCCGCGGCACCAAAAGCCGCACGTCGACGCCCCGCAGCGCGGCGCCGGTCAGCGCCATCAGCGCCGGCTCGCCCGGCACGAAATACGGCGTGGTGAGCCAGGCGCGCCGCTCGGCCGACTGGATCGCCGCCAGGTGCATGCGATGGATCGCTTCAAGCGGGCTGTCGGGGCCGCTGGTGACGATCTGCACCGGGATGTCGCCGGCCGCGCCGTGACCGGGCGCGCTCGGCAGCAGGTCGACCATGGGCGTGTCCATGTGGCGCAGGTCCTCGCCGGTGGCGTAGGTCCAGTCTTCCAGGAAGGTGGTCTGCAGCCAGCGCACCGCGCTGCCCTCGATGCGCAGGTGCACGTCGTGGTAGGCGTCGGCGCGGGTGCGCGAGTCTTCCTCGTCGGTGATGTTGACGCCGCCGGTGAAGCCGATCCGGCCGTCGCAGACCACGATCTTGCGGTGGGTGCGGTAGTTGGTCACCGGCCGGAGGCGCCGGCCGATCTTCGTCTCGTGGAACAGCGCCACCTGGATGCCGGCGGCCCGCATCGGCGCCATGAACCGGCGGCCGATGCGCTTGGAGCCCAGCGCGTCCAGCAGCAGCCGCACGGTCACGCCTGCCTGGGCGCGCTCGATCAAGAGGTCGCGCAGCGCGGTGCCGATGCGGTCCGGCTCGTAGATGTAGTACTCGAGGTGCACGTGCCCGGTAGACGCACGGATCGCCTCGAAGATCGACTCGAAGGCCTGGGCGCCGCCCGACAGCAGCACGGCCGAGCTGGCGCTCGACACCGGGAGCCCGCAGGCGGCGGTGCCGAGCGCCGCCATCTGCCGCAGCGCGGCCGGCGCCCGCTCCCGGGCGGCCAG
>NZ_LMUW01000158.1 GCF_009765735.1 Xenophilus sp. L33
CGTGCTGCTCGCGCTCAGCGCCAGCGGCCAGTCGGCGGCGGTGCTGGCGGCGGTCGAGGCGGCCCATGCGCGCGACATGACGGTGGTGGCGCTGCTCGGCAATGCGGCCAACCATGGCGGCGGTCCCGGCGGCGCGGTCGGCCGCGCGCTGCGCGAGACCGACGTGCAGATCTGCGTGCCGCACGAGCGCGCCGCGCGCATCCACGAAGTCCACCTGCTGGTGCTGCACTGCCTGTGCGACGCTGTCGACGCGCAACTGCTCGGCGACCCGGACAGCGACTCCCAGCTCGCAGTCTGATGCCCGCGGCCTGACGCCGGCCTTCACGGCGCAGGCGCGGCCACATCGGGCGCCACCGTGAGCGGGCACGTCCGGATGGTTGCAAACGCCGCGCCAGCCGAAGTCTCGCGACGGCCGCGCCGCGACCACATCCGGTAACCATCCAACGCCGCTGAGCCGCGAATCGCGTGGGCTAAACTCGCCGCGACCCTGGCTCAACCCACCCGCACCGGAAGGCTTCCACCCATGACGACGACGACATCGATTCAACGCATCGCGATGGCTCTGGCCGCGGGCACCCTGGTGGTGGCCGGTCTCTCAGCCTGCGTGCCGTTGGTCGTCGGCGGGGCCGCGGTCGGCACCGGCATGGTTTCGACCGACCGCCGCTCGACCGGCGCCCAGGTCGACGACCAGGCGATCGAGTTGCGCGGCGCGGCCCGCATCCGCGACATCGCCAACGACCAGATGTACGTGAGCATCACCAGCTTCAACCGCCAGGTGCTCTTGACCGGCACCGTCGGCAGCGAGGCCGACAAGCGGCGCGCCGAGGAAGTGGTGTCGAAGGTCGACAACGTGCGCTCGGTGGTCAATGCGCTGGTGGTCGGCCCGGCGCTCAGCTTCCAGCAGCATTCCAACGACACCTACATCAGCGGCAAGGTCAAGGTGTCGATGCTCGATGCCAAGGACATCTTCGCCAACTCCTTCAAGATCGTGACCTCCGACAGCGTGGTCTACCTGATGGGCCTGGCCACCCGCCGCGAGACCGAGCGGGCCAGCGACATCGCGCGCGGCGTCTCCGGCGTGACCAAGGTGGTGCGGGTGGTCGAGATCATTTCCGAGGCCGACCTGGCCGCCCAGGTGCAGCAGCCGGCGCCGACCAGCAGCGCGCCGTCGTCGTCCTCGACCGCGCCGGCCTCGACCTCGCGCTCCAACGTGCCGCTGCCGCCGATGGAGCCGCTGCCGCCGCTGAATCCGGCGCCGGCCACCGGCGTGACCACCTCGCCGGTGCGCTGACCCACGCCGGGCCTGCGGCTACTTGAGCCGCGTGATCAGGCTGGAGGTGTCCCAGCGCTTGCCGCCGGCCTGCTGGACGTCGGCGTAGAACTGGTCGACCAGCGCGGTCACCGGTAGCCGGGCGCCGTTGCGCTTGGCTTCGTCGAGCACCAGGCCGAGGTCCTTGCGCATCCAGTCGACCGCGAAGCCGAAGTCGAACTTGCCTTCGATCATGGTCTTGCCGCGGTTGTCCATCTGCCAGCTCTGGGCGGCGCCCTTGCCGATCACGCCCAGCACCTCGTTCATGTCGAGTCCGGCGCGCTGGCCGAATGCAACGGCTTCCGACAGGCCCTGCACCAGCCCGGCGATCGCGATCTGGTTGACCATCTTGGCCAGCTGGCCGGCGCCGCTCTCGCCCAGACGGGTGACGGCGCGGGCGAAGGTGGCGATCACCGGAAGCACCCGACCGAAGGTGGCGGCGTCGCCGCCGCACATCACGGTCAGGGCGCCGTTCTGGGCGCCGGCCTGGCCGCCGGAGACCGGCGCGTCGATGAACTGCAGGCCGCACTCGATCGCCGCCTGCGCCAGTTCGCGTGCCACGTCGGCCGATGCGGTGGTGTGGTCGACGAAGACCGAGCCGGCCGCCATGCCGGCGAAGGCGCCGTTCTCGCCCAGCACCACCGAACGCAGGTCGTCGTCGTTGCCGACGCAGCAGAAGACGATGTCGGCGTTCGAGGCGGCGCCGCGCGGCGTCGCCGAATGGGCCAGCGTGCCCTTGGCCTGGGCGCCGAATTCCTGTTGCCAGGCCTTCGCCTTGGCGTCGCTGCGGTTGTAGACCGTGACGTGGTGACCGGCCAGCGCGAGGTGACCGGCCATCGGAAAGCCCATCACGCCGAGGCCGAGGAAGGCGACCTTGTGGGCGGGGACCGGATCGTAGGTTTTGGGGTTGGTGCTGCTCATGGGCGCCACTTTAGCGCCCGCGGCTTCGCGCCGCCTCAGACGATCGCGAAATGCTCGGTGCCGGCGGACAGGTCGGTGGTGCGGGCGCGCTGGCTGTTGAGCTTGATCTGCAGGCGCAGGTCGTTGGCCGAATCGGCGTTGCGGATCGCGTCCTCGAAGCTGATCGCGTTGCTCTCGAAGAGGTCGAACAGCGCCTGGTCGAAGGTCTGCATGCCGAGGTTGCGGCTCTTCTTCATGATCTCCTTGATCTCGCCGACCTCGCCCTTGAAGATCAGGTCGGAGATCAGCGGCGTGTTCAGCAGGATCTCGACCGCGGCGATGCGGCCGTGGCCGTCCTCGGTCGGGATCAGCCGCTGCGAGACCAGCGAGCGCAGGTTCAGCGACAGGTCCATCAGCAGCTGGGCGCGCCGTTCCTCGGGGAAGAAGTTGATGATCCGGTCGAGCGCCTGGTTGGCGCTGTTGGCGTGCAGGGTGGCCATGCACAGGTGGCCGGTCTCGGCGAAGGCGACCGCGTGTTCCATGGTCTCGCGGTCGCGGATCTCGCCCATCAGGATGACGTCGGGCGCCTGGCGCAGCGTGTTCTTGAGCGCGGCTTCCCAGCTGTCGGTGTCGATGCCCACTTCGCGCTGGGTGATGACGCAGTTCTTGTGCGGATGCACGAATTCGACCGGGTCCTCGACCGTCACGATGTGGCCGAAGGAATTCTCGTTGCGCCAGTCGATCATCGCGGCCAGCGTGGTCGACTTGCCCGAGCCGGTGGCGCCGACCATGATGGTCAGGCCGCGCTTGGTCATCGCCACGTCCTTCAGGATCTGCGGCATGCCCAGGCCGTCGATCGTCGGCAGCTTGGCCGGGATGGTCCGCAGCACCATGCCGACCTTGCCCTGCTGCACGAATGCGTTCACCCGGAAGCGGCCGATGCCGGTCGGCGAGATCGCGAAATTGCATTCCTTGGTGCGCTCGAATTCCGCCGTCTGCCGGTCGTTCATGATCGAGCGGGTCAAGGCCAGCGTGTGCTGCGCGCCGAGCGCCTGCTGCGACACCTTGGTGACCTTGCCGTCGACCTTGATCGCCGGTGGAAACTCGGCCGTGATGAACAGGTCGCTGCCGTTGCGGCTGACCATCAGCTTGAGCAGGTCGTTGATGAACTGGCTGGCTTGATCGCGTTCCATGTCGAAGGCTCCGGTGCGGCTGCGGAAATGGCTAGCCGGTGAAATTCTCGGGGATCTTGGCTTTTCCGCGCGCTTCCGCGGCGGAGATGACATTGCGCCGGACCAGGTCGGTGAGGTTCTGGTCCAGCGTCTGCATGCCCTGACCCTGGCCGGTCTGGATCGACGAATACATCTGCGCGACCTTGGCTTCGCGGATCAGGTTCCGGATCGCGGGCGTGCCCAGCATGATCTCGTGCGCCGCCACGCGGCCCTGGCCGTCCTTGGTCTTGCACAGCGTCTGCGAGATGACCGCCTGCAGCGATTCGGACAGCATCGCGCGGATCATGTCCTTCTCCTCGCCTGGGAACACGTCGATGATCCGGTCGACCGTCTTGGCGGCCGACGAGGTGTGCAGCGTGCCGAAGACCAGGTGGCCGGTTTCGGCCGCGGTCATCGCCAGGCGGATGGTTTCGAGGTCGCGCAATTCGCCGACCAGGATCGCGTCCGGATCCTCGCGCAGCGCCGAGCGCAGCGCGTTGGCGAAGCTGAGCGTCATCGGCCCGACCTCGCGCTGGTTGATCAGGCACTTCTTCGATTCGTGGACGAACTCGATCGGGTCCTCGACCGTCAGGATGTGGCCGTATTCGGTTTCGTTCAGGTAGTTGACCATCGCCGCCAGCGTGGTCGACTTGCCGGAACCGGTCGGGCCGGTGACCAGCACCAGGCCGCGCGGCTTGAGCGCCAGGTCGCCGAAAATCTTCGGCGCGTTCAGTTGCTCCAGCGACAGGATCTTGGACGGAATGGTCCGGAACACCGCCGCCGCGCCGCGCGCCTGGTTGAAGGCATTGACCCGGAAGCGGGCCAGGCCGTCGATCTCGAAGGAGAAGTCGACTTCCAGGAATTCCTCGTAGTGCTTGCGATGGGTGTCGCTCATGATGTCGTACACCATGGCGTGCACCGCCTTGTGGTCCAGTGCGTCGACGTTGATGCGCCGGACGTCGCCGTGGACCCGGATCATCGGCGGCAAGCCGGCCGACAAATGAAGGTCGGACGCCTTGTTCTTGACGCTGAAGGCGAGCAGTTGGGTGATGTCCACGCGGTTCCTCGGTGACGTTTTGATACGACTTTGATGATTATGACGATGATTGGCGACAAGCTCCAGCAAGTTCAGGCCCGGATCGTGACGGCCTGCACGGCCGTGGGACGCGATCCGGCGAGCGTGCACCTGCTGGCGGTGTCCAAGACTTTCGAGGCCGGGGCGGTCCGCGCGGCCGCCGCGGCCGGCCAGGCGGCCTTCGGCGAGAACTACGTGCAGGAAGGCGTCGCCAAGATCGAGGCGCTGGCCGACCTGCGCGCCGGGCTCGAATGGCACTGCATCGGCCCCTTGCAGAGCAACAAGACGCGCGTGGTGGCGGCGCAGTTCGACTGGGTCCACAGCATCGACCGGCTGAAGATCGCCGAGCGGCTGGCCGAGCAGCGGCCCGAGGCGCTGCCGCCGCTGTCGGTCTGCCTGCAAGTCAATGTCGACGGTGGCGCCAACAAGTCCGGCGTGCCCGCCGACGAGGCGCTGGCGCTGGCCCGGGCCGTTGCGGCGCTGCCACGCTTGCGCCTGCGCGGGCTGATGGCGATCCCGGAACCGGCGCCGGATTTCGAGGCGCAGCGCGAGCTTTTCCTGCGGGCGGCGGCGGTCTACGAGGCGCTGCGGGCGGACGGGCTGGAGGTCGACACGCTGTCGCTCGGCATGTCGGCCGACCTCGAGGCGGCGGTCGCGGCCGGCAGCACGATGGTGCGGGTCGGCACCGCGATCTTCGGCAGCCGCTAGTTCAGAGCGGCAGCCGCGCGCTGCTCTTCACCTCTTCCATCACCGCATAGGTCCGCGTCTCGCGCACGCCGGGCAACTGCCACAGCACCGTGCCGGCGAAGTCGCGGTAGGCCGCCATGTCGGCCATCCGGGTCTTGAGCAGGTAGTCGAAGCCGCCGGCGACCATGTGGCATTCCATGATCTCGTCGCGCACCTGCACCGCCGCCTTGAAGGCGTCGAAGACGTTGGGCGTGGTGCGGTCGAGCAGCACCTCGACGAAGACGGTGAAGCCACGCCCCAGCTTGTGCGGGTCGAGCCGGGCCTCGTAGCCCAGGATGAAGCCGTCGCGCACCAGCCGCTGCGTGCGCGCCAGCACCGCGGTCGGCGACAGCGCCACGCTCTCGGCCAGCTTCAGGTTCGAGATGCGGCCGTCCTCCTGAAGAATCTTCAGGATCTTCATGTCGATGCGGTCGAGGTCGGGGGTCGAGGTGTCGGTCACTAGCGGATTATCCGGTCGAGATCCTGAAGATTGGTGAATAACTCGAAAGGGTCGGGCGGAACATCGATCCATTCGATCCATTCGATCCAGGAAGTTCCACCATGCGCCTGCCCACTCCCTACCGGCCCGAGGCCGATGTCGTCGCCCAGCGTCTCGCCTCGCTCGAAGGCGCACTCGACTGGCCGGCCGTGATGCCCGTGGCAGAGCCCTGGGTGCGCGCGGTGCGCGACCATCCGCCGCCCTTCTGGGCGATGGAAAGCCTGCTGCGCGAATACCCGATCTCCAGCGCCGAAGGCCTGGCCCTGATGCGGCTGGCCGAGGCCCTGCTGCGGGTGCCCGACGCCGAGACCGCGATCGCGCTCACCGCCGACCAGCTCGGCCGCGCCAATTTCGGCGGCAGCGCCGACTCGACCCTGGCGCGGCTGTCGGCCTCGGCGATCGCGCTGTCGAAGAAATTCCTGCCGCAGGCGTCGGACCTTCCCGGCGAGCCCGAGCCTCCCGGCCTGATGGCCCGACTCGGCGCCCGCACCGTGGTCGCCGCGACGCTGCGGGCGGTGCAACTGCTCGGCCGCCAGTTCGTGCTCGGCCAGTCGATCGAGGAAGGCATGGCCGAAGCCCGCTCGGCGCACCGCCGGCAGGCAGCGCTGCGCTTCAGCTACGACATGCTAGGCGAGGGCGCGCGCACCGCCGCCGACGCCGAGCGCTACCTGCAGAGCTACCTGGACGCGATCCGCTCGATCGCCGCCGGCGCCGACCCGGCCGCCGGCCCGGAAGCCAACGACGGCATCTCGATCAAGCTCAGCGCGCTGCATCCGCGCTACGAGGACGCACAGCAGGCGCGCGTCATGCAGGAGCTGGTGCCGCGGGTCTGGCGCCTGTGCGAGCTGGCGGCACGCGCCGACCTCAACCTGACGATCGATGCGGAGGAGGTCGACCGGCTGGAGCTTTCGCTGGAGGTCTTCGAGGCGCTGGCCGCTCGCGTGGCGGCCGAGCAGCCGCAGTGGCGCGGCTTCGGCCTGGCGCTGCAGGCCTACCAGACGCGGGCGCTGGAGCTGGTCGAGCATGTCGCGGCGATCGGCCGCCGGCACGGCCTCCGGCTGATGTGCCGGCTGGTCAAGGGCGCCTACTGGGACGCCGAGATAAAGCGCGCCCAGGAGCTGGGGCTGCCGCACTACCCGGTCTTCACCCACAAGCACCACAGCGACCTGAGCTACCTGGCCTGCGCCCGCGCGCTGCTGGCGGCGCCGGACGCGATCTACCCGCAGTTCGCGACCCACAACGCCGGCACGATCGCGGCGATCCTGCAGATGGCCGAGGCCAGCGGCGCCCCCTTCGAACTGCAGCGGCTGCACGGCATGGGCGAGGGCGTCTACCGCGAGGTGATGAAGCGCACCGGCGTGCCGGTGCGGGTCTACGCGCCGGTCGGGCGGCACAAGGACCTGCTGGCCTACCTGGTGCGGCGGCTACTGGAGAACGGTGCCAATTCCTCCTTCGTGAACCAGCTGGGCGACGCCTCGGTGCCGATCCCGGAACTGCTGGTGTCGCCGCTGTGGCTCGACCGCCAGGCCTCGCTGCCGCTGCCGCCGGAGCTCTACGGCCCGCCGCCGGCCCGGCGCAACAGCCGGGGGCTCGACCTAGCCGTCGAGACGATGCGCGAACCGCTGCTGGCGGCGCTGGCCGCGACCTCCGTGCCGGCGGTCGCCGAGGCCGATCCGGCGCAGGTGCCGCAGGCGCTGGCCGCTTCGGCCGCTGCGTTCCGCCCATGGTCGCGCCGGCCGGTCGACGAACGCGCGGC
>NZ_LMUW01000159.1 GCF_009765735.1 Xenophilus sp. L33
CCGGCCCTGCAGGGCGCCGTGGTGCGCGGCCCGTGGCGCACCGGCCTGGCCGCGAGCGCCGCCTGGCTCTTCCTCGGCACCCTCACCCTGGCCTGGCCGAACAAGGAGATCGGCTTCAGCGACTGGAACTTCACGCGCGAATTCGGCGTGGCGGCGCTGGTGATCGCGGTGCTGCTGGCCGTGGTCGCCCTGCTCGGCGCGAGCTCCGGCATCGCCGGCCGACCGGCGCGCGCACTGCGCCCGGCGGGCCAGTGGTTCGTCGCCGGAGCGCTGCTGCTGGCGCTGTGGGAAACGCTGACCGCCAAGACCGGCATGCTTGCGCCGCCCTTCTTCGCGCCGCCTCAAAGCCTGATCGACGTGGTCGCCGAGGACTGGCCGCGGCTCGGCCTCTCGACCGCCTGTTCGCTGCGGCTCCTGGCCAACGGCGTGGTCATCGGCGCGCTGGTCGGCTTCCTCACCGGCGTCGCGATCGGCTGGTCGCGCGCGGCCGGCTACTGGGTCCATCCGGTGCTGCGCTTCCTCGGGCCGGTGCCGGCCTCGGCGCTGCTGCCGCTGGCCTTCTTCTTCGCGCCGTCCAGCTACGTGGCGGCGGTGTTCCTGATCGCGCTGGCGAGCTTCTTCCCGGTCGCGGTGCTCACCTGGTCGGGCGTCGCCTCGGTCAACAAGAGCTACTACGACGTGGCCCGCACGCTCGGCGCCAGCGAATGGTTCCTGGTGCTGCGGGTGGCGATCCCGGCGGCGCTGCCGCAGGTCTTCGTCGGTCTGTTCATGGGCCTCGGCGCTTCCTTCTCGGTGCTGGTGACCGCCGAGATGATGGGCGTCAAGGCCGGCCTCGGCTGGTACCTGCAATGGGCGCAGGGCTGGGCCGCCTACCCGAACATGTACGCCGCGCTGTTGGTGATGGCGGTGCTGTGCTCGAGCCTGATCACGCTGCTGTTCCGGGTGCGCGATCGCGCGCTGTCGTGGCAGAAGGGAACGGTCAAATGGTAGGGCTGGCCGAACTGGACCGGCTGGGCTCGGACCTCGCCGCGCTGGTGCCGCCGGTGCCCGACACAGGCACGGTCGCGCATGCGCAGGCGCGCAGCGGCGCCCGCATCGAGGTCGCCGGTGTCAGCCACTGGTTCCGCGTCGGCAGCGGCGCGCTGCAGGTGCTCGACCAGGTCGACCTGACGGTGGCGCCCGGCGAATTCGTCGCGCTGCTGGGGCCGAGCGGCTGCGGCAAGTCCACCCTGCTGCGGCTGGTCGCCGGCCTCGAGCCGGCCAGCGCCGGCACCATCGCGCAGGACGGCCAGCCGATCACCCGGCCCGATCCGTCGCGCATCGTGGTCTTCCAAGACCCGACGCTCTTTCCCTGGCGCACCGTCTTCGACAACGTGGCGCTCGGCCTGCAGGCCCGCGGCCTGCTGCCGGCGCAGCGCTCGCGCGTCGACGATGCGCTGCGGCTGGTCGGCCTCACGGAATTCGCGAAGTCCTTCCCGCACCAACTCTCGGGCGGCATGGCGCAGCGCGTCGCGCTTGCACGCGCGCTGGTCAACGACCCGCAGTTGCTGGTGCTGGACGAACCGCTCGGCAAGCTCGACTCGCTGACCCGCATCGCGATGCAGAGCGAGCTGGTCAAGCTCTGGCAGCGGGCCGGCTTCTCGGCGCTGCTGGTGACCCACGACGTCGAGGAGGCGCTCTTCCTCGCCAACCGGGTGATGGTCCTGAGCGACCGGCCGGCGCGCATCGTGGCCGAGCTGAAGGTCGAGCTGCCCTATCCGCGGCATCGCGGCGATCCGCAGCTGGCCGCGCTCCGGCATGAAGCGCTGCGCCACCTGGGACTCGACGCCACCTGGTGAGCCTCGCCAGGATCGCCTACGCCGACTGGCTCGATCCGCTGATCGAGGCGCTGCAGGGCGCGCAGTCGGCCCTGCTGCAAGTGCTCGGCTGGCTGCACCTGACGCCGCTGCACGACGGGCAGCCCTCCTGGCCATGGGCCAGCAGGCTGTCGGGCGAGAACCTGCTGATCGACCTCGGCCAGGCGCGGCGCCTGGGCTGGACCGTCCTGGCGCTGGCCGCCGCGGCGGGGGCCCTGCTGCTCGCGATCGCCTGGCGCCGGCGACGCATCCTGCTGCTGGCGCTGGCCGTCGTGCTGGTCGCGGTCGCACCGTGGCCGGAAGCGGAAGTGGTGCTGGTGCCGGCCTATCCGAGCAGCTTCGACCGCTCGCCCACCGGCTTCAGCGCCGACTCGATCGAGCGCGGCGCCGGGCTCTATGCCCAGCACTGCGCGTCCTGCCACGGCGCCGACGGCCGCGGCCAGGGACCGCAGGCGGCCAGCTTGGCCATGTGGCCGCCGAACCTCGACGGCCCATTGCTCTGGCGCCGCGCCGACGGCGACCTGCTGTGGCACATCCTGCACGGCACGAAGGACTTCCACGGCGCCACCACCATGGCCGGCTATGCGGATCGGCTGAGCAGTGCCGACGCCTGGTCGCTGATCGATTTCATGAAGGCCCAGGGCGCCGGCCAGACGCTGGTCGACGAGGGCTACTGGGCCCGCCCGATCGCGCTGCCCGACATGCGCGTGCGCTGCGACGGCCGGCCGCCGCAGACGCTCGGCGCCTGGCACGGCCAGCGCATCCGCCTGGTCGCGGCGGGCGACAAGCCGCCGCTGGAAGACCCGCGGCTGAAGACCGTGGCGGTCGAGCCGGTGAGCGGCCAGCCCGCGCCGCCGGGCATCGATTGCGTCGCCGACGGCCCGGCAGCCTGGAAGGCGCTCGAACTGGTCACCGGCAGCACCTCGCTGGCCGGCGTCCAGGTGCTGGCCGACCGCGACGGCTTCCTGCGCGCACGCTCGATGCCGGGCCAGGGCGCATGGTCGGACGACGACCTGCTGTGCCGGGCCGAGCGGCCCGACGCGAAGGCGCAAGCGGCCATGCCCGCCGCGCGCCGCTCGCTCGCGGTCGACGGCCTCGGCGCGCTGATCGCGCGCATGGACGCCGAGCCGGTGCGGGACGTGAAGGGCGGCCTCGTGCATTGAGGCGCGCCGGGGCGGTCGGCGCCGTGCTTTCGACGGTCCCGTGTTTACCCTTGTAGGAGGAAACCGCAACCTGCGAGATCGAATTCCGCACATGCCTACGATGCGCGATACCGCAGAGGAATTAGGTCCTCGGGCTCACGAGGACGCCGATGGCTTCTACGATCGCGCTCGACGGCAACGTGCTGCTGAACGCCCTGACGCGCTGTTCGCCGGGGCCTTGGCAGGACGACCTGCAATGGGTGGAACTGCCGCTCGGCAAGGTCCTGCAAGAGCCCTACGCGACCCGCACCCATCTGTATTTCCCGGTGACCGCGGTCGTCTCGCTGCTCTACGTGCTTTCCGACGGCAACATGGCCGAGCTGGCGGTGATCGGAAACGAAGGCGTGGTCGGCATGTCGATGTTCATGGGCGACGGCACCACGCCGAGCTGCGCGATGGTGCAGTGCGCGGGCACCGCCATCCGGCTGAATGCCGCGCTGCTCAAGGAAGAGTTCGTGCGCCGCGGCCAGGTCGCCTTCCTGCTGCTGCGCTACACGCAGGCCCTGATCGCGCAGATGTCGCAGACCGCCGTCTGCAACCGCCACCATTCGATCGACCAGCACCTGTGCCGCTGGATCCTGCTGATGCTCGACCGCCATGCCGGCAACGAGATCGTCATGACGCAGGAAATGATCGCCGCGATGCTGGGCGTGCGCCGCGCCAGCGTGAACACCGCCGCGACCCAGTTGCAGAAGGACGGATTGATCACCTACAGCCGCGGCAAGATCACGGTGATCGACCGCAAGGCGATGGAAGCGCGCGTGTGCGAGTGCTATGCGGTCGTCAAGAACGAATACGACCGGCTGATCCCGGCGCTAGACGACGCGGCGGTCGAGCATTCGCCCTGGAGCATGCGCAACGACCAGCAGCGGCTCGAGTTCCTGCGCAGCTTCAAGATCCTCGACACGCCTTCGGAGAAGGTCTACGACGACATCACGCGCGAAGCCAGCGAGTCGCTCGCGGTGCCGATCGCGATGCTCAGCTTCATGGACGAGGAACGCGACTGGTTCAAGTCCTGCATCGGCTTCGTCGCCTCCGAGTCGCCGGCGCAGACCTCCTTCTGCGACGTCTTCTTCCGTCTCAACGAGAACACCGTGGTGGTCGAGAACACGCTGGAGGACCGGCGCTTCTCGGCCCATCCGTTCGTGCGCGGAATGCCCTTCATCCGCTTCTACGCGGCGGTCCGCCTGATGGCCGACGGCCACACGCTGGGCACCCTGTGCGTCTACGACTTCAAGCCGCGGCGCTTCGACCGGACGCAGGTGCGCACGCTCGAGTCGCTGGCGCGCGAAGCGGTCGATGCGCTGCTGGAGCGGGTCGAGTAGATGACGGCTTCGCTGCCCGGCCGATGACGACGCTGCCGATCATCGACGTCGCGCCGTTGCTGCACGACCGCGCCGACCGCCAGGCCGTGGCCGATCGCATCGGCGAGGCCTGCCGCGCCCACGGCTTCTTCTACGTCACCGGCCATGGCGTCGATCCGGCGCTGGTGGCACGGCTCGAAGCGCTCGCCCGCCGCTTCTTCGCACTCGACGAGCCGACCAAGATGCAGTGGCGCATGGCGCTCGGCGGCCGGGCGTGGCGCGGCTGGTTCCCGCTCGGCGGCGAGCTCACATCGGGCCGGCCGGACTGGAAGGAAGGCCTCTACCTCGGCACCGAGCTGCCCGACGACCATCCGGCGGTACGCGCGCGCACGCCGGTGCACGGCCGCAACCTGTTCCCGGCGGTCGAGGGCTTCAGGGAAGCGATCCTCGGCTACATGGCGGCGGTGACCGCGCTCGGCCATCGGCTGATGGAAGGCATCGCGCTCAGCCTCGGGCTCGAGGCCGGCTACTTCGATGCGCGCTACACCGCCGATCCGCTGATCCTGTTCCGGCTCTTCAACTACCCGACGCAGCCGGTGCCCGAAGGCCTGGATGTCGCCTGGGGCGTCGGCGAGCACACGGACTACGGGCTGCTCACGATCCTTCACCAGGACACGGTCGGTGGCTTGGCGGTGCACACGCCGCAGGGCTGGATCGACGCGCCGCCGGTGCCCGGTTCCTTCGTCTGCAACATCGGCGACATGCTCGACCGCATGACCGGCGGGCGCTACAAGTCGACCCCGCACCGGGTGGTGCGCAACACCTCGGGGCGCGACCGGCTGTCGTTCCCGCTCTTCTTCGATCCGAACTTCGAGGCCCGCGTGCAGCGCATCGAGGGCCTGGCCGGCGCGGCCGCGCGCGACGACAGTGCCGAGCGCTGGGACCGGGCCAACGTGCACGCCTTCAACGGCATCTACGGCGACTACCTGCTGGCCAAGGTGTCGAAGGTGTTCCCGGAGTTGAAGCGCGAAGTGCTCTGAAGCGCGCGCCGCTCGCTGGGCGCCGCATATGCGGCCAGCGAATTTGGATCGGCGCTTTCCTTCGTAGGGCCGCAGCGAAGAGCGACCTAGGATCGTCGGCTTTCCCTTTCCCGGAGCCCCGCCGATGAGCGTCACCCTCGCCGATCCCCCGCCGCGCCTGGCCCAGGCCCGCGATGCCTTTCGCATCGTTCCGCTCGAGGCACCGCTCGGCGCGCGGATCGAAGGCTTCGACGTGCGCAACGCGCCGGCCGGCGCGCAGCTGTTCGCGCTGAAGGCGGCCCTTCGCGAGCACCGCATCCTGGTCTTTCATGGCCAGCAGCCGGACGACGCGGCCTACCTCGACTTCGCCAGCCACTTCGGCACCGTCTTCGCGCCGCCGCGCAACGCGCCCGTGCTGGGTTCGGACCCCTACGGCGCGGCGCCCGACATCGTGCTGGTGTCGAACGTGGACGACGGCCTGCTCGGCAACGCCGAGCTGAGCGCGCATGCCGACCACCACTGGACGCCGCAGCCGTCCTCCGGCTCGCTGCTGCACGCGCTGGAGGTGCCGCCCGCCGGCGGCGACACCACCTGGATCAATCTGGTGAAGGCCTATGAAGCGCTGGACGACGCCATCCGCGCCGAGATCGACGGCCTGAAGCTCATCACCTACAACCCGTTCCTGCGCCGCCGCCATCCGCTGCCCGGCGGCGTCGGCCTGCCGCTCTACCGCACGCCCGACATCGAGCCGCTCACGCCCTGGGTCGCGCATCCGCTGGTGCGCACGCATCCCGACAACGGCAAGCGGCTGCTCTACCTGGACGCCGCCACCGAGGTCGAGGTGGTCGGCTACGAAGCGAGCCGCGGCGCCGCGCTGGTCGAGCGGCTGCGCGCGCACCTGCTGCAGCCGCGCTTCGCCTACACGCACCGCTGGCAGGTCGGCGACATCGTCTACTGGGACAACCAGGCCACGCTGCACAGCCGAACCGCCTTCGATCCGGCGAGCCGGCGGCGGCTCAAGCGCATCAGCCTCGCGGGCAGCCGGCCATTCTGAGCTTGCACCCGATGTCCTCGGAAGCCCCGACCGACGCGTTCCTCGCAGCGCGCTTGCGACCCGTGTTCGACCCGACTCCAACCTGCCGCAGGCGCTGCGCGCGCACTTCGGCTTCGTCGAGCGGGTGCTGGTCGAGTTCGCACCCGAACGCCGGGCCCTCTGGCTGCGCCAAGTCGCCGACGGCGCGCTGTTCGGCAACGCCACCACCGAGCAGGGCGACGGCGCGCTCGGCCACCTGCAGACCCGCGTGTTCCAGGAACAGGGCGCATGGCTCCTGAGCGGCGAGAAGTTCTACAGCACCGGCACGCTCTACGCCGACTGGGTGGCGGTGACCGTCCAGCGCGAAGGCGGCGACGCCGAGCGCTTCCGGACCATCGCGCTGGTGCGCACCGACGCGCCGGGCGTCGAGCGCATCGACGACTGGCGCGGCTTCGGCCAGCGGCTCACCGCCTCGGGCACCACGCGGCTGCACCGGGTGCCGGTGCGGGCCGAGGACATCGTCGACTTCCCGCGCACCGGCGCGACCTTGATGACAGCCGTGTTCCAGCTCTTCCACATCGCCACGCTGGCCGGCATCGCGCGCGCCATCGAGCGCGACGCGGTGGCCTTCGTGCAGCCGCGCCAGCGCGTCTTCAGCCATGGCAGCGGCGCGGTGCCGCGGGAGGATCCGCTGGTGCAGCAGGTGATCGGCCACTTGGCGAGCACCGCCTTCGTCGCCGCCGTGGCAACGCGCGAAGTGGCGCGCGGGCTCGGCGAACTGGACCGCCTGCGACTGGCCGGCGAGCCGCTGCCCGAGCAACTGCTGATCGAGGTCGAGCTGCGCGCCGCCAAGGCCCAGGTCGCGGTGACCGACGCGGTGCTCGGCGCCGCCACGCGCCTGTTCGACGTCGGCGGCGCCTCGGCCCTGCAGGAAGACCGCCGGCTGGACCGCCACTGGCGCAACGCCCGCACGCTGGCCTCGCACAACCCGGTGATCTACAAGTCGCGGGTGATCGGGGACCACGCGCTCAACGGCACGGCGCCGACCTTCTACTGGGCGGTAGGAAGCCGCGCGGCACAGCCGGGCTGACCCGGCCCGGACACGGCCTCAGCGCAGCCGGGCCAGCCGCGTCTCGCCGGTTTCCGCCAGCGTCGTCAGCGGAATCTCCCGGCCCCTGACGAAGCACAGGTAGACCAGCGACATGCCGCCGATCCACAGCGCGCCGCCGTAGAGCGCAGGCCGCGAGGCGTCGCCGAAGCCGAGCAGCACGATGGTCACGACCAAAAAGCCGATCGCCGCCAGCGGCGCCAGCGGCCACCACGGCATCGGGAAGCGCCGGTCCTGCGCCGCGGTGCCGGCGGTCTTGCGGCGCATCGCCCAGTGCGAAAGCAGGATGGTCAGCCAGACCCAGACGGTCGCGAAGGTGGCCATGGCCGCGACCGTGAAGAACAGACCGTCGGGGTAGAAGCGGTGCAGCAGCACGCCGCCGAGCATCGCGGCCAGCATCAGCAGCACCGGCACCAGCGGCACGCCGGCGCGCGAGAGCCTGCCGAGCGCCTCGGGCGCATGCCTGTGCATCGCGAGGCCATACATCATTCGGGCGGCGCCGAAGAGGTCGCTGTTGATCGCCGAGACCGCGGCCGTGATGACCACCACGTTGAGGATGTGCGCCGCCGACGAGATGCCCAGGCCGCCGAAGATCTGCACCAGCGGGCTGCTCTTTCCGGTGATCTCGTCCCACGGAAAGATCGACATCAGCACGAACATGGTGCCCACGTAGAACACCAGGATGCGGGCCGGCACGGTGTTGATCGCGCGCGGGATGGTGTGCGCCGGGTCCTTCGCCTCCGCCGCGGTGAGGCCGACGATCTCGATGCCGCCGAAGGCGAACATCACCACCGCGAACGCCGCCACGAAGCCTTCGAGGCCGTTCGGGAACCAGCCGTGGCGCCAGAGGTTGGCGATGCCGGTCGCCGCGTTGCGCACCGGTTCGCCGTCCGCGCCGGACGAGGTGAAGCCGAAGAAGATGACCCAGACGCCGCCGGCGATCATGGCGCAGATGGCCACGACCTTGATGAGCGACAGCCAGAATTCCAGCTCGCCGAACATGCGCACTGCGCAGAGGTTGAGCCCGCCGATGATCAGCGTGATGCCGAGCGACCAGATCCAGGGCGGCACGTCCGGGTACCAGAGCCCCATGTAGACCGAGAAGGCGATCACGTCGGCGATGCAGACCAGCACCATCTCGAGGATGTAGGTCCAGCCGGTGAGGAAGCCGGCGAGCGGCCCGAGGTAGTGGCTGGCGTAGCCGCCGAAGGAACCGGGCAGCGGCCGGTGCAGGATCATCTCGCCCAAGGCCCGCATCACCACGAACACCGCCGCGCCGGCCAGCAGGTAGGCCAGGATGACCGAAGGCCCGGCCAGCTGGATCGCCTTGGCCGATCCGTAGAAGAGCCCGGTGCCGATGGCCGAGCCCAGTGCGATGAACATGATGTGGCGCCGGCTCAGGCCGGGCTGCAGTTCGCCCGATGCGCTCGGGCGGTTCATGGATGCCGCCCCTTGTCCGCCGGGTTCGACGCGAAGTGGATGGGTGACGGGCGCGCGAACGCGCGCGCAGGGTGGCGATGGCCACCCACGATGTGCTTCATGTGATTTCTCTCCCCTGGTTCGGAACGTCGCCCGAGACCGATCTTGTCGTCGGTCTTGTCATGCATCGGCTGGAAGACTTTCCAGCCGGCATGGGCGAACCGTCCGATCCTAGCGCAGCGCCGGCGCTGGAAATCGGGGCGGCGCTGGCGGCCCGCGCCTCAGCGCTGCTGCCCCCACTTGCGCACGGTCAGCCGCTCGAGGGTCGCGAAGCCGAGGCTCTCGACCGCCAGGCCGATCAGCACCACCATCACCAGCCCGGCGAAGACGCGGTCGGTGTAGAGCTCGTTGCGGTTCTGGAAGATGTACCAGCCCAGGCCGCCCTTGCCCGAGGACGCGCCGAACACCAGCTCGGCCGCGATCAACGTGCGCCAGGCGAAGGCCCAGCCGATCTTCAGGCCCGACAGGATCGCCGGCAGCGCCGCCGGCACCAGGATCTGCAGCACGTAGCGCGAGCCCTTCAGGCCGTAGTTGCGGCCGGCCATGCGCAGCGTCTCGGGCACGCCCTGGAAGCCGGCGTAGGTGTTGAGCGCCATCGGCCACAGTACCGAATGGATCAGCACGAAGACCAGGCTGCCGCGCCCGAGGCCGAACCACAGCAGCGCCAGCGGCAACAGCGCGATCGCCGGCAGCGGATTGAACATCGAGGTCAGCGTGTCCAGCAGGTCGCGGCCGATGCGCGTGGACACCGCCAGCGTGGTGAGCGCGAAGGCCAGCAGCACGCCGGCCAGGTAGCCCTGCAGCAGCACCGCCAGCGAGATGCGCGTCTTCTCGATCAGCTCGCCGCTGGCGATGCCCTCGACGAGCGCCCGCGCGGTGGCGGTGAAGGTCGGCAGCAGCAGGTCGTTGTCCTGCCAGCGCGCCAGCGCTTCCCAAAGCAGGGCCAGCACCACGATGATCACGCCCTTGCGCAGCCAGCCGTGGGACCACAGCCGCGTCGCGAGCGGCAGCGTGCGTTCGACCGGCCCTTCGGTGAAGGGCGCGAGCGGCACTTCGTATTCGGGACGCACCGGCGGAGCGACGACGGCACTCATGCGGCCACCGCTTCCGGTGCCGCTTCCTCGAACAGCAGCCGGTGGATGCGCTGCGCCGCCGCCTGGAAGTCGGCGCCGCCCTGGCTCTCGAGCGAGAAGCCGTGGCTGTTGATCTCGGCGCGCATGCGGCCCGGATGCGGCGACAGCAGCGCGATGCGGTTGCCGACCACCAGCGCCTCCTCGATCGAGTGGGTGACGAAGAGCAGGGTGAAGCGCACCTCCTCCCACAGCGCGAGCAGCTCTTCCTGCATCTTGCGGCGGGTCAGTGCGTCGAGCGCGGCGAAGGGTTCGTCCATCAGCAGCACGCGCGGCTGCATCGCCAGCGCGCGGGCGATCGCGACCCGCTGCTTCATGCCGCCCGACAACTGGTGCGGATGCACGTCGGCGAAGGGCGCGAGGCCGACCTTGTCGAGGTAGTGCATCGCGCGCGCCTCGGCTTCCTTGCGGCCGAGGCTGCGGGACGCGAGCAAGGGGAACATCACGTTCTGCCGCACCGTCTTCCACGGCGGCAGCTGGTCGAATTCCTGGAACACCACGATCCGGTCCGGCCCCGGCGCGTGCACCACCTGGCCGTCCAGGCGGATCTCGCCCTCGACCGGCGCGATGAAGCCGCCGATCGCCTTCAGCAGGGTCGACTTGCCGCAGCCCGAGGGGCCCAACAGCACGAAGCGCTCGGACGCGAAAAGCTCGAAGCTCACCCGGTGCGTGGCCCGCACCACGCGCTCCGGCGTGCGGTATTCGAGGCTCACGCCGTCGACCTGGAGCAGCGCCTTCGGATCGGGTGCCCAGACGTTCGGAATGGCGGGAAAGGAGGGCCGCATGTCAGTTGCCCGCCGCGTTCTGCGGATCGTCGAAGAAATAGTCCTTCACCGACGTCGGCTGGTTCTTGATCGCGCCGACCCGGTGCATGAACTCGGCCATCGCGAAGTGTTCTGCGGCGTGGTCTTGAACTGCACCTGCGGGCTCTTGATGATCTTCAGCAGCAGCTGGCGGTCGATGCGCGAATCGCCGCTGACCTTGACGTAGATGTCGGCCGCCTGCTCCGGATGCGCGGTGATGAATTCGGCCGCCTCGTTCAGCGCCTCGACGAAGGCCTTGTAGGTCTTCGGGTTGTCGTTGCGGTATTTCTCGGTCGCGTAGAGCACCGTGGCCGACGCGGGGCCGCCCAGCACCTGGTACGAATCGAGCACCACGTGGGCCTGCGGGTTGCCGGCCAGCTCCTGGTCCTGGAAGGGCGGATTGCCGAAGTGCCCGCTGATCTCGGTGCCGCCCTTGAGGATGGCCGCGGTCGCATCCGGATGCGGCACCGCCACGCTGAGCTTGTCGAGCCGGTCGTAGTCCTTGTCGCCCCAGAGCTTGGCCGAGGCCATCTGCAGGATGCGCGACTGCACCGAGACGCCGACCGCGGGCAGCGCGATGCGGTCCTTCTCGCCGAAGTCGGCGATGGTCTTCACCGACGGCTTGTTGCTCACCAGGTAATAGGGAAAGTTGCCGAGCGAGGCCACGCCCTTGACGTTCTGCCGGCCCTTGGTGCGGTCCCAGATGGTGAGCAGCGGGCCGACGCCGGCGCCGGCCACGTCGATGTTGCCGGACAGCAGCGCGTCGTTGACCGCCGAGCCGCCCGAGAGCTTGATCCATTCGACCTTGGCATCGATGCCCTCGGCCTTGGCGTGCTTCTCGATGAGCTGCTGGTCCTCGGCGACGTTGAGCAGCAGGTAGACCACGCCGAACTGCTCGGCGATGCGGATGCGGCCTTCGGCTTGCGCCGCGAGGCTGCCGGCCACGCAGGCCAGCCCGACGACCCAGGTCGCCATCTTGCGGGTGAACGATTTCATGGGATCAGCGCGGCAGGTCGCCGACCACGGTGGTGCGGAAGAGCTTGCGCCGCAGGTGGTCCGGCGTGCCGGCGGCCAGGTGCATCAGCGAGCGGTTGTCCCAGAACACCAGGTCGTGCGGCTGCCAGCGGTGGCGGTAGACGAACTCGGGCTTGACGCTGTGCGCGAACAGCTCGGCCAGCAGTGCGTCGCCTTCGGCCTTCGGCAGGCCGACGATGCCGGTGGTGAAGTGCTCGCTGACGAAGAGGGCCTTGCGGCCGGTCTCGGGATGGGTGCGCACCACCGGCTGCACCGCCGGCGCGACCTGGTCGATCTGCTGCTGCGAGAGCTTCGGGCGCCACGGGTTCTTCGCGCGCAGCTCGTCGTACTTGGCGAGGTAGCTGTGCTCGGCCTTGAGCGGCAGGATGCGCGCTTGCAAGGCGGGGTCGAGCGCTTCCCAGGCCAGGTGCTGGTCGGCGAAGAGCGTGTCGCCGCCTTCGGCCGGCAGCTCCTGCGCATGCAGCAGCGAGCCGAGGCTCGGGTGCGTCTTGTACGAGATGTCGGAATGCCAGTAGACGCCGGCATCGCCGAGGCCGATCGGTTCGCCCTTTTCCTTGATGTTGGAGACGATCAGGATCTCCGGATGGCCGGGCAGCTGGAACTGGTGCAGCACGTGGATCTCCAGCGGGCCGAAGCGGCGGCTGAAGTCGATGTGGGCGGCCGGCGAGACCTGCTGGTCGCGAAAGACGACCACGTGATGGTCGAGATGCGCGCGATGGATGCGCGCGAAATCTTCGTCGTTGATCGGCTTGCCGATGTCGAGACCGACGATCTCGGCGCCGACGGGCGCATCGAAGGGCCGGACCTCGAAGGTCTGGGCGGGGGCTTGGGGCGTGAGGACGGCCGACATGGAGCAAGAGATGCAGAAAGGGAAACGGCGACTCTAGGCGCCGTCTTCAGTATCTGGAACGACAGTTTTTTCGGTTGCTAATAAGCAAACTGTCTGAGCCCGGTCCGCGGACAGCGACCGGGACTGCCGACATTGACCGCATTCCATCGCCTGCATACATTTGCGCTTCGCAAGCATTCCAAAGAACGATCGGAGACATCGATGACCTCGAACCGCGTCGGCCTCGCGCCCTTGTGGACGGTGGGCGCCTGCGCCCTGCTGCTGGCCTCCTGTGCCCGCGACAGCGGCAATCCGGCGGTGGTCGCGGCATCGGCCACGCCGCCCTCGCCGGCGAGCCCGGTCAGCCAGGCGTGCGCCGGCATCGCCGGCGCGCTCGATCCGGTGACCCTGTCGTCCGGCGTCGCCGCGCCGGTCGCGGTCACGCGCAGCGCCTTCCACGCCGCCACCGCACCGACGGCGACCAGCGTCGCCCTGCCCGACCACTGCGAGATCTGGGGAACCATCAACCCGCGCACCAGCAGCGTCGACGGCCACGCGTACGCGATCCAGTTCCACATGCGGCTGCCGCGGCAGGAGGAATGGAACGGCCGCTTCCTGATGAGCGGCGGCGGGGGCACCAACGGCATCCTCGGCGACGCGCTCGGCGGGCTGCCGGGCGCGCCGCAACCCGACAACGCGCTGGCCCGCGGCTTCGCCGTGATCTCGACCGACTCGGGCCACGACAACGTGGCCAACGACGATCCGCAGGCCGGCGGCACCGCCTCCTTCGCGCGCGACCCGCAGGCCCGTCAGGACTTCTACTACGGCGCCTACGACGTCGTGACGCAGGTCGGCAAGCGGCTGGTCGGCCGCTACTACGGCCGGGCGCCGAGCAAGTCGTACTTCGTCGGCTGCTCCGAAGGCGGCCGCGAGGCCATGCTCATGACCCAGCGCTTTCCCACCGACTACGACGGCGTGGTGGCCGGTGCGCCGCTGCTGCGCGGCGGCACCCAGAACAACAGCCCCCAGTCCGACCAGCGCCTGGCAGCGCTCGCGCGGCAGATGGGCCTGAGGGACGGCAACGGCCTGCCCGCGCTCAACAAGACCTACACCGACGCCGACATGCAGCTCGTCGCCGGCGCAGTGCTGGCGGCCTGCGACGCGACCGACGGATTGAAGGACGGCATGGTGCTGAACCCCACCGCCTGCACGCCCGCCCGGGTGCTGCCGCACATCGATGCGCTCGCCTGCAAGGGCGCGAAGGACGCGCAGTGCCTGAGCCGCGCGCAGGTCGGCGCATTGAAGGACGTGATGCGCGGCCAGTCCAACGCGCGCGGCCAACTGCTCTACCGCGCCTGGCGCTGGGATCCGGGCATGGGCGGCGTCGCCGACGGCAAGCTCAATCCCGGCTGGCGCTCGTGGTTCCTCGGCACCTACGCGGCACCGAACAACGACGCGGTCAAGCTGGCCCTGAGCGCCGGCACGCTGGGCATGGCGTCGGTGACGCCGCCGGCGAACTTCGCCTCGAAGGACGCGGCCCGCTACATGCTGGACTTCGACTACCGCGCGCTCTCGACCGACCCGGCGGTCAACTTCCCGGCGGCAGGCATCTACACCGATTCGCCCGGCAAGGTCTATCGCGCCGACTCGACCGACCTCGCGAGCTTCAAGGCCCGCGGCGGCAAGCTCATCGTCTATCACGGCATGGCCGACCCCGCGATCGCCTTCGACGACACGGCGACGTATTTCACCCAGATGGACGCGAAGACCGGCGCGGCATCGTTCGCGCGCTTCTTCCCGGTGCCGGGCATGAACCATTGCCGCGGCGGCCCGGCAACCGATCGCTTCGACGCGCTGACCGCGATCGTCGACTGGGTCGAGAAGGGCGCCGCGCCCGAATCGCTGCCGGCCACGGCCAGCACGCCGGCCTACTGGAACGTCGCCGCGCGCAGCCGGCCGCTGTGCGCCTTCCCGAAGGTGCCGACCTACGGCGGCGCTGGCGACATCGACGACGCGGCCAACTTCAGTTGCCGATAGCCGCGCCGCGCGCCGTGCGGCTTCCGACGGATGCCGCATAAGCAAACGCGTTTTGCCGGCTTGGGCCGGCGGTCCATGCTCACTAGAGTCGGCACGCATGACCCTCCCAATTTCACGCCGGCGCTTCATCGCCGGTACGGCCGCCACGATGGCCGCGCTGCCGACGCTGCATGCCGAAACCCGTCCGGTCCTCAAGGCCGGCGACCAGAAGGGCGGCCTGCGCGCGCTGCTCGAAGCGGCCGGTGGCCTCGACGGCCTCGCATACGACATCCAGTGGTCGGAGTTCCCGGCCGCGGCACCGCTGGCCGAGGCGCTCAATGCCGAAGCGGTCGACCTCGGCCCGATCGGCGACGCGCCGCTGGTCTTCGCGCTGGCCGCCGGCACGCGGGTGAAGGCGATCGGCGCCAGCCGCTCCGACTCCTACGGCACCGCGGTGCTGGTGCGTCCGGACTCGCCGCTCAAGACCGCGGCCGAACTGAAGGGCCGGAGCATCGCGACCAACCGCGGATCGATCGGCCACTACGTCGCGCTGAAGGCGGTGATCGCCGCGGGCCTGAAGCCGCAGGACGTGACCTTCCGCTTCCTCGCGCCCGCCGATGCCAAGCTCGCGCTGACCCAGGGTGCGGTCGATGCCTGGGCCACCTGGGAGCCGTACACCGCGATGGCCGAGGTCGCCGGCCATGCGCGCGTGCTGGTGAGCGGACGCGACCTGCTGCCGGGCCTCGGCTACGTCGCCGCGACCGACAGCGCGATCGCGGGCAAGCGCCCCGTGCTGCAGGACTTCCTGCTGCGCACGGTGAAGGCGCAGGCCTGGTCGTACCGCAACGTCGACAGCTATTCGGCGACGCTGGCGAAGATCGTCGGCATCCCGCCCGAGGCGGCCAGGCTGCAGTTCGTGCGGCGGCAGCAGCAGTGGGTGCCGATCGATGCCAAGGTGATCCAGGACCAGCAGGGCACCGCCGACTTCTACGAGCAGGTCGGACTGATCAGGCAGCACCTGGACGTGCGCCGGACCTTCGACACCGGCTTCGCGGTGAACACCGGCGCTTGACAGAAGCAGGCGCGGCGTCCGCGCGCCGTTTCAGCCCGCGCGCCGTTGTGCCGAGAGCTTGAGCACCATCGCCACCAGCCGGTCGATCTCGTCGAAGGTGTTGTAGAACGCCAGCGACGGCCGCACCGTGGTCTCGACGCCGAAGCGGCGCAGGATCGGCTGCGCGCAATGGTGGCCGGTGCGCACCGCGATGCCCTCGTCGTTCAAGGCATGGCCGACTTCCTCGGTGGTGTAGCCGTCCAGCACGAAGGACATCACGCTCGCCTTGTCAGCCGCGGTGCCGATCAGCCGCACGCCCGGCACCGCGCCGAGTTGCTGCATGCCGTAGACGAGCAGCTCGTGCTCGTAGCGCGCGATGTTCTCGATGCCGACCTTGTTCACGTAGTCGATCGCCGCGCCCAGGCCGACCGCGTCGGCGATGTTGCCGGTGCCGGCCTCGAACTTGTTCGGGATCGGCTGGAACACGGTCTTCTCGAAGGTGACGTCGGCGATCATGTTGCCGCCGCCCTGCCACGGCGGCATGTCTTCCAGCACCTCGCGCTTGCCCCAGACCACGCCGATGCCGGTCGGGCCGAACACCTTGTGGCCGGAGAAGACGAAGAAGTCGGCGCCGATGTCCTGCACGTCGACCTTCATGTGCGAGACCGACTGCGCGCCGTCGACCAGCGCTACGGCGCCCGCGCGATGCGCCAGCTCGACGATCTCCTTGACCGGCACGACGGTGCCGAGCGCATTGGAGACCTGCGTGACCGCCACGATCTTGGTCTTGTCGTTCAAGAGCTTGCGGTATTCGTCCAGCAGCACCTGGCCCGAGTCGTCCACCGGGATCACGCGCAGCTTGGCGCCCTTGGCCGATGCCAGCTGCTGCCAGGGCACGATGTTGGCGTGATGCTCCAGGTTGGAGACGATGATCTCGTCGCCCGCGTTCACATGCTGGCCGCCCCAGCTCTTGGCGACCAGGTTGATCGCCTCGGTGGTGCCGCGCACGAAGATCACCTCGTTCACGTCCGGCGCATTGATGAACTTGCGCACCCGCTCGCGCGCGCCTTCGTAGGCGTCGGTGGCACGTGCCGCCAGCTCGTGCGCCGCGCGGTGGATGTTCGAGTTCTCGTGTTCGTAGAAGTACGAGACGCGGTCGATCACCGACTGCGGCTTGTGCGTGGTGGCGGCGTTGTCGAACCACACCAGCGGGCGACCGTTGACCCGCTCCTCGAGGATCGGGAAGTCGCGCCGCACCGCATTCACGTCGAAGGGCTGGCGCTGGCCGGCGGTCGCCACCGGAACGTCGTCGCCGTGCGGCGACGGCGTCTTCGGCGTGACGTGGCCGCTGGTGAGGCGGACCGAATCAACGAAGTAATACTGCGGCTGGGCCGAAGGCGCCACCGGCGGCGCAGCGATGCCTGCCGAAGGCGCGGACGTCGGCGCCAGCAGGCCGCGCACGTCGACGCCATCGGGCTTCGCATACGGGAAGCTCGACAACTCGTCATGGACGACCGGAGGCCGGCTGTCGCGGCCGCCCGGCGAGGGCTGGCCATAGCCGTCGCCGAGGAAATAGAAGGGCGACGCACCGACAGCCGGATGCGATGCCGCCTGCCCCGGCGTGGCGGCAGTGGCTTCAGGCACGCCCAGCACCGCGCCGCCGAGCCGCGGCTCGTAGGCCGGCAAGGCGCCCTGCAGCGTGTCCGGCACGCCGTTG
>NZ_LMUW01000160.1 GCF_009765735.1 Xenophilus sp. L33
GACCGCGTCGACCGCGCCGATCGCGCCGGTGGCGGCCGCCGCGCCTCGGCCGATGCCCGGTGCGGCGACGGCGCCCAGCCCCGCCGGCGCCGGCTCGGCAGTGACCACCCGCGGTTACTGGATCCAGCTCGGCGCCTTCGGCCAGCGCGACGGCGCGCTGCGCTTGCAGCAGCAGGTGGCACGCGAGATGCCGGCCCTGGCCGGCTCGCTCAATGTCTTCAGTGAAAGCGGCACCAACCGGCTGCAGGCCGGCCCCTATGCCTCGCGCGAAAGCGCTCGCGAGACCGCCGACCAGATCCGCAACGGATTGCAGTTGGCGCCGGTGATCGTCGAGCGGCGCTGAGCCGCCCGAACGCACGCTCGATCAGGCGCCCTGGTATTCCGGCTTCGGACCGAGCGCGGCCGCCAGCTCCTTGCGGTAGCGGTTCAGCTCGGTCACCGTCTTGAAGCTGCGGTTCATCAGGAGGCTGAGGTTGTGCAGGATGCGCTCGCCGACCTTGCCTTCCCAGACCGCGTCGAACTTGATCTGCTTGTCGAGCCAATGCTCCAGCCAGTCGGGGTCGGGCACCCGGCTCTGGATGGTGTCGTTCGGGAACAGGCCCTTGTTGACGTGCAGGTTGGTCGGATGCAGCGCATGCGCGGTGCGGCGGGCGCTGGCCATCAGCACGCCGACCTTGGTGAAAGCGGCGCGCGCCTCGTCGCCGAACTTCTCGAGCGCCCGCTTCATGTAGCGCAGGTAGGCGCCGCCGTGGCGGGCCTCGTCCTGGCTCAGGGTGGTGTAGATGTGCTTGATGACCGGCTCGGTGTGCCATTCGGCCGCGCGGCGGTACCAGTGGTTGAGCCGGATCTCGCCGCAGAAATGCAGCATCAGCGTCTCCAGCGGCGGCGCCGGGTCGAAGTCGAAGCGCACGTCGTGCAATTCCTGCTCGGTCGGCGCGTGCTGCGGGCTGAAGCGCTTGAGGTATTCCATGAGCACCAGAGAGTGCTTTTGCTCCTCGAAGAACCAGATCGACATGAAGGCCGAAAAATCGCTGTCATGGCGGTTGTCGCGCAGGAACATCTCGGTGGCCGGCAGCGCCGCCCACTCGGTGATCGCATTCATCTTGATGGTCTGGGCCTGCTCCTCGGTGAGCTTTCCGGCGTCGAAAGACTGCCAAGGAATATCCTTGTCCATGTCCCAGCGGACAGATTCGAGTTGTCTGAAGAGTTCCGGATAAAGCATCAATGTCTTTCTTAAGCCGACGGATTTTAGTCGGCAGGCTGGGCGGGCCCTCCCGAGACGCGTGATGATGTGTGTACGTGCGTAGCCGCTTCGCGGATTGCTGCTCACTTCGAAAGGCGCAAAAACACCATGCGAAACCATCCAGACCGGTCCGTGAATCTTCTTTTTCAGGGACTTTTGCCCGCATTCGCGCTGGCGCTGTGGCTGCCGGCCGTCGCGTCTGGCGTGGACGCGGCACCGGCGGCCGCTGCAGCCGCCCCGGTGGCCGCGCCGGCCGGCTGCCCGGCGATCCTGCAGCACACCTTCGCCCGCCTGCAGGACGAGAAGCCGCAGCCGCTGTGCCAGTACGCGGGCAAGGTGATCCTGGTGGTCAATACAGCCAGCTTTTGCGGCTTCACGCCCCAATACAAGGGCCTCGAGGCGCTCGACAGCAAATACAAGGCGCAGGGCCTCGTGGTGCTCGGATTTCCGTCCAACGATTTCGCGCAGGAAGGCGGTTCCAACAAGGACATCGCGGAATTCTGCGAAAGCACCTTCGGCGTCAAATTTCCGATGTTCGCGAAATCATCTGTGCGCGGGACCGATGCCAATCCGCTATTTCGGCAGCTCGCGCAGATTTCCGGAACCACGCCCAAGTGGAATTTCTACAAATACCTGATCGCCCGCGACGGCACCGTGGTCGACTCCTATTCGAGCCTGACGACGCCGGACGACCGCGGCTTCGTGCGCGACCTGGAGAAGCAACTGGCTGTCCACTGAAGGCGAAGGCGTCCCACTCGAGCGCGCTTCTTCTTCACAAATGTTTACCTTCCGCTTGGGAACCGGGCCGTCGGCCTCCGCTCATACCGTTTCCGGGCACGAAGGGTCCGAACGGTTTTCATGTTGCGAGGCCTTCCTGGCGCCTGCCGCCGGGTCGAAATCCCGAGGCGATTCTTCTCCTCCTCCCTCCCTCCCTCCTTCGCGTCGGGGCGCCTCGCAACATTTTTCAATGCACGGCAAAAAGCCCCGCTTGCGGGGCTTTTTGCTGGGCGCTCGAGGCGGAGGCTGCGCGGTGCCGCCGTTCAGTGCTGGGTGTCGGCGAAGCTGGGCCGCAGCATCAGCTTGTCGTAGAGACGCGGCAGGTTGGCGTAGTCGGCGCGCCAGTTGATCTCGGGGAAGCGGAAGCTCACCCAGCCCAGCGCGCAGCCGACCGCGATGTCGGACAGGCTCAGGTGGATGCCGCTGCAGAAGGGCTTGTCGCCCAGGCCCTTGGCCATGGCCGCGATGCCCGCGGTGAGCTTGGCGCGCTGGCGGTCGATCCAGGCCTGGCTGCGCTCGGTATCGGCCCGGTGGCCCCAGCCGGCTTCCAGGCGCATCAGCACGCCGGCGTCCATGACGCCGTCGGCCAGCGCTTCCCAGGTCTTGACCTCGGCGCGCTCGCGGCTTTGCTGGGGAATGAGCTTGCCGACCGGCGACAGGGTGTCGAGGTACTCGACGATCACCCGCGAATCGAACATGGCCTCGCTGCCGTCCATGATCAGGCAGGGAACCTTGCCGAGCGGGTTGGAGGTGCCGATGGTGGTGTCGTCGGCCCAGGGATCCTCGATGATGAACTGATAGTCGAGCCGCTTCTCGGCCATGACCACGCGCACCTTCCTCACGTAGGGGCTGGTGACGGTTCCGATCAGTTTCATGCGGGCATTCCCCCCATCAGGGTCTTCGTTGTAGCGCTTTGATTCTAGGGGAATGCGGGTGACGCAGAATCCCGCCGCGGCGAACAAAGCCGGGGGCCGGAAGCCGGAATCACCTCGGCGGACACCTAAAATTCGCCTCCATGAGCTTCTCCACCGTGTCCGCCCTTTCCCCTCTCGATGGCCGCTATGCGGCCAAGCTGTCGGCGCTGCGGCCGTTGATGAGCGAGCAGGGCTACATGCACCGGCGGGTCCAGGTCGAGGTGACCTGGTTCATCGCGCTGTCGGACTGCGGCTTCGCCGAATTCAAGCCGCTCACCGGCGGCGCGCGCAAGTACCTGCTCGGCCTGGTGACCAACTTCTCGGAGGCCGACGCGGTCGCGATCAAGCAGATCGAGAAGACCACCAACCACGACGTCAAGGCGGTCGAATACTGGATCAAGTCGAAGTTCGAGGCCCGGCCCGAACTGCTCGCCGCCTCCGAGTTCGTCCATTTCGCCTGCACCAGCGAGGACATCAACAACACCAGCCACGCGCTGCAGATCCAGGCCGCCCGCGAGAAGGTGATGCTGCCGGCGATCGACGGCCTGATCGCCCACCTGCGCGACATGGCGGCCCGCTTCGCCGATGTCTCGATGCTCTCGCGCACCCACGGCCAGACGGCCAGTCCGACCACGGTCGGCAAGGAGCTGGCCAACGTCGCGGTGCGGCTGGCCAAGGCGCGCCAGCAGATCGCCGGCGTCGAGCTGCTCGGCAAGATGAACGGCGCGGTCGGCAACTACAACGCGCACCTGGCCGCCTGGCCCGACTTCGACTGGGAAGCCTTCAGCCGCAAGGTGGTCGAGACGCCGGCGCCGCTCGGCCTCGGCCTGGCCTTCCAGCCCTACAGCATCCAGATCGAGCCGCACGACTACATGGCCGAGCTGTTCGACGCGGTGGCCCGCGCCAACACGATCCTGGTCGACTTCTCGCGCGACATCTGGGGCTACGTCAGCCTGGGCTACTTCAAGCAGCGCCTGAAGCCGGGCGAGATCGGCTCCTCGACCATGCCGCACAAGGTCAACCCGATCGACTTCGAGAACGCCGAGGGCAACCTGGGCCTGGCCAACGCGGTGCTGCGCCACCTGAGCGAGAAGCTGCCGATCAGCCGCTGGCAGCGCGACCTGACCGACAGCACGGTGCTGCGCAACATCGGCGTCGCCTTCGGCTATGCCGCCCTCGCCTACGCCAGCCTGGCCACCGGCCTGGGCAAGCTGGAGCTGAACCAGGAAGCGCTCGCCGAGGACCTCGACAACGCCTGGGAAGTGCTGGCCGAGCCGATCCAGACCGTTATGCGCCGCTTCGGCGTGCAGGGCGCCTACGAGCAGCTGAAGGACGTCACGCGCGGCAAGACGGTGACCGCCGAGGCGCTGCACGGCCTGATCCGCTCGCTCGAGATCCCGCAGGAAGAAAAGGACCGGCTGCTGGCGATGACGCCGGCCAGCTACATCGGCAAGGCTGCAGAGTTGGCGCGGCGGGCCTGATGGCGCTCAAGAGCACCATCTTCAAGGCCAACCTCGCGGTCGCCGACATCGACCACAACTACTACGCCGACCATGCGCTGACCCTGGCGCGCCATCCCAGCGAGACCGACGAGCGGATGATGATCCGGCTGGTCGCGCTGGCCCTCAACGCCCATCAGCTGCAGGACGTCTGCCAGGGCGACGGCACGCTGGCCTTCGGCGCCGGCCTCTCGAACACCGACGAGCCGGACGTCTGGCTGCGCGACTTCACCGGCGAGGTGAAGCTCTGGATCGAGGTCGGCCAGCCGGAAGACAAACCGATCATCAAGGCCTGCGGCAAGGCCGACCAGGTGATCGTCTACTGCTTCAACCACGCCGCCGAGATCTGGTGGCGCGGCATCGAGACCAAGCTGACGCGGCCGCAGAACCTCGCCGTGTTCCGGGTGCCGACCGCCGCCTCGCAATCGCTGGCCACGCTCGCGCAGCGCTCGATGCAGCTGCAGGCGACCATCCAGGAAGGCACGCTGATGCTCGGCAACGGCCAGCACAGCATCGACATCGAGCCGGTCCGGCTGAAATGACGCTCAGCTGACCAGCGCCGGCGGGATCGGCGCGCCGCAGTGCCAGCACTGCTCGAAGCCGCCTTCGACCAACTCGCCGCAGGCGCATTCCCAGCGCCGCTGCGGCCGGTTGCGCAGCTGATGCAGGAGGCGCCCGGCCAGGTCGAACTGGGCGTCGTCCTCGATCCATATCTCCGGCAGGCATTGGTCCGGCGGCAGCTGGCCGGCGGCGGCGCAGAGGAATTCGCGCTGCACCGTGGCCTCGATGCCGTCGTCGCGCAGCATGTGCACCCAGAGCGTGGCGATCGCCAGGTTCGGTGCTTGGGCCAGGCGACGCATGGGCTCAGCCCGAGGTGCCGGGCGTGCCGCCGGCCGCAACGTCGGCCGGTGGGTCGTCCGGCCAGACCGTCTCGGCCTCGCGGGCCCGCTCGGCGTACTTGTTGAAGCGCCAGGCGGTGTCCTGCATCGTGATGCGCCGCCAGGTGGCGCGCTTCTCGGCCGGCGACATGGCCGGCCAGTGCTGGACCTCGTCGAAGCTGCGCCCGCAGCCCTTGCACTGGTCGTCGCCCTGGCTGGTCGAGCAGATCGCGATGCAGGGCGTGTCGGGCGTCTCGTGGTACCAGGCGAGCCAGGCGGCCCAGGCCTTGGCGGGCAAGCCGACCTCGTCGACCTCGTCCTCGTGGTGGTAGACCATCAGCGCGTAGACCTCGGCCAGGGCGCGCAACTCGGGCGCCAGGGTGACGCCGTCGGGCGACGGCTTCTTCTCGCGCCAGTAGTTGATGGCGGCCTCGATGTCGGTGATGTGGATGGCGGCCATGGGGCCGGAATGATAGTCCGGCCTTGCCGCCCAGCGCGGCGGATGTTCTAATTCCGCCCTGAAGGGGAGTAGCTCCCGCCCGCATCGCACCACGGTCCGGGTATCGGCAGGTCGTCAATACGGAGCCTCACGCTCCCGGCCTGTCGGGCAGCGGTCACGCTGTCGAGCAAGACCTTCGATACGAACCCGCAATGGTTCGATCGAAGGCGAAGTTCCCTCCCAGGTCCCCGTCGCTCGATCGATCCCTCGCGGGAGGGATTCGAACGACACGAGGACTTCATGGACGCTTTCTTCACCCCCGACTTCTGGATCGCGGTCGGGCAGATCATCATGATCGACATCCTGCTCGGCGGCGACAACGCGGTCGTCATCGCGCTGGCCTGCCGCAAGCTGCCGCCGGCGCAGCGCACGCAGGGCATCCTGTGGGGCACCGCCGGCGCGATCCTGCTGCGCGTGGTGCTGATCTTCTTCGCGCTCACGCTGCTGGCGATCCCGTTCCTGAAGCTGGCCGGCGCGGTGCTGCTGCTGTGGATCGGCGTCAAGCTGCTGGCGCCCGAGGCGGACGACCCGCACGGCAACATCGCGGCCAGCGACAAGCTGTGGGCGGCGGTGAAGACCGTCATCGTGGCCGACCTGGTGATGAGCGTCGACAACGTGATCGCGATCGCCGGTGCCGCCGAGGGCGCCGGCGGCGGCCACCAGATGACGCTGGTGGTCTTCGGCCTGCTGGTCAGCATCCCGATCATCGTCTGGGGCAGCCAGCTGGTGATCAAGCTGATGGACCGCTGGCCGATGATCATCACGCTGGGCGGCATGCTGCTCGGCTGGATCGCCGGCACCATGGCGGTGTCGGACCCGGCGGTCGCCAACCCCGACACCTGGGCCTGGGTGCCGAAGCTGCCGCAGACCGACCTCGTGCGTTACGCTTGCGGCCTCCTCGGCGCGCTGCTGGTGCTGGGCATCGGCAAATGGGTCGTCGCCCGCCGGCCCAAGCAAGTCGCCGCCGCCTGAGCAACGAGAACGGCAACAAGAACCGAAAGGCCCCGCAATGCGACTCCTCATCAAATGGCTGCTGAGCGCGTTCGCGCTGCTGGCGGTGGCCTACCTCTACCCCGGCGTGCAGGTGACGACCTACGGCTCGGCGCTGCTGGCCGCGGCGGTGATCGGCCTCCTGAACCTGCTGGTGCGGCCGGTGCTGGTGATCCTCACGCTGCCGATCACGATCGTCACCCTGGGCCTCTTTCTCTTCATCATCAACGCCCTGCTCTTCTGGGCCGCGTCGGGGCTGCTGACGGGCTTCCACGTCAACGGCTTCCTGGCGGCGCTGATCGGCTCGCTGCTCTATTCGCTGGCCGGGCTGGTGATCCACCTGATCATGGGCGAGTTGTTCTCGCGCAAGTAGCGCGTCCTGCGCGCCCCGCGCACACCGCGCGGCGCTACTTCTTCTTGTCGTCGTCGACCTGCTGCCGGATCAACGCATCGATCTGGCGGGTCCGGGTGTCGAGGATCGAGGCCTCGTAGTCGTCGACGTGCACGCCCGGGACCTCGCCGCGCTGGGCCCGCCGGACCAGGTCCTGCGCCGCCCGGAAGCGGTCGCGGGCCGCCGGGTAGTCGAGGATGGCGACGTTGGCCTCGGCATCGGCCCGGATCTCGCTCACCGGGTCGTCGGCCTCGCCGTAGAGGCTGGCCAGGGTGCGCCAGGCGGTGCCGTCCTTCGGATGGTTGGCGACCCAGTCGCGCAGCCGCGGGATCATCGGCGCTGGCGCCTTGTTGGCGAGCGCGGCCTGCGCCGCCAGCATCATCTCGGGCCGGTCCTTGGCCTTGGGGTCGACCAGCGCCGCCGCCGCCGGTGCCGCGCCGGCCGCCAGTTCGATCTCGGCCGACAGCAACCGGGCCAGCCGGGCGGCCGCCGGATCCCCGGCGGTGAGCGCGATCAGCCGCTGGACCTCGGCGCGCGCCTTCTTGTAGTCCTTCATCTCGCTCGAAGCCAGCGCGGCGGCGTAGAGCCGGCCGGCCTGCTGCGCGGGCGGCGCGCGGTTGTATTCGCCGCCCGAGGCGGAGTCGATCCAGAGCCGCAGCACGTCGACGCCGGGCCGCGTCAGCACCCGCGCGCGGGCCGAGATCATGGCCTGGTCCATCAGGAGCGGCAGCGGCTTGTCGGTGCCCGGGGTCATCTGGAAGCGGCCCTGCATGTCGGCGATCCGCTCGGTGGTCAGCGGGTGGTTGCGCAGGTAGGGATAGGAGCCGTTGTCGTTCAGGCGCGAGGCGTACTGCAGCTTCTCGAACATGGAGGCGGCGCCCTGCGGCGCGTAGCCGGCCTGGGTCATGACGCCGTAGCCGATGCGGTCGGCCTCGCGCTCCATGTCGCGCGAGAAGGCCAGTTCGTTTTGCATGAAGTAGGCCTGGCCGCCGACCAGCGCCGCCTGGCCGGCGCTCGGGTTGCCGCTGCGGCTGGCGGCGATGATGCCGAGGATCATGGCCGCCAGCATCAGCGGCGTCTGCTTGCTGCCGCGGGTCATCATGCGGGCGATGTGGCGCTGGGTGATGTGCGACATCTCGTGGCCGAGCACGGTGGCCAGTTCGTCGCGGCTGCCGAGGATCGAGATCAGGCCGAGGTTCAGCCCCATGTAGCCGCCCGGCAGGGCGAAGGCGTTCACCTCCGGATCGCGGCCCATGATGATGACCCAGGCGAAGCGGTCGTCCAGCTCCTCGGTCAGCTCGCCGCGGGCCCGGGCGGCGGCCAGCAGGCGCTGCCAGACGTCCTGCGCATATTCATAAAGCACCGGGTCGTCGATGTAATCGGGATCGCGGTAGAGCTGGCGGGCGATGTCGTCGCCGAGGTGCCGTTCCTCGGCGGTGGTCATGATGCCGCCGTCGCCCAGGCTCGGCAGGTTCGACTGGGCCCGCGCGTCGAGCGGCAGCAGCAGTTGGGCGCTGATCAGCAGGAAGGCCAGGAAGCGTTGCAACGGGCGCCGGGCGGGCGGTTGCGGGAGCGGCGGAAGGGTTCGGACGGTCAAGCGCGGCGGTCCTCGTCAGGGCTGGGGACTCGTATGATGAGGCACTCCGCAGAACGTTCCATGATGACTTCCCCCGATCGCCTCACCCACTTCGACGCCCATGGGCAGGCCCACATGGTCGACGTGGCGGCCAAGGCGTCGACCCACCGCGTGGCCGTCGCCACCGGCTCGATCGAGATGCTGGCCTCGACCCTGGCCCTGATCGAATCGGGCAGCGCCAGGAAGGGCGACGTGCTGGGCGTGGCGCGCATCGCCGGCATCCAGGCGGCCAAGAAGACCAGCGACCTCATTCCCCTGTGCCACCCGCTGGCGCTCACGCGGGTGGCGCTGGCCTTCGCGCTGGCCGACGGCGAGCGGCCGCAGGTGGCCTGCACCGCGACCGTCGAGACCGTCGGCCCGACCGGCGTCGAGATGGAGGCGCTGACCGCGGTGCAGGTGGCGCTCCTGACCATCTACGACATGTGCAAGGCGGTCGACCGCGGCATGCGCATCACCGACGTCCACGTGCTGGAAAAGCACGGCGGCAAGTCGGGCAGCTACCTCGCGCCATGAGCCTTGCCGCGATGCCGATCCGGAGGTTCTTCCTTGCCCTGGCGCTGCTGCTCGCGGGCGCCGGCGCGGCGGCGCAGTCTCCGTTGCAGGCGGCCGGCCCCAACCCGAGCGACGCGACCTTCCGCGCGGTCGCCGCCTCGATGGGCACCGACGCCGGCATCGACTACCGCTACGGCCCGGCCGCCACCGACACGCTGCACGGGCTGCCGACCTGGCCGAAGCGGCCGGACCAGAGCTACTCGCCGGTGTCGGTGCGGCTGCCCAACGGCGGCGACCGCTCCTGCGTGCCGCCCAACTGCGGCACCTGGAGCATCGGCGGCCCGCTCACCATGGGCTCGGGCGACTTCAGCTCGAGCATCATCAACATCGCCTACGTGCCGGACGAGAAGCCGGCTGCGTCCTTCTACGCCAAACGCTACTTCGGCGTCGCCTCGCTGCAGCAGATCGGCATCGCCCACAACGCGGTGGCGGTCAAGCCCGAGCCGAGCTGGACCGTCTACAACGGCCCGGCCCACGACAACGGCTCGAACGACGAGAGCATCGAGCGCTACGCCAGCACCGAGCCCGACAAGGAATTCAACTGGAAGCCGGCCGGCATCGACCTCGACCGGCCGGTCGCGATCGGCAAGTGCTACGGCCGCGGCGGCTGGTGCACCAATTCGCTGGCGGTCTTCGCCAGCGGCTGGATCGCCAGCGTCGGCTCCAACACCGCGCGCAACAAGATGGTGATGAAGCTGCCGGCGGACATGGTGCCGACCGCGATCACAGTCACCAACAGCGGCGAATTCGCCCTCGTCTCGGTCATGAACACCCGCACGCTCACGGCGCAGGTCGCGGTGTTCGCGCTGGCCGACGGCTGCGAGGGCTGCCCGCCGAACGACGAGTCGAAGTGGTACGGCAACTGGGGCAACCACCGGCGCGTCTACTACGGGCTGCCGGGGCTCGGCAACTTCGTCGCCGGCAAGTACATCGGCGCGGTCGACCTGCCGCCGTCGCTCCGGCTGCCGACCGAGATCTCGGCCAGCACCGGCCACGCCAGCGGCGACTACGAGCACGAGCGCAACTTCTGGAACGACAACATCGAGAACGAGGCGAACCGCATCCGCTACCGCGACGATCCGTGGCTGACCGAGGCGATCGCCCGCACCGGCATGGCGGTGGTGATCAGCAAGAGCGAGCGGCGCGCCGCCTTCATCGACCTGCGGCCGCTGTTCGACTTCTATCGACGCAGCTACTTCACCAGCAGCCGTTCGCAGTTCGACGCGATCATGGCCAACCGCGGCGACGGCGCCGACCAGTGGCCCTACACCTTCGAGCGCGAGGCCAGCCAGCGGCCGCGGGTGATCAAGGTGATGGACCTGCCGCAGCCGCCGACCGCGGTGCGCATGTCGCTGGCGGCGCCCTTCCGCGCCTTCATCGCGACGCAGGAAGGCGCGCTGCGGGTCTTCGACCTGGGCACGCGCTACCTCGACCAGGTCGGCACGCAGGTGGGCCAGCCGGGCGACATCGTTCCGCGCTTCAACGTCAAGGTGGGCCGCAACCCGACCTCGATCGCCTACGTGCGCGACCATGGCTGGGAATCCGGCTCGCGCCTCTTCAAGCCGGCGCGGCCGGAGCAGTTCATGATCGTCGCCTCGCGCGTCGACCGGTCGATCCAGTGGGTCGAGTTCGACCGCGGCTTCAACCAGGCGCGCATCTTCAAGACGCTGCAGGACAGCCGCATCCAGGACCCGATCGCGGTGGAGGACGCCGCCAACCACGGCACCGAGAGCTACGTGGTCACGGTCGCCGACTACAACGCCCGCACGGTGCGCAACTACCTCTACGGCCCGATCATCCTGTGGACCTACGACGGCAACAGCGCCTGCAAGAAGCCGGTCGGCTGCAGCCTCCTGAACAACGGCGCCTTCGAATACGGCGGCGACTTCGAGTTGCCGGGCCGGCCCTTCCAGATGGGCGGCTCGAACATCAACTAGCGACGCGCCCGGCCAGGATCTCGGAACGCACCTGGTTGTAGCGGGCGACGAAGTTGACCAGCACGCTGGCCGTCCAGGCGAAGGCGAAGATGCCCGACATCGCGATGATCGGCGCCACCATGCGCCAGGCGCGCGGCAGCACGAAGGGCTCGCCGAGCGCGGTGTAGCAGTTGGCCGCGAAGTAGGCGGCGGTCGACCACTCGCCGACGATGTCGCCGAAGATCAGCGCCGCCGACCACAGCACCACCTCGGCCAGGTGCAGCACCAGGAGCGCCATCACCATCGCGGTGAACAGCGCATCGGCCCGCCAGAGCGAAACTCGGAAGCGCGGCGCCGCCGAATGCTTGAGGAAGAAGCCGGTGATGAGCCGGATCCAGAAGGCGTGCACCACGATCACCAGCACCAGCACGATGCCGCCGAACATCAGGTCGGGCAGCGGCATCGCCTGGGTCAGCGCGTTCTCGACCAGCGCGGGGCGCAGGCTGGTGAGGTCCGAGGTCGCGTTCGACAGGACGCCCGGCAGCGATTCGGGATCGATCTTGGCCATGGATGCGGTTGGAAAGGCCGGATTACACCACCGGCCACGGCCGGAAGGCCCGGATTGGCGGGCGCTCCCAACTCGGTTAAGGTGCGTCGCCCGGGGCGCCCTGCCGAACCCCGCCAGGAGAACGCGGATGAACCTCACCCTCGCCAACCACCGCCGCCGATGGGCCTGCGGGCTGCTCGCGGCCTCGGCCTGGTTCGGCGTCCAGGGCGCCGCGTGGGCGCAGGACAAGCCGGCCGCCCCATCGGCGCCTTCCACACCATCCGCGCCTTCCGCCGCCAACGCCAAGGACGACCGCGCGCTGGCCCTGCTCAAGCGCATGAGCGACACGCTGGCGGCGGCCCGCACCCTGAGCGTCGAGGTGCGCGGCATCGTGCCGACACCCGCGCCGACCGGCCAGTTCATCAGCCTCTTCGCTTCCTCGCAGGTGGTGATGCAGCGGCCCGACCGCCTCTTCGTGGCTTCGCGCGGCGACCTGTTCCCGAGCGACATCTACTACGACGGCAAGACCGTGACCGCGATCAGCGCCGACCGCAAGTTCTACGCGCGGCGCGACGCCGCCGGCGGCACGCTGGCGCAGCTGATGCAGGGCGTGCAGCCGGGCGGCGACGCCACCGCGCCCTTCCTCGACCTGCTCGTGCCCGACGCCTTCGCCGGCCTCACCGACAGGATGGCCAGCGCCCTCTGGGTCGGCCAGACCCGCGTGGTGGGCACGCAGACCGACCACCTGGCCTTCACCGGCGACGGCGTCGACTGGGAGATCTGGATCGGCAGCGCCGACGCGCTGCCGCGGCTCATGGTGGTGTCGTATCGCTCGGGCGAGCGCCAGCCGACCTTCACGGTCGAGTTTTCCGACTGGAAGCTGAACGCGCCGGTGACCGCGCACACCTTCGTGCCCACCGTCCCGAAGGACGCGGTCCAGCTCGAGATCAAGCAGATGGACGAAAGCAGATGAGCCGCCAAGGAGGTCCTTCGATGAAC
>NZ_LMUW01000161.1 GCF_009765735.1 Xenophilus sp. L33
GCCGACCGCGCCCAGCGCGAGCGCGCTGCCCTCGGGCGCCGCCGCCAGCACGAAGCCGAAGACCGAGCCGCGCCCCGGCGCCGAGCGCAGGGTGACCTGCACGCCCAGCCGCAAGGCCAGCCGGCGCACGATCGCCAGCCCCAGGCCGTGGCCGCGCTGCAGGTTGCGCTCGGCATTGCCGACCTGCTCGAAGTCGCCGAAGACACGCTCCTGCGCCTCCGGCGCGATGCCGACGCCGGCGTCGCGCACCTCGATGCGCCAGCCGTTGCTGCGGCGCCGGCAGGCCAGCAGCACGCGGCCGTTCGGCGTGAACTTGAGCGCGTTGTCGACCAGGTTGCCAAGGATGCGCCGCAGGCTCACCGCGTCGGTCCAGACCACCGCGCCGGCCGGGCAGCGCACCTTCACCCGGCCGCTGGCCGACTGGCGCGCGAATTCGTGCATGAGCGGCGCGAGCGGCACCGCGACCGGCATGATCGGATCGGCCGCCGCCTCGATGCGGCCGATCTCCAGCAGCTGGTTGGTCAGGCCCTCGAGCGCCTGTTGGGCCCGCGCCAGCGCCGCCACCGTGCCCTGGATGCTGGCGTTGTCGTCGCCGGCGTCGAGCTGGTGGCGTAGCACCTCGGCCTGCAGGCCCATCGCCATCACCGGCTGGCGCAGGTCGTGGTTGGCCGCCGAGAAGAAGCGAAGCCGCTCGGCCTGGGCCTGCTGCGATTCGCGCAGGCCGGCCAGCGCCTGCTCGCGCAGCGCCTGCTCGTTGTGGCGCAGGCCGATGTTCTCCTCCAGTTGGCGGGCCCGCTCCGACACCAGCCGCAGGACCATGCCCAGGAGGCCGATGCCGAGCACCGACAGCCCCATCATCAGGGTCGAGCCGTAGAGCAGGCCCATCACGATGACCGGCCCGAGCAGCAGCGCGATCGCCAGTTGCATCGCCGGCGTGTAGTAGGTGATCGAGAAGGCCGACGACAGCGTCATCGCCAGCACCACCATGCCGAGGATCAGCTGGATCGTCGGATCGGCCGGATTGAACAGCAGCACGCCGCACAGGCCGTGCGCGGCCTCGTGCAGCGCGATGCGAAAGGTGTGGATGCGCAGGGCCCGCGGCAGGTTGGCCGGCGTGAGCGGCGACGGCAGTCGCTGCGGGTAGAAGCCTCGGTAGGCGGTGCTGATCGCGATCAGCGCGATCCAGAGGCCGGCGCGCCAGATGGAGAACTGCCAGGCGAAGATGGCCGCCACGCCGCAGTCGAGCAGGAACTGCACGAGCAGCACCGGCCCGAGCGGCTCGGCGCTCAGCCGCAGCACCTCGCGGCGAATCGCGAACCGGTCCGCCGGCGTGGCCGCTGGATGGTCGGGGGCGGGGGTGGTGCTCATCGGCGGGGCCACTATAGAGCAGGTGTCGGGCCGGCTCGCGGGCGGCGACAATCGATCCCGTGAACGATCTCTCGCTTTTCCTGCCTTGCGCCGCCGGCGTCGAGGAATTCCTGGCCCAGGAGGTGCACGCCCTGACCGGCCGCCTCGGCCAGGACCTGCTGACCCTGCGCGGCGGCGTGCGCGTGCGCGCCGACTGGCGCGACGCGCTCAAGCTCAACCTGCACAGCCGGCTGGCTCAGCGGGTGCTCATCGAACTGGCGCAAGGGCCCTACCGCAATGAGAACGACCTCTACGGGCTGGCGAGCGCGGTCGCCTGGGAGATCTGGTTCACCCCGAAGCAGACCTTCAAGATCGAGACCACCGCCCAGCACAGCCCGTTGCAGAGCCTCAACTTCGCGACCCTGCGCATCAAGGACGCGATCGCCGACCGCTTTCGCGCCAAGGCCGGCGGCGTGCGCCCGAGCATCGAGACGCAATGGCCCGACTGCCGCGTCTTCGCCCACCTGACCACCGACGTCTGCACGCTCTACATCGACACCTCGGGCGAACCGCTCTTCAAGCGCGGCTGGCGCCAGGACAAGGGCGACGCGCCGCTCAAGGAGACGCTCGCCGCCGCCATGCTGGCCGCCAGCGGCTGGTGGAACCCGGAGACCGGCGAAGTCGCCGCCGAGCCGCTCTACGACCCCTGCTGCGGCAGCGGCACGATCGCGATCGAGGCGGCGCAGATCGCCGGCGGCATCGCCGCGGGGTCGCTGCGGCGCTTCGGCTTCGAGAAGCTGCTGCCCTTCCAGGCCCACGTCTGGTCGGCGCTGAAGGCGGAGGCGGTGCCGGCGCCGGCGTCGGGTCCCATCGTGATCTTCGGCTCCGACGTGGCCCACCGCATGGTCGACTTCGCCGAGCGCAATGCCGAGCGCGCCGGCGTCGCGAACGCGATCGAGTTCCGCGGCGGCGACGCGCTGCAGCGCATGCCGCCGGCGCCTTCGGGCGTGATCGTGCTGAACCCGCCCTACGGCGAACGCATCGAGGTCGCCGGCGTCGCCCGCAGCCGCGAAGCCGCGCAGACCGAGGACGGCGGCGAATTCTTCCCTCAGCTGGCCAGCCACTGGAAGAAGAACTACGCCGGCTGGACCGCCTGGGTGCTCACGCCCGACCTGCAACTGCCCAAGCGCATGCGGCTGAAGGAGTCGCGTCGGGTGCCGATGTGGAACGGGCCGATCGAATGCCGGCTGTTCCGCTTCGACATGGTGGCCGGGTCGGCCCGCGGGCGCGGCTGAGGCGAACTGGGCAGAATCGGGCCATGACCGATCTGTCCAATTTCCCCATCACGAAGAAGTGGCCGGCCCAGCATCCGGACCGGCTTCAGCTCTATTCGCTGCCAACGCCCAACGGCGTCAAGGTCTCGATCATGCTCGAGGAGACCGGGCTGCCCTACGAGGTGCACAAGGTGCGCTTCGACGCCAACGACCAGACCTCGCCCGAATTTTTGTCGCTGAGCCCGAACAACAAGATCCCGGCGATCCTCGACCCGAACGGCCCCGGTGGCCAGCCATTGCCGCTGTTCGAATCGGGCGCGATCCTGGTCTACCTGGCCGACAAGACCGGCCAGCTGATGCCGAAGGATCCGGCGGCGCGCTACCAGACGCTGCAGTGGCTGATGTTCCAGATGGGCGGCATCGGCCCGATGTTCGGCCAGCTCGGCTTCTTCAACAAGTTCGCCGGCAAGGACTACGAAGACAAGCGTCCGCGCGACCGCTACGTCGCCGAGGCCAAGCGCCTGCTGGCGGTGCTCGACAAGCGGCTCGAGGGCCGCCGGTGGGTGATGGGCGACGACTACTCGATCGCCGACATCGCGATCTTCCCGTGGGTGCGCAACCTGATCGGCTTCTACGAGGCCGGCGAGCTGGTCGGCTTCAGCGGCTTCCCGCAGGTGGCGCGGGTGCTCGAGGCCTTCGTCGCGCGGCCGGCGGTGACGCGCGGGCTCGACATCCCGCCGCGCAACTGAGCGCGCCGTGCGCCTGGTGATCGACACCAACATCGCGCTCGACCTGCTGGTGTTCGACGACCCGGACCGCGCCTCGCTGGCGGCCAGCCTGTCGACCGGCGAGGCGCAATGGATCGCCACCGCGGCGATGCGCGACGAACTGGAGCGCGTGCTGGGCTATCCGTTGATCGCTTCGCGGCTGCTGGCCGGCGGCCGCGCGGCGGCGCAGGTGCTGGCCGACTTCGACCGCCGCACGCGCCGCATCGACGCCGCGCCGCCCCGCGCGCCGTACGTCTGCAGCGACCCGGACGACCAGATCTTCGTCGACCTCGCGGTCGCCGAAGGCGCGCGCCTGCTCAGCAAGGACCGCGCGGTACTTTCGATGAAGAAGCGCCTGGCGACGCTGGGTGTCGTCGTCGCGAGCAGCTAGGATGTGGTTTCAACACTCGAGGAGCTCCTGAACATGGCAGATCTGAAGAATGCGAAGAAGCGAAGGATGGCGCCGCTCGCCACGCCCAATCCGCTGGGCGCCGACGCCACCCGCGACCTGACGGCCGAGCTGAACGCGCTCCTGGCCGACACCTTCGCGCTGTACCTCAAGACCAAGAATTTCCACTGGCACATGTCGGGGCCGTACTTCCGCGACTACCACCTGCTGCTGGACGACCAGGCCGACCAGATCTACGCCACGATCGATCCGATCGCCGAGCGGGTGCGCAAGATCGGCGGCACCACGCTGCGCTCGACCGGCCACATCACGCGGCTGCAGCGCCTGTCCGACAACGACGCCGACTTCGTGACGCCGGCCGACATGCTGGCCGAACTGCGCGAGGACAACCAGCGCCTGGCCGCCTACATGCGCGAGACCCACTCCGCCTGCGACGAATACGGCGACGTCGCCACCGCCAGCCTGCTTGAGAACTGGATCGACGAGGCCGAGCGCCGCACTTGGTTCCTGTTCGAATCCAGCCGCCAGGTCTGACCTGATTCGAGAAGGCCGCTAGCGCGCGTACCAGCGCGCCAGCAGCCGCGCCGCCGCCCGCACCCGCTGGGTGTCGCGGCCCCAGCGGCGTCCACGCGGCAAATGCCGCAGCCATCGCACCCGACGTGCCGCCAGCGCCAGCCGCTGGCGGACTTCGTCGCTGGCCGGCGCAAGCGCCTCGTGCCAATGGGCTTCGGCCGCATGCGGCGCGGCGGCGTCGACCAGCATCGCGGTCGAATGCAGGTAGTCGATCCAGTCGCGGGTCTGGCAGGCGGCCAGCGGCAGGGTCTCGCCGGGGTCGTCCTCGAAGTCGATGTAGCCGATGCGGCCGTCCGGACACTCGACCAGGTTGCGGTCGAAGGCCTGGCTCAGGTAGGTGCCGCGCGCATGCACCTCGGCGATCGCGAAGAGGCCTTCGCGCCAGGTCGCCAGCAACGCCGCCGGGCCGGCGGCGGCGGCCTGGTCGAGCCGCTCCTGCAGCACCACCGGCGGCCGGCCGCTCTCGCCGAGGTCGGAGATCAGGAGGCCGTCGGCCTGCTGCGCCAGCACCGACGGCACCCGCAGGCCGGCGCCTTGCAGTTCGCGCAGCCGCCGCGCCTCGGTGGCGATCGCGACCTCGCCGCCCCAGTTGCGCACCGGCGTCAGCATGTCCAGCCGCAACAGCCGGGTGATCGCCGCCAGCAGGTGGTAGCGCAGGGCGCCGTGGCGCGGGCCGGCCTTCTTGAGCCAGACCCGCTCGCTGCCGAAGCGATGGCTGGCCACCGCCTTGGCCTGCTGTGGCAGCGCCAGCCGCAGGAACTCGGCGTAGTCCTCGGGCTGGGGCGGCGCCGCGGCCTCGAGCGGCGCCGGTGCCGACGCGATGCCCTTGCGCATCTGCAGCCGTTGCGATCCGGCGGGTCGACTGGGGCTCATGTCACAGCGCCAGCGGCTGGAAGCTCTGCGCGCTGGCCAGCGGCCAGTACATCCGGAAGACGTTGACCTGGTCGTCGAGCGAGCCCAGCAGGGCGCCGGGCTCGACCTGCATCACCAGGTTGCTCAGGAGGCGGACCTCGGTGTCGGAGATGCGGCGCACGATGTGGTGCGCCGTGATGTCCTGCGGATGCAGCAGGCCGGCCGCCTGGATCAGTTCCTGCAGCGCGTGCAGCGTGCTGCGGTGGAAGTTGCGCACCCGGTCAGCCTTGGTCGGCACCACCAGCGCCTTCTGGCGCTGCGGGTCCTGCGTGGTGACGCCGGTCGGGCAGAAGCCGGTGTGGCAGGTCTGGGCCTGGATGCAGCCGAGCGACATCATGAAGCCGCGCCCCGCGTTGCACCAGTCGGCGCCGAGCGCCATCATCCGCGCCAGGTCGAAGGCGGTGATCACCTTGCCGGCGCAGCCGATCTTGATCATGGAGCGCAGGCCGACGCCGACCAGCGTGTTGTGCACCAGCAGCAGGCCTTCCTGCAGCGGCACGCCGACATGGTCGCTGAACTCGACCGGCGCCGCGCCGGTGCCGCCCTCGGCGCCGTCGACCACGATGAAGTCGGGCGTGATGCCGGTTTCCTGCATCGCCTTGACGATCGCGAACCACTCCCAGGGATGGCCCAGGCAGAACTTGAAGCCGGTCGGCTTGCCGCCCGACAGGCGCCGCAGCCGCGCCACGAAATGCATCATCTCGATCGGCGTCGAGAAGGCGCTGTGGGCCGAGGGCGAGATGCAGTCGACGCCGACCGGCACGCCGCGCGCCGCCGCGATCTCGGGCGTCACCTTCGGGCCCGGCAGCACGCCGCCGTGGCCGGGCTTGGCGCCCTGGCTCAGCTTGATCTCGACCATGCGCACCTGCGGGTCGCGGGCGTTGGCGATGAAGCGTTCCTCGTTGAAGGAGCCGTCGTCGTTGCGGCAGCCGAAGTAGCCGGAGCCGATTTCCCAGATCAGGTCGCCGCCGTGCACGCGGTGATGCTCGGAGATGGAGCCTTCGCCGGTGTCGTGCGCGAAGTTGCCCCACTTCGCGCCCTGGTTGAGCGCCAGGATGGCGTTGGCCGAAAGCGCCCCGAAGCTCATCGCGGAGATGTTGAAGACGCTGGCGTCGTAGGGCTTGGTGCACAGCAGCGCTGGCGGCGTGGCCGGGTTCGGCGTCGCGCCGATGACGATGCGGAAGTCGTGGTCGGCCAGGCGGGTCGGCTGCAGCGAGTGGTTGATCCACTCGTAGCCCGACTGCGAGACGTCGATCTGCGTGCCGAAGGGCCGGTTGTCCGGTTCGCCCTTGCTGCGCTGGTAGACCAGCGAGCGCTGCGCGCGCGAGAAGGGCGCGGCCTCGCGGTCGCTCTCGATGAAGTATTGGCGGATCTCCGGGCGGATGTACTCCAGCATGAAGCGCAGGTGGCCGCTCACCGGGTAGTTGCGCAGGATGGCGTGCGGCGTCTGCCGCAGGTCGCTCACGCCGAGGCCGGCGAGCGCCGCGCAGACGACCAACGCGAACCAGGCGAACCAGTGGAAGGGCAGCAGCACGATGGCCGCCAGGCTGGCCACGAAACCGGCCAGGCACAGGGCGAACACGGCGTAGCGTGCGGGGAATGGCGAGATCCGCGGGATGGGAATGGTCTGTCTCCGGAAGCGTTGCTGCATCATAGAGGGCTGAATTTGTAACGCCATGACAAGCCCGAACCCCGCTCCCACACCTTCTTCCGCCGATCCCGCGCCCCTCGGCCCCGACGATTTCGACGCCCTCGACCACGCGCTGGACGCCATGCGCGAGCAGGACGACGAGACGCCGCAATGGGAATTCTGCGAAGGCTTCATGGCGGCGCTCATCTGCACGCGGCGTGCCATCCCGGCCACCGAATACTGGCCGGTGCTGCTCGGCGAAGGCTTCGTGCCGGCGCAGCACATGGAATTCGTCTGGAACTGGAAGCGCCGCTGGCGCGAGATCGAGACGGCGCTCGACGCCGACGTCGAATCGCTCGAGGACGAGCGCACCTGGCAGCCGGAGGTGCTCGACACCCGCGGCGCGATCGCCGCGCTGCCGGAAGAGGAGCGCGCCGACATGGACGGCGAGGACATCCCGTCCTTCGCCCAGGTCTGGGCGCTCGGCTTCATGTTCGCGGTCGAGAACTTCCCCGACGAATGGACCGCGCCGCGCGACAAGGAGGCCGCCCAGATGCTCGACGATGCGCTCGGCGCCATCGTCACCCTGACCGAGGACGACACCGGCAAGCCGGCGCTCTCGATGTACAGCGAGGACGGCCCGCCCAGCGTCAGCCAGCAGCGCGTGGACGACTTCGGCGCCGCCATCTGGGCGGTCTACGACCTGCGCCAGCTCTGGCGCAGCCTGGGCCCGAAGGTCGAGACGGTGCGCAAGGAAGCGACGCCGGGCCGCAACGATCCCTGCCCCTGCGGCAGCGGCAAGAAATACAAGAAGTGCCACGGTGCCGGTTGAAGCGGTCGCCGCCGTGGAGCCCGCGAGCGCCGGGCTGAGCCTGCGCAGCGCCTGGCGCATGGTGCTGGTGCTGTGCACCGCCTTCGCGCTGAGCCAGGCCTACCGCACCGTCGGCGCGATCATGGCGGCGCCGCTGCAGTCCGAATTCGGGCTCTCGGCGCAGGCGCTCGGCGTCTTCTCGGGTTCCTTCCATTTCGCCTTCGGCGCGATGCAGCTGTTCATGGGCATCGGCATCGACCTGCACGGCGTGCGGCGCACGGTGCTCACCGCCTTTCCGCTGGCGATCGTCGGCGCCGGCGTGTCGGCGGCAGCGACGAACTTCCCGATGCTGGTGGCCGGCCAGGTGCTGATCGGCGTCGGCTGCGCGCCGGCCTTCCTGGTCTGCACCGTGTTCATCGCGCGGCATTTCCCGGCGGCGCGCTTCGCCTCGGTGTCGGGGCTGGTGCTCGGGCTGGGCGGCCTCGGCATGCTCCTGACCGGCACGCCGCTGGCCTGGCTGGTGCAGGCGCATTCGTGGCGCATGGGCTTCGTGGTGCTGGGCGTCGCCTCGGCGGCCGCCTGGCTGGCGATCGCCGCCTCGGTGCGCGAGCCGGCGCGCGCCGCCACCGGGCCGCGCGAGTCGATCCCGGCGGCGCTGCGCCAGTTCGGCGCGCTGGTGGTGATGCCGCAGACGCTCGGCATCATGGCGCTGGCCTCGGTCACCTACGCGGCCTTCATCTCGCTGCGGGGCCTCTGGCTCGGGCCGCTCCTGATCGCCCGGCACCACTATTCGCTGGTGCAGAGCGGCAACGTGGCGCTGGTGGTGTCGGTGGTGGCGCTGTTCGGGCCGCCGCTGTTCGGCCGGCTGGACCGCGACGGTCCGGCGCGGCGCCGGCGCATCGTCGGCTGCAGCCTGGTGTATGCGGCGCTGTTCGTCGTGATCGCCTTCCTCGGGCAGCCGTGGATCGACATCGGCGGCACGATCGTGATCGGCCTGCTGTCGGGCTTCATCGTCTGGCAGTACGCGGACGTGCGGGTGTCGTACCCGGCCGCGATCACCGGCCGCGCGATGGCGGTCTTCACGATGGCGATGTTCCTTGGCGTGGCGGTGATGCAGTGGGTCACCGGGCTGGCGGCCTCGGTCGGCGCGGCGCACGGCTTCGAACCCTTCGCCGTGGTGCTGGCGACGATCGCGGCGCTGCTGGTGCTGGCGACGCTGGCCTTCGTCCGGCTGCCGGCGCCGGCGCAGGACCGCAAAGTCGGCTAAGTCGAAAGCCCGGGCGCGCGGCACACTGGCGGGATGAACTCCCGCCCCGCCGCCGAACGAAGCTACCGGGCCCGGGTCGCGCGGGTGGTCGCCGCGATCCTGGAAGACCCGACGGCGGACCATCGGCTGGAAGACCTGGCGGCGCTGGCGCATTTCTCGCCCTTCCACTTCCATCGCATCTACCAGGGCGTCACCGGCGAGACGGTGGCGGCCACCATCCGCCGGGTGCGGCTGGCGCAGGCGGCGCAGCGCCTCGGCCGCGGCGGCCGGCCCGTCACCGAGGTGGCGCTGGACGCCGGCTACGACAGTCCGCAGGCCTTCACACGGGCCTTCCGCCAGTTCACCGGCGAATCGCCGCGCGGCTTCCAGCGCAAGCTGCACGCGCTCGACGGCCTGCCCGACGGCCCGAGGATCGTCGAGCGGCCGGCCGCCAGCGTGATGGCGCTTCGCCATCGCGGGCCGCCGGCGACGATCCCGCACACCTTCCGGCGGCTGCGCGCGCAGGTCGACCGGGCCGCGGCCTCGGAGTGGCTCGGGGTGCTGTACGGCGACCTGCAGGTGCAGCCCGACGTCCGCTACTACGCCGCGGCGGCGCTGCCCGACGACGTGCCCGCGCCCGATGCGGAGTGCGAGCGGCTGTCGCTCCCGGCCGGACCCTACGTCTGCCATGTGCTGAACGGTCCGTACGCGCAGATCAATGCCGCCTTCGGGGCGCTCTACGCGCTGTGGCTGCCCCGAAGCGGCTACGAGCCGGACGACCGGCCGTCGCTGGAGAACTACCTCAATTCGCCGCGCACCCATGCGCAGGCGGCGTTGCGCACCGAACTGCTGATTCCGATCCGACCCGTCTCATCGCCATGACCTTCGACCTCTTCCCGGCGCGCCGCGCGCTGTTCGCCTTGGCGTTCTTCCTGACCTGCGGCATCGCCCGCGCGGCCGGCTTCAGCTTCATCGAGGTGCCGGCCGACGCCGAAGGACCGGCGCTGCGCGGCGCGGTCTGGGTGCCTTGCGCGAAGCCGGCGGGGCCGATCGTGCTGGCGCCGCTGGTGATCCAGGGCGTGCGCGATTGCCCGGCGATGGGCGAGCGGCTGCCGCTGGTGGTGATCTCGCACGGCACCGGCGGCTCCTTCCTCGGCCACCACGACACCGCCGAGGCGCTGGCCGACGCCGGCTTCGTGGTGGCGGCGATCAGCCACCCGGGGGACAACTTCGCCGACCTGAGCCGGCAGACGCAGCTGTCGACCTTCGCCAGCCGGCCGGCCGACATGCGGCGGCTGGTCGACTACATGCTCGGGCGCTGGCCCGGCCGGGCGCAGCTGGCGGCCGACCGCATCGGCATCTTCGGCTTCTCGCGCGGCGGCTACACCGGGCTGGTGGCGGTCGGCGCGGTGCCGGACTTCAGGCGTCCGCCGCCCTTCTGCCGGGCGCAGCCGGGCACGCCGCTGTGCATGCAGGTCGGCCGCGACATGCCTTCCCTGCCGGCCGCGGACCCGCGCATCAAGGCGGCGGTAATCGTCGATCCGCTGAGCCTCTTCGAGGCCGGTTCCTTCTCGAACGTGCGGGTGCCCATCCAGCTGTGGGCTTCGGAGTTCGGCGGCGACGGCGTGCTGCCGCAGGACGTGGATGCGATCCGCCGCCGTCTGCCGCAGCCGCGCGAATTCCATGTCGCCACCGGCGCGGAGCATTTCGGCTTCCTCGCGCCCTGTTCGCCGGCCATGGCGACCGCGGCCAAGGACATCTGCACCGACCGGCCGGGCTTCGACCGGGTGGCGTTCCACCGGGGCTTCGATGAAGAGGTGGTGGGGTTCTTCGAGGCGCGGTTGAAGGCGGGTGCGGCTCCGTGAGGGAGCGGCTCAGTCCAGGCCGATCAATGACTTCGCTGCGGGCAGCATGCGAGCCAGGATCGCCTGCATGGCAGTGGAATCGGCCTTGGTGACGGGCGGTATCGGGTCGCGGTAGGTGACCCGGTTACGCACGTCGTGCATTCGGGCCAGGACGCTCTGCATTGGCGCATCCAGCTGCAAGTCCGCCGCGACCCGCGCGATGGCGGTCGCGCGATGACCCGCACCGTCGCCGGGTCGGACTTCGCGAAACTCGAGCACGGCCATGACCACGTTGAACATCCCTTCGTAGCAAAGCACGAAGCGAGTTGCGTCGCGCAGCGGGCCACTGGCGTCCTCCTGCAAGACTTCGGCCATCCGCATGAACTGCTCGATGGATCCACGATCCGACACCGCCGCCTTGAAGCTGCGGGTCCTGATCAGGTTTTCGTATTCAATCGGCCTGTCCACGCAGCGCCTCCATCAAATCGATGCGGGGGCCGGCCTTGATGGCTTGCAAGACCGGATCGTGCGGTGCTTGCCATTCCGCGGCGCCGTAGACGTTGGCGTGGATCGGGCGGCCGAGATCCGCTTGGGCCTGGTCGATCAAGGGCGACACCGTGAACAGGTCGATGTCGCCGACCAGCGCGAGGTCGATGTCGCTCTCGCTCGTGTCGCTGCCCTTGGCCACGGAACCGAAGACGAAGGCTTCTTCGAGGCGGTCGGCGATCGGTGCCAGCGCCGCTGCCAACGGCTCGGTAAGGCCAATGGTCTTTTGCACCATGCGACGCAATTCGGGATAGAGCAGGAAGTCCGGGTTCGCCGCGAATCGGCGCTGGTTGCCGACGTGACGGTCGCGCAGCAGACCGGCCGCCACCCAGCGATTCAGCAGGTTGCTGCCGGCGCTCCGGCTCTTGCCCATCCCGTCGAGCAGTTCGACCGTGCCGAATTCCGCGTCGGGACGCGCGAGCACCGCGGCGAGCAGCCTTTGCTCTGCCTTGGACAGGAAACCGTCGAGCGGCTGCATTGAATTCCTGAAAAAGGAATGAATGTACCTGAAAAAGGTATTCCCTGGGATAGGCTTCAGATTCAGATCTTGAACGCCCGCGCCACGTCCGCCCGCACCAGGTCCGCGTAGTCGCGGTGCTTGCGGATGTAGCCGGCAATGAACTGGCACACCGGGATCACGTGCTGCCCGTCCGCCCGCGCCTGGTCGAGCACGTGCCGCGCCAGCGCCGAGCCGACGCCGTGGCCCTCGAAGGCCGGCAGCACCTCGGTGTGGGTGAACATGATCGCGTCGGTCAGCAAGTTGTATTCGCAGAAGCCGGCCAGCTGGCCGCCGATGGAGGCTTCGTATCGATGCCGCGCGGGCTGGTTGGCGATGGTGATGTCGGTCATGTCTTCTTCTCCGTCGATGTGTCGTCTCGGCGCAGCCAGGCCGCGAGGTTGGCGGCCGCGGTGGCGCGCACCTTCTTCCGGAGCATCGGCGACCAGCCCAGCAGCAGGCCGGGTGCGCCGAGCGCCTGGCGCGACCAGCGCCAGAAATCGAAGCGGTCGCGCTGGGTGGCGATCAGGCCCTGCGGCGTGAAGGTGAAGCGCGAGTCGATCGCGTTGTCGACCTCGCGGCCGGTGGCGCTGAAGAGGTAGTGGGCGTCCCAGTGGGCGCTGCCGCCGGCGGCGTCGGCGCGCACGTCGCGGTACGTGAGCTTCCAGGCCGCCGCCCCCTTGGCCTGGGTGGCAGTGCAGAGCATCTTCCACATGCCGCCGATCTCGCGCGCGCCGCGCAGCGAGAAGGCCTCGTCGTCGAAGACCGCGTCGGGTGCGTAGCAGGCGGCCATGGTGTCGGCGTCGAGCCGGGCGAAGGCGTCGTAGAGGCGGCGGATCGTGGCTTCGTTGTCCATGGTCGGTCCGGTGGATCAGGCAGCGGGATCGGTGCGGACCAGCTCGGCCAGCGTCTGCAGCGCGTAGCGCACGGTGGCGGCGCGCACCGCGGCGCGGTCGCCGTCGAAGCGGCGGCGCTCGGTGCGCACCCGGCCATCGACCGACCAGCCGAACCAGACGGTGCCGACCGGCTTTTCCGCCGAGCCGCCGCCCGGCCCGGCGACGCCGGTGACCGAGACCGCGACCGTCGCGTGCGACCGCGCGATCGCGCCCTCGACCATCGCCCGCGCCACCGGCTCGCTGACCGCGCCGTGGGCGTCGATCAGCGCCATGTCGACGCCGAGCATCTCGTTCTTGGCCTCGTTCGAATAGGTGACGAAGCCACGCTCGAACCAGTTGCTGGAGCCGGCCAGGTCGGTGCAGGCACCGGCGATCTGCCCGCCGGTGCAGCTTTCGGCGGTGGCCATCTGCCAGCCGCGCGGCGGCAGCCATTCGGCCAGCAGCGCGACCAGCCGGGGCGTGTCGAATTCGGTCAGGGAAGTGGGTGTGTCCATCATGAATCTCACCAGGCGCGCCAGAGCGCGATCACGAGCAGCGTGCAGAAGGCCGCCACCAGGTCGTCGAACAGGATGCCGAAGCCGGCCGCGGCCCAGCGCGTGTCGGAACCGCTGCCGGAGGGCTTGAAGAGCCGATCGGCCCAGCCGACCGGTCCCGGCTTGGCGGCGTCGAAGTAGCGGAAGAGGCCGAAGGCGATGACCTGCGCCAGCAGGCCGCCGGGCAGCACCAGCCAGAGAATGATCCAGAAGGCGACGATCTCGTCCCAGACGATCGAGCCCGGATCGGCGATGCCCATGTGCCGCGCCGTCGCGGTGCAGGCCCACCATCCGATCGGCAGCGAGGCCAGGATCACCCAGCCGATCGTCGCGCTCGACAGCCACTGCTGCATCACGAGGAAGGCGGCCCAGCCCCACAGGGTGCCGACCGTGCCCGGCGCGCGCGGGGACAGGCCCGAGCCGAAGCCGAGTGCGATCAGGTGCGCGGGGTGCGCGCACAGGAAGCGGGCGCTCGGACGGGCCATCGGGGCCGGCGGCGGAGCGCCGGGAAGGGATTCAGCGTGCATCGGGCGACAGTGTCGCGCATCCGCGGCGCCGCGATCCTCGGCTTCGCCGCGCCGCGAGGTTCAGGCGAAATGATCGAAGGAAGCGAAGCGGTCGCCCAGCAACGCGCCCCTCGCGTCGACGACGCGCAAGCCGGCCTCGGCCTCGATCGTGCCGATGCGCGTGACCGGCGTCGCCGCGACTCGGCCGGCCTCGGCCACCGCGGCGCGCGCGGAAGGCGGCGCGGTGAAGGCGAGCTCGTAGTCGTCGCCGCCCGCCAGCACCGAGGCGCGCCGCGCATCGATGCCGAGCGCGGCCCCGTCCAGCTGCCCGCCGATCGCCAGCAGCCCGGCCGCCGCATCCGCGTCGAGTCGCGCGCCGACGCTACTGGCGCGCAGCACGTGGCCG
>NZ_LMUW01000018.1 GCF_009765735.1 Xenophilus sp. L33
CAAGGGCGGCGGTGCGGCCGGCGGCGGGTTGGGCAGGTCGGGTGCGGGCGGCGGCGGGCCGATCGGGATGTCGGCGGCGCGCTGCAGCGAGGCGGCAGGAAAATTCATGGCTACAGGTTAGCGAAAAGACGGCGGCATCAGCCCTGTCAGCGGCATAAAAAGCCGTCCGGACGGATCGCACACACCACTTGCAGCAGCCCGCGCACCGCCCGATCCATCGCTGGCCGCACCACTAAACTGGCCCCCGCCATGAACCCTCCCGCAAGCCCTACCCTCGTCCACGCCGACTTCATCGTCATCGGCGCCGGCATCGCCGGCGCCTCGATCGCGCACTGGCTCGCGCCGCACGGCCGCCTGGTGCTGCTCGAACGCGAATCGCAACCCGGCTACCACTCGACCGGCCGTTCGGCCGCGCTCTTCATGGAAGGCTACGGCACGCCGCAGGTGCGCGCCTTGACGATGGCCAGCCGCGCCTTCCTGCAGCATCCGCCGCCGGGCTTCGCCGAGCATCCGCTGCTGACCCCGCGTGGCGCGATGATGATCGCCGGGCCCGGCCAGGAGGCCGAACTCGAAGCCCATTGGCAGGTGTTGCAGGCGCAGGCACCCAATGCCCGCAAGCTGAGCGCGCAAGAGGCTTGCGCCCTGGTGCCGGTGTTGCGCGCCGAAGGCGTGATCGGCGCCGCCCTCGAACCCGATGCCGCCGACATGGACGTGCACGCGATCCACCAGGGCTACCTGCGCGGCGCCCGTCGCGCCGGCGCGCAAATGGTTTGCGATGCCGAAGTGCGCACGCTGGAGCGGGTCGGCGAGCATTGGCAGGTGCACGCAGGCGACGCCCTCTACACCGCACCGACCGTCGTCAACGCCGCCGGCGCGTGGGTCGACCAAATCGCCCGACTCGCCGGCGTGGCGCCGATCGGCATCGAGCCTCGGCGCCGCTCGGCCTTCATCTTCGCGCCGCCCGCCGGGCTCGACTGCAGCGCCTGGCCGCTGGTTCACACGCCGGACGAGAACTGGTACATCAAGCCCGACGCCGGCCTGCTGCTCGGCTCGCCGGCCAATGCCGACCTGGTCGAGCCGCAGGACGTGCAGCCCGAAGAAATGGACATCGCGCTGGCCGTCGAGCGCATCGAGACGGCGACCACGCTCACCATCCGGCGGCCGACCCGCTGCTGGGCGGGCCTGCGCAGCTTCGTCGCCGACGGCGACCTGGTGGGCGGCTTCGACGACACGGCGCCCGGCTTCTTCTGGGTCGCGGCGCAAGGCGGCTACGGCATCCAGACCTCGGCCGCAATGGGCGAATCCTGCGCCGCCCTGGCGCGCGGCCTGCCGCTGCCCCGCCATGTCGCCGACTTCGGCCTCACCGAGGCGATGCTGTCGCCGGCACGGCTTCAGCGCCCGCGCGCGGACCGGAAGGTGATCGAGTAGCGCAGCGCGTCGGTCGGCTCGACGCTGTGCTGCCAATCCCAGCGCGCCGGGCCCTGCATCCGGTAGATCGAACGCGGCGCCAACCGCAGGCGCAGCTTGCCGCCGAGCGGATCGCCGAGCGGCCGCGGCGGGTAGCGGCGCAAGGCCATCGTGGCCTCGCCGGCGAGCGAGACGCCCGCCACCTGCTCGAAATCCGGCACATCGCGGTGCCAGCCCAGCGGCGTGCCGGGCGCGTATTCGGCCACCAGCACATGCACCCAGCGCTCGGCCGGCAGCCCCGCCCATTCGGCCACGCGGGCCCGCAGCGGCTCCAGCGCCGCAGGCAGCGCGGGCGAAGGCAGCAAACGGTTGGCATCGAAGTCGTAGTGGCCGCCGAAGGCGATGCCGCGCCGGCGCGCCACGAATTCCTTGTAGCGCATCGGCTGCAATGGCAGGGCGCGGACGACCTCCAGCAGCGCGGCCTCCTCCGCCGCGGACAGCCAATCGTCCTCGTGACGCCAGCCCTCGATGAGTTCGCGCTCCTCGAAAAGCGCTTGTTGCAAGCCCTGGTTCATGCCGATCCGGAGCCTGAGCCGGCCGCGCTATGCTCCGGGAATGAACACCTGGATCGACCGTGCAAGCAGTCCAAGGGCCGCGAAGAACCTCCCCGGATCGATGCACCCATGAGCCGAAGGGCCGTTCCGAAGGCGAATCCGCCGGCGCCGCCGCGTGGAGAAAAGCCATGAGCACGCAGCGACTGCGCCTTACCGGCCCGCGCGGCCTGGCCTACGTGCTGGGCGATCCGATCGAGGTGCTCGACGGCCAGGTGTTGATCGGCCGGGTGCAATCGCTGACCCCCAGCGCCGATGGCACCGAGGTCTTCGCCGAGAACTTCCTCACCGTCGACTTCGCCGAGTTCCGGGTCGGCGCGCTGCCGAAGCTGGTGCTGGCCGAGGTGGTGGCGTTCATCGCCGAATGCTATCCGTCGATCCACACGATCGTCATCGAACTGAGCCGCGACATCGAAGGCTATGAAGGCCGCGAGGCGGTGCTGGCCGGCGCCCGCACCCTCAATCTGCAGAGCATCGGCGCGCAGGACATCCGGGTCACGCCCAAGCCGCACGCCGGCCAGGCCGGGCATTTCGCGGTCACCGGCGTCTGGCACTACGACGCGGCGAGCCTGGCGGCGCTCGAATCGGCGCTCGCGACCCAGCGGGCCGCCTACTTCGCGGAAAAGGCCGAGCTGGTCGAGAAGGCCGGCAAGAAGGTCGAAGCGCCGAAACGACCCGGGCTCGGGCAGCTGTTCCGCAAGGATCGCTGAGCCGGCGGCCCGCGCGCTCGGCGCGACGGTGGGCAGCCTCACCGCTCCGGCAGCGGCCTGGCGACCAGGGCGTCTTTCGACATCTCGCTCGCGATCTCGTTCGGGATCTCGTTCGGCACTTCGGCCGGCTGGCGCGCCAGCCGCACCGCGATCAGCAGGCCGAGCGTCGTCAGCACCAGCGTGAACCCGACCACGCCCGGCCAGCCGTGCGCGCTCCAGGCGAAGCCGCCGGCCGAGCCGAGCAGGCTCGACCCGAAATAGTAGAAGAGCAGGTAGAGCGAGGACGCATGCGCGCGATCGGCCGGCGCCCGCCGGCTGACCCAGCCCGAGGCGATCGAATGGGCACCGAAGAAGGCGCCAGTGACCACCACGATGCCGAGCACCACCAGCGCCAGCGGATGCGCCAGGCTGAGCACGATGCCCGCGATCAGCGCGACGATCGGCCGCCAGAAGACCTGCGCGCTCCCCAGCCGGCCGGCCAGCGCGCCGAACCAGGCCGAGCTCACCGAGCCGACGATGTAGACCAGGAAGATCGCCCCGACCGTCGCCTGGCTGAGCGAATACGGCGGCCCCTGCAGCCGGAAGCCGACGTAGTTGTAGATCGTCACGAAGGCGCCCATGAGCAGGAAGCCTTCGAGGTAGAGCAGCGGCAAGGTGCGGTCGCGCAGCAGCCGCACCGTGCTGGCCGCGAAGGAGCCGAGGCTGTGGGTTCGCGGCTTGAACCCTTGCGCGGGCGGCGCCCAATACCAGAAGAGCCCGGCGGCCAGGAGGCCGAAGAGGCCCAGCACCGCCAGCGCCGGGCGCCAGCCGAAGAAGTCCGCGACCACGCTGATGCCCAGCCGCCCCGCCATGCCACCGACCGCCGAACCGGCGATGTAGAGCCCCATCGCGGCGCCGACCGCCGGCCCTTCGACCTCGTCCGACACATAGGCCATCGCCACGCTCGGCACGCCCGCCAGCGCGATGCCGGTCAGGGCGCGCATCGCCAGCAGGGTGTGCCAGCCCGGGATCAGCACCGAGGCCAGGGTGAACAGCGCCGAGGCGATCAGCGAGACGAACATCACCGGCCGGCGGCCGAGCCGGTCCGAGAGGATCGCGGCCGGGATGAAGAAGAAGGCCATCGCGCCGGTGGTGAACGACACCGCCAGGCTGGCCTGCGTGGCGCTCACGCCGAACTCGGTGGACAGCAGCGGCAGGAGCGGCTGCACGCTGTAGAGCAGCCCGAAGGTCGCGAAGCCGACGGTCATCAGCGCGAGCGACAGGCGGCGGCTGCGGGCGGCGCTGTCGAGCGGTGGATGGGACGTGGGAGAAGAGGCGCCTTCTGCGGCGCTCGAGGGACGGGGCATCCATGGATCTTCGGTGTTTTGGCATGGCGCAGCGCGGCGCGGGGCCAACGCGGTGGTGCTAGTGAAAATCCCTGCTCTTGCTGCTCTGCGCCAGCCGCCCGAGCAGCGGCGTCAGGTCCTTGAAGCCGGTCGCCACCAGGTGCCGCACCTGGCCGCCGCTGTCGACGTCGCGCTCCCAGCTGCCCTGCACCGCCAGCAGCTGCGACTTCAGGAGCGCGTCGCGCCAGGCGTCGACCACGTGGCTCCAGACGATCACGTTGACGTTGCCGGTCTCGTCCTCGAGGGTGACGAAGATGGTGCCCTTGGCCGTCTGCGGCCGCTGGCGGCCCATCACGATGCCGCAGGCGCGGGCCGTGACGCCATGCGGCAGCGCGCGCAATTCCTGCGCGCTCATCAGCCGCATGCGGGCCAGGCGCGGGCGCAGCAGCGCCAGCGGATGGCGGCGCAAGGTGAAGCCGAGCGCGCCGTAGTCGCCGACGATCTCCTCGCCCTCGGGCGCGCGCGGCAGGGCCAGCGCGGCCTCGTGGATCGGCACGCCCTTGAGCAGCGCCGGCGACCGTCGCTGCGCGGTCGCGTCCCAGACCTGCTGGCGCCGATGGCCGGACAGCGCCAGCAAGGCATCGGCGGCGGCCAGCGCGGCCATGTCCCTGGCATCGAGTTCGGCGCGCAGGGCCAGGTCTTCGGTGCTGGTGAAAGGCGCCTCTTCGCGGGCGGCGACCAGGCGAGCGGCGCCGGCCCGGCTCAGGCTGTCGACCCGCTGCAGGCCCAGGCGCACCGCGGGCTGGTCCGCCCGGCCGGTGCGATGGGCGAAGGGCGACGACCCGCCGACGGACGGCGGCGCCGCATCGACCGCGCGCGGCTCCAGCGTGCACTCCCATTCGCTGCAGCTGACGTCGACCGGCCGCACCTCGACGCCGTGGCGCCGCGCGTCCTGCACCAGCTGCGAGGGCGAATAGAAGCCCATCGGCTGCGAATCGAGCATGGCGGCCAGGAAGCAGGCCGGCTCGTGCAGCTTGAGCCAGCAGCTCACCACCACCAGCAGCGCGAAGCTGGCGGCATGGCTCTCGGGAAAGCCGTATTCGCCGAAGCCCTCGATCTGCTTGAAGATGGCTTCGGCGAAGGGCCGGTCGTAGCCGTTCCCGACCATGCCGTCGATCAGCTTGTCGTGGAACTTGTCGACGCCGCCGGTGCGCTTCCAGGCAGCCATCGCGCGCCGCAGCCGGTCGGCCTCGTCGGGCGTGAAGCGGGCCGCGATCATCGCGATCTGCATCACCTGCTCCTGGAAGATCGGCACGCCCAGGGTGCGGCCGAGCGCCTTCTTGAGCTCCGGATAGCGGTAAGGCACTTCCTTTTCCTGGCGGATCAGCTCGCGGTTCTTGAGGTACGGATGCACCATGCCGCCCTGGATCGGGCCCGGCCGCACGATCGCGACCTCGATCACCAGGTCGTAGTAGCAGCGGGGCTTCAGGCGCGGCAGCATCGACATCTGGGCCCGGCTCTCGATCTGGAAGACGCCGATGGTGTCGGCCTCGCAGATCATGTCGTACACGGCCTCGTCGTCGTTCGGGATCTGGTGCATCTCGACCGCCGTGCCGCGCAGCCGGTTGACGAAGGCCAGCCCGCGCCGGATGGCGCTCAGCATGCCGAGCGCCAGCACGTCGACCTTGAGCATGCCCATGGCCTCGAGGTCGTCCTTCTCCCACTGGATGACCGAGCGGTCCTTCATCGACGCGTTCTCGACCGGCACCAGCCGGGTCAGCTTGCTCTGGGTCAGCACGAAGCCGCCGACGTGCTGGCTCAGGTGGCGCGGGAAGCCGCGCAGCTGCTGCGTGAGCTCGATCCACTGGCGCAGCTTGGGCAGCGGCTCGGCCACGCCGCTGCGCTCCATGGCCTCGCGCAGCCGGTCGTCGAGGATGACCGTGTCGAACCAGTAGTGGTCCTTGGCGAATTCGTCGACCAGCCGCGCATCGACGCCGAGCGCCTTGCCGACGTCGCGCAGCGCGCTGCGGGCGCGGTAGCGGATGACCACCGCGGCGATCGCGGCGCGCTCGCGGCCGTACTTCTTGTAGATGTACTGGATGACCTCCTCGCGCCGCTGGTGCTCGAAGTCGACGTCGATGTCGGGCGGCTCGCGCCGCTCGCGGCTCAGGAAGCGCTCGAACAGCAGGTTGCCGGTCTCGGGGTTGATCGCGGTGATGCCGAGGCAGTAGCAGACCGCCGAATTGGCCGAGGAGCCGCGGCCCTGGCAGAGGATCTTTTCCTGCCTGGCGAAGCGCACGATGTCCTCGACCGTGAGGAAGAACATCTCGTAGCCCAGCGCGACGATCAGGTCGAGCTCGTTCTGCACCTGGGTGCGCACCGGCTCGGGGATGCCGGCGGGATAACGCCCGCGCGCGCCTTCCCAGGTCTTGCGCACCAGTGTCCGGGCCGGCGATTCGCCGCCGGCGACATTCTCGAGCGGGTATTCGTAGTGCTTGCGGATCAGCTCCGGATCGAAGCGGCAGCGGTCGGCGACCGCCAGCGTGCGGGCGATCAGCTCGCCGGGATAGGTGGCGGCCAGCCGCATGCGCGAGCGCAGGTGGCGCTCGGCGTTGGACTGCAGCGCGAAGCCGCACTCGGCCACGGTGCGGCCCTCGCGCACCGCGGTGATGACGTCCTGCAGCGGCTTGCGCGAGCGCAGGTGCATGTGGACGTCGCCGGCCGCCACCAGCGGCACGCCGGCTTCCGCGCCCAGCTGCAGCAGGGTCATGAGCCAGAGGTCGTCGTCGGTCTCGTTGAGCAGCTCGACCGCGATCCAGAGGTGGCTGCCGAACCATTCGAGCGCCTGGTCGACATCGGCCCGCAACGCCGCCAGGTCGAGCGCACCGTCGGGCGGCCGCTGCGGCACGAACAGGATCTCGCAGTGCTGCAGCGCGGCCGGGCTGCCGTCGTCCCAGCGCACCTCGTAGTCGCCCTTGGGCGCGCGGGTGCGGGCGGCGGTGATGAATTCGCAGAGGTTGCCCCAGCCTTCGAGGTCGTTGGCGATCGCCACCAGCTTGCAGCGTTCGAAACCGAATTCGCTGCCGAAGAGCACCCGGAAGCCGGGGTTGCGCGGCAGCTTCGGCTCTTCGGGGTTTTCCTTTTCCCATTCGCCGAGCGCCTCGACATGCTCTCGCAGGCCGACGTGCGCGCGCACCACGCCCGCCACCGAGCATTCGTCGGTGATCGCCAGGCTGTCGTAGCCCAGCTGGTAGGCCCGGCCGACCAGTTCCTCGGGCTTGGAGGCGCCGCGCTGGAAGCTGAAGTTGGTCAGGCAATGCAGCTCGGCATAGCCCGGCAGGCCCTGCACCGGCGGCGAGCGCCGCGCGCTCACCTGGACCTTGAGCGGCAGGCGCTTCTCGATCTGCTTGTCGCTCAGTTCAGGCATAGAGGCCCTGCAGGAACCAGCGCGGCTCGTCGGACGCCACGGGCAGCGCGAGACGCTCGCGGAAGATCCAGACCAGCCCGGCCTGCGGGCTCTCGGCGATGAAATAGTCGCGCACGGCGGGGCGGCCGCGGCGGGTGCCGGCGCCGTCCTTGCCTTCGTCCGCCCCTTCGTCGTCATCGCCCCACCAGCCGGCCTCCAGCCGCTGAGGACCGACCAGACGGCGCAGCACGCCGCGGTAGCAGGGATGGCCGTCGCGCAGCTCCAGCCGCAGCGGCTCGCGCAGCAGCCAGGACGGAGACAGGGCATCGGGCCGCGCCACCGATTGCGACGCCGGCTGCGAAGAAGCCCTGGCCGCTGCCTCGCCGGACCGCGTCGCCTGCAGCGCCGGCCGCCAGGCCTGCCGGTGCTCCGGCCGGTGGTCGGCCTGCGCCACCGCGCTCAGCACCTGGCCGGCGCCCAGCCGGACGCTGAGCCGCTCGACCAGCTCGTGCAGCTTGTCGCCCTTGCGGTTGTCCTCGGGCAGGAAGCTGGTGCTGGCGCCGGCCCAGGGCGTGGTCTCGAGCGTGCGCAGGCGCAGCCAGCTGGCGGGCGCCGCCAGGGTGGTGAGCGCCAGCCGCTCGGCCATCAGGCGGCGCAGATGGGCCATGTCCTGGGTCGGCTCTGCCGTGCGCACCGTGATCTGCTGGTGCGGCGGCAGGTCGACGCCGTTGAAGCGCCGCAGGTCGAGCGTCCATTGCAGCTCGAGCGCCACCGCGCCGCGCTGCCGGGCCCGCAGCCAGATCTGCAGGGCGCCGAGCAGCCGGTTGGCCGACCACATCAGCTCGGGCGCGCCTTCGGCCAGCGCGGGCAGCTCCAGCTTCTGCTCGAAGACGTCGGGCAGGGTCAGCCAGCGATGGCTCTCGGGCCGGAGGCCGTAGGCCGCGTCGAGCGCCAGTCGAAGCTCCTTGCCGAAGCGGCGGGTCAGGCCGCCGCGCGGCAGCGCCGCCACTTCGCCCCAGCTGCGGCAGCCCAGGTGCGCCAGCACGTCGAGGTGCTCGCGCGCGGCGCTCAGCGTGTCGAGCGGCAGTTCGCCGGGCAGGTCGGCCGGCGGCTGCTGGCCGCGGGCCCGCATGCGCAGCCGCGCCAGGGCGACCAGGCTGGTCGCGCCCTGGGCCAGGCACAGGGGCACCGGCGCCGGATTGAGGCTGGAAACCTGGCGCAGCAGGGCCAGGCGCCCGCCCCACAGGCGTTCGCAGGCCGAGACCTCGAGCAGCAGCGCCTCGTCGAGCCGGGCGACCCGCGGCGTGAACTGCAGGGCCCACCAGCCAAGGGCTTCGTCGGAGGGCAGGACTAGGCCGGCCTCGGCCTCGGCCGGTTCAGGCTGCCAGAGCAAGGCGATCCAGTGCATGGCGAGGCTCCTGGGGTGGCAGTTCGAGACGGATGACGGTCGCGCTCTCGCGCGGCGGCGGCTGCAGCGCGCCCTCTTCCTGCCGACGCAGCTTGCGCCGCAGCTGGCCGGCCGCCAGCAGCGCCGCCATGCGCTCGCTGCGCGCCGGCAGCTGGATCGGCCCGGCCAGCGGCGGCCCGCGGCGCTT
>NZ_LMUW01000162.1 GCF_009765735.1 Xenophilus sp. L33
CCGGTGCGGGTCTGCAGCGTTTGCGGGCGGGTCGAATCGGTCACGCCGGTGCAGCGCCAAGTGCCGACCAGCGGCGTCGGCGCGGTGGCCGGCGGCGTGTTGGGCGGCGTGCTCGGCCACCAGGTCGGCCACGGCAACGGCCGCACGGCGGCAACCCTGCTCGGCGCGGTCGGCGGCGGCTTCGCCGGCAACGAGATCGAGAAGCGCACCCACACGGTGACCGTCTACGAGGTGAACGTGCGCATGCAGAACGGCGCGCTGCGCCGGGTCGAGACCCACAGCGCGCCGCCGATCGGCAAGTCGGTGACGCTGCAGGGCGGCGTGCTCAAGCCGGCCAACGGCCAGCCTTGAGGCCAGCGGTGCCGGCCGCTACCAGTTGTTGGGCAGCTTGCGCAGGATGACCAGCCGGCCGCCGCGCTGCTCGACGTAGCCGCCGCCGGTCAGCTCCTTCATCACCCGGTTGACCATCTCGCGGGACGAGCCGATGCGGTCGGCGATGTCCTGCTGGGTCAGCTTGTGGCGCACCTGCCGCTCCTCGCCGACCGGGTCCGACAGCTCGGTCAGCACCCGCACGATGCGGCCGTAGACGTCCTGCAGCGCGATGCTGCGCAGCTGGTCGGTGAGGCGCCGCACCATGCCGATCAGCTTGTGCGTGAGGTGCAGCGCGAAGTCCGGGTGGTCGGCCAGGAACTGGCGCAGCTCCCAGCCCTGCACCACGCGGCAGCTGCAGGCCTCGAGCGCCCGGACCGAGGCGGAGCGCTTGTCGCCGTCGAGCGAAAGCTCGCCGAAGTATTCGCCGGGGCCGTATTCGGTCAGCACCAGCTCTCGGCCGTCGCTGGAACTGGCATAGGCGCGCACCCGGCCGCTCAGGACGATGTAGAGCGAATCGGTGCTGTCGCCCTCGTTGATCAGGATCGACTGGGCCGGGAACGAGCGCGTGAGGCCGTGCGGCGCGATGGCGTCGAACAGGAATTGCGGCAGGCGCGATCCGGGTTCGACATCGGGGGAGCTCATGGTCCGACATTATCGGAGCACCGCGGAACCCCGCCGGCCGCCGTGGCCGGCGCGGGTCGGAAGGCTCAGGCCGGCACGCCGTCCACCGCCCGTTCCCAGTGCCGGTGCTTGCCGATCGCCGCCACGAAGTCCTGCGCGATCTGCAGCGCCGCCGTGGCGTCGCCCAGGTTGGTCACCGGCGTGGCCGCGACCACGACGCCGGGCGGCGCCGCCTTCGGGTCGCTGCCGATGCCCAGCGACGACAGCATCTGCACGCCCTCGCCGATGGCGCAGATCGCCTTGCAGTGCTTGTAGGCCTCCAGGACGAAGTGCAGCGCGTCGCCGTTGGCCTGCAGCGTCGCGACGCCCGCAGCACCGGCCGGCACCAGCACCGCGTCGAACATGATCGACGGCATGTTGGCGAAGGTGCCGTCGACGTCGACCTGGCGCTTGGAGGCGCTGGCCACCGTGCCCAGGCGCGGGCCGATCACCATGCACTTCGCGCCGGCCTGCTCGATGCCCTCGCGCACCGCCTTCAGCGAGGCCGAGTCGATGCCGTCGGCGACCACGATCGCCACCTTGCGGGTCTTGACCGAGCCGTCGCCCGTGTCCTGCATGCTGAGTGCGGGCGATTCGTCGATCGGCATCGTCATGCGGTGGTCGCGGTAGCCGGGGCGGCCGGCCGCGGCCTTGGCATCGGGGGCGTTGATGCCCAGCACCTCGGCCACCCGGCGGGCCAGCTTCTCGTCGACGTGCGCGAGGTTGTCGACCATGCGCTGGCGCACGCCGGGCGTGTCCACCTTCGACAGCTCGAAGCGGAAGGCGGCCACGATGTGCTCCTTCTCGGCCACGCTCTGGCTGTTGAAGAACAGGCGGGCCTGCGTGAAGTGGTCGTCGAAGCTGGGGCTGCGGCGGCGCACCTTGGGCGGGTCGATCTCTTCCGGGAAGGACTGGAAGCCGGCGCTGCCGCCGTCGATGCGGAATTCCTTGCCGTCGATCAGCGAATGCGGCTCGTAGGCCACCTGGCCGCGGGCGATGGTCTGGCGGTGCATGCCGTCGCGCTGGAAGTTGTGCACCGGGCAGACCGCCTTGTTGATCGGCAGCTCGTGGAAGTTCGCGCCGCCGAGGCGCGAGATCTGGGTGTCGGTGTACGAGAAGAGCCGGCCCTGCAGCAGCGGGTCGTTGCTGAAGTCGATGCCCGGCACCACGTGGCCCGGGTGGAAGGCGACCTGCTCGGTCTCGGCGAAGAAGTTGTCCGGGTTGCGGTTCAGCACCATGCGGCCGATGCGCTGCACCGGCACCATCTCCTCCGGCACCAGCTTGGTCGGGTCGAGCAGGTCGAAGCCGAACGCGTGCTCCTTGTCCTGCGGAATCATCTGCACGCCCAGCTCCCATTCGGGGAAGTTGCCGTTCTCGATCGATTCCCAGAGGTCGCGGCGATGGAAGTCGGGGTCCTTGCCGGCGATCTTCTGCGCCTCGTCCCAGGCCAGGCCGTGGATGCCGAGCTTGGGCTTCCAGTGGAACTTGACGAAATGGCTCTCGCCGCGGGCGTTGACGAAGCGGAAGGTATGGACGCCGAAGCCTTCCATCATCCGGAGGCTGCGCGGAATGGCGCGGTCCGACATCGCCCACATCAGCATGTGGGTGCTCTCGGGCATCAGCGAGGCGAAGTCCCAGAAGCTGTCGTGCGCGCTGGCCGCCTGCGGGATCTCGTTGTGCGGCTCGGCCTTGACCGCGTGGATCAGGTCCGGGAACTTCATCGCGTCCTGGATGAAGAAGACCGGGATGTTGTTGCCCACCAGGTCGTAGTTGCCCTGCTGGGTATAGAACTTGACCGCAAAGCCGCGCACGTCGCGCACCGTGTCGGCCGAGCCGCGGGAGCCGGCGACGGTCGAGAAGCGCACGAAAACGGGCGTCTTCACCGCCGGGTCCTGCAGGAACTCGGCCGCGGTGAACTGCGACATCGACTTGTAGACCTCGAAGTAGCCGTGCGCCGCGGCGCCGCGCGCATGCACCACGCGCTCCGGGATGCGCTCGTGGTCGAAGTGCGTGATCTTCTCGCGCAGGATGAAGTCTTCGAGCAGGGTCGGCCCGCGCACGCCCGCCTTGAGCGAGTTGTGGTTGTCGGGGATCTGCAGGCCCTGGTTGGTGGTCAGCTGCGGGATGTTGTCGCTCGTGAAGGCGGCCAGCTGCTCCTGCTTGGCCTGGCTCGGGTCACCCGCCTTGGGGCGACGGCCGGCGGCCGCCTTGTTCTGTTGCGTCATCGGGTTTCCTTGGTTGCAGAGCGGGCGGCGCGGCGCGCCGCCGCGGGATCAGGGCGCTTCGGCTTCGGCTTCGAAGAAGGTGTTCAACGCATTGACGATCACCGCCAGGGCGACGAAGGCCACGACCGCGACGACCGAGGCCACGGCCCAGAAGGTGAATTGGTCGACCCAGCCGGCACCGAACCAATCGGTGAGCGAAGTGAGGTTCATGGGGACTCCTGGTTGCGGGATCGAACGGCTTCTGCGAGCGGCTTCAGCAAGCGAATCCGAAGCTTAGGGTGCGGCCCCGGCCGCCACCGTAGTGACCGCGCGCTGCGCGCTGTGGGAGCGCCGGGCCGCGAACGGTAGGACCGCGCCGACGAACCGGCGCGGGGGCCTACGCGCATTCGCGCCGCCGACCACGCGGCCCGCAAGAGGCACCACGTAGCATGCATCGCTTGCAGTCGGCATCAAACATGCTTGACCTCCTCACCCGCTCCCCACAAGGTCAAACACCATGCTCATCAAAATCGGATTCGACATCGAGCTCGGAGTGACCGCACCCACGGCCCTCATCTACATGCTGCAGGTGCATCCGTCGCGCGCCGCCGACGTCCAGGGCAGCGAGAACATCACGATCAGCCCGCCGCTGCGCACCGACTTCTACCGGGACGCCTTCGACAACCAGTGCGCCCGGGTCGAGGTGCCCTTCGGCGTCAGCCGGGTGCGCCTTCAGAACCATGCGGTGGTCTTCGACACCGGCTGGCCGGACCCGGTCTCCTACGGCGCCTACGAGCATGCGCCGGCCGACCTGCCGGTCGCCGCGCTGCAGTTCCTGCTGCCCAGCCGCTACTGCGAGGTCGACAGCGAACTGCTGCAGTTCGCCTGGGGCCAGTTCGGCGGCGTGCCGCAGGGCTGGCAGCGGGTGCAGGCGATCTGCGACTTCGTGCACAACCACCTGCGCTTCGACTACCAGCGCGCCCGCGCCACGCGCACCGCGCTCGAGGGCTTTCGCGAGCGGGTCGGCGTCTGCCGCGACTTCACCCACCTGGCGATCACCCTCTGCCGCTGCATGAACATCCCGGCGCGCTACGTCACCGGCTACCTCGGCGACATCGGCATCCCGCCGGTGCCCTACCCGATGGACTTCAGCGCCTGGTTCGAGGTCTACCTCGGCGACCGCTGGCACACCTTCGACGCCCGCCACAACACGCCGCGCATCGGCCGCATCGTGATCGCGCGCGGCCGCGACGCCGCGGACGTACCGATCACCATGGTCTTCGGGGCCAACACGCTGGAGCGCTTCGACGTGACCACCGACGAGGTGTTCTCGACCTGAGGCTCGCCGCGAAGGCTGGGCGTCAGGCCCCCGGATCCGGCTCGAACGGCAGGCCGGCGTACTGCTCGGCGAGCGCCAGCTGCGCGGCGCCGGAGCCGCGCAGGTAGGTCAGCTCGTTCTCCTGCACCCGCTGGTCGAAGTCGCTGGTGCCCGGGAACCGGTGCAGCAGGTTGGTGAGGTACCAGGACGTGCGCACCGAGCTCCACACGCGGCGCAGCGCCATGTCGCTGTAGCCGTCGATCAGCCGGCTGGAGCCTTCGCGGTAGAAGCAGCCGAGCGCGCGCGCCAGGTAGAAGACGTCGGAGACCGCGAGGTTGAGGCCCTTGGCGCCGGTCGGCGGCACGATGTGCGCCGCGTCGCCGGCCAGGAACAGCCGGCCGTGGCGCATCGGCTCGGCGACGTAGCTGCGCAGCGGCGCGAGGGACTTCTCGATCGACGCGCCGGTGACGATGGCGTCGGCCATCTCGCGCGGATAGCGCGCCTTCAGCTCGGTCCAGAAGCGCTCGTCCGGCCAGTCCTCGAGCCGGGTCTCGAGCGGCACCTGCAGGTAGTAGCGGCTCAGCGTCGGGCTGCGCATCGAGGCCAGCGCGAAGCCGCGCGGGTTGTTGGCGTAGACGATGTCCGGCAAGGGCGGGGTGCGCGACAGGATGCCGAGCCAGGCGAAGGGGTACACCTTCTCGAACTCGCGCAGGATCGCGGGCGGGATCGCCCGGCGCGAGACGCCGTGGAAGCCGTCGCAGCCGGCGATGAAGTCGCAGTCCAGCCGCAGCGGCTCGCCGCCGTGGCGGCAGGTGACGAAGGGATGCGCGGTCTCGAGGTCGTGCAGCGCGACGTCCTCGGCCTCGTACAGCACGGCGGCGCCGCGGCGGCCGGCGGCGGCCATCAGGTCTTCCTGGATCTGCGTCTGGCCGTAGGCGACGAAGCGCCGGCCCAGGTGCCTGTGCACGTCGATCATGAAGTTCTCGCGCCCGGCCCAGGCGATCTTCATGCCGTCGTGCGCATGGCCCTCGCGGTCCATGCGCTCGCCGAGGCCGAGGCTGCGCAGCAGCTCCACCGTCCCCGGCTCCAGCACGCCGGCGCGGATGCGCGACAGCACGTGCTCGGCGCGGTGCTTCTCGAGCACCACGCTGGCGATGCCGGCGCGATCGAGCATTTCCGAAAGCAGCATGCCTGCCGGGCCGCCGCCGATGATGGCCACCTGTGTCTTCATGGGTCGTGGGTTCTCCGCGGCGCCGATTCTCGGCGCTTTCGGCGTTCGCCGCCGGCGACCGTCAGGGGGCGAAACCCAGCCGCTTCATCGCCGCGCCGAGCGCGGTGCGCTGCTTCTCGTAGTTGGCCCAGGGCCGGTTGCCGGTGGCGAAGCGCGCGGCGGCATTGCGCACCGTCCACTGGTCGGCGGCCGTGACTTCCGCCAGCTCCTCCCAGGCCAGCGGCACCGAGATGCCCAGGCCCGGCCGCGAGCGCGCCGACCAGGCGCTGGCGGTGGTCGCGCCGAAGCCGTTGCGCAGGTAGTCGACGAAGATGCGGCCGACCCGGTTGCGCGGCCCGCTCTTGGCGACGAAGCGGTCCGGGATGGTGTCGGCCAGGTGCTGCACGATGGCCTGCGAGAAGTCCTTCACCGTGTCCCAGTCGAACTGGCGGCGCAGCGGCACCACCACGTGCAGGCCCTTGCCGCCGCTGGTCTTGAGGAAGGCCGGCAGTCCCAGCTCGTCGAGCAGCGTGTGCACCAGGAGCGCCGCCTCCTGCATCGTCGACCAGGCGATGCCTTCGCCCGGGTCGAGGTCGAAGGTCATGCGGTCGGGCTTGCCGATCGCCTTCGAGGTCGCGTTCCAGGTGTGCAGCTCGATCACGTTCATCTGCGCCGCCGACAGGAGGCCGCGCACGCCGTCGATCTGCAGCAGCGGGTCGTGGCCGGGGTCGAGCGCCGGGTCGAGCAGCCTGACGCCGTCCAGCTCGGTCTTCTGCATGTGCTTCTGGAAGAACAGCTCGCCGCCGACGCCGTCGGGCGCCCGCACCAGCGCCACCGGCCGGCCCTTCAGGTGCGGCAGGACCAGCTCGGACGCCTCGGCGTAGTAGGCGACCAGCTCGCCCTTGGTGATGCCGCTCTTCGCGTCGATGACGCGCTCGGCGTGGGTGATGCGCGGAACGCGGGATGGCTGCTGCTCGGTCATGGTGGGCGGGCTCCGTGGGGCGCTTCGTTCGGCGGCGGATGGCGGCTTCGGGCGGGCCGGCGTCTTCGACGGCGGCGGCGCCCTCTCGGCCGAGGCGTCGGGCGGCGGCTGCGCCGTCTCGCGCCGGACCTGGCGCGCCGGCTTGTCGGTGCGCAGGCCCTGGAAGGCCGAATGGCGGATGCGGCCGTCGCGCGTCCATTCGCCGAAGGCGACCTCGCAGACCAGCTCGGGCGCGACCCATTGCGCCCGCACGCCGCGCGGGGCGGGCTCGAACGGGCAGTCCTCGGAGCGGCGGGCGTCGAGCGCCTGCTTGATGTCGGCCAGCCGCGCGGCATCGAAGCCGGTGCCGACATTGCCGCAGTAGACCAGCCGCCCCGCGTCGTCGTGCACGCCCAGCAGCAGCGAGCCGAAGCCGGCGCGCGCGCCCTTCGGCGCGGTGTAGCCGCCGATGACGAATTCCTGGCGCCGCTGGTTCTTGAGCTTGATCCAGTCCGGCGAGCGGCGCGACACGTAGGCCGAGCCCTTGCGCTTGGCCACGATGCCCTCGAAGCCCAGCCGCGCCGACGAGGCCAGCAGCTCGCGCGGCGGCGCGTCGAAGGCCTCGCTGAAGCGCAGGTGCGCCGGCGGCCTGGCACCGAGCAGCCGGGCCAGCCGCGCGCGCCGCTCTTCCACCGGCAGCCCGCGCAGGTCCTGGCCGTCGAGGAAGGGCAGGTCGAACAGGAAGTAGTCGATGGCGGCGGTCGAGCCGCTGTCGAAGGCGTTCTGCAGCGCCTGGAAGTCCGGCGCGCCGCCGGCGTCGGCGACCACGATCTCGCCGTCGAGCCAGGCCGAGCGCAGCGGCAGCCGGGCCAGCGATGCGACCAGCTTGGGGAGCTTGTCGCTCCAGTCGTTGCCGTTGCGGGTCACGCATTGCACCCGGCCGCCGTCGATCCGGGTGAGCAGGCGGTAGCCGTCGAACTTCAGTTCGTAGAGCCAGTCGGCGGGCTGCGCCGGCGGTGCCGACGCGAGGACGGCGAGTTGGGGCGCCAGGAGGCGCGGCAGCGCGGCGGCCTTGCCGGCCTGCGCCGGTTTTTCGGGGGACCGTGACGTCCTCGCGGCCCGGGCGGCCTTGGCCGGCACCGGATCGTCGACGCCGCGCCCGCTCAGTACGCTGTCCGGCTGCTCGGCCTCGATGTCGAAGCGGTCCAGCGGCCGGGCCGCGTCGTCGCGCTCCTTGATGAGCAGCCAGGCCGCTTGCGATTCGCCCCGGGCGCGCATGCGCACCAGCGTCCAGCCGCCCTGCAGCTTCTCGCCGTCGAGCCGGAACTTGAGCTTGCCCTCGGCCAGGCCCTGCCGCGCGTCGCCTTCGGGCGTCCAGCTGCCGCGGTCCCAGACGATCACGCTGCCCGCGCCGTACTGCCGCGGCGGGATCGTGCCCTCGAAGCCGGCGTACGACAGCGGATGGTCCTCGACCTGCACCGCCATGCGCTTGACCGTCGGGTCGAGGCACGGGCCCTTGGGCACGGCCCAGCTCTTCAGGGTGCCGTCGAGCTCGAGACGGAAGTCGTAGTGCAGGCTGCTCGCGTGGTGCTTCTGGACCACGAAGGACAGCGCGGCGCCGCCTGGCCGGCCACCGGTGCGCGGCTCGGGCGTGCGGTCGAAATCGCGCTTGCGCCGATAGGGCGCCAGCGCCTCGTCGGCATGGGCGCGCGCCGCTGCGGGTCGTCGGGTGTGGGCCAAGGCGTTGCTCCTTGGCGGCCGACGCTAGCCCGTGCGCCGCGTCCGCGCTGTAGGAACGCGGCGCCGCGAGGCGTAGGGACCGCTACAGCAGCCGCTTGAAGCCCTCGTGGCTGGCTTCGAAGCCCAGGCGGCCATAGAAGCGATGCGCCTCGGTGCGCGACTTGTTCGAGGTCAGCTGCACCATGCCGCAGCCGCGCGCCTGGCATTGGGCCACCGCCCATTCGATCATCTGGTGGCCCAGGCCCTGGCCGCGCAGCCGGCCATCGACATGCACCGCCTCGATCTGGCCGCGCAGGGTGCCGATGCGGTTCATGTTCGGCAGGTAGGAGATCTGCAGGGTGCCGACCACCGCGCCATCGACCTCCAGCACGGCCAGCAGCTGGTTCGGATCGGCGTCGATGGCCTCGAAGGCGGCGACGTAGCGCGCGTCGGGCACCGGCCCGACCACCTCGCGCTGGCGGCCGAGTTCGTCGTCGGCCAGCAGCGCGACGATGGCCACGATGTCGGCGCGCGTCGCGCGGCGCATGGCGGTGGTCATGGCCCGCTCACCCGCGCTTGGCCACGAGCGTGAGGATGTCGTAGCTGGCGACCACGTCGCCGTCCTGGTTCGTCACCTCGACGTCCCAGGCCACCACGCCCTGGCCGACGCCGTTGGCGTCCTTCTTCTGGCGGTCGATCTTGCGCTTGCAGGTCAGCCGCGCGCGGATGGTGTCGCCGATGCCGACCGGCTTGACGAAGCGCAGGGTGTCCAGCCCGTAGTTGGCCAGCACCGGCCCCGGCGCCGGCGAGACGAAGAGGCCGGCCGCCGCCGACAGCACGAAGTAGCCGTGCGCGATGCGCTTGCCGAAGGGGCTCTCCTTGGCGGCCACCTCGTCGAAGTGCATGTAGAAGTAGTCGCCCGAGATGCCGCCGAAGGCCACGATGTCGGCCTCGCCGACGGTGCGGCGGTGGGTCAGCAGCGAATCGCCGATCTGCAGGTCCTCGAAATGCTTGCGGAACGGGTGCAGGTCGGACTCGTGCAGCGTAGCGCCGCGCATGTATTCGCCGGTGACCGCCGCGATCATGCGGGGCGACCCCTGCAGCGCCGCGCGCTGCAGGTAGTGCTTGACCGCGCGCAGGCCGCCCAGCTCCTCGCCGCCGCCGGCGCGGCCCGGGCCGCCGTGCTTCAGGAAGGGCAGCGGCGAGCCGTGGCCGGTCGATTCCACCGCCGCCTCGCGGTCGAGCACCAGCAGCCGGCCATGGTGCGCGGCCGCGACCGGGATCGCCCGGGCGGCGATCGCCGGGTCCTTGGTCACCAGCGTGCCGACCAGGCTGCCGCGGCCGCGGGCGGCCAGCGCCAGCGCCTCGTCGAGGCCGTCGTAGGCCATCAGGGTGCTGACCGGGCCGAAGGCCTCGATGTCGTGCACCGCGTCGTTCTTCAGCGGATCGCGCGCCAGCAGCAGGGTCGGCGCGAAGAAGGCGCCCTCGGCCACGCCCTCGCCCTGCGGCGCGAAGCCGTCGCGCTCGCCGTAGACCAGCTCGGCGCCCTGCATCAGCTGGCGCACCCGCTCGGCGACGTCGGCCTGCTGGTCGCGCGACGCCAGCGCGCCCATGCGCACGTCCTCGCGCGACGGGTCGCCGACCACCGTCTTGGCCAGGCGCGCCTTGAGCTTGGCGGCGACTGCATCGAGCTGGTTGCGCGGCACGATGGCGCGCCGGATGGCGGTGCACTTCTGGCCCGACTTGACCGTCATCTCGCGCGCCACTTCCTTGACGAAGAGGTCGAACTCCTCGTCGTCGGGCGTGACGTCGGGCGCCAGGATCGCGCAGTTGAGCGAATCGGCCTCGGCGTTGAACGGGATCGACTGGCGCACGAGGTTCGGATGTACCCGCAGCTTGGCGGCGGTGTCGGCCGAGCCGGTGAAGGTCACCATGTCGTTGCCGTCGAGCCGGTCGAGCAGGTCGCCGGTGCTGCCGATCACCAGCTGCAGGCTGCCTTCGGGCAGCAGGCCCGAGCGGTGCATCAGCTTGACCAGCGCCTCGGTGAGGTAGCTGGTCGAGGTGGCCGGCTTGCCGATGCAGGGCATGCCGGCGAGGAAGCTCGGCGCCCATTTCTCGAGCAGGCCCCACACCGGGAAGTTGAAGGCGTTGATGTGCACCGCGACCCCGCGCCGCGGCACCAGGATGTGGGTGCCGGCGAAGCCGCCCTTCTTGCCGAGCGAGATCGGCGGGCCTTCGTGCACCAGGTTGCCCGACGGCAGCTCGTTGGCGCCGAGGCCGGCGTAGGCCACCAGCGTGCCGGCGCCGCCCTCGATGTCGATCCAGCTGTCGGCGCGGGTCGCGCCGGTGTGGGCCGAGACGGCGTACAGCTCTTCCTTGTGCTCGCCCAGGTACTTGGCGATCGAGCGCAGCCGGCGCGCGCGCTGCTGGAAGTCCATCGCCAGCAGGTTCGGCAGGCCGACGCTGCGCGCATGCGCGAGCGCCTCGGCGAAGTCGATCTTCTCGGCGTGGGTGCTGGCCACCGCGCGTCCGTTGATGGCGCTGCGCAGTTCCTGCGCGCCCTGCGCGCCGAGCCAGCGGCCGCCGATGAAGCTTTGAAGGGTCTGGGTCATGGTGTTCTCCTGGGAAGGAAGGGATCAGGCGGCGGCCTTGTTGCCGAGCCCGAGGTAGGTGTCGATGATCCGGCGGTCGTGCAGCAGCTGGTCGGCAGGGCCGGTGAGCGCGACCGCGCCGGTCTCCAGCACGTAGCCGCGGTCGGCGACCTGCAGCGCGGCGCGCGCGTTCTGCTCGACCAGCAGCACCGAGACGCCGTGCGTGCGCAGCGACGACACCACGTGCAGCACCTCGCGCACGATCAGCGGCGCCAGGCCGAGCGAGGGCTCGTCGAGCATCAGGAGGCGCGGCCGGGCCATCAGCGCACGGCCGATCGCCAGCATCTGGCGCTCGCCGCCCGACAGCGTGCTGGCGAGCTGGGCCCGGCGTTCCTTCAGGCGCGGGAAGATCGCGAAGACCTCGTCCATGCGCGCCTTCTGGTCGCGTCGGCCGGTGCGCCAGCGGTAGAAGCCGCCGAGCAGCAGGTTGTCCTCGACCGGCATCTCGCCGAACAGCTCGCGCCGCTCCGGCACCAGCGCGACGCCGCGCGCGACCATCGCCTCGACGCTCGGCCGCGCGATGCGCTCGCCCGCCAGCAAGAGGCTGCCGCGCGAAGGCAGGAGGCCCATCGCGGCGCACAGCAGGGTGGTCTTGCCGGCGCCGTTGGGGCCGATGACGGTGACGATCTCGCCCTCGTCGACGGTGAGCGCGACCTGGTGCACCGCCTCGACCGCGCCGTAGCTGACGCAGAAGTCCTGCAGTTCGAACAATGAGGAACTCATGCCGCCTCCGCCATCGGTTCCTCGCTGCCGCCCAGGTAGGCGTCCAGCACGCGCGGGTCGACCTGCACCTCGGCCGGCGTGCCCTCGGCGATCACCGCGCCGAATTCCAGCACCGTGATGCGGTCGGCCAGATTCATGACGAATTCCATGTCGTGTTCCACCACCAGGATGCCGAGGCCTTCGGCGCGCAGTTGCGACAGCAGTTCGGCCAGCGCCTGCTTCTCGAGATGGCGCAGGCCCGCGGCCGGTTCGTCCAGCAGCAGCGCCGCCGGCTGGCCGGCCAGCGCACGGGCGATCTCGACCACGCGCTGCTGGCCCAGCGCCAGCGAGGCCGCCGGCGCATCGGCATGCGCGCCGAGGCCGCAGCGCTCGATCTGCCGTCGCGCCTCGGCCAGCAGCGCCGCTTCCTCGGCGCGGTCCAGCCGCAGCATCGAGCGGATCCAGCCGACGTGGCCGCGCCGGTGGGCGCCGAGCGCCACGTTCTCGAGCACGCTGCGGTTGCCGAGCAGCCGCACGTGCTGGAAGGTGCGGCCGAGGCCGCGCGCGGCGAAGTCGCGCGACGGCTTGCCGGTCATCGCTTCGCCGAGCAGCCGGACCTCGCCCTCGCTCGGATCGTCCACGCCGGAGATCATGTTGAAGAAGGTGCTCTTGCCCGCGCCGTTCGGCCCGATCAGCGCATGCACCTCGCCGGCCTTGAGCGTCATCGCCACCGCGTCGTTGGCGACCAGGCCGCCGAAGCGCTTGGTCACCCGGTCGGCCTCCAGCAGCAGTTCGCCGGCGGGCGGCAGGCTGCGCGCCGCCAGCGCCGACACCGCGTGGCCCTTCGGCAGCGGATCGGGCTTGAGAAAGCGCGCCGACACCCGCGCCAGGGTCGGCCAGAGCCCTTCGGCGAAGCGCTGCAGCACGAACAGCATCAGGAGGCCGAAGACGATCACCTCGAAGTTGCCGCTGGCGCCCAACAGCTTCGGCAGGATGTCCTGCAACTGCTCCTTGAGCAGCGTGATCAGGGTGGCGCCCAGCACCGCGCCCCACAGGTAGCCCGAGCCGCCGACCACCGCCATGAACAGGTATTCGATGCCGATGTTGATGTTGAAGGGCGTCGGGTTCACGAAGCGCTGCATGTGCGCATAGAGCCAGCCAGACACCGCCGCCAGCAGCGCGGCCAGCACGAACACCTTGACCCGGTAGCGGGCGGTGTCGACGCCCATCGACTCGGCCATCACGCGGCCCGACTTCAACGCGCGGATGGCGCGGCCTTCGCGCGAATCGAGCAGGTTGTGCAGCGCCCACATCGCCAGCAGCAGCACCGCCCAGATCAGCGGCCCGAGCGCCCGCGGCTGGGCCAGCGACCAGCCGCCGATCGTCAGCGCCGGCAGGCCGGGCATGCCGGTCTGGCCGCCGAGGAAGTCGAGGTTGCCGAAGAGGTAGTAGAGGCTCAGGCCCCAGGCGATGGTGCACAGCGGCAGGTAGTGGCCCGAGAGCTTGAGCGTGATCGCGCCCAGCGCCCAGGCGACGACATAGGTCAGCACCAGGCCCAGCAGCAGCCCGAGCCAGGGCACCAGCGCCGGCGCGACGACGCCGCCGAGCGCGCCGGCGGCCATCGGCGAGGTGCACAGCCACGCCGTGGCGTAGGCACCGAGCGCGACGAAGGCCGCCTGGCCGAAGGAGGTCATGCCGCCGATGCCGGTCAGCATGACGAGGCCGACCGCCACCAGCGCATAGAGGCCGATGTAGCTGAACACGGTGACCGTGAATTCGGGAAGGAAGGGCCAGCACAGCGCGAAGGCCACGACGCAGAGCAGCGTCAATGCACGACGCGTCATTCCTCGTCCTCCACATGCCGGCTGTTCAGCGACCGCCACCACAGCACCGGGATGATCAGCGCGAACACCAGCACCTCCTTGAAGGCGCTGGCCCAGAAGGACGAGAAGCTTTCCAGCTGGCCGACCAGCAGCGCACCGACGAGCGCCATCGGATAGCTGGCGAGGCCGCCGACGATCGCGGCGACGAAGCCCTTGAGGCCGATCAGGAAGCCGGTGTCGTAGTAGACGGTCGTGAGCGGGGCGATCAGCAGACCGGACACCGCGCCGATCAGCGCCGCCAGCGCGAAGCTGAGGTCGCCCGACAGGTCGGTCGGGATACCCATCAGCCGCGCGCCGACGCGGTTCATCGCGGTCGCGCGCAGCGCCTTGCCGACGATCGAGCGCTCGAAGAAGAGGAACATCAGCAGCACCAGCAGGAAGGCGACGCCCACCACCACCAGCGACTGGCCATTGACCTGCATGCCGCCGATGTCGAAGCGCGCCTCCGAGAAGGCCGGCGTGCGCGAGCCTTCGGCGCCGAAGAAGAGCAGGCCGAGGCCGACCAGCACGCCGTGCAGCGCCACCGAGACGATCAGGAGGATCAGCACGGTCGCGTCCGCCAGCGGCCGGTAGGCCAGGCGGTAGATCAGCGGCCCGAGCGGCATGATCAGGAGCAGCACCGTCACCGCCTGCAGCGCCAGCGAGGCCGGATGCAGCACCAGGATCGAAAGGCAGGCCAGCGCCGGAAAGAGCAGCGCCCAGACCGCCGTGGACTTCCAGTCGACCGCGACCCCGCGCCTGTAGCGCCAGGCCTCCACGATCCAGGCGAGGCCGGACAGCGCCAGCAGCAGCCAGAGCGTCGCCGGCACCTTGCCGGTGTTGAGCGCGGCCATCGACAGCGCGCCGAAGGCGACCAGCTCGCCCTGCGGGATGAAGATCACCCGCGTCACCGAAAACACCAGCACCAGCGACAGCGCCATCAGTCCGTAGACCGCGCCGTTGACGATGCCGTCCTGCCCCAGCAAGAGGGCGATCTGCGAATCCATTCGAGCTTTCTAGAGCGAGCCTTGGAGGCGGACGAAAAAAAGGCCGGCCCGCCTGCGCGAGCCGGCCGCGTTCGAGCTCAGGGGCTCGGCGGGAGGTACTTCCAGGCGCCGTCCTTGATGGTGACCATCACGCGGGCGCGCTGGTCCAGGCCCAGGTGGTCGGCCGGCGAGGTGTTGAAGACGCCATGGGCGCCGGCCATTTCCTTGACCTGCTCCAGCGAATCGCGCAGCGCCGCGCGGAACTCCGGCGTGCCGGGCTGCGCCTTCTTGAGCGCCGCCGGCAGGGCCGCGGCGACCATGTGGCCGGCGTCCCAGGCGTGGCCGCCGAATGTCGCGACCGTGCCCTTGCCGTACATGGTCTCGTAGGCGTTGATGTAGGCCAGGCCGGACTTCTTGACCGGGTTGCTGTCGGGCAGCTGGGCCGCCACCAGCACCGGGCCCGAAGGCAGGATGGTGCCTTCGACGTCCTTGCCGCCGACCCGCAGGAAGTCGGAGTTGGCGACGCCGTGGGTCTGGTAGATCTTGCCGCCGTAGCCGCGTTCCTTGAGCGTCTTCTCGGGCAGCGCCGCCGGCGTGCCGGAACCGGCGACCAGCACCGCGTCGGGCTTGGCGGCCATCAGCTTCAGGGCCTGGCCGGTGACCGAGGTGTCGCTGCGCGAGAAGCGCTCGTTGGCCACGATCTGCAGCTTGTAGATGGCGGCGGCCTTGGTGAATTCCTCGAACCAGCCTTCGCCGTAGGCGTCGGAGAAGCCGACGAAGCCGACCGTCTTGATGTTGTTGGCCGCCATGTGCTCGGCCACGGCGAGGGCCATCATGCCGTCGTTCTGCGGCACCTTGAAGATCCAGCGCTTCTTGTCGTCCTGCGGTTCGATGATGCGCGACGAGGCGGCCAGCGTGATGACCGGCGTCTTGGCCTCGGCGGCGACGTCGGTCATCGCCAGCGCGTTCGGCGTGGTGCTCGAGCCGATGATGACGTCGACCTTGCTCTCGGAGATCAGCTTGCGGGTGTTGCTGACCGCCTGCGTGGTGTCGCTGGCGTCGTCCAGCACGATGTAGTTGATCTTCTGGCCGGCGACCGTGGTCGGCAGCAGCGCGATGGTGTTCTTCTCGGGAATGCCGAGCGAGGCGGCCGGGCCGGTGGCCGACACGGTGACGCCGACGTTCACGTCGGCCTGGGCCAGCGCCGTGGCCAGCAGGGTGGCCGCGAACAGCAGGGGTTTCACGAATTTCATGCGCTTGTCTCCGAAGGGATCGGGGTTGAAGAAACGGGTGGCGTGACCGCCGGCAGTCCGCCGAGAAAGAGATCGGCGACCATCGGCGCCATCGAATCGTAATCAAGACGGCCTTCCGGCCGCATCCAGATGAACATCCAGTTGATCATGCCGAACAGCAGCATGGTCAGCGGCTTGGCCAGCGCCTCGCCTTCCAGGTCGGGGCGCAGCAGCTGCACCACGCGGGCGAAGCCGGCGACCACGGTGCGCTCGAAGGCGATCACCCGCTCGCGGTCCTCGCCCTCCAGGAACTTGACGTCCTCGGTCAGCACGCGGTGCGCGTGCTGGGCGCCGGCGTATTCGCGCACGAAGCGGCGGATCAGCTCGCGCAGCCGCGGATCGGGCGCCAGGCCCAGCGCCTCGACGTCGGCCACCAGGTCGACCAGCCGCGACACGTGGCTCTCGGCGATGCTCACCAGCAGGCTGTATTTGTCGCGGTAGTAGTGGTAGAGCAGCGCCTTCGAGAAGCCGCAGGCCTCGGCCACCTGGTTCATCGAAGTGGCCGGGTAGCCGCGGTGCGCGAACAGCTCCGCCGCGCGCGCGAGGATCATCTCGCGCTGGTCGTCGTATCCGGGGGAGCGGCCGCGTGCCATCGAATCGCGTTCAGCGCTCGTCGAAGGACAGCACGACGCGCTCGCTCAGCGGATGCGCCTGGCAGGTCAGCACGAAGCCGGCGGCGACCTCGTTCTTGTCGAGCGCGAAGTTGCGCTCCATGCGCACCTCGCCTTCCATCAGCTTGGCGCGGCAGGTGCCGCAGACGCCCGAGGTGCACGAGAACGGCACCTCCAGCCCGGCGGCGGAGGCGGCGTCGAGGATGCTCGGCTGCTCCTTGCGGAACTCGATCTCGCGCTGCAGGCCGTCGCGCACGATGACGATCTTCGCGACCTCGGCGTCGCCGGGCTTCGCCTCGTGGATCACGGCACCCACCGGCGCGCCCTGCGGCGCGGCCACGCCGAAGCGCTCGATGTGGATGCGCTCCTCCGGCACGCCGGCCGCCAGCAGCGCCGCCTCGGCCTCGTCGTTCATCTGGAACGGGCCGCAGATGTAGACGTGGCCGATGCCGGCCGCCGGCACCACGGAGGACAGGAACTCGCCGATCTTCTCGCGGTTCATCAGCCCCATGTTGAGCGGCGAATCGGTCGGCTCGTCGGAGAACACGTGGTGCAGCACCAGCCGCGTCATGTAGCGGTTCTTCAGGTCCTCCAGTTCTTCCTTGAACATGGTGGACTGCAGCCGGCGGTTGCCGTAGATGAGGGTGAAGCGCGAATTCGGCTCGCGCGCCAGCACCGTCTTCATGATCGACAGGATCGGCGTGATGCCGCTGCCGCCGCAGATGCCGACGTGGTGGCGCCGCGCCTCGGCCTCGATCGGCACGAAGAAGCGGCCCTGCGGCGCCATCACCTGGATCGAGTCGCCCGGCAGCAGCTTCTCGTTGATCCAGTTGGAGAAGGTGCCGCCGCGCACCTTGCGCACGCCGACGCGCAGCTCGCCGTCGTCGACGCCGGCGCAGATCGAATAGGAGCGGCGCAGGTCCTGGCCCTCGATGTCCTTGCGCAAGGTGAGGTACTGGCCCTGCGTGAAGCCGAAGACCGCGCGCAGTTCCTCCGGCACGTCGAAAGAGACGATGACCGCTTCCTCGGTGTCGGGCTGGATGCTGCGCACGCGCAGTGGATGGAACATGACGCTCATGGCGGACCCGTCAGATGGGTTTGAAGAATTCGAAAGGCTCGCGGCAGGCGATGCAGCGGTACATCGCCTTGCAGGCGGTCGAACCGAAGGCCGACAGCCGCTCGGTCGCCGCGCTGCCGCAGCGCGGGCAGGGCACGCGGTCGGCCTTGCGGCCGAAGATGCGGATCGGCTGCGCACCGTCGGCGGCGGCCGCGCCGGGCGGCGCGATGCCGTAGGCGTGCAGCTTCTGCCTGCCTTCGGCGCTGATCCAGTCGGTGGTCCAGGCCGGCGCGCGCTGCAGCCGCACGTGCGCCGGGCCGAGGCCGGCGGCATCGATCGCGGCCAGCACGTCGTGCTCGATCACCTCGGTCGCCGGGCAGCCGGAATAGGTCGGCGTCAGCACCACCTCGAGCGCGCCGTCGGCCTGCTCGACCACGTCGCGCACGATGCCCAGGTCGCGCACCGACAGCGCCGGCACCTCGGGGTCGAGCACCGTGCCGAGCACCGTCCAGGCCTGCTCGCAGCGCCCAGCGGTGGTCACGGCGGCCTGCGCGTTCACCAGACGCCTCCGGGGAAGCTGCGCTGCAGGTGCTGCATCTCGGCCAGGATGTAGCCCATGTGCTCGCTGTGCAGGCCGCGCTTGCCGGTGCTTCGGAAGGCCGCAGCCTTCGGCTCGGCCAGGGTCGCCTCCTGCAGGATCGACTGGATCTCGGCACGCCAGGGCGCTTCCAGCTCGGACCAGCTCGGGCCGAGGCCGCTGGTCTTCGCGGCGGCGTCGACCGCGTCGGACTCGAACATCTCGGGCACGTAGAGCCAGGCCTCGGCCAGTGCGCGCTCGACGCGCCGGCGCGACTCGTCGGTGCTGTCGCCCAGCCGGACCATCCAGTCGGCGGCATGCTGCTGGTGGTAGCGCGCTTCCTTCACGGCCTTGCCGGCGATCGCCGCCAGCTCGGCATCGGCCGAGTCGTGCAGGCGCTCCCAGAGCAGCTTCAGCAAGGTCGCGCAGAAGGTGTTGCGCACCACGGTGAAGGCGAAGTCGCCGCGCGGCAGCTCGGCCAGCGTGAGGTTGCGGTAGTCCTTCTCGTCGCGCAGGAAGGCCAGCTGGTCCTCGTCGTGGCCGCGGCCTTCGAGCTGGCCGGCATGCATGAGCACTGCGCGCGCCTGGCCGATGAGGTCGAGCGCGGTGTTCGACAGCGCGATGTCTTCCTCCAGGATCGGCGCGTGGCCCGACCATTCGGAGATGCGCTGCGCGAGGATCAGGCAGGTGTCGCCGATGCGCAGCAGGTACTGCACCTCGGGCTTGGGGTCGATGGCGATGGAAGCTTGCATCCGGGTCACCTCACATGTGGTCGACCGAGCCGGGCAGCTTGTAGAAGGTCGGGTGCCGGTAGACCTTGTCTTCCATCGGATCGAAGTACATGTCCTTGTCGGCCGGGTCGCTGGCGACGATCTGGTCGGAGCGCACCACCCAGACGCTGGTGCCTTCCTGGCGGCGGGTGTAGACGTCGCGCGCCATCTGCACCGCCATCTGCGGATCGGGCGCATGCAGGCTGCCGCAATGCTTGTGGTCGAGGCCGGATCGGCTGCGCACGAAGACCTCCCACAGGGGCCATTCGTTGGCGAGCGGAGGATTGGGATTGCTCATGGGGCTTGTCCTTGGAATGTGGGGCTCAGGCGGCGATCGGTTGCGGCGCGGCGCGGCGTTCGGCATGCACGAGCGCGGCCTCGCGGACCCAGGCGCCGTCTTCCCAGGCGTCGACGCGGGCCTTGAGGCGCTCGCGGTTGCACGGGCCGTCGCCGCCGACCACGCGCCAGAATTCGCTCCAGTCGATCGTGCCGTGGTCGTGGTGCTGGCGCTCCTCGTTCCACTTCAGGTCGGGGTCGGGCAAGGTCACGCCCAGCACCTTGGCCTGCTCGACCGCGGCGTCGATGAACTTGGCGCGCAGGTCGTCGTTGGAGAAGCGCTTGATGCCCCAGCGCATCGACTGCGCCGAGTTGGGCGACTGGTCGTCGGGCGGGCCGAACATCATGATCGACGGCCACCACCAGCGGTTCACCGCGTCCTGCACCATCGCCTTCTGCGCCTCGGTGCCCTGCTGCATCATGGTCAGCAGCGCCTCGTAGCCCTGGCGCTGGTGGAAGCTTTCCTCGCGGCAGATGCGGATCATGGCGCGCGCATAGGGCGCGTAGGAGCAGCGGCAGATCGGCACCTGGTTCATGATCGCGGCGCCGTCGACCAGCCAGCCGATGGTGCCCATGTCGGCCCAGGTGAGCGTCGGGTAGTTGAAGATCGAGCTGTACTTGGCCTTGCCGGTGTGCAGCGCCTCGACCATCTGGTCGCGCGAGGTGCCGAGCGTCTCGGCGGCCGAATAGAGGTAGAGGCCGTGGCCCGCCTCGTCCTGCACCTTGGCCAGCAGGATCGCCTTGCGCTTGAGGGTCGGCGCGCGGGTGATCCAGTTGCCCTCGGGCAGCATGCCGACGATCTCCGAATGCGCGTGCTGGCTGATCTGCCGCACCAGCGTCTTGCGGTAGTGCTCGGGCATCCAGTCCTTGGCCTCGATGAAGTCGCCGGCGTCGATGTGGGCGTCGAAGCGTTCCTCGAGCCGCATCTCCTCGGCGGAGCGCACCGCCTTCTTGGCGTCGCCGGGCTCCTTGCCCATGGTGTCCATCGCTTGCGTGTACATGGCGGGTCCTTTCGCTGCGTTACTTGGGGCGCTTGTCGACGACCCGGCGCGCCTTGCCGGTCATCGTGCGTTCGATGCTGTCGGGTGTCAGCACGTTCACCGTGGTCGAGATGCCGACCAGGGTCTTGATGCGCTGCTGCAGCCACTGCGTGATCTCGCGCAGCTCGTCGGCGCCGGTGGCGGCCGCGACCTGCGGCTGCAGTTCGCAGCGCACGACCACGGTGTCGAGCAGGCCGTCGCGGGCGACGTCGATCTGGTACTGGCCCGAGAGCTTGGCGTGCTGCAGCACGATCTCCTCGATCTGGGTCGGGAAGACGTTGACGCCGCGGATGATCAGCATGTCGTCGGAGCGGCCGACGATCTTGCCCATGCGGCGGAAGCTGCGCGAGGTCGGCGGCAACAGGCGCGTGAGGTCGCGCGTTCGGTAGCGGATGATCGGCAGCGCCTCCTTCGTGAGCGAGGTGAAGACCAGCTCGCCCTCCTCGCCGTCGGGCAGCACCTCGCCGGTCTCGGGGTCGACGATCTCGGGATAGAAGTGGTCTTCCCACACCACCGGGCCGTCCTTGCTCTCGACGCATTCGCTGGCCACGCCCGGGCCCATCACTTCGGAGAGGCCGTAGATGTCGACCGCGTCGATGCCGGCCTTGCCCTCGATCTCGCGCCGCATGGCTTCGGTCCATGGCTCCGCGCCGAAGATGCCGACCTTCAGCGACGACGCGCGCGGATCCAGCCCCTGGCGCACGAACTCCTCGATGATCACCTGCATGTAGCTGGGCGTGACCATGATGATGTCGGGCGCGAAGTCGCGGATCAGCTGCACCTGCTTCTCGGTCTGGCCGCCCGACATCGGGATCACGGTGCAACCGGCGCGCTCGGCGCCGTAGTGCGCGCCCAGGCCGCCGGTGAAGAGGCCATAGCCGTAGGCGATGTGGATGATGTCGCCGCGGCGGCCGCCGGCGGCGCGGATCGAGCGCGCGACCAGGTCGGCCCAGTTGTCGATGTCCTGCTTCGTGTAGCCCACCACCGTGGGCTTGCCGGTCGTGCCGGAGGACGCATGGATGCGCGACACCTGCTCGCGCGGCACCGCGAACATGCCGAAGGGGTAGTTGTCGCGCAGGTCCTTCTTGCCGGTGAACGGGAACTTCGCGATGTCCGCGAGCTGCTTCAGGTCGGACGGGTGCACGCCCTTGGCGTCGAAGGCCTTCCTGTAGTGCGGCACATGGTCGTAGGCGTGCTGCAGGGTCCAGCGCAGGCGCTGCAGCTGCAGCGCCTGGATCTCGTCGCGGCTGGCGGTCTCGATCGGATCGAGGTCGCCGGGGGCGGGTTGCTTGACGGGCATAGGTGTGTCTCCTCCGGGTTCGGTCGGCTCTACTCGGTGTAGGCCGGCTTGCCCTTGATCGTGTACGAACGGCCGCGGAACAGCGCGATGCGTTCGCCGCGCTGGTTGGTGATCTCGCTGTCGTAGACGCCGGTGCGGCCGGCCTTGGACTGCTCGACGCTGCGCGCGGTGAGCAGGTCGCCCTCGCGCGCCGGCGCCACCAGCTCGATCGAGAAGCTCGACGCGAAGGTCAGCTCGTTGTACGAATTGCAGGCATAGGCGAAGGCGGTGTCGCCCAGCGTCGCCAGGAAGCCGCCGTGGCAGGTGGCATGGCCGTTGAGCATGTCGCGGCGCACGGTCATGGTGACCACGGCGCCGCCGGGCGAGACCTCGACCACGTCCATGCCCAGGCCCTTGACCGCGTGGTCGTTGGCGAACATGCGTTCACGCACGCGTTCGGCGATCTGCTGCGGCGAGGCGTCGGGAGCGGTTGTCGTCATGGAAGGTTCAGCGGTCGGTGAAGGAAGGCGCGCGCTTGGCGCCGAAGGCGGCGACGCCTTCGAGGTAGTCGTGAGCGCTGCCGAGGCGGGACTGCACCACGGCCTCTTCTTCCAGCGCCTGCTCCATGGTCAGGTGCTGGGCGCCGTCGATCGCGGCGCGGGTGGCGGCCAGCGCCTTCACCGGCATCGCGGCCAGCCGCGCACCCAGCTTGGCCGCTTCGTCGGCCAGCGCGGCGTCGTCGACGCATTGCCAGATCAGGCCGATGCGCTCGGCGTCCGCGGCCGGCAGCTTGTCGCCCAGCATCGCCAGCCCGAGCGCCCGGGCCCGGCCGACGATCCGCGGCAGCAGCCAGGTGCCGCCGGTGTCGGGCACCAGCCCGATCTTGGCGAAGGCCTGGATGAAGCTGGCCGAGCGGCCGGCCAGCACGAAGTCGCAGTTGAGCGCCAGATTGGCGCCGGCGCCGGCGGCCACGCCGTTGACCGCGGCGATCACCGGCACCGGCATCGAGCGCAGGCGCTGCACCAGCGGCTTGTAGAGGCGGTCGATCAGCACGCCGAGGTCCTTCGGCGCTTCGCCGGGCGCGGAGGGCGCGGCCATCGGGTCCGAGAGGTCCTGGCCGGCGCAGAAGCCGCGGCCGGCGCCGGTGATGACCACGCAGCGCACCTCGGCATTGGCCGCGGCGGCGTCCAGCGCACCGCGCAGGGCCTGGTGCAGGGCGGCCGTGAAGCTGTTCAGGGCGGCGGGGCGATTGAGGGTCAAGGTCAGCACCGGGCCTTGCTGAGCGACGAGCACGAGGGATTCGGACACGTTTGTCTCCATGTCTGGTGGGAATTGGGGATTAGCTGACCGACCGGTCGGTTAATCATAAGAGCGAGCCGCGCCGGCCGCAAGGCTCTCATTTCAGGGATTTCCCTAGGCGCTTAGCTCGGCCGGCTCAGGTCGCGTTCGCTCTCGACCGCGAAATAAAACCATTCAGTCCCGGCACCGGCCTCGGCATTCGGAAACACGATGAAGCCGTCGCGCTCGGCCTTCAGCAGCGTGCCGTCGGCACGCCGGCCGATCGGCTCGCCGGCGGCGACCGGGTCGAAGGTGGCCCACTCGCGCACGAAGCGGTCGGCCGGATCGAGCCGGTCGGTCACGCTGACCAGCCGCAGCAGCGCGGGGCGCTTCGGCGGCTCTTCCGCCGGATCGGCCGCAATCATCCCAAGGAGCCGCAGCGCCGACAGGATCGCCCGGTAGGCCACCTCCGGCGCGGCCGGGTCCTGGTGCTGCCCGCATTCGAGCGTGACGCCGTAGCCGCCCCGGCTGCGCATGTACTCGTTGGTGCCCCAGCCGAAGGCCAGCGCCGCCGCGTCGGCCGGCTGGCCGCCGGCACGCTGCGCCAGGCCGGCGGCATAGATGTCGAGCCAGCCCTCGACCACCCGCGAGGTGCCGATGTGCAGCGCCAGTTGCCCTTCCTCGAAGGCGCGCGCAAAGGGCTCCAGCGTGCCGTCGTTGTCGCGCGGCCCGATCATCGCGAAGGCCTCGCCCTGGCTCTGGAAGGAATGCAGGTCGAGCAGCACGTCGTGGCGCTCGAGCAGCGGGCACAGCAGGTCGGTGATCCGGGCCTCGTAGTCGGCGGCGACCGCGCCGGCCGGCGTCGGCTGGAAGGAACGGTTGAGGTTGCGTTCGCCCTCGCGCTGCAGCAGCCGCCGGGCCAGCGGATTGGCGACCGGCACCATCGTCAGCTGGCCGCGAAGCAGTTGCAGCGCGCCGCCGTCCAGCGCGGCGACGGCGCGCTCGATGCCGGCGGTGCCGCAGGTCTCGTCGCCATGGACGCCGCCGAGCACGATCAGCCGCGGCCCGGGTTCGAGCGAGGAGAAGCCGTGGACGCGCAGCAGGTCGCCTGGATGTGTCATTCGTCGGCCATCCTACAGCGGGGCGTCGGCCGGTCCTACCGGCCGGAAGGCCGCCCGGTGGGACAAGTCCGGATGAAAAAGGAGCATTCCATGGCAACCCGCAATCCCGTCGACGGCGGCAAGACCCACACGGCCCAGGACGGCGAGGCCAAACCCCGCCTGCCGCACGAGCACGACCAGTCGTCCGACAGCCAGAAGAGCGGCGGCGACGGCAAGGCGCCGGCGGTCGGACGCCAGGCGCTGAAGGACATCGAGCGCGGCCTGGTCGACACCGACCGCGCACCGCTGACCGACAAGGTCTACAACGAGAAGGTCAAGCCTTGAGCGACCCGGCCAACTGCGCGCGCATGTCGTCGATCACCACCTTGTAGTCCTTGGCGTTGAAGATCGCGCTGCCCGCCACGAAGGTGTCGGCGCCGGCGCTGGCGATGCGGGCGATGTTCTCGACCTTGACGCCGCCGTCGACCTCCAGCCGGATGTCGCGGCCGGTGCGCTCGATGCGCTTGCGCGCTTCCTCGATCTTGCGCAGCGCGCTGTCGATGAAGCTCTGGCCGCCGAAGCCCGGGTTGACGCTCATGATCAGGATGGTGTCGATGTCGTCGATGACCCAGTCCAGCACCTCGAGGCCGTGCGCCGGGTTGAAGACCAGTCCGGCCTTGCAGCCGGCGGCCTTGATCGCCTGGACGCTGCGGTGCACGTGGATCGTCGCATCCGGATGGAAGCTGATGCGGTCTGCGCCGGCCGCGGCGAATTCCGCCGCCACCGCGTCGACCGGCTGGACCATCAGGTGCACGTCGATCGGCACCGGCCGCCCGTCCGGCGTCTGCGCGTGCGGCTTGACCGCGGTGCAGATCATCGGGCCGAAGGTCAGGTTCGGGACGTAATGGTTGTCCATGACGTCGAAGTGGATCCAGTCGGCGCCTGCGGCAACCACATTGCGCACTTCTTCGCCCAGGCGGGCGAAATCGGCGGAAAGAATCGAGGGGGCAATGCGGAACGTCGTCATGGCCGCGATTGTCGCAGGGCGCCCATGTCGATGCTTTACCATGGGCCGCGATGTCCAGCTTCCCGATCCTCATCCAGGTCGAGCCGCGCTACCTGCCGGACCAGTCTTCAGCCGAAGACCGGATCTTCACCTTCGCCTATGCCGTCACCGTGGTCAACAACGGCCCGATCGCGGCGCAGCTGATCGCGCGCCACTGGATCTTCGCCGACGAGTCCGGCCACACGCAGGAGGTCGACGGCCTCGGCGTGATCGGCCAGCAGCCGTTGCTGGCGCCCGGCGAAAGCTTCCGCTACACCAGCGGCTGCCGGCTGCAGGCGCCCAGCGGTACCATGCACGGCAGCTTCTTCATCGTCACCGAACGTGGCGAGCGCTACGACATCCCGATCCCGACGCTGGTCCTCGAAGCCTCCGAGGCGGGCGACCCGCCGGGCCCGCGCGTGCTGCACTGAGCCCCGCGCCCTTCGAGTTCCGAGTTCCCGAGTGATCGACGCCCGCGCGTCCGCTTCCGACCGATGACGTCCTTCTTCACCAACGATCTGCTGGGTTTCTGGTCCGAATGGCTGCGGCCCTCGGCCGGCCTGCCGACCGTGCTGTGGTCACTGCTGCTGGCCGCGGCCGCGGCGGCGGGCCACCTGGTGCAGCGCTACCTCGGGCTGCCGAAAGTGGTCGGCTATTCGGTGGTCGGCACGGTGGTCGGCTTCGCCGGCTTCGAGGGCGCGATCTGGCCGCTGCAGGGCATCAGTCTCTTCCTGCTCGAACTGGGCGTGGCGATCGTGCTGTTCGAGGCCGGCGGCCGGCTGCCGCTGCGCTGGTTCCGGCACAACCCGATGGTGCTGGTGCAGAGCCTGCTCGAGGCGAGCCTCACCTACTTCGCGGTGTTCTGGGTGCTGCACTGGCTGGACGTGCCCGACCCGGTCGCCAACCCGATCGCGCTGATGGCGATCGTGGCTTCGCCGGCGGTGCTGAGCCGGGTCATCATCGACGCCCGCGCCTCCGGCCCGGTGACCGAGCGGGCGATGACCATGGCGACGCTCAACACCTTCTACGCGCTGTCGATCGGCTACGCGCAGGCCGGCATGATCGAGCACGCACCGCAGGCGATCCTGCAGAAGCTCTATCCGGTGGCGGTGGTGCTGGGCGTGTCCTTCGTGGTCGGCTCGCTGATGGCGCTGTCGCTGCGCTCGGCACTGCGGGTGATGAGCCCGACCAGCGAGAACACCTCGATCCTGCTGCTGGCGATCATCGCCGCCGGTGCCGCGGTGGCCGCCAACTTCGGCGGCGCCGCGCCGCTCGCGGCGCTGATCGGCGGCGTGCTGCTGAAGGCGCTCAATCCCAAGCCCTGGGCCTGGCCGCGCCAGCTCGGCACGGCCGCTTCGCTCCTGACGATGCTGATGTTCGTGCTGGTGTCGATCGTCGCCGCGCAAGCCGACTGGAGCCTGCCGGTGGCCAGCGTGGTGATGACCGTGATCGGCGTGCGCGCGCTGGCCAAGATCGCCGGCGTGGCGATCGCCAATCCGGGCAGCGGCGCCAGCTGGAAGCAGGCCTTCTGGGTCGGCTGCGCGATGTCGCCGCTGTCGTCGATCGCGCTCCTGATCACCTCGGCCTTCGTGACCGCGTCGCCGCTGCTGGGCACGATGATCACCCGCATCGCGCTGCCCGCGATCCTGCTGATGGAAGTGCTCGGCGCGGTGCTGGCCACCATCGCGCTGCATGCCGCCGGCGAAAGCTCGCGGCCCTGGGCGCCGGAAGGCTTCAAAACGGTGGTGGAGGACACCCAGCGATGAGCACCCGCCCGCTCGACCTGCAGGCCGACGGCTCGCCGTCGACGCCGTCCAGCCGCATCGTGCCGCTGGAGCGCTTCAACCGCTCGGCCTCGCTGTCGCTCGGCGTCGAGCTGGAACTGCAGCTGGTCAACACGCACGACTACGACCTCGCGCCCTATGCCGAGGACATGCTGCGGCTGATGGCGCAGACGCCGCTGCCCGGCAGCGTGGTGCCCGAGATGACCTCCAGCATGATCGAGATCTCGACCGACGTCTGCCATTCGGCGCAGGACGTGATCGCGCAGCTGACCCCGATCCGCGACGCGCTGGTGCGCAACGCCGACAAGCTCAACATCGCGGTGGTCGGCGGCGGCACCCATGCCTTCCAGCAATGGCACGAGCGGCGCATCTACGACAAGCCGCGCTTTCGCGAGCTGTCGGAGCTGTACGGCTACCTGTCCAAGCAGTTCACCATCTTCGGCCAGCACGTGCACATCGGCTGCGCCGACGCCGACGGCGCGCTGCTGATGCTGCACCGCATGTCGCGCTACATCCCGCACTTCATCGCGCTGTCGGCGTCCTCGCCCTTCGTGCAGGGGCAGGACACGCAGTTCGATTCGGCGCGGCTGAACTCGGTGTTCGCCTTCCCGCTGTCGGGCCGCGCGCCCTTCACGCTCAGCTGGAAGGAGTTCGAGAACTACTTCATGCGCATGACCCGCACCGGCGTGGTCCGCAGCATGAAGGACTTCTACTGGGACATCCGCCCCAAGCCCGAATTCGGCACCATCGAGATCCGCGTCTTCGACACGCCGCTCACCGTCGAGCGGGCCGCGGCGCTGGCCGGCTACGTGCAATCGCTGGCCGCCTGGTTCCTGCAGGAGCAGCCCTTCACGCCGACCGAGGACGACTACCTCGTCTACACCTACAACCGCTTCCAGGCCTGCCGCTTCGGCCTCGACGCCCTCTACGTCGACCCCGCGAGCGGCGAGCACATGCCGCTGCGCGACCACATCCTCATGACCATGACCCAGCTCGAATGGCACAGCGAAGCGCTCAACGCCACGCAGGCGCTGGGCGAACTGCGCACCAGCGTCGAGGCCAACCGCAACGACGCGCGCTGGCTGCGCGAGCGGCAGGGCAAGGAGCGCCTGTTGGCCGAGGTGGTGCGGCAGGCGGCACTGCGCTTCCGGAACGCGAAATGAGCCTGGGCGAGTTCGACCTGATCGCGCGCTACTTCACGCGCCCCGCGCGGCGCTCGCCGCTCGGCGTGGGCGACGACTGCGCGCTGCTGGCGCCGGCCGCCGGCATGCAGCTGGCGGTGTCTTCCGACATGCTGGTCGAGGGCCGGCACTTCCTGTCGACCGTCGAGCCTGCCCGGCTCGGCCACAAGGCGCTGGCGGTCAACCTGAGCGACCTGGCGGCCTGCGGCGCGAAGCCGCTGGCCTTCACCCTGGCGCTCTCGCTGCCCGCGGTCGACGAGCCCTGGCTCGAAGGCTTCTCGCGCGGGCTGCTCGCACTGGCCGATGCGCACGGCTGCGAACTGGTCGGCGGCGACACCACGCGCGGCCCGCTCAACATCTGCATCACGGTCTTCGGCGAGGTGCCGGCCGGCGCGGCGCTGCTGCGCTCCGGCGCGCGGCCCGGCGACGACCTGTGGGTCAGCGGCAGCCTGGGCGATGCCCGGCTGGCGCTGGAAGTCTTTCGCGGCACGCTGTCGCTGCCGGCGGCGGCCTTCGCCGAGGCGCGCGCCCGCATGGAACAGCCGACGCCGCGGGTCGCGCTCGGCCTGGCTTTGCGCGGCATCGCGACCGCGGCGGTCGACATCAGCGACGG
>NZ_LMUW01000163.1 GCF_009765735.1 Xenophilus sp. L33
GGTGGGGGAATTTACCTGTCGATAGGTGGGGGAGTTTGCGTGTCGTTCGGGGAGCTGAACAACGTGGAGAGCTACCGCGGCAAGGCGGCCGCTCGGGAACAGAAGGTCCAGCGCGACAACGACAAGGCGAACCGCCGGCGTCAATCATCCAGCGAAAACGACAACCAGCCCAAGGACCGGCCACGCTGCTTGACGCTATCCAAGCGCGCGAGCGTGTCCACGAGAATGGCGATTGCATCGTCATGCTGTCCGCGCGAAGCGGCAACAAGGCCAAGTCCACGCTCTGCGATGCCCTCCCAGCAAGGGTCGGCCAGCTGGCACCCCAGGGCGAACGCGCTCTCGAAGCGTTCGGCGGCCTTGTCGATGTGCCCCCGAAGCAGGTCGACCTCCGCTCGAAACGATAGGGGCCAGCGCATCCGCGCCCGCGAGCAGAAACGCAAAGAGGCCGAGGTGCCACCCACAAACCTCGCCTGATCAACACCGCCCCGGGACAGGGCGCTGCGGGCTTCGCCCTTCGCGCCCTCTGAAACCGGCATCAAACCAAGCAATGAAGGAGGAAAGAGCTACAGTTGTCCACAGCCAGCATCCCCGATGCCGGCTTCCATCCCCGGGTCAAAGTTCAAACGGCAGGGTCAAAGTTCAACCGGCGCCGACAAGGTACTCATTGATCCACCCGCGGGCCTTGACTGGGAGGAGCCGACGGGCCGCCATTTCCGTGTAGCCCCAAGAGGGCGAGCACTTCATGAGGTCGACGATGGATGTCTGCCAGTCCGGCATTTCGCTCGACTCGCGTGCAAGGTCCCTTCCTCACGGTGAACTCCGGGACATGGGGCCCTGTCTGACCGTGTCCTTGTCCGGTGTCTCCGTCTTGAAAAGCCCGCGCACGTTCAGGATCGCAAGGCAAATCTGCAACGCGATGAGAGCCCAGGCATGGCTGTGCCAGCCCCAGGCTACCCACAACGTGTTGCTCGCGAGGAAGACCCAGAATCCAATTTGGCGCCGTCGCTTGTCGGTTGACCCTACGAACCATGCAGCGATCACGGACGCGGCGAATGCGGGCCATTGCAGCAAGTCAAAGAATTGATCCATGGCAACAGCCTAGGCGCGCCAAGACTGACCCTCGTGGGCCGGCGCAGCACGCCGGCGTAGGCACAGCGCGCGGCGATGCAGTCGTTCGAGGCGGTCGAGCCTTACGGCCTCGGAAATTATCTAAACCGAGCGGTCCCCGGTCTCGCCGCAACGGTCAACTTCTTCGGGCGAGCCCTTCCAGTACACGCTGAAGTTCGGAGACGTCCACGGGCTTGGTGAAGAAGAACCGAAAGCCCGCCTCGAGACTAGCCTGCCGGTCGCTCGCCTGGCCATAGCCGGTGATTGCGATGAGCGCCGGAGGGTCGGCAACTTCGACCCTCAGCCGGCGCGCGATCTCCAAGCCGGAGATGCCCGGCAGGCCCAGATCAAGCAGCACGGCATGAAAGGATTCGGTCTTGATCGCCTGAAGCCCGGCCAACCCGTCTGTCGCACACTGAGGCTCGAACCCCATGCTTTCTACAAGCAGCGAGAGCGTTTCCGCCGAATCGTCGTCGTCGTCGACGATCAGGACCCGCTTCGACGCCTCGCTCGGGCTGCCGAGGACGACGGGCGGCTTTATCCGGGGAATTCGCACGATGAATTCACTTCCCTCGTGCGGAACGCCCGAACTGTTCGCATGCACTTCCCCACCATGGAGCTGTACCAATTGCCGCACCAACGTCAATCCGAGACCGAGGCCGCCAAGGGCTCGGGCGTCTTCACCGGCCTGCTGGAACATTTCGAAGATCCGGGGAAGCGCTGCGGGCGCGATGCCCGGACCGCTGTCGCGGACCACCAGCTCCGCCAGACTGCCCGCTTTGCGCAGTGCGACATCAATCTTGCCCTCGGCGGGCGTGAACTTGATCGCGTTGTTCAGGAGGTTGCAGACGATCTGGATCAGACGTACCCGATCGCCCTGAACCCAGGGCTCGGGACCCTCTGCTCGGAAGTTCAGCTGTTGCGATTTGGCTTGAGCCAGCGGGCGCATGGTTTCAAAGGAATCCTCGACAACCGATTTGAACGACACCGGCTTCATCTCGAGGTGAATCTTTCCGCTCGTGATCCGTCCGACATCCATCAAGTCCTCGACGAGGCGCGCGATCAGGCGCACCTGCCGCAGCATGATCTGCGTGAGCCGCTGGACCGCCGGCGATTGTTCGCGCCGACTGAGCACCTCGGCAGCGTTCGCGATCGGGGCCAGGGGGTTGCGCAATTCGTGTCCTAAGACGGCAAGGAAGTTGTTGATCCGCTTGCCCTCATCCTCGAGCTGACTGACCTTGCGGCGGTCGGACAGGTCACGTGTGATCTTGGTGAAGCCTCGCAATTGGCCGCTGGGATCGAAGACCGCCGTGATAACGACGCTGGCCCAGAAGCGGCGTCCGTCCTTGCGCACCCGCCAGCCTTCGTCCTCGAAACGGCCTGTACGGCGAGCCGTCTCGAGTTCATGGAGAAGAAAGCCTGTGGACTTGACCTCCTCCGGGTAGAAGACGGAGAAGTGCCGCCCGATGATTTCCCGGGCTTCGTAGCCCTTAAGGGCCCGGGCGCCCGCGTTCCAGCTCACCACATGGCCGCTAGGGTCCAGCATGAAGATAGCGTAGTCCTTGACGCTGTCGACCATCAACCGGAATCGCTCTTCACTCGCCCGCAACTGCTCGGCCTCCAGTTGGCGCTGCGTGAGGTCGTGGGTGATCTTGGAAAAGCCCCTGACCCCACCCTGCCCGTCGCTGAGACGCCCGATGATGATGTGGGCCCAGAAGCGCGTGCCATCCTTGCGCAGACGCCAGCCCTCTTCTTCGTACTTGCCGGTCTCCCTCGCGCGCTTCAGTTCATGCGCTGGCCAATCCTTGGCCAGCAGTTCGGGCGGATAGAAGATCGAGAAATGCCTGCCGATGACCTCGTGCGCGGCATAGCCCTTGATTTTCTGCGCTCCAGGGTTCCAGCTGAGGACGACGCCATTGGCATCCATGAGGAAGATCGCATAGTCCTCGATCGAATCGACCAGGAGGCGATAGTCCGCGTCGGCCACGACGCTTGAAAAGTTGGGCGGACTCTGCGGCTGGGCATCGGGTGGAAAAGACATTGGACCTCGAGCGATGAGAGAGGGCTGCCGGAGCAAACGATAGCCGTATGGCCGTTGACGCGCGAGCAGGAGGTTAAGAATCAGCTGCCCTTGCCACGCGCTCGACGCGGCGAAGGCGTCGATTGTCGTGGCATTTGAAGACAGAGAGCCTGCCGCTGCAGCCGCGCAGTAGAGGGCTTCCACTTCACAAGCCCTCACTCACCTTGCACGCATAGAAGCTCTCAACCCGGTCGCGCCCCTGCAGTGTAGGCTTCGGCACGGTCGGCCGCGGGCTTGACTAAGCGCAGAACCTCGGCCTGTCTTTGGACGCGGCATGGCGACTAGTTCCGCAGCCGCTCGCACTCACGCTCGAGGGACGCGGCCCCGGCGCGGGCGTGCTGGATTCGTTTTAGGCCTCCGTGTGCAGGGCAGCCATGCCCCGGCGGCTCTCGAACCAAAGAGCTAAATACCCCGCGCAGGGCGCGCGGAGAGCAGGTAATCGAGGGGCGGCAGGTGAGCGAACGAGGGCGCCAGGAAGGGCATGACAGGGCCACTGCGCCAGTTCAAGATGGGCAAGAGCCGGCGATGCCGACCCCGTAAGGCCCTGACAGTCGTTGGCAAGGCCGCAGGACCGTAGCGCCCGCCTCTTCCCATGCCCTGCGGGCTTTTCCCAAGCGAGCGCGCGTTAAATCCCCCGGGCTGCATCAAAAACCCCCACCCCTGCGCTCTCCCCTCTGCCCTTGAATCTGCCCCGTAGCTCTGGTGAGCATATTGTGAGCTTTGCTCGACACCGCGAGCCGACCGCCAATGAGCATGCGCTCGGTCGTGTTAACTCCAAAGCGGCCGTGCGGTTCACGGGGATGACTGGCAGACCCCGGCCGAGGCTGTGTGAAAACGCTTCGTAGATCGTCTCACTCAAAATAAAATC
>NZ_LMUW01000164.1:0-35026 GCF_009765735.1 Xenophilus sp. L33
GGCTGGCGCCCGACCTCGGCGGTGTACCAGCCGGTCAGGATCGCCAGGAAGCCGCTCGGGAACGACAGGAAGGTCGCCCACAGGAACCACCGCGAGGTCTCGAGCGCACCGCGCCAGCGCAGCAGGTTGCCCAGCCATGACACCGCAAGCATCAGCAGCCCCATGCCGACCATGATGCGAAAGGCGAAGAACGGGATCAGCACCGGCGGGCGGTCTTCGGTGGGAAAGGATTCGAGGCCGAGCTCCGGCGCGGTCAGGTTGCCCGAGGCGATCAGGCTGCCCAGTTTCGGCACCGTGATCGCATAGAGGTTGCGCTCTTGCGCCGTGTCGGGAATGCCGATCAGCGTCTCGCTGGCCGGCTGCTCGTTCTTCCAGCGCGCCTCGATCGCGGCGAACTTGGCCGGCTGGTGCGCCAGCACGTATTCGCCCGTGAGATGCCCGAAGAAGAGTTGCACCGGTATGACAACCGCCACGAAGCCCAGGCCCCAGTGCAGCATGGTGCGGCCTTCGGCGCGGTGCACGCCGCGCAACAGGTACCAGGCGCCGGTGGAGGCCACGCACATGCCGCTGGTGAGCAAGGCCGCCAGCAGCATGTGCGGCCAGCGCACCATCTGCACCGGCCCGAGCACGATCTGCAGCCAGTCGGCCGGGATGATCTTGCCGTCGACGATCGTGTGGCCCACGGGCACCTGCATCCAGCTGTTGTTCGCCAGGATCCAGAAGGACGAGAACATGGTGCCGAGCGACACCATGCAGCACGAGACGAAGTAGAAGCGCGGCGAGACCCGGTCGCGCCCGAGCAGCAGCACGCCGAAGAAGGTCGCCTCCAGCATGAAGGCGGTGAAGCCTTCGTAGCCCAGCAGCGGCCCCTGGATCGAGCCCGTCTTCACCGCCAGCACGCCCCAGTTGGTGCCGAACTGGAAGGCCATCACGATGCCGGTCACCACCCCCATGCCGAAGGAGACCGCGAAGATCGGCAGCCAGAAGTCGAACACGCGGCGGTAGATGGCCTTGCCCGTGAAGAGTCGCGCTCCTTCGATCGTCGCCAGCCAGGCCGCCAGGCCGATGGTGAAGGCCGGAAAGACGATGTGGAAGCTGATGACGAAGCCGAACTGGATTCGCGACAGGATGACCGGGTCGAGCTCGTGCAGCATGGGCAGCATCATGTCGGTCCGCGCCGGATTTGCAAGGGGCCCGGCCGCCTCGACTAGCATCGCCGCCATGAATCCCCTGCAGTTCGAACTCTACCGCCTCTACGGACTCGGCACATCGTCGGCGGGCACCCGCGCCCTGGTGCTGGAGCTGACGCAACCCGCCGGCTGGACGCAGCTGTCCGCGGTCTGGAAGGGCGTGCAGTCCGACCTCGACCTGCCGTCGCCGGCCATCGCGGTGTCGGGCGACGATGCGCTGCAGCTGTGGTTCTCCCTGGCGTCGCCGGTCGCGCCCGATGTCGGCGAGCGCTTCCTGCATGGCCTTCACGCCCGCTACCTGTCGGAACTGAGCGCGACGCTGCTGCGCCTGTTGGCCGATGCGTCCGGGCTCCCGCCCGCGCCGCCGGTGCAGGCCGGCCCCGATCGCTGGTCGGCCTTCGTGGCGCCCGACCTCGCGGCGGTGTTCGCCGACACGCCCTGGCTGGACGTCGCCCCCAACAGTGACGGCCAGGCGGCGCTGCTGCGCGCGCTCGAGCCGATGCGGCCGGCGGTCTTCGACGCAGCGTGCAGGCAGCTCGGCGTGCTCGACCAGGAAGCGCCGCGTGCGAACCTCGCGCCGACGCCGTCGCCCGGGATGCCTCCGGGCGGCCACGGCCCCGCCGGCGAGCCCGATGCCATGCGCTTCCTCAAGCGTGTCATGAACGACGTCACGGCGCCGCTGACCTTGCGCATCGAAGCCGCCAAGGCCCTGCTGCCCTACGCCGAGCCGCGCGAAGCGCGTCGCTAACATCCGCCGATGGATCTCCGGCAACTGCGCTACTTCGTCGCCCTGGCGACCCAACAGCACTACGGCAAGGCGGCGGGCGTGCTGCACGTCACGCAGCCGGCGCTCAGCCGCCAGATCCGCCTGCTGGAGGAAGAGCTGGGCGTACGCCTCTTCGAGCGGCATGCGCGCGGCGCCGCGCCGACCGACGAAGCGCTGCTGCTGCTGGAGCGGGCGCTCTTCCTGCTGCGGTCGGCCGAGCAGATCAAGTCCGACCTGCAGGCGCGCCGGCGCGAGCCGCGCGGGCCGGTCGCGATCGGCCTCACGCCGGGCCTCGCGCAGCAGCTCACCGTGCCGCTCACGCGGGAAGTGCTGCGGCAGTTCCCCGAGGTCCGCCTGCGCTTCGTCGAGGGCTTCGCGCCGTCGACCCAGGCGCAGTTGAAGCAAGGCGAGGTCGACGTCGCGCTGCTGGTCGAGCCGGTGGAGCGCACCAACCTGTCGACCGTGGCGCTCATGAAGGAGCAGATCTGCCTCATCGGCCGGGCCGACGATCCGCGTTTGAAGAAGACGCGGGCCCGGGTGCGTGACCTGGCCGGACTCCCCTTCGTGATGACCGGGCGCATCAAGTCCGGCGTGCGGCTGGAGGTGGAAGCCGCGGCCGCGCAGGCCAAGATCGAGCTGAACCCGGTGGTCGAGGTCGAGACCGCCGAGGTCGCGCGCCGCCTGGTGCTGGAGGGCATCGGCCTGACCGCGCACTTCGCCGCCGCGGTGGCCGACGACATCGCGGCCGGCCGGCTGCGGGCGATCCCGATCGACGGCCTCTTCCTGCATCGGGTGCTGGCGCGCGCCACCGACAGGCCCGTCTCGACCGCGACCGAAGGCGTCATGGCCGTGCTGCGCACGCTGGTCGTGGAGCGGGTGCGCGACGGCCAATGGCCGAATGCCTTCCTGGCCTGACCGCTCATCGGCGCAACCGATGCCGTCCGGTTATGGCGTCGGTCAGAAAATTCACTTGGACCTGAGCGCCGGCCGCACCTAATCTTGGCGCCGTTCGAGGTCGGGCCCACGGGCCGGACCGACCCCAAGAATGGAGACGAGAAGATGCCGGAGTTCATCACGCTGCGCGGCGTGCGCACCGCCTATGAGGTCACGGGCAGCGGCCCCGCGCTGCTCACGATGCATGGCGCCGAAGGCAGCCGCAAGCAGTTCGCCCGCGTCGCGCCGGCGCTCGCCGATGCCTTCACCGTCATCGCCTACGACCAGCGCGATTGCGGCGAGACCGAGAGCCCCGAGTCGACGCCGATGCTGGCCGACCTCGCCGACGACGCCCAGGCGCTGCTGCAGGCGCTGGGGCATCCGCAGGCCCACGTCTACGGCACCTCCTTCGGCGGCCGGGTGGCGCAGGCGCTGGCGCTGCGTCACAAGGCCGTGGTGCAGCGGCTCGTGCTGGGCAGCACCTGGCCGCTGGCGGTGTCGTTGGCCGCGGCCAACCCCGAGGTCGCGCAGCTGATCGGCCGCCTGCGCACCACGCTGCCGGCCAGCGGCGAACAGCTCGCCGAGGTCTTCTTCCCCGCCGCCTTCCTGGCGGAGCAGCCCGCCTTCAAGGAACACTTCAAGGCGGCGCCGGCGCGGTCCGCGCGATCGGACCGGCGCGCGGCGGTGACCGGCGAGCAGCCCGACCTCGACCTCTGCGCCATCGACTGCCCGACCCTGCTGGTCATCGGCACGCTCGACCGGGTGGTGCCTCCGGCCGTCACGCGCCTGCTGGCCGATGCGATCCGCGACACGCGCACGGTGGAGTTGCCGGGCGTGGGCCACCTAGCCACCGCGCAAGCTCCGCAGCTGCTCGCGCGGCACCTGCGCGAATTCCTCGCCTGAATTTCTTTTGAAGCGCCACGCGCGCAAGGAGTCTTCTCGATGATCGATGTCCCGGTCCTCATCGTCGGTGGCGGTCCTGTCGGCCTCACCGCGTCCATCTACCTCTCGCTGTTCGGCATCGAGTCGCTCACGATCGAGCGCCATCCTGGGACTGCGATCCTGCCGAAGGCGCGGGCGATCAACGCGCGGACCATGGAGATGTACCGCCAGCTCGGCATGGAGCCCGAGATCCAGTCGCTGGCCATGCCGAGGCGCTTCGGCGGCGCGATCATCTGGTCCGAAACGCTGGCCGGCAAGGAGATCAAGCGGCTCGCTCCCGGCCGGGGAACGGCCGGCAACCTCGCGCTGTCGGCCTCGGCCAACTGCGGTTGCTCGCAGGACATCTTCGAGCCGGTGCTCCGGCGGCGCGCCGAGGCCGCCGGCGCCGACCGGGTGCGCTTCAGCACCGAACTGCTGTCGCTCGACACCTCGAGTGGCGAGGTGCGCGCGACGATCCGCGGCGCCGACGGCCGCGAAGAGCAAGTCCGGGCCCGCTACCTGGTCGCCGCCGACGGCGCGCACAGCAAGATCCGAAACCAGCTCGACATCCCGCGCCAGGGCCAGCGCGACGTCTACGACAGCGTCAACATCCACTTCCGCGCCGACCTCACCCGCTATGTCGACGACCGGCCCGCGGCGCTCTACCTGATCGAGCAGCCGGAGCTGCGCGGCACCTTCCTGACGATCAACGGCAGCGACCGCTGGGCCTTCCTGGTCACCTCGCTGTCGCAGTACGGCTTCACGGCCGAGCAGTTCACGCCGGCCTTCAGTACCGAGGTCATCCGTCGCGCGGCCGGCGTGCCGGACCTGGAAGTGCAGGTGCTCGGCGTCGGCGACTGGCGCGCCTCCGCACTGGTGGCCGAGCGCTACCGCGCGGGCCCGGTCTTCCTCGCCGGCGACGCGGCGCACGAGATGCCGCCGACCGGCGGCTTCGGCATGAACACCGGCGTGCAGGACGCCCAGAACCTGGCCTGGAAGCTGGCCGCGGTGCTGCACGGCGAGGCCGGCGACGCCCTGCTCGACAGCTACGACGCCGAGCGCAAGCCGGTCGGTCAGGCGGTCACCCAGAGCAGCCTGTTGAACGCGCTCTCGATGGGCCGCACCGAGCGGCAGTCGGAGGCGGTGCTGCCGCGCAAGGAATTCCTCAACGAGATCGGCCTGGTGTTCGGCGCGCACTACCGCTCGAGCGCGGTGGTCGACGACGACAGTTCGGCAACCGCCCAGGTGCAGGTCGAGCAGTACGTGCCGAGCGCGACGCCCGGCTGCCGGGCACCGCACGTGTGGCTGGCCAGGGGCGAGGAGCGCGTCTCCACGCTCGACCTGTTCGGCCGCGGCTTCGTGCTGCTGACCGGTCCCGGCGGCGCGGCCTGGCGCGAGGCCGCATCGCGCCTGCCGTCGCCCGGCATCGACTGCCCGGTGATCGGCGGCGAGGCGTTGAAGGACCTGCGCGAAACGGGCGCCAGCTGGCAGGAGGCCTACGGCGTCGACGACGACGGCGCGGTGCTGGTGCGACCGGATGCCCATGTCGGCTGGCGCTCGCGCTCCGGCGCCGCCGATGCGCAGGCGCTGCTGCGCGATGCGGTCGACATGATCCTGAGCCGGGCTCCGGCCGGCACGGGGAGCCCGCAATGAGCGTCAGCGCCATCCATCACTTCACGGTCGGTTGCGCGGTCGCCGACCTGCCGGTGCTGCGCGACTTCTACACCCGCACGCTGGGCCTGGAAGAAGGCTACCGGCCCGACCTGCGGCATCCCGGCCACTGGCTCTATGCCGACGGCGAGGCGATCGTCCACCTGAACGCCCTGCTGCCGCAGACGCCGTCGCGCGAGGTCAATGCCTTCGACCACGTGGCGCTCAAGGCCAGCGGCCTCGCGGCGACACGCGAAGCATTGCACGCGGCCGGCGTGCCGTTCAGCGAGACGCCGCTGAAAGGCACGACCTTGCACCAGGTGTTCCTCACCGATCCGCTCGGCCTGAAGGTCGAGCTGAACTTCGACCTGGTGGCGGAAGGCCTGGCCGTTCCGCCCGCGGCATGAGCGACGTAACGTCCGCCGCCGAGGAAGCCGGCTGGCGAACGCCGACGGTGCGCGACCACATCGCGCGCGACTTCCGTTTTCGCACCGGCGAGGTGATGGCCGAACTGAAGCTGCGCTACACCGTGCTCGGCAATCCGGCCGGCGACCCGGTGCTGCTGCTGCACGGCACCGGCGGCTCGGCCAACGCGCTGCTGGCGCGCGACTTCGGCGGCGAATTGTTCGGCGCCGGCCAGCCGCTGGATGCGGCGCGGCACTTCATCGTGCTGACCGACGCGATCGGCCATGGCGGCAGCGCCAAGCCGTCCGACGGTCTGCGCACCGGCTTCCCGCGCTACGACTACGAGGACATGGTCGAGGCCCAGTACCGCGTGGTCACCGGGGCGCTGGGGCTGCGGCACCTGCGGCTCGTGCTCGGCACCTCGATGGGCGGCATGCACGCGTGGCTCTGGGGCGTCCGCCACCCGGACTTCATGGACGCGCTGATGCCGATGTCCTCGCTGCCCGCGCCGATGTCGGGCCGCAACTGGCTGATGCGCCGGCTGCTGATCGACGCGATCCGCAACGACCCGCACTGGGAGCAGGGCCGCTACCTGGCGCAGCCGCCGGGCGTGCGGGCCGCCTTCGAGATGTTCAGCGTCGCGACCAATGGCGGTTCCCTGGCCTTGCAGAAGGCCGCGCCCAGCCGGGCGCAGGCCGACCAGTGGCTGGCGGCGCGGCGGGCGCTGCCCTTCGCCGCGGACGCCAACGACATGCTCTACCAGTGGGAAGCCTCGCGCGACTACGACCCTTCCGGCGAGCTCGATCGCATCCGTGCCCACGTGCTGGCGATCAACTCCGCCGACGACGAGCGCAACCCGCCCGAGACCGGCATCGCCGAGCGCGCCATCGCGCGCCTGGCGCACGGACGGCTGCTGCACCTTGCGGCCGGCGAGGCGACGCGCGGCCACGCCACCGTCGGACTGGCGGCCCTGTGGGCCGAGGAATGCCGCGCCTTTCTGGCCGCGGTACCGCGTTCGAAGACGGACCTTCCGGTCCCCGAAGAAAGAGGCTCGCGATGAACGAACTGGTGATCGATGGGCCTGCGGCTTCGGTCTCGGCGACACCGGCCGCGCACACTGCGGTCGATACCGCCGTCGGCAAGGAAGGCGCCGCGGGCGATCGAAAGATCGACCTCGGCGCCCTGCTCGACGCATCGCCGGTGCGGCGCGGCCACGTCGTCACGGTGGCAACGCTCTTCTGCGTGCTGCTGATCGACGGCTACGACCTGCAGGTGACCGGGCAGATCCTGCCGGCGGTGGCCAAGGCGCTCGGCGTGGCGACCGCCAGCCTTACCGGCGCCTATGCGGTGCAGCCCATCGGGCAGGCGCTCGGCGGGCTGCTGCTGTCGCCGCTGTCGGATCGCTTCGGCCGCAAGCGCATGCTGGTCGCGCTGCTGGCGCTGTTCTCGGTCGCCACGCTGCAGAGCGTGTTCGCCACCTCGGTGACCGGCTTCGCGGTGACCCGGTTCATCGCCGGCATGCTGGGCGGCGGGCTGCTGCCCGCGGCCGCCAGCCTGGTGGCCGACATCTCGTCGATCAAGCGCCGCTCGACGATGGTCGGCATCGTCTACGCCGGCCTCGGCGTCGGCACGGTCGGCGCCAGCGGCCTGGTGGCGCTGGCGCTCGAGCGCATCGGCTGGCAGGGCATGTACGTGGTCGGCGCGCTGGCGCCGTTGCTGATGATCGTGCCGATCCTGCTGCTGGTGCCCGAGTCGCCGCTGCACCTGGCCCGCACCCGGGCGCCGTCGACCGACATCCTCGGCGCGCTGCGCAAGCTGAGCATCCTGCTGTCGCCCGACACCCGCTTCGGCGAACCGGCGCGGCGCCTGGGCACCGGGATCTCGATCATCGAGATCTTCGGCGGCCATCGCGCGGCCTTCACGCTGGTGCTGTGGTTCACCTGCATCTGCGGGCTGGTCAGCGTGACCTTGCTGGGACTCGGCGCCACCTTCTTCCACGAGTTCGAGGGCATCTCGGTCGCCAGCTACGCGGCCTATGCCTCGGTGGCCGGCGTGACCTCGATCGTCGCGGGCCTCTCGACCGGCTTCATGATGGACCGCTTCGGCCGCTACCGCGTGATCGCCCTCTACGCGCTGCTGGCCGCGCTGTCGCTGGTCGGCCTCGCCGTCTTCCCCTTCGGCAGCGCGGGCTTCGTGGCCGCGATCGTGATCGCCGGCTTCTTCAGCTGGGGCACCTACCAGTCGCTCAACATCCTCACGCCGATCGTCTATCCGGCCGCGCTGCGCAGCGCCGCGGTCGGCTGGAAGGGCGGCATCTCGCGCTTCGGCAGCAGCGCGGCGCCCCTCATCGGCGCGGCCCTGCTGGGCCATCAGATGGGCCTGAAGGTGGCCATGTGCACCGCGGCGGCGCCGATGGTGCTGGTAGTGCTGCTGGCGCCGGTGCTGGCGGTGCTGGAGCGGCGCATGCGCGCGCACGGCCCGGCCGCCCCGTCCTCGGCATCCGCCTCGTAGCGCGAAGCCCCGCGCCCGGCCACGGGCGCCCTTTTCTTCCTCGCCTTCTCCTCTTCGCCGAGGCTGGTCCCGACCAGCGCTCGGCGCTTCGTCGTCCGCGGCCGCCCGGAACGCTCGCCCCGGACTTGCGGAATTATTTTTTCTTTCAATGTTGCCATCGAAAGAATTTCCTTTTATAGTCCGGCCCAGGCCAGCAGCGAAGTTCGCGGTGGCTGCCCTTTGAAACCAACCAAGAACTGGAGCAACCCATGAAGAATATCGGCAGGATGCTGGAAGGAAAGGTCGCGATCATCACGGGCGCGGCCTCCGGAATCGGCGAGGCGGTGGCCCGCATGTATTGCGAGAACCGCTGCAAGGTGCTGGGTGTCGACATCGATGCGCAGCGCCTCGAGCGCGTCGCCGCCGAGATCCGCGAAGCCGGCGGCGAGTTCGTGCCGGTGGTGGCCGACGTCACCGGCGAGCAGACCGTGATCGACTTCTTCAGGAAGGCGCATCAGCTCTGGGGCAGCATCGACGTCATCGTCAACAGCGCCGGCCGCGATTCGCTGGCGCCGCCGGTCACCGAGGTCACGCTCGACGAGTGGAACAAGACCCTCGGTCCCAACCTCACGGCCGTCTTCCTGTGCTGCCGCGAGGCCTTCCGCTACATGGAAAAGCAACCGAACGGCGGCCGCATCATCAACATGGGTTCGTCGTCGACCCGCGTCGCCTCGGGCCCGGGCCACAGCCCGTACCGCGCGTCCAAGCACGGCATGCTGGGCTTCTCGAAGAACATCCTGCTCGAAGGCAAGGACAAGAAGATCGGCGTCACCGTGCTGAACCCCTCGCACGTGAAGACGCCGATGACCGAGATCATCGACCAGGGCCTCTACGACGGCAACCTGAAGGCGTACGTCGAAGGCTGGCTCGACGAGAAGGAAATCAAGGAAGGCATCCACGCCTCCTGCATCGAGGTCGACAGCGTGGCCTGGCTGGCGCTCTTCGTGGCCACCCGCACGCCCGACATCACGATCCCGACCATCGCGCTGTACCCGACCCACAAGGTCCATCGCTACGGCATGGAAGTCTGAGCCGCACCGACCGAAGCAGCAGCAGCATGAAAGCAGCGGTATTCCACCGGCCCGGCCAGATCGCGCTCGAGGAGCGCGACGTCTACGCGATCGCCGACGACGAGATCCTCGTGAAGACCCGCGCCGCCGCGATCTGCGGCACCGACCTGCGCATCTACGGCGGCGGTCACTTCAAGATCCGCGAGGGCGAATCGCGGGTGCTGGGCCACGAGCTGTCGGGCACCATCGCGCAGGTCGGCAGGCTGGTGGCGGGTTGGCGCGAAGGCCAGCGCGTCTCGTTCACGCCCAACATCGGCTGCGGCCATTGCGAGATGTGCCGCCAGGGCTACAACAACATGTGCCCGACCTACGAGGCCTTCGGCATCAGCCTGGACGGCAGCTTCCAGGACTACATGCGGGTGCCGGCGAGCGCGATCCGCGGCAACAACATCTTCGAGGTGCCGCCCCACCTGTCCTTCGAGGAAGCCGCCCTGGTCGAGCCGCTGTCCTGCTGCTACAACGCCTTCAAGGGCCTGGCGGTGACGCCGGAAGACACGGTGCTCATCATCGGCCCGGGCCCGATCGGCGCCTGCTTCGTGCAGCTGGCCAAGGCCTGGGGCGCGCGACAGGTGATCGTGGTCGGCCGCAGCGCCGCGCGCCTCGCGCAGATCGAACGGTTCGGCGCCGACGTGCTGATCGATTCGAGCCAGGTCGACCTCGCGGCCGAGGTGCGGCGCATCACCGGCGGCCGCGGCGTCGACGTGGTGGTCACCGCCGCCTCCTCGCCCGAGTTGCAGCCGCTCGCGGTCGAGTTGCTGGCGGTGCACGGCCGGGTCAACTTCTTCGGCGGCCTCAAGAAGGGCACGCGGGTGGAGATCGACACCAACCTCGTGCACTACCGCGGCCTCAAGCTGCTCGGCACCACCGGCTCCAGCAACAAGGACTACTTCCGCTCGATGCGGCTGGTGGCCGACGGCCGGATCAACGTGCGCGACATCGTCAGCCACCGCTTCGCGCTGGCCGACATCCAGGGCGCCTTCGAGTTCGCGAAATCCGGCCAGGGCATGAAGACCCTGGTCGTGCAGTGAGGGTGCGCGCGATGGCCACGCCCCTGAACATGCAGGCCGCGGTGCTCGAAGCCGCGGGCGACCTGCGCTACGAGACGGTGCCGGTGCCCGCCTCGCTCGGCCCGCGCGAGACGCTGGTCAAGGTGATGGCGGCCGGCATCTGCGGCTCCGACATCGGCCGCGTGATGGTCACCGGCACCTACCGCTTCCCGACCATCCCGGGCCACGAGTTCGCCGGCGTGGTCGAGGCGGTCGGCGCCGAGGTGACGAACGTGGCCCCGGGCGACCGGGTCGCGGTCGCGCCACTCCTGCCCTGCATGCAATGCGACGCCTGCCAGCGCGGCCACTATTCGCTGTGCGACGACTACGGCTTCCTCGGCTCGCGCACCGACGGCGGCTTCGCGCAGTACGTCAGGGCGCCGGCGCGCAACCTGGTGCGCTTCCCCGACACCATCGGCTTCGAGGAAGCCGCGACCATCGAGTCGGCGGCGATCATCCTGCACGGCATCCGCAAGATCGAGCTGCGCGCCGGCGACTCGGCGGCGGTGATCGGCATCGGCGCGCTCGGCTACTTCGCGGTGCGGCTGGCCAAGCTCTCCGGCGCGCGGCCGGTGATCGCGGTGGACATCGACGAGGCCAAGCTGGCCCTGGCCCGCGAGGCTGGCGCCGACCTCTGCCTGCATGCGGCCGACCCCGCGCTGCATCGCAGGATCCGCGAGGCCACCGGCGGCCTCGGCGCCGACGTGGTGCTCGAGACCGCCGGCAACAACGCCGGCCGCGAGACCGCCATCCATGCGGCGCGCAAGCAGGGCACGATCGTGATCTACGGCTCGGCCCATCACGACGTGGTCTACAAGCCCGCCACCTTCGAGCGGGTGCTGCGCCACGAACTGCGGCTGGTGGGTTCCTGGAATTCCTACTCGGTGCCCTTCCCGGGCAAGGAGTGGTTCGACCTGATCCGCATGATCGAGGCCGGCGAGCTGAGCGCCAGACCGCTGATTTCGCACGTCCGGCCATTGCATGATGCGCCGCGGATCTTCAAGGAAATCGCCGAGCGCAGCTTCGGCGGCTACAGCAAGGTGATCTTCCTGCCCCACGGGGATGCGGAGACCATCGACCACTGAAATCGCCATTCGAGCGAAACCAGGAGACAAGCATGACCCCGAAGAAATACGTCCTCGCCCTCGACGAAGGCACCTCCAGCGCCCGGGCGATCCTGTTCGACAGGCGCGGCGAGATCGTCTCGATCGGCCAGCGCGAGTTCCGCCAGATCTATCCGAACCCCGGCTGGGTCGAGCACGACCCGATCGAGATCTGGAACGTGCAGCTGTCGGCCGCACGCGAGGCGCTGACGCTGGCCGACGCCCGGCCCGAGGAAGTCGCCGCGATCGGCATCGCCAACCAGCGCGAGACCTGCCTGGTGTGGGACCGCGGCACCGGCCTGCCGATCCACAACGCGCTCGTCTGGCAGGACCGGCGCACTGCGGGCGTCTGCGACGAACTCAAGGCCGACGGCCTGGAGCCCTATGTGCGCGAGGCCACCGGCCTGGTGATCGACGCCTACTTCTCCGGCACCAAGATCGCCTGGATCCTCGACCACGTCGAAGGCGCGCGCGAGCGGGCCGCGCGCGGCGAACTGGCGGCCGGCACCATCGACAGCTGGCTCATCTGGAACCTCACCGAAGGCCGCGCGCACGTCACCGACTATTCCAACGCGTCGCGCACGATGCTCTTCAACATCTACGACGCCGCCTGGGACGACAAGCTGCTGGCGGCGGTGCGCGTGCCGCGCGAGGTGCTGCCGGAGGTGCGCGACTCGTCCGAGGTCTACGGCCTCTCGGCGGCGAGGTTCTTCGACGGCGTCGAGATCCCGGTCGCCTCTTCGGTCGGCGACCAGCAGGGCGCGCTCTTCGGGCAGAGCTGCTTCGAGCCCGGCATGGTCAAGTGCACCTACGGCACCGGCTGCTCGCTGCTGATGAACACCGGCGCGACGCCGATGACCTCGCGCAACAACCTCCTGACCACGATCGCCTGGAGCCTGGGCGGCAAGCGGGAATACGCGCTCGAAGGGCTGATCTTCACCTGCGGCTCGGTGGTTCAGTGGCTGCGCGACGAACTGAAGCTCATCCACCTGTCTTCCGAGACCGAGCTGGCCGCGCGCCAGGTGAGCGACACCAACGGCGCCTACTTCGTGCCGGCCTTCACCGGCCTGTCGGCGCCCTACTGGGACCAGTACGCCCGCGGCGCGCTGCTCGGCATCACCCGCGGCACCAACCGCAACCACATCATCCGTGCCGCGCTCGAATCGATGGCCTACCAGGTCAAGGACGTGATCGGCTGCATGGAGGCCGACAGCGGCATCGCGCTGTCGGACCTCAACGTCGACGGCGGCGCGGTCAGCAACAACTTCGTCATGCAGTTCCAGGCCGACCTGCTGGGCGTGCCGGTGCTGCGGCCGAAGGTGATCGACACCACCGCACGCGGCGCCGCCTTCCTCGCCGGCCTGGCGACCGGCTTCTGGAGCGACAAGGCCGACCTCACCAGCGCCTTCGCGCTCGACCGCAAGTTCGCACCGGCGATGGACCGGCCGCAGGCCGACAAGGTCTATGCCGGCTGGCGCCGCGCGGTGCAGCGCTCGCGCGACTGGGAACAACACTGAGAACGAACTGGAACCGCCCATGCTCGTCTATCAACCCGCCACCCGGCGAACCATGTACTTCATCGGTGTCACCACCGGCAGCTCGTCGATCATGAAAGTGTTTCCGGCCTGGGCCGAGCACCTCGGCCTCGATGCGGTCATCCGGGGCATCGACTTCCCGCCGAACGATGCGCCCGAGCACTACGCGGGCGCGGTCGAGTTCATCCGGAACGACCCGCTGTCGCTCGGCGCGCTGGTGACCACCCACAAGATGAACCTGCTCAAGGCCGCGCGCGGACTGTTCGATTCGCTCGACCCCTATGCCGCGACCTTGCACGAGGTCAGTTCGATCTCCAAGCGCGGCGCGCGGCTCGTCGGCCATGCCAAGGACCCGATCACCGCCGGCGCCTCGCTGGAGGCGATCGTCGACGACGGCTACTGGGCGCGCACCGGTGGCCACCTCTGCCTGCTGGGCTCGGGTGGCTCGTCGCTGGCGCTGTCGCTCTACCTGCACAACAAGGCCAGGGCCGGCGGCGACGTGCCCGCCCGGATCGTGGTCACCGCGCGGCGCGAGTCGAGCCTGGACGAGATGCGCCAGGTGCACCGCGACATCGGCTTCGCGATCCCGATCGACTACCTGGCGACGCCCGCGCCCGATGACGCCGACCGGGTGCTCGCCGCGTTGCCGCCGGCATCGATGGTGGTCAACGCCACCGGCCTCGGCAAGGACCGGCCCGGCTCGCCGATCACCGACGCGGCCGTCTTCCCGCAGGACGGCATCGCCTGGGAATTCAACTACCGCGGCGACCTGGTCTTCCTGGACCAGGCCCGCGCCAGCCAGGCCGGGCGCCACCTGCGGGTGGAAGACGGCTGGGTCTATTTCATCCACGGCTGGACGCGCGTGATCGCCGAGGTCTTCGACGTCGACATCCCGTCGTCGGGACCCGCGTTCGACCGGCTCAGCCAGATCGCCATCGAAGTCACGAGGAAATGAACATGTTCGACGTCATCAACGCCAAATCCACCCTGGTCGATTTCGACCTCCACACCGGCCTGTCGAAAAGCCGCGAGACCCTGCGCCGCCCGCTCTCGGCGATGAAGGGCATGTACCACGACCAGCAGGCCTTCGATGCCCAGGTGAAGGGCGGCGACCCGCTGGTCTACGAGTTCTTCGACATGGGCGTGCCCGACAGCTCCGGCGACGTGGCCTACGGCACCTCGATCACCTATCCGGGCCGGGTCGGCGACGAATACCACATGACCAAGGGCCACTTCCACACGGTGCTCGACACCGCCGAGGTCTACTACTGCCTGCGCGGCCACGGCCTGATGATGATGGAAAGCCCCGAGGGCGAGGTCGAGGTGCAGGAGCTGACGCCCGGCAAGGCGGTCTACGTGCCGGGCCGCTACGCCCACCGCAGCATCAACGTCTCGGCCAAGGAACCGCTCATCACCTTCTTCGCCTTCCCGGGCCATGCCGGCCACGACTACGGCAGCATCGAGACGCAGGGCTTTCGCAAGCTGGTGGTCGAGCGCGACGGCAAGCCGACCCTCATCGACAACCCGCGCTGGTCCAAGTGACGCCGCGGCCCGAGCGTTGATGCAAGCCCGACTCGACCGATGGCCGAGCACCGACCTGCTCGCGGAGCTGGCGGCCCATGACGGCGGCGATGCGGTGTCGGTGTGGTGGCTCGGCCAGGCCGGCTTCTGCCTGCGCTGGCGCGGGCTGCGCATCGCGGTCGATCCGTACCTCTCGGATTCGCTGGCGCGCAAGTACGCCGGCACCCGCTTCCCGCATCGCCGCATGATGGCCGCGCCGGTGCAGCCGGAGCGGCTGACAGCGCTCGACTTCGTGTTCTGCACCCACGCGCACACCGACCACATGGACGGCGACACGCTCTCGGCGATCGCCCGCGCCAACACCGGCTGCCGGTTCGTGGTGCCACGGGCGGAGACCGCGAAGGCGCTGGAGCGCGGCGTGCCGCCCGAGCGCATGCTCGGCGTGCGCGCCGGCGACGAACTGCCGCTCGGCCCCGGCGCCAGCGTGGCGGTGGTGCCGGCGGCACACGAGGAGCGCCGCTTCGATGCCCAGGGCAACGACCTCTACCTCGGCTACGTCTTCAAGCTCGGCGAGCGCCGGCTCTACCACCCGGGCGACTGCGTCCCGTTCGACGGCCTGGAAGATTGGCTGCGGCCGCATCGCATCGAACTGGCGCTGCTGCCGGTGAACGGGCGCGATGCCCTGCGCGCCGCCAACGGCGTACCCGGCAACTTCCACCTCACCGAAGCGGTGGACCTGTGTTGCGCGGTCGGCATCGACCGCATGCTGGGCCACCACTACGGCATGTTCGACTTCAACACGGTCGAGCCTGAAGACAGCGAACGCGAGATCGCGCGCATGAAGCCGGCCTGCAGCGCCTCGCTGGTGCGCTCTGCGACCCGCTACGTGCTCGCGGCCGGGTGAGCAACCAACGAAAGCCTGACATGCAAGCCGCAACCCAGCCCGCGGTCGTCGCCGCCCTGCGCGAGGCGCTCGGCCCGCGCGTCGTCCAGCTGCCGGATGAATTCGCCGACCGCAAGCATTCGGACGCGAGCCGCATGCCCTGCGCCGACCCGATCGCGCTGCTGCGACCGGGCGACACGCAGGAGGTCGCGACCGCCATGCGCATCTGCCACGCGCACCGGCAGCCGGTGGTCACGCAAGGCGGCCTCACCGGCCTGGCCGGCGGCGCCTGCCTGCTCGGCGGCGAGGTGGCGCTGTCGCTGGAGCGCATGCGCGCCATCGAGGCGATCGATGCGGTGTCGGCCACCATGACCGTGCAGGCCGGCACGCCCTTGCAGGCGGTGCAGGAGGCCGCGGATGCGGCCGGCTTCTTCTTCCCGCTCGACCTCGGCGCCCGCGGCAGCTGCTCGATCGGCGGCAACCTGGCGACCAACGCCGGCGGCAACCGGGTCATCCGATACGGAATGATGCGCGACCAGGTGCTCGACCTGGAGGCGGTGCTGGCCGACGGCAGCGTGGTCGGCGGCCTGCACGGCATGATCAAGAACAACACCGGCTACGACCTGCGCAACCTGCTGGTCGGCAGCGAGGGCACGCTGGCGGTCATCACCCGCGTGGTGCTGCGGCTGCGGCCGAAGCCGCGCGCGGTGTCGACCGCCTTCTGCGGGCTGCCGAGCTACGAAGCGGTGACCACGCTGCTGTCGCGGGCGCAGGCGATGCTGCCGGCGGGCGTCTCGGCCTTCGAGGTGATGTGGCCGAGCTACTGCGACTTCTATCTCGCGAAGCTGCCCGAACTGCGCGCGCCGCTGGCCGGCAGGCACGCCTACTACGTGCTGCTGGAGAGCCTGGGCGCCGCCGCCGAGCGCCAGGCCGAGACCTTCGAGGCCTTCCTCGGCACGATGCTCGAGGAAGGCATCGTCGAGGACGCCGCGGTCGCGAACTCCGAATCCGACGCCCTCGCCTTCTGGGCGGTGCGCGACGCGCCGGGCGAGAACGCGCGGGTGCTGCCGGGGCGCGTGTCCTTCGACGTCGCCTTCGCGATCGCCGAGGTCGGCGAAGCAGCGCGCCGTTGCGAGGCGGCGTTGCGGGCGCGCTGGCCGCAAGCCACGATCCTGGTCTACGGCCATCTCGGCGACGGCAACATCCACATCGCGGTGCAGCAACCCGACTGGCCCGCGACCGCCGCGCGCGAGGTGCAGGACGTGGTCTACGGCGTGACCGGCGAGATGAACGGTTCGGTCTCCGCCGAGCACGGCATCGGCACCAAGCGCATGCACGTGCTGGGCCTGAGCCGCACGCCGGTCGAGATCGCGGCGATGAAGGCGATCCGCGCAGCGCTGGATCCGCTCGGCATCCTGAACCCCGGCAAGGTCTTTCGTTGAGCGCTCATGCGTCAGGCTGGAACAAGTCGTGCTGCATGGACGTCAGCGCGGCAAAACTCTCGCCCAGGGGCTGGAGGATCGCGTCCGCGATCGGCCTGAGCTGCTTGGCCAGGTAGTGCGCGTAGTCGATGCGAGACCGGCGAGCCTCCAACGGCTCCGGGCCGTCGAGCGTCATGACATATTCGATCCAGCCGCCGTTCTGGTATTGCCTCGGCCGATCGACGCTGTCGTTGTGCGCGTCGGCGATGCGGGCTGCACGTACCTGCGGCGGCACGTTCACGCTGTAGGCGTCGAGTCGATGGCGCAGTCGCTTCCTGTAGATCAGCAGGTCGTCTTTCTCGCCCGCCAGTGTCGACCTTGCGTACTCGGTCACGAACTCCCGAAACGGCTCGTCGTGGAAGATGCGCGACAGCAGGCCCTCCTGGAACTGGCGCGCCAACGGGGTCCAATCGCTGCGCGCCATCTCCAGGCCGCGATAGATCATTTCCTCCTTGCCGTCGGCGTCGACGCTCAAGCCTGCGTAGCGCTTCTTGCTTCCGATCTCCGAGCCGCGAATGGTGGGCATGAAGAACTTCTTGTAGTGCGTATCGACTTCGATCTCGAGGAAGCTCTCCAGGCTCTGTTCTTCGCGCAGCGTCGCCCTCCACCATTCGTTGATCCCGTCGACCAGCCTGGCCGAGATCGCATGTGCCTCTTCGTTGGAATGGGCACGCCCGAGCCAGATGAAGATCGAGTCGGTGTCGCCGTAGATGGCCTTGTAGCCTTGGCGCTCGACGAACCCGCGTGTGAGCTTCATCATCTCGTGGCCCCGCAGGGTGATCGCCGACACGACCTTGGGATTGAAGAAGCGGCAGTCCGACGCGCCGAGCACGCCGGAGAATGAATTCATGAGCAGCTTCAGCGCCTGAGACAGCGGCTCGTTCCGGGCCTTCTTCGCCTCGTCCCGGGCGCGCCAGAAGGTCGTCACGATCTCCGGAAGGCAGTGCCGCTCTCGGGAAAACGAGGTCCCCCCGGGTCCTTCGACCGTCGTGCGCGGGTCGGTGGCGCGCGAGCCTTCGACGAATCCCACCGGATCGACGAGGAAGGTCCGGATGATCGACGGATAGAGGCTCTTGTAGTCCAGCACCACGACCGAGTCATAGAAACCCGGCCTGGAGTCCATGACGTAGCCGCCGGGATAGGCTTCGCCCTGGACCTCGCCCACATTCGGGGCGACATAGCCGAGCCGGTGCATCCGGGGCAGGTAGTGATGACTGAATGCCGCGATCGACCCGCCGAAGTGATCGACCTGCAGGCCGGTGGTCTGCGCGCGCTCCATCACGAACTGCAGCAGCTTCGCCTTGTCGAAGATGCGCAACACGAGTTCGCAATCGCGGATGTTGTAGGTGGCCAGGGCGGGCTTGTCCGCCTGGAAGCGGCGCTCGATCTCGGCCATCTTGTCGTAGGCGTCGCCGATCTCCTTGCCCTCTCCCAGCAACTGCCGGGACACGGCCTCGAGGCTGAACGAAGGGAAACTCCAGACCGCGGCCCGGAGGGCCTCGATGCCGTCGACGACGAGCCGGCCCGGCATCGGTGCGAACAGGTAGCCCTGCTGGCCCGGATGGGTGCGCCAGGCGATGGGCCTGCGTTCCCGGCCGGGCAGGAAGGGCACCCCGCACGCGTCCGCCGCCTTCTGAAGCGCCCGGAGGTCGAACTGGATCACGCTCCAGCCGACGATGACGTCCGGATCGTTCTCTTCGAACCAGGCGTTGAGGCGCTCCATCATCTGCTTGCGGGTCGGCAGGTAGATGAGCGAGAAGCCCATGGGCCCGGCAGGCGCGATCGGTGGATCGCCCAGCATCAGGACGACCCTTTCGCCCACGCCGTCCAGCGCGACGCTGTAGAGCTCCTCGTGCCGGCTGGTCTCGATGTCCAGCGACACCACCTTGAGCACCGGCCGGAAGTCCGACCTGGGCTTGAGCCTGGGATCCAGGACGGTGCGGCCCTCGGTCCGGCCACCTTCCACCACCACGCCCGCGGTGATGAACCGCTCCATGAGGAAGCGATCATGCGGCCGCACATCGGCTTCGAGCAACCGGATCCCGCTCGCCGACAAGGCGCGAGCGAGTCGCCCGATCTGGCGGAAGTGGCTGGCGTAGACCCCGAGGACGCGTTCCTGCTGGAAGGTCTTGAGGGCCACCTCGCGCAACTGCACGCCCGGCATGTCGCCCAGCAGCGCCTCCACGATCGGCCGATGCCGTGCGGGAACGAACGCGACCGCCGTCTGGCCGGTCAGGACAACCTTCCTGGGTCCTGAGTCGGTGGCAAGCCAGTATTCGATCTCGATGCCCGCGGCGGCGTCTCGCCAGTGGCGGGTGAGGATGAAGCCCTCGACAGCCACCGGCGCTCAGCGATGCCGCGTGGACTCGATCACCACGTTGGTGTCCTTGATCTTCTGGATCGACTGCTTGATGTGCTTGACCGCGTAGCGCGAATAGAGCACGTCGACCACCAGCAGCTGCGCCACCTTGGCCAGCATCGACTCCTGGTAGGCCGCCGAACCCGAGGACGCGTCGTTGGCCGTGGTGAGCAGCACGATGTCGGCCGCCTGCGCGATCGGTGAATCGGCGAAGGAGGTGATCGCGATGGCGGTGGCGCCGGCCTGCCGGGCCTGTCGCAGCGAATCGACGATCGCCACGGTGCGGCCGGAATTGCTGACCGCCACCGCCACCGACTGCTTGCCGAGCGTCGCCGCCGAGATCTGCTGCACGCCCTGGTCGTTGAAGAACATGCAGCGCTTGCCCACCCGCATGAAGCGCATGACCGCGCTCTCCGCCGCCAGGGTGGACGAGCCCATCGCGAAGAAGGCGAGCAGGTCGCACTTGTCGATCGCGGCGGCGGCCTTCTCGAGCAGCGCCAGATCGAGCCGCGAGGCGGTGTCCTCGATGGTGCTCAGGTTGCGGTAGACGATCTTCTTCAGGATCTGGCCGCTGGTGTCGGCCGGGCCGATGTCGTCGTAGACGAAGGCGTCCTTGTCCTTGGCGCCGGGCGCCATCACCGGGACGCTGGAGAGCGCCTCGGCCACGCCGATCTTCAGTTGCTGGTAGCTCGGCACGTCGATCGCCCGCACGAAGCGCGTGATGGTCGACTCGGAGACGTCGCAGACCTGGGCCAGGTCCTTGATCGACTGCGTCTTCACGATCTCCGGGTGCTTCAGCACGAAGGCCGCGATGCGTTGCAGCGCCGGATTGAGCTGGCCCTGCGCCAGCCGGATGGTGTTGAGGACGCCGGTGTGTTGCAGCTTGTTGTTCATGGTTCCCCGTGTTGCTTGCCCGTCACGCTTCGATTGTGCCCTCAGTCGAAATTATTTCCTTCCGCGGATGGCTTCATGAGGGTTTGCACGGAAGGAATTTACTTGCACGTATCTTTATTTGCATGATAATTACTTCCATGGCCCGGGCACTCGCACACGGGCCCGACAGCCACCCAGGAGACAAGCCCCATGGATCTGCAACTCGAAGGCCGCAAGGCACTGGTGACCGCATCGAGCGGCGGCATCGGCCGCGAGATCGCGCGCACCCTGGCCCAGGAGCGGGCCATCGTCATCGTCAACGGACGCAGCCGCGCGGTGGTCGATGCGGCCATGGCCGACATCGCCGCCGGCGTGCCGGGCGCCCGGCTGGAGGCGCTGGTGGCCGACAACGGCACCGCGGCCGGCTGCGAACGCACGATCGCCGAGGCCCCGGAGGTCGACATCCTGGTCAACAACCTCGGCGTCTACGAATCGGTGCCCTTTCGCGAGACCTCCGACGCCTCGTGGCTGCGCATGTTCGAGATCAACATTTTGAGCGGCGTGCGGCTCTCGCGGCACTACATCGGCGGCATGCTGGCGCGCGGGCGCGGCCGCATCGTCTTCATCTCGAGCGAAGCGGCGATCACGCCGGCACCCGAACTGCCGCACTACAGCGCCACCAAGACGATGGAGCTGTCGATCTCGCGCAACCTGGCCGAGCTCACCAAGGGCAGCGGCGTGACGGTCAACGCGGTGCTGCCGGGTTCGACCCGCACCGAAGGCGTCAAGACCTTCGTGCAGGCGCTCTTCCCGGAGCTTCCCTACGACGAGGCCGAGGCGCGCTTCATGCGCGAGAACCGCGCGACCTCGCTCATCGCCCGCCTGATCGACCCCGCCGAAGTGGCAGCGACCGTGGCCTTCGTCTGCAGCGGCCGCGCCAGCGCGATCAACGGCGCCGCGGTGCGCGTCGACGGCGGCATCGTGCGCAGCGTCTTCTAGCGCCTCTTTCAACCCCCACCCATCCGGAGACAAACCCATGATCACCCGCAGAAACGGCCTCAGGACCCTGGCCGCCCTCGCCACCGCCATGTCCATCGGCCTGCCGCTGTCCGCCTACGCCGACAACTATCCCGCGCCGCAGCCGCTGCAGGGTGGCGCGCAGGCATCGACCGCCACGCTCAAGTACAGCGGCGGCACGCCGACCATCGCCTACCTGCCGATGGGCACCGAGTTCAACTACCACCTGGCGCTCTTCGAAGGCATCAAGTCGGTGCCGGGCATCAAGAGCTTCATGCTGTCGCCCTATTCCGGCGGCGACCAGACCGGCCAGATGGGCATGCTGCAGGACGTCATCTCGCGCAAGGACGTGGACGCGATCCTGATCATCAGCTTCGACGAGCATTCGCTGGCGCCGCTGATCAAGAAGGCGGTCGACGCCGGCAAGGCGGTGATCATCGTCAATTCCGACATCCCCAACTACCCGACGCCGGTGCACGGCGTGGTCGGCGTCAACCAGCGCAGCGCCAACAAGGCGCTCACCGCCTGGGCGATCAAGCAGGCCGAAGGCGCGCCGCGCACCGTCGGCATCCTGGACGGCGAGCCCAGCTACCTGGCGACCGAACGCGCCGGCGGCTTCACCGACGGCATCAAGGGCAGCAACTGGAAGCTGGCCGCGCGCGTGAACGGCGGCTGGAGCGTCGAGAAGGGCAACGCCGCGGCGATGGACCTGCTGCAGGCCAACCCGACGATCAACGTGATCTACGCCTCCAACGACTACATGGCGCTGGGCGCCGCGCTGGCCGCCAAGAGCATGAACAGGAAGGACCTGACGATCCTCGGCTACGACGGCGACACCGGCGCGCTGGAGAACATCGCCAACGGCGAAGGCATCACCGCCACCACGAACACCTCGCCGGTGAAGATGGGGCGCATGGCGGCGCTGTTCGCGGTCGACCTGCTGAACAAGAAGACCCAGGGCGGCTATGTCAACGTGCCGACCGAGATCGTCCAGAAGGGCAACGCGGTGGCGGTGCTGAAGGACGCGGACGAGCTTTACCCGAAGCCCTCGAAGAAGTACTGAGCGGCCCGGCGAAGCGATTCCATGACGACACCGAGCCATGGTCCGAGCCGCGGCGAACCCCTGTGGGAGCTGCGGCGGATCTGCAAGTCCTTTCCCGGCGTGCGCGCCAACAACGACATCTCGTTGCGGCTGCAGGCCGGCGAGATCCACGGCCTGCTCGGAGAGAACGGCTGCGGCAAGTCCACGCTGATCAAGATCCTGTCGGGCGTGAACCAGCCCGATTCGGGCCAGATCCTGCATCGCGGCCGCGCGGTGGTGCTGTCCGGCCCCACCGCGGCGCGCAGCGAGGGCGTGGCCACGGTGTTCCAGGAGTTCTCGCTGATCCCGCAGCTGACGGTGGCCGAGAACATCTTCATGGGCCGGCATCCGACCCGCGCGGGCGGCCTCCTGGTCGACTGGAAGCGCATGGCGGGCGCCACCCGCGACATCCTGCAGCAGCTGGCGATCGAGATCGACCCCGAGGCCCGCGTGGCCGACCTGTCGGTGGCCGAGCAGCAACTGGTGGAGATCGCCAAGGCGCTGTCGCAGGAGGCCGAGCTGCTGATCCTGGACGAGCCGACCACCGCGCTGGGCCAGGAGGAGATCGCGATCCTGCACGGCCTCCTGCGCAGCATCCGCGGGCGCGGCGTGTCGATCCTCTACATCTCGCACCGCCTGGACGAGGTGGTCGAGCTGGTCGACACCATCACCATCCTGAAGGACGGCTGCGTCGCCAGCCGCTCCGGCGAGACCCGGCTGGACGTCGGCGAGATCGTCGGCCGGATGATCGGCGGCGGCGTGCGCGAGCACTACCCCAAGGAACGCAACGCGACCGCCGAGGTCGTGCTGCAGGCACGCGCGCTGCGCACCGCCGAGCGCGTGCGCGACGCCAGCTTCGAGCTCCGGCGCGGCGAGGTGCTGGGCCTGGGCGGCGTCATCGGCTCGGGCCGCACCGAGATCGCCCGCGCGGTCTTCGGCGCCGACCGGCTGACCGGCGGCGAGCTGCTGCTGGACGGCCGGCCGCTGCGCCTGCGCGGACCGGCCGACGCGATCCGCGCGGGCATCGCGCTGGTGCCGGAGAACCGCAAGTACGACGGCCTGTTCTTCAACTTCAACGCCGGCCCGAACATCACGATGGCCCACATCGGCGGCGTGCTGAGCGGTCCCTTCTTCGACCACGGCAAGGAAGACCGGGCCGCGGCCGCCTACATCCGCGACCTGGAGATCACGCCGCTGGCGGCGCACAAGTTCGTCAACCTGATCTCCGGCGGCAACCAGCAGAAGGTGCTGATCGCGCGCTGGCTCTTCCGGGACGCGCGCATCGTGATCCTCGACGAGCCGACGCAGGGCATCGACATCGGCGCCAAGCTGGCGGTCTACCGGCTCATCAACGCGCTGACGCGGGCCGGCAAGTCGGTGCTGCTGATCAGCTCCGACCACAACGAACTGATCGCGATGAGCGATCGCATCGCCATCGTGCAGCACGGCCGCATCACCAGCGTGCGGCCGGCCACCGAGGTGACGCACACCGACCTGGTGAGCGCCTCGGGCACGGTGCATTCCATCGACGCCGCGCGTGAAGCGGCCAACGACCTGAGGAGAGTCGCATGAAGCGTTCACCCTTCGCGCAGTTCATGGGCCCGCTGGTGGCCCTGCTGCTCATCTGCGTGGTGGTGGCCGTCACCACGCCCAGCTTCCTGGCGGCGGAGAACTTCCGCAACATCGCGCTGCAGGTGGCGGTGCTGTCGGTGGTCGCGATCGGCTCGACCGTGGTCATCCTCACCGGCGGCATCGACCTGTCGCCCGGATCGATGATCGCCTACCTCACGATGGTGCTGGCGGTCATGGTGAAGTTCAACGGCACCAGCCTGTGGCTGGCCATTCCGGCGGCGATCGCGCTGGGCGGGCTGCTGGGCCTGGTCAACGGCGTGCTGGTGGCCTACGTGCGGATCCCGGCCTTCATCGTGACCCTGGCGGGCCTCAGCACCTTCAAGGGCATCGCGCTCACCGTCGGCGGCGGCACGCCCGTGTTCTCGCTGTCGCCGGACCTGGGCCAGGTGTTCTACGGCGAGCTGCTCCGCATTCCGCTGCCCTTCTACTACATGGTGCTGCTGTACGCCCTGGCCACGGTGGTGCTCAACCACTCGAAGTTCGGCCGCGAGATCTACGCCATCGGCGGCAACGAATCGGCGGCGCGGCTGTCGGGCATCCAGGTGCCGCGGGTGCGCGCCATGGCCTTCGTCATCGCCGGCGCCTGCGCGGGCATCGGCGCGGTGCTGCTGGCCGCGCGGCTGAACTCCGGCTCGCCCAACTACGGCACCCTGATCGAGCTGCAGGCGATCGCCGGCGCGGTGGTCGGCGGCGCCAGCCTGGCCGGCGGCCGCGGCCACGTTCTGAACACGCTCGTGGGCGTGCTCATCATCGTCGTGGTGCAGAACGGACTGAACCTGAATGCGGTCTCGACCTCGGTGCAGAGCATCACGATCGGACTCATCATCCTGCTTGCCGTCGGAGTGGACATCTGGCGCGAGCGGCTCACCGCGGTGCTCGTCGATCGTTTCGGCAAGCGCCCATCCATCACCCGCCAGGAGGTTCCCCAATGACCATGAACAAGTTCGGACTGCACATGATGGTGCACACCCCCGATTGGACCGAAGCCGGCGCCCGCCGCGTCTTCGAGAGCGCGAAGAAGATCGGCTACGACTTCGTCGAGGTGCTGATCTTCGACCCGCACACCATGGACGCCGCGATGACCGCCCGCCTGTCGGAGGAATACGGCATCGGCGTGGCCACCGGCTTGTGCGGCAAGCTGAGCGCCGACCTGTCGAGCACCGACCCGGTCATCGCCAAGCGCGGCGAGGACTGGGTCACCCACGCGATCAAGGTGACCCGCGACATGGGCGCGACCATGCTCGGCGGCCCTTCCTTCTCGGCGCTGCACCGCTACATGCTGCCGCCTTCGGAGCTGGCGCGCGAGCGCGCTGTCGACGCCTACCGCCGCCTCGCCAAGCAGGCCGAGGCGGCCGGGGTGCGCATCGGGCTCGAGGCGCTCAACCGCTACGAGAGCAACTTCATCACCACCGTCGGCCAGGCGGCCGACCTGTGCCGCAAGGTCGGCTCCAAGGCGCTCTTCGTGCACGGCGACATGTTCCACATGAACATCGAGGAAGGCGACATCCCGGGCGCGATCGAGAACGTGAAGGACTGCCTCGGCTACGTGCACGTCGCCGAGAGCCACCGCGGCTACCTCGGCACCGGCAACACCGACTGGAAGGCCTTCTTCGGCGCCCTCGCCCGCATCGGCTACGACGGCCCGATCACCTTCGAGTCCTTCTCGCCTTCGGTGCTCGGGCCGGAGATGGCCGGCCTGATCGCCCTCTGGCGCGACCTCTGGAGCGACCCGGACGACGTCGCCGCGAAGGCGCTGGCCTTCATGCGCCAGCACGTGCGCGACGCGGCCACGGCGGTTGCCTGAGCCAGCGACCGCGCCATTGACGCTATCGTTGCCCGCATGACCGACCGCTTCGACATCCTCTTCGTCTGCATGGGCAACATCTGCCGCAGCCCGACCGCGCACGGCGTCTTCCGGCAGCGCGTACGCGACGCCGGCCTGGCCGAGCAGGTGCAGGTGGCTTCCGCCGCGACCCACGACCTGCACACCGGCGAGGCGCCGGACCCGCGCAGCGTGGCGCACGCGGGCAAGCGCGGCTACGACCTGTCCGACCTGCGCGCCAGCGCGCTGACGCCGGAGCGCCTGGCCCGTGCCGACCTGGTGCTGGTGATGGACGAGGCCAACCTCGCCGAGGTGCTCGCACGCTGCCGCGCCGACCAGCGCGACAAGGTCGTGCCGCTGACCCGCTTCTGCAGCCGCCATGCGGCGACGGCGGTGCCCGATCCCTACTACGGCGACACCGCCGACTTCGAACGCGTGCTGGACCTGGTGGAAGACGCCAGCGACGGCCTGCTGGACTTCGTGCGCTCGGGCCGGCGCGCAGCCTCCTAGGCACCCGCCGAGGTCTGCCGCAGCGTCTGCACCAGCATGCGGTGCAGGCTGTCGACCGCCTTCGAACCGCGCGAGGCCGCGCTGCGATACACCGCGACCTGCATCGGCTCCAGCGGCCCGAGGCCCTGCTCGATGCCCAGGGTCTGCAGGTGCGCCGGCGCGCTGCACTGGGTGAGCACCGCCACCGCCAGCCCGCTCTCGACCGCGGCGATCTGGCCGGCCAGGCTGGAGCTGTTGTAGACCACCTTGTAGGGCCGGCCCTGTTGCGCCAGCGAATGGATCGCGCTGCGGCGGCCCAGGCTGGCTTCCTCGTAGACGGCGATCGGCAGGGGATCGCGCATCCAGACGTCGAACTGCCCGGAACCGACCCAGACCATCGGCTCGTGGAACAGCAGGGTGCCGCGCCGCGCGTGGTCGCGCGAGACCAGCGCGAGGTCGAGGTCGCCGCGCGCGACACGCGGGATCAGCGAGGTCGACTGTTCGCAGTCCAGCTGGATCTCGACGCCACCGTGGCGCGGCGCGAAGCGCTTGAGCACCGGCGTGAGGTACTTGCTGGCGTAGTCGTCCGGCACGCCCAGGCGCACCAGCCCCGACACCGATTCGCCTTGCAGCGCGGCCTGGGCCTCGGCCTGCAGGTCGAGCATGCGGCGGGCGTAGCCCAGCAGCGTGTGCCCCTCGTGCGTGAGTTCGAGACGGCGCGCGCCGCGCTCCAGCAGGCGGCTGCCGACGGCCGCTTCCAGCTTCTTGAGCTGCATGCTCAATGCCGACTGCGAACGATGCACCTCAGGCGCGGCGCTCGACAGCGACCCTGCGTCGACCGCGGCGACGAAGCTCTTGAGCCAATCGATCTGAAGATCCTGCACGTATTCGATAAGCGAATGGAAAGGTTGCAAATTATGCGCTTTTCGATTCTCTGCAAGCGGCGCAAAGTCCGGCCCATGAGTTCATCGAACACCTTGCCGATCGCGTCCGTGTCGCCAGCCTCGTCCTCGGGGGCGGCCCGGCCGCTGCCGGCGCCCGGCCCGCTCGACGCCCGGGCCGGCGCCGTGATGACCCTGCTGTGCCTGATCTGGAGCCTGCAGCAGATCTCGCTCAAGGCGGTCGCGGAGCAGGCCAGCCCGATGCTCATGGTGCCGCTGCGCTCGGCCGTCGCCCTGCTGCTGCTGGGCCTCCTGATGCACCGGCGCGGCGAGAAGCCCGAGTCCGGCCGCTGGCTTCCCGGCGCGGTGGTCGGCGCGCTCTTCGGCCTCGAATACCTCGGCGTGGCCGAGGCGCTGCGCCTGACCGGCGCCTCGCACGTGGTGGTCTTCCTCTACACCGCGCCGATCTTCGCCGCGCTGGGCCTGCACTTCCGGCTGCCGGCCGAGCGGCTCGGCACGCAGCAGATCGCCGGCATCGCGCTCGCCTTTGGCGGCATCGTGCTGGCCTTCCTCGGCGGCAGCGCGGCCGCCTCGCCGACGCAGGGCGGCGGCAACGCCTTGCTGGGCGATGCGCTGGCCTTGGCCGCCGGCGTCGCCTGGGGCGCGACCACGGTGACGATCCGCTGCAGCAGCCTGGCGTCCGCACCGGCCACCGAGACGCTGCTCTACCAGCTGCTGGGCGCCTTCGTGCTGTTGCTGCCGGCGGCCTGGCTGACCGGGCAGATGCATTTCGAATCGACGCCGGTGGTCTGGGCGCATCTGGCCTTCCAGAGCCTGGTGGTCTCCTTCGCGAGCTTCCTCACCTGGTGCTGGCTGCTGCGCCGCTACCTGGCGTCGCGCCTGGGCGTGTTCTCCTTCCTCACGCCGATCTTCGGCGTGGTGCTCGGCGTCGGGCTGCTCGGCGAGGCGCTGGAGACGCCCTTCGTCATCGGCAGCGCACTGGTGCTGGTCGGCATCGGCCTGGTGAGCGTGCGGCGCGGCGTTCCGGCGCGGCGATAGGACCGGCATCGCTGCCGCCCTGCGACGTCCTCCACGTGAGCGTCGATGCCAGCCATTCACTGGCGTGCTGGCCAACGCGGGCGTTTCGCGCAACCGCTATGCTCTCCCACCATGGCCTGCCCGCTCATTGCGTCGATCATCCACACCTTTAGAGGGTGGGTTGGCGCGCGACCCGAGTAGCCTCGAACCACGACCCGCCCCACGAGGCGGGTTTTTTCCGTCTCCTGGGGCAATTCAACCCAGGAGATCGAATGACAGCGAACACGGCCACCCTGCACCTGGTGTGCGGAAAGATTGGGTCCGGCAAGTCCACCCTCACGAAGCGCCTGGCGCAGGAAGCATGCACGGTGCTGCTCAGCGAGGACGACTGGCTCTCGCGTCTCTACCCGGACGAGATCCACGCGCTGCCCGACTACGTGCGCTGCGCCGGCCGCCTGCGCGATGCCATGGCGCCGCACGTCGCCTCCCTGCTCGCGGCCGGGACCTCGGTGGTGCTCGACTTCCCGTCGAACACCGTCGCCACGCGCGCCTGGGCCCGCCGGGTCTTCGAGGGCGCCGGTGCCGCCCATCGGCTGCACTTCCTGGACGTGCCCGACGATGTCTGCAAGGCGCGCCTGCGCGCACGCAACCAGTCGGGCGAGCATCCCTTCGAGACGACGGATGCGCAGTTCGACCAGATCACCAGCCACTTCGTCGCGCCGACCGCGGAAGAAGGCTTCGACGTGGCGCACTACAGGGAAACGAATCTCAGCTGACCCACAGGTTCAGCATCAGCAGCAGGGTGCCGTCGCCCGGCACGGTCACCGCCATGTCGCCGCGGCCACCGCAAGGCGGGCCGCCGCAGCGAAAGCCGGAGGTCCGCGCGTCGAGGCGATCGACGAAGGCGCCCGAGCGCCGGTCGATCACCGCGACCTCACCGGCACGCAACTCGCTCAGCAGCAGGTATTCGGCATCCACGGGAACGGCGCGCGACACGCGCCTGCAGCCGATCGCATCGATCTCGGCGCCGGTGACGGCGATCAAGACCGCGCGCGGTCGCCGGCGATCAGCGCGAGCCGCTGCTGCTCGGTCTTCCAGGTGGCGGTCCGTCCCTTGGCGAAGGACTCCAGCCGGCCCAGCGACAGGACGACCGCATAAGGACCCTTGTCGATCGACACGCAATCCGCCGGCGCGGACGCGCGCAGCCTGAAGACCTCCTCTTCGCTGACGACGGTCGGCGCCGATGGTTGCGCAGCGGCCGAAAGCACGGACCCCGCAAGCCAGAGCGAAAGGAGCGAACGCACGAGTTGTTTCATTGCGGCATGCAATGTAGTGGAAGTGGCTGGAATAGATCGCCGCTCCGGGTCGTCATGCATGACGTGACCGATCCATTCATTCATTCCCATGAGGAGCGAGAGTCATGAAAGTACACGATCCGAATCGACGGCAGGCACTCGGCTGCCTGTCCGCATGGAGCGGGGCGGCCATCGTCTGGACGCTGGCGGGCGGCATCCCCGCCGCGCTGGGTGCCACCCGGGACGGCACACCACGAACGCCGGCACCGAACGCATTGAGCTTCGTGCAGATCAGCGACACGCACATCGGCTTCAACAAGGCGGCCAACCCCGACGTGGTCGGCAGCCTGCGCCATGCCATCGCCGAGATCAACGCGCTGCCGGTCGCGCCGGCCTTCGTGGTGCATACCGGCGACGTGAGCCACCTGTCGAAGCCCGAGGAGTTCGGCAGCGCGCGGGAGATCTTCCAGGAGATGCATGTCGATCGACTGCACACGATCCCGGGCGAGCACGATGCGATCGACGACGGCATCAACGGCTACCTCAAGTTTTTCGACCACGACGGCAAGGGCCGCGGCTGGTACAGCTTCGACCAGGGCGGCGTGCATTTCATCGGCCTGACCAACGTGATGAACTTCAAGATGGGCAAGCTGGCCGCGCTCGGCGACGAGCAGTTGGCCTGGATGAAGAGCGACCTGGCCGGCGTGTCGCATTCGACGCCCGTCGTCGTGCTGGCGCACATCCCGCTCTGGACGCTCTGGGAACCGTGGGGATGGGGCACCGCCGACTCCGACCAGGCGATGGCGCTGCTGCGGCCCTACGGCTCGGTGACGGTGCTCAACGGCCACATCCACCAGGTGCTGCAGAAGGTCGAGGGCCACGTCTCGCTGCACACCGCGATGTCGTTGGCGTACCCGCTGCCGACGCCCGGGCAAGCCGGCATCGGCGAGCCCGAGCCGGTCAAGGTGCCGGCCGAGCAACTGGCCAAGCTGCTCGGCACGCGACAGATCTACCTGGAGCGCGGCACGAGCCAGCTCGCGTTGATCGACCGTCCGTTCGATCGCTGACATCCACCTTCATCTTCACTTTCACTTTCAGGAGATTCACATGAACCGATTCGCTTTCGGTGGCGCCTCCCTGCGCGCCCGGGCCCTTCGCACCGCGGCAGTCCTCGCGCTCGCGGCCTTCACGAGCTTCGGCTCGCAAGCCGCCGACGTCGCGCCGGCGAAGACCGTCGACATCACCAAGTTCATGTTCACGCCGATGGAAGTCACGGTCGCGCCGGGCGCCACGGTGCGCTGGGTCAACCACGACGAGACGCCGCACACGGTGGCCAGCCAGGGCCAGGCCAAGCTCTTCGCCTCCAAGGCGATGGACACCGACGACCACTTCGACTTCGTCTTCACCCAGGAGGGCGACTACACCTACGTGTGCAGCGTGCATCCCTTCATGACCGGGACGGTGCACGTGCGCAAGCAGTGAGATTCCGGCGCCAGCGAGGTTCCATACGAAGCGTATATACTTCATATACGCTTCGTACAGGAACCAACCATGGGTATCGTCAAGATCTCCGACCTGATGCACGAGAACCTGCGTGTGGCCGGCAACGCCCTCAGCAGGTCGATCAACGCACAGGCCGAACACTGGATACGCGTCGGCATGCTGACCGAGATGCATCCCGAGCTGGACTACCGCGAGGTCTGCCAGCTGCTCATTCAGGCCGAGCTGTCGGGCGGCCTGGACCTCACCGCGGCCATGGGCGCGCCGACCCCCAAGCCGCGCGCGTCCGCGAACGGAAAGCATTGATGGTGCACGGCGTTCCCCTTCGAAGCGCCGAGGAAATCGCGATGGCGCGGTGCGCCGCTCGGCTGGCCGCGGAGGTGCTCGACATGATCGGCCCGCACGTGGTGGCCGGTGCGAGCACCGAGGCGCTCGACCGGCGCTGCCATGCGTACATCGTCGACGTGCAGGGCGCGATCCCGGCCAACGTCGGCTACCAGACCTATCCGAAGACGATCCTCACCTCGGTCAACCACGTGGTGTGCCACGGCATTCCCTCGCCGGACAAGATCCTCAAGACCGGCGACATCGTCAACATCGACGTCGCCGTCATCAAGGACGGCTGGTACGGCGACACCAGCCGCATGTACTTCGTCGGCACGCCGAGCACGCTCGCCCGGCGGCTGGTGACGACCACCTACGAAGCCATGCGCGCGGCCATCCGCCAGGTCAGGCCCGGCGCGACGCTGGGCGACGTCGGCCATGCGATCCAGTCGGTCGCGCGGCGCGAGAACTTCAGCGTGGTGCGCGAATACTGCGGACACGGCATCGGCCGGATCTACCACGACGAGCCGCAGGTGCTGCACTTCGGCCGGCCCGGCGAAGGTCTCGTCCTGGAGCCCGGCATGGTCTTCACGATCGAGCCGATGCTCAACGCCGGCGGTCGCGAGACCCGGCAGCTGGCCGACGGCTGGACCGTCGTCACCAAGGACCGTTCGCTGTCCGCGCAGTGGGAGCACATGGTGGCCGTCACCGAAGACGGGTACGAGGTGCTGACCGCGTGGCCCGGGGGCACCGGCGCTTACCCGGCGATCTGAGCTTCAACCAGGGTCGCGGGTCACATTCGACGCATCCCGCGCATCGACATACACCCACGCCGTGCCGCCCGAAACCAGCGCCGCCTCGGCGCGCCGGTAGTCCGACACCTCGTACGAATCCGCCTGCGCCAGTTCGGCGGGCGTCAGCGCGAACACGGTGCCCGGCACCCGGTCGTCATCGAGCCCGGTCCACACCAGCATCGGATGGTGGGTCAGTCCGCTGGTCGCCACCACCGCGGGGTCGCGGATCTCGATGCGGTCCAGGCGATAGCCCTTCAATGCATCGGGCCGCCCTTCGAGGCTGCGGCCGAAGGTGGACCGCTGCACCGCTTCCAGCTGCAAGGTGCCGTAGGAGAACAGCATCTGTGCGGCTTCCTCCTCGATCAGCAGGTCCTCGAAGAAGGCGCCGAAGGGGCGGCTCGGATGCGCGATCTGGATCTCCAGGATCCAGAGGCCGGTCGTCGGGCATTCGCCGAAATCCGCGAGACTGCCGGCCTGGTAGATGGCATGCGGGAAGTCGCACACCCGATGGCCCTTGATGTCCTGGTTCAGTCGCCAGCCCATCGCCTCGGCGCGCGCCGCCGCGAAGGCATAGAGGTCGCTGCCGCTCAGGCCGTCCTTGCGCCAGCGTGCCGCGACCTCGTGCCAGAGCGTGCGTGCCGCCTCGGCGCAGGCCTGCATCTGCGCGTCGTCGCCGACCACGAAGGTGTCGCCGGCATCGCCTTCGTGGGCGCGCCAGACCGGGCCGATGTCGAGGAAGAAGATGTCCGACTCGCTCAGCACCCGCGCGGGATCGGAGGCTTCCCTGAACTTCTTGAGCGTGTCGTCGCCGAAGCGGATCTTGGTCGGATGCCAGAGGCGGTCCATGCCGAGCTGCCGCAACTCGTCGGCCGCGACCTCGGCGGTCTCCGCCTCGGTCATGCCGGGCCGCACGCGCGCCGCGATCCGGCGGATCGCCTCCCAGGATCGGGCGCGCGCGTGCTGCATGGATTCCATCGAGAAGGCGGCGCCGTGCGCTTCGCGCCGATCGGGTTCAGGTCGAGTCATCGTGTGGGTTCCGTGTCGTCATATTGTCGTGGATATGACGAGACGACCTGCAGGCCGCACGCGACGCTCGCGCTTCGGAGATACTCCGCCCCAGCAAGCCCCGCCCTCCCGATGTCAACAAGCACCAACTTCCTCGCGAACGCCTTTCGCTGGCGCACCGGCCGGCAAGGCAGCGGCTACGACAAGATGCTGCTCGCGACCGCGCGCTGGCCGATCCCCTTCGACAGTTACCTCATCCGCTATCCCGACGGCGCGGAGATTCCGCCGCACACCGACCCGGTCACGACCGGGCGCCACTTCCGGCTCAACATCGTGCTGAAGTCGCCGCGATCGGGCGGCGAGTTCGTCTGCGGGAGCCCGATCTTCGAGACGCGGCGCATCAAGCTCTTCCGCCCCGACGCCTGCGAACACAGCGTGACGCGCGTCGAAGGCGGCAGCCGCTATGTCTTCTCGCTCGGCTGGGTGTTGAAGAAGGCCTGACCCGGCTCCATCAGGCGCGGACCGCGACGATCTCCAGGTAGTCGCTCGGCACGGTCAACGCATGCGCGCCGCCCGTGTTCATCTCGCCCAGCAGTTGCAGCAGGTCGCGCTCGAGCGCCGCGGCGCCGTCCTGCGGCAAGGCCGCGAAGGCCTTGTGCACCGGGCCGTACCAGTTGCGGAACACTTCGACGAAGTGCGCCGCCGAACGGTAGCGGAAGTTGAAGCTGCGACGCACCGTGCGCAATTCGCCGACACGCTCGCCGAACAGCGCGCGCACGTGCTTCTCGTCGCCCCAGAGTGCCGGCGATGCGACACCCGCCGGCGGCGGCAGGTGGCGGCCGAGCGTCTTGAAGACGCGTCCGATGAAGCTGTCGGGCGTCCAGTTGGCCAGGCCGATGCGCCCGCCCGGACGGCACACGCGCAGCATCTCGCCCACCGAACGCGCCTGGTCCGGCGCGAACATCACGCCGAAGGTCGACAGCACCGCGTCGAAGCGGCCGTCGGCGAAGGGCAGCGCCTCCACGTCGGCCACCTGCATCGTGGCGTTCAGGCCATCGGCCGCCAGGCGGGCCGCGCCGCGCTCGAGCAGGGCGCCCACGTAGTCGGTGGACATGACCTGCGCGCCGCGCCGCGCCGCGGCCAGCGTGGCGTTGCCGTTGCCGGCAGCCACGTCGAGCACACGCTGGTCCCAGCCGATGTCGCAGGCCTCGGCCAGTTGCTCGCCGACGATCTGCAGGGTGGTGCCGATGACGGCGTAGTCGCCGCTCGCCCAGGCGGTCTGCTGACGGCTCTTGAGCGCGCTGAAGTCGGGCGCGGCCACGGTGTCGGTGATGGAGGCGGCGGAGGTGGTGGTGGTCATGGAATCTCCTTCGGTTCGATGTGGCCGTAGTAGACGATCGGCCCGCGCGTCGCGTCCTGACCGATCGTCCGCGCAGACTGACCCTGCGTCCGGAACGCTCCAGGAGCCGATCCGGCGCGCCTTCGCCGGTCGCACAATGGCGCTTCGTCCAACGAGGAGCGAGCGATGAACATGCGGGCCGTGGCCGAAGCAATGGCGCGTCTGGAGAAGGTGCTGCGGCGCCGGCCCGAGGCCGGCACCTCCGACGACGCGCCCGCGAGCGCGCGTTGGGCCGGGCCTGCGCAGGTGCTGCGCGTGGCCTGCCGGCATCCGAACGGCCGCGAGGTGGTCACCGACATGCCGGCCGAACTCGGCGGCAGCGGCGACCAGGTCTCGCCCGGCTGGCTCTACCGCGCCGGCCTGGCGTCGTGCGCCACCACCTCGATCGTGCTGCTCGCGGCCGCCGAAGACATCGCGCTGACCCGGCTCGAGGTCGAGGCCACGAGCCGCTCCGACGCGCGCG
>NZ_LMUW01000164.1:35193-90354 GCF_009765735.1 Xenophilus sp. L33
GGACACGCGCCGAGCCCCGCACCGCAGGCGCTGCGCCTGCACGTGCGGCTGGCCGCCGACGGTGTCGACCCGGCACGGCTCGAAGCGCTGGTCGGCCGCGCCTTGCGGCGCTCGCCGATCCCGCGCGCGGTGATGGCGACCGGCCTGGCCATCCAGGTCGAGGCTGCCGAGGCCGCGTGATGGACGCGCTCTCGCAGACCCTGCGCGTGGTCCACCTGGTCGGCGCGGTGTTCCTGCAGGCGCGCTTCACCGCGCCGTGGTGCTACCAGTCGCCGCGCGCCGACGTGGCGGCGCCGCTGCTCGAGCCGCAGGCCGAGCGGGTGGTCATCTTCCACCTCATCACCGAAGGCGAATGCTTCGTCGAGATGCCCGGCCAGGCGCCGGTGCGGCTGATGGCGGGCGACGTCATCCTGTTCCCGCACGGCGATGCGCATCGCATGGCATCCGAACCCGGGCTGGCGCCGGCCACCACCGGCGCGCGCCTGTCGGAGGTGCTGTCGCGGCGCCCGCGGGCGCTGGCCTACGGCGGCGGCGGCGCGCGGACCAAGCTGGTCTGCGGCTACCTCGCCTGCGACGACCGGCTCGCGCGCATGCTGCTGAGCGGCCTGCCCGCGCTGCTGCGGGTCAACGTGCGCGGCTCGCCCGCCGGCCTCTGGCTGGAAAGCTCGGTGCGCTATGCGCTGGCCGAGGCGCGGTCGCCGCGGCCCGGCGGCGCCGGTGTGCTGGCCAAGCTGGCCGAGGTCCTGTTCATCGAATCGCTGCGGCTGGCGATGCAGGATCCGTCGCGGCCGCCGGCCGGCTGGCTCGCGGGCGTCGGCGACCGCATCGTCGGCGCGGCGCTGACCGCGCTGCACGAGCGGCCGGCCCACGCCTGGACGCTCGACGAGCTGGCGCACACCGCCCACAGTTCGCGCTCGGTGCTCGCCGAGCGCTTCCAGGAGCTGGTGGGCCAGTCGCCGATGCAGTACCTGACGCAGTGGCGCATGCTGCTGGCCACCCATCTGCTCCGGCGCAGCAACGTGCCGCTGGCGCGCATCGCCGAAGAAGTCGGCTACCAGACAGATACCGCGTTCAGTCGTGCCTTCCGGCGCGAATTCGGCATGCCGCCGGCGGCCTGGCGCAAGCACCATGTCGCGGATGCAGCGGCGACCGTCGAATGAGCCGCGGGCTCAGCCCTGCAGGTAGGCGCCGAGCTTGTCGACGATCGCGATGCTGCCGCGCTCGCGGCTGCCGTTGTCGTCGTAGCCGTCGAGGAAGGCGCCCTGCTCGGTCATGACGAAGCGGGTGCCGCTGGCGGCGGACTTGAATTCGAAGGTGGCGAGCGAGACCGAGATCTTGCGGCCGTCCATCAGCATTTCGTAGGCGTAGACGATCCGCTCGCCGGGCACGATGTCGAAGTAGGTCGCGTCGAACTGCGTGACCATGCCGCTCTTCCATTGCCCTTTCAGGCGCTCGCGGCCGCCAACCCGGAAGTCCATGGTCCGCTCGACGACGTCCCACTGCGCGTTCAGCGCGGTGAACCAGCCGTTCTTGCCCTCGACGCTGGCGAAGGCGTCGAAGACGCGCTGCGGCTTCACCGATGGATAGTGGCGCTCGATTGTGAAGACGCCGTGCGCCACGCTGCGCGCGGCATCGCCCGGAACTGCGGTCATGGAGGATCTCCTTCTGCAAAACGCTGGAGGTGTTCGCCCAGGCGGTCCAGGCGCTGTTCCCATTCGGCGCGGCGCTGGTTGAACCAGCGCTCGACCTGGCTGAGTGCGGCCGGATTCATGCGGCAGGTGCGCACCCGCCCGATCTTCTCGGAATGCACCAGGCCGCAGGCTTCCAGCATCGCCAGGTGCTGCACCACGGCCGGCAGCGACATCGCGAAGGGCTCGGCCAGTTCGCTCACGGAAGCGACGCCGAGCGACAACCGCTCGACCATGCCGCGCCGCGTCGGATCGGCCAGCGCCTGGAAGGCCAGGTCGAGATCGACGGACGCCGGCGGCATCAGCCGTCCTTGAGCGGAAAGTACTGGAACCAGGGCTCGGCCTCGCGCAGCACGCGGGCGACGCTCGGGCGACGCCTGAGCCGCTCCAGGTAGTCGGCGAGCGTCGGCCACGCCGCCAGCGACACCGCATGGTCGGCATAGAACAGTGCCGGCAGCGCCGCGCAATCGGCCATCGTGAAGGTCTCGCCGACCGCCCACGGCGACGCGACCAACGACGACAGCAGGTCGTAGCCGGCGCGGACCTGCGAGCGCGACTGCTCGGCACCGAAGGGATCGTGCTGCCCTTCCGGACGCAGCCGCTCGGCCACCACCTGCTGGAACGGCAGGTGGATGTAGTGGTCGAAGAGTCGGTCGAGCAGGCGCACCCGGAACGCCGCCTCGGCATCGGCCGGCAAGAGGGAATCCGCGGCCGGCCAGTGGCGCGCGAGATGTTCGATGACGAGGCTCGACTCGGGCACCGTCTTGCCGCGTGCCGCGTCGCGCAGCACGGGGAACTTGGCCAGCGGCCAGACTGCCTGGAAGGCGGCGCGATCGGCCGTGTCGCCGAGATTCACCTCGCGCGGCTCGAAGTCGATGCCGGCCTCATACAGGGCGATGAGCGCCTTCCAGCAGAAGGAAGACAGCGGGTGGTAATAGAGCGTCAGTGACATGGCCGCCTCGATACTTAAGCAATTACCTAAGTATGAGCAACTGCACGCTGCGGGTCAAGGCCCGCTCATCCGCCGGCGGCTTCTTCCCGAAGGCGGCGCATGTCGTCGGCCATGCGTTGCGCCAGCCGGGCGAAGCTCTCGCGATCGGCGGCGCTCCAGTCGGCCAAGAGGAGCGACAAGAGACGCTTGCGCGCCGCGCCGATGCGACGCGCGACCTGGGCGCCTTGCGCGGTCAGCATGGCCTGGCGCACGCGGCGATCGTCCGGATGGGTGCGTCGGCTCACCAGGCCCTGCGCTTGCAGCGCAGTCAACTGGCGGCTGATCGTCGTATGGTCGCGCCCCGCCTGCTCGCCGAGTTCCACCACGCCCATCGGCCCGAGCGCGCCGAGCCGCGCCACCAGCGGGAACAACGCGCGGTCCAGGCTCACGCCGGCTTCGGCCAGCAGCACGTCGTCCTGCCGCGGATTGTTGAGCGCACCGATCAGGTCGATCAGCGCGGCGACCAGCGGATCCAGATCGTTCGCAGCGGGCATTTGCAATTCCTTCGAAGTCGTTCTAATATTGCGTGCATCTTACACATATCAGGGATTCATCATGACATCTCGACCCCTTGTCCACATCATCGCCGGCAGCGTCCGGGCCCAGCGGCTCTGCCCGCGCATCGCCGCCTGGGTAGCCAAGGTCGGCGCCGCGCGCGTGCCGCTCGCGCTCGAAGTCGTCGAACTTTCCGACTGGCCGCTGCCGATGGACGACGAGGCCGGCATCCCGGCGCTCGGCGTCTATGGCAGCGAGCGCACCCGGGCCTGGAGCGAAAAGATCGCCCAGGCCGACGGCTTCGTCTTCGTCACGCCGCAATACAACTGGGGCTACCCCGCGGCGCTGAAGAATGCGCGGGACCACCTGCACCGCGAATGGCGCGGCAAGCCCGCCGCGATCGTCAGCTACGGCGGCCATGGCGGCGGCAAGTGCGCGGCACAGCTGAACCAGGTCGCGCAGGGCCTGAAGATGCGCGTCGCGCCGACCATGCCGGGCCTCGAGCTGTCGGACGAAGCCATCCGCGACGCCGCGCTCGATCCGGCGCGCGACTTCACGGCGCATGTCGCAGCGGTCGAGCAGGCCTTCGACGAGCTGGCCGCGCTGCTGGCCGACCAGCCCGCACCGGCGGCCGCGCCGGTTTGAGAGTGTTCTCATGGCTGCGGGGCGGCCGTCTTCCTACGATGAAGGTGTTCATTGCCAGCCGTGTCAGGGCGTTCATGCAACGCCCGGCCGGCAAGCCCACCATCCAAGAAACGCTCCCCGCATGCACGTCAAAGCCCTCGCCCGCCTCTTCAGTCAATTCCGCGCGACCGGGCGCGCACCACGCGACCCGAAGCCGGTCGATCACAGCCCGATCGTCTTCACCGAAGACCAGGCGCGGCTGCTGCTCGTCCTGAAGGACCTCGACATCGACCGCGACGACGCGACCTGGCTCCTGTGGGCCTCCGAACGTTTCTCCGAGCGGCAGGTCGCACGCGGCCTCGCGCTGCTGCGGCTCGACGCGCTGGACCTCCGGGCCGCGTTGTCCGAGGCGATGCGTCCCGGTGCATTGCGGGGCCTGCTGATGTGCGGCGGCCAGTTCAAGGACGCCGAGATCGACCGGCTGCGCCACGAGGTGCCGCTCGAGATCGAACGCGTGCACAACCAGGAAGAGCGCTGGGAACTCGAAGACGCGCACTGAGCGCGGCGCGCCTTCAGCGCAGGAAGAACCTCTGCATGAACTGCTCCACCGGAAAGAGCAGCGCGGCCTGAAGCGCCGAGGGCAGCTCCAGCGGCCGCATCAGCATCTTCAAGGTGGTCGACGGGCTCAGGTTGCGGCTCACCGTGCGGCTCATGCGGCTGCCCATGCTGCGGATGAAGGCCGGGTCGTCGGCGCGTGCCGGGTCGCGCGCCTTCGCGATGTGGCGGATCGCGCAGTCGGCGTCCTCGCTGCGCAGCTCCCACGTGCGGCTCGACACGGTGCGCAGGATGCGCAGCCGCCCGAGCCGCTCGTGCTCGCGGTAGCGCTTGAAGAAGCGCAGGAAGTGCTTGTAGTGGCTGACCTCGTCGTTGGCGATGCGGTCGGCCAGGTCGACGAAGACCGGCTCGGTGGCCGCGCGCGCCAGCGCCCGGTAGTAGGTCGCGGTGCCGGTCTCCACGACGCAGCGCGCCGACATCTCCAGGCCGCGGCTCGGCGCCAGCAGCTCGACCTTGCAGAGCGCCTGGTATTCGCCGAGGAAGCTGCGAAAGGCCGGCTCCCAGTCGAACTCGGGCCACACGTGCGCCACGTAGGCGCGCAGGGCGCGGCCGTGCTGCAATTCCTCGGGCTCCCAGTGTTCGAGAAGCCACTGCACCACTTCCTCGTCGCCGTGGAAGAAGTCGATCAGGTTCCGCGTGTAGAGGTCGGAGCCGCTCTCGATGAAGGAGGCCGAACTGGCCAGGTAGAACAGGGTCTCGTCGTTGCGGATCCTGTCGACCGCGATGCGCGAAAAGTCGAGATCCTCGACCTTCCAGCGAAGGGTTGGATTCAAGGTTTCCATGTGAAAACCCTAACGCCATTTTTCGGCCTTGACCATCAGCCGACGACCCACGACGCCGCGCGTCGACGGGCGTCGAAAAGGTCAGGCGCGCGTCAGGGCGCCCGACCCTCGATCACGTCCTCGTCACGTCCCGGTCACATCTTGCAAAGCGACGACGGTGCCGGCGTCAGGGTCGGCGGGAAGCTCTGCTCGATCACCGGACGCAGCTTGCCGTCGACGACCTTGGCACGCGCGGCGTAGGTCGGCAGCAGCAGCTGGTTGTCTTCGGGCCGCAACCTGGTCGTGCCGTAGAGCGTGTCGATGGTCGCGCCGTGAAGCGCCTTGGCGATGTCGGCCGGCTTGACGCTGTTGGCCTTCTTCACGCCGTCGAACATCACCAGCATGCCGTTGTAGGCCTGGCCTTCGTTGTCGGTCGGCAGCCGGTTGAACTTGGCCTTCCAGGCGGCGACATAGGCCTTGTTGAGCGGCGTGTCGATGTCGGGCGTGTAGGCGGTGGTGCCGGTGGTGCCTTCGAGCGCGTTGCCGGTGGCGTCGATCATGAAGTTCAGGATCAGCGCGTGTCCGATCAGCTTGGTCTTCGGGATGAGACCGAACTCCTGCGCCTGCTTGACGAAGGCGATCGCGTCGCGGCCGACCTCGGCGACCCAGATGGCGTCGACGTTGGCTTCCTTCAGCTGCGCGATGTACGGCGCGAAGTCCTTGGTGCCGACCGGCGGATAGAGGGCGATCGCCACCGTCTTGCCCTGCGCCTTGACCGTCTTCTCGAACGATTCGCCGGAGTCGCGGCCCCAGACGTAGTCGGCGGCCAGGATGCCGTACTTCTGTTCCTTGAAGCCCTTGGCCCACTCGCCCACCATCGCGAGGTCCATCGAGTCGGTGTGGTTGGTGTGGAAGCTGCGCGGCCGGCAGGTGTCGCCGACCAGCTTGTCGGACTTGCTGATGACGCTGAAGTAGGCGGCGTCCCAGCGGTCCAGGTTCTGCGCGATCGCCAGCGAGAGCGACGACGGGATCGCGCCGATCAGGAGGTTGTAGCCGTCGCGCGCGAGCTTCTCGGCGCCTCGGCGGCCGGCCTCGGGCGTGCCTTCGTCATCGACCGATTCGATCTTGACCTCGCGACCGTCGACCCCGCCCTTGGCATTGGCCTCGTCGACCGCGAACTGCACCGCCCGCATCACCTCCTCGCCCTGCTGGGCGAAGACGCCGGACTTCGAGCTCACCAGCCCGACCATGACCGGGTCCTTCTTCTGCGCCTGGGCGCCGAGCGACAGCATCGCGCCGAGCGCGAGCACCGCGATCGCGCGCGGCAGGGTGTGGATCTTGAACATCTCTGGAGTTCTCCTTCTTGGTTTGGACGAATTTTGGCGGCGTCAACTTCTCACACCATGACGTGGCCGTGAAGTTCGTCGCGGCTGTTCGCCTCGACCCGGCCGCGGGCGATCACCGAGCCCTTGGCCATTGCCAGGTAGCGCTGCGTGACCCGCAGCACCAGCGACATGTTCTGTTCGATCAGGAGCAGCGCGGTGCCCTCGTCGGCCACCTGGTTGAAGACCGACGCGAGCTGGTCGACGATCACCGGCGCCAGGCCTTCGGTCGGCTCGTCGAGCAGCATCAGCGCCGGGTTGGCCATCAGCGCGCGGCCGACCGCCAGCATCTGCTGCTGGCCGCCCGAGAGCGCGGTGCCCGGCGTGTGCGCGCGCTCCTGCAGGATCGGGAACAGCTGGTAGACCCGCGCCAGCGACCACGGACCCTTGCGCCGCACCGCGGCGCCGAGCAGCAGGTTCTCTTCCACCGACAGGTTGGCGACGATGCGGCGGCCCTGCGGCACCACCACCACGCCCTGGTGCGGCGCCATGTAGGGGCGCGGCCGCGGCAAGGCCCGGCCGGCGATGCGGATCGCGCCGCCGCGCAGGCTCGCCAGGCCGAGCACCGTGTTGACCACGGTGGTCTTGCCGACGCCGTTGCGCCCGATCAGCGCGACCTTCTCGCCGGGCTGCACCGCCAGCTCGAGGCCGTGCAGGATGTGGGCCGAGCCGTAGTAGGCGTCGACCTTGTCGAGCTCCAGCAACGCGGTCATGGCTGCCCCCACGCGCTCACGCCGTGCTCCCCAGATACGCTTCCCGTACCCGCGGATTGGCCCGCACCGCGGCCGGCTCGCCGCTGGCGATCACGCGGCCCAGCTCGAACACGGTGATCACGTCCGAGATGCCGAAGACCACGTCCATGTCGTGCTCCACCAGCAGCACCGAGACCTCGCGCCGCTGCGCCAGCGCCTTCAGGTGCAGCGCGAGGTCGTGCGATTCCTTGACCGAGAGGCCGGCCATCGGCTCGTCCAGCAGCAGCACCGACGGACTGCCGACCAGCCCGAGCGCCAGGTCGAGCCGGCGCTGCTCGCCGTAGCCGAGGTCGGCCGCGACCACCTCGGCGAAACGGTCGAGCGTGAGCTCGCGCAGGATGTCGTCGGCGTCGGCGCCCGGGTCGGCCACGCCCATCTCGTAGGCCGCCAGCTCGACCTGCCGGCGCACCGGCATCTGGGCGAAGACGCTGGTGCGCTGGAAGCTGCGCGACAGGCCGCGGCGCCGCCGCTGCACCACGTCGAGCGCGCTGACGTCCTCGCCGCGCAGCATCACCCGGCCGCGCGTCAGCCGCGTGCGGCCGGTGATCGCGTCGATGACCGTCGACTTGCCAGCGCCGTTCGGGCCGATGAGGCCGCGGATCTGGCCGCGCTCCAGCGTGAGCCCGACGCCGTCGACCGCCTTGACGCCGCCGTAGTGGATCGCGACGTCCTCGGCCTGCAGCACGTAGTCGGTCATGCGCGCTCGACCTCCGGTGCGGCCACCCGCTCGATCGGCGACTTCGGCAAGGCCGTGCGCCGCCCGAAGAGCCGCACCACCGCGCCCGAGATGCCCTGCGGCGCGAAGACGATCACCACGATCAGCCCGACCCCGAAGATCGCCATCCAGTGGCTGGCGTAGTCGCCCAGCCAGTCCTTCACCAGGAAGTAGAAGATCGCGCCCAGCGCCGGCCCCCACAGCGCCCGCGTGCCGCCGACCACGACCATCATCAGCGCGGTGCCGGAGACGCTCCAGTGCAGGTTCTCCGGCGAGACGAAGCCGGTGTTGAGCGCCGACAGCACGCCGCCGATGGCGGTGACGCCGGCCGACAGCGCGAACACCGCCGCCCGCGGCAGCAGCGTCCGGATGCCGATGAAGCGGGCCCGCTCCTCGTTGTCGCGCACCGCCTCGGTGATCGCGCCGAAGCGCCCGCGCAGCAGCAGCGACAGCGCCAGCATCACCAGCACCATCACGCTCCAGCACAGCGCGAACATCGCCGGTGGCTTGAGCAGCGCCGAGACCTGGGCACCGAAGAGCGTCGACGGCCAGTCGACGTTCATGCCGTCGGCGCCGCCGGTGAGGCCGCGCGAGCGCGAGGCGCTCAGGTAGACCATCTGCCCCACCGCCAGGGTCAGCATGCCGAAGGCGATGCCGGGCACGCGCACCACCACCAGCCCCAGCACGAAGGCGATCGCCGTGATGCCGAGCACCGCGACCAGCACCGCCGCCTCCGCCGGCATCGCATGCACCTGCAGCAGGATGGCGACCACGTAGCCGGCGCTGCCGAAGAAGGTCGCGTGGCCGAAGCTCACCAGGCCGTTCTGCCGCAGCAGCAGGCCCAGGCCAAGCGCGAAGACCGCGAAGATGGTGGCCTGCGTCAGCAGCGACAGCACCGTGCTGGAGCCGACCAGCGTCGCGACCGCCGCGCCCAGCGCCAGGGCGACGACGGTGAAGAGCAGGATGCGGGCGATCGACATGGCGCGCGCGTCCTCAGGTCCGGCTGCCGGCCAAACCGGCCGGCTTCCACAGCAGCACCGCCACCATCAGCGCGAAGGGCAGCAGCGCCGCCGCCTGCGGCAGGTAGACCGCGCCGATGGCCTGGATCAGCCCGAGCACGATCGCCGCGATGAAGGCGCCGGCCAGGCTGCCCAGGCCGCCGATCACCACCACCACGAAGGAGTCGATCAGCACGTCGCTGCTCATCGAGGGCGACAGCGACAGGAAGGGCGCGGCCACCACGCCGGCCAGCCCGGCCAGCGCGGCGCCGAGGCCGACCACGCCGGCCGACAGGAGGTCGGTGTTGACCCCCTGCATCGCGGTGGTGGTCGGGTCGGTGCTGGCCGCCCGCACGAAGAGGCCGGCGCTCGACAGGCGCAGCCAGAGGCTCAGGCCCAGCGCCACCGCCGCGCCGACCACGATGACCGCGATGCGGTAGGCCGGCACCGCGGCGCCCATGAGGTCGACCGAGAAGTTGAGCAGCGGCGGCGCCTGGATCGACAGGTTGCCGGTGCCCCAGACGGTCTGCACGAAGTCCTCGATCAGCAGCATCAGCCCGAAGGTGACCAGCACCACGGTGAGCGGATCGCGGTCCTGCAGCAGCCGGAAGCCGAAGCGGTCGAGCAGCGCGCCGAACACCGCCATCAGCGCCGGCGCGACCACCAGCGCGACCCAGAAGTTGCTCACCGAGGCCAGCGTGTAGCCGAGGTAGGCACCCAGCATGTAGAGCGAGCCGTGCGCGAAGTTCACGACCCGGCGCAGGCCGTAGATGAGCGCCAGCCCCGAGCACATGACGATCAGCAGCGCGCCGTAGACGAGGCCGTTGAAGACGTTGATCAGCATGGCGCGATCATGCACCGGAGGTCGACGGCAACGCTATTCACCTGCACCCTAGTGCCTGGTCCTGCAGCAGGAAGTCGACCATCAGGTCGCGCACCTGCATGAACATGTCGACGCCGGTGATGGTGCGGCAGCCGCGGGCCAGCGCGGCGCCGATCAGCGGCGTCAACTCCGGCTCGGTGACCACGCAGCCGACGTAGGCGTCGGGGTCGAGCCGATCGACCTGCACCGGCAGCGCATCCGTGGCCTTCATGCCGGCCGGCGTGGCGTTGATGACCACGCCGAAGCCCTGCGGATCGGTGGAGCCCTCGCTCACCGGGCAGCGGCCGAGCGCGGCCAGCCGCTGCACCAGCGCCCGGCACCGCGCCGGGTCTTCGTCGTGCACCGCCAGCGCGCTGACGCCGGCCAGCACCAGCGACTGCCCGATGGCCGTGCCGGCGCCGCCGGCGCCGACCAGCAGCGCCCGCCGGCCGGCCGGATCGCATTCGCGATGGCGCATCGCGGCGACGAAGCCGAGGCCGTCGAACATGTCGCCGTGCCAGCTGCCGTCGGCATTGCGCCGCATGGTGTTGACCGCGCCGAGGAAGGCGGCGCGCTCGGAGGTGGTCGCGCAGAGCGCGAAGCAGTCGAACTTGTGGGGCACCGTGACGATGATCGCGTCGACGTTGCGGGCCTGCGAGACGCCGGCGAGCCAGCCGGACAGCGCGGCCGGCGGCACGTGGGCCGGCATCACCATCGCGTTGTGGCCGCGCGCCTCGTAGACGCGGGTCACCTCGGCCGGCGACTTCACCTGGGCGATCGGGTCGCCGACGATGAAGTGCACGCGGGTGGCTCCGTCGAGCATGGAAGGCATGGGCAAGGTCCCCTGATTGTTCTCGTGACGGGCGATCATAGAATTAAATGGAATTCCGTTCAATTGTTGAATTTCATTCCATTCATTGCTAGGATCCGTCCCGTGTTCAGGAGGAAAGCCCCATGCCGCGCACCTATTCACTGGCCTACCTGAGTGCATGGTCGCTGGAGCCGCCGCAGGCGGTCCGGCTGGCTGCCGAGTTGGGCTACGCCTTCGCCGGCCTGCGCCTCCTGCCCAACAGCGCCGGCGCGCAGCAGCAGTTCCTGATCGACCGGCCCGAGGCGCTGCGCGAGACCGTGGCAGCCCAGCGCGATACCGGCGTCGGCATCTTCGACCTCGAGCTGATCCGCATCGGCCCGGTCTTCGATGCCCGCGCCTACCTGCCGCTCTTCGACGTCGGCGCCACGCTGCAGGCCAAGGCGGTGCTGGTGGCCGGCGACGACACCGACGAACAGCGCCTCACCGACAGCTACGGCCGCCTGTGCGAAGTCATGCAGCCCTTCGGCATGAGCGCCGACCTCGAATTCATGCCCTGGACCGGCGTGCGCGACGCCAATGCCGCGCTGCGCGTGATCCGAGGCGCCGACAGCCCGCCGAACGCCGGCATCCTGGTCGATGCCCTGCACGTCGATCGCTCGACCACCACGCTGGACGACATCCGCGCGCTGCCGCGCGAGCTGCTGCACTACGCGCAGATCTGCGACGCGCCGACCCGCGCCCAGCACGGCCGCGACTTCACGGTCGAGGAAATGATCCACACCGCGCGCTGCGAGCGCCTGCTGCCCGGCGAAGGCGGCATCGACCTCCAGGGCCTGTTCGACGCCCTGCCGGCCGACCTGCCGATCAGCGTCGAGGTGGTGCACCTCGATCGCATGGCCGAGGCGGGCGCCACCGAATGGGCCCGCCGCTGCCTGGCTGCGAGCCGTCCCTTCCTCGAGCCGCGCTGAGCGGCCGCCTTCAACCGAGACACCATGGATTTCTCCCTCTCCGACGAACAGCGCATGCTGGTCGACACCGTGCGCCGCTTCATCGCCACCGAGCTGGCACCGCTCGAGGACCGCATCGAGCAGCAGGGCTTCCTCGACCCCGAACTGGCGCGCGCGGTGCATGCGAAGTCGAAGGCACTCGGCCTCTACGCGCTCAACTTCCCCGAAGCCGCGGGCGGCGGCGGCCTCTCGGCGGTGGACCGCATGCTGTGCGAGGAACAGTTCGGCCACACCACCGACATCCTGATCCGCCGCGCCTTCGGCAACGTCTACGAGCCGCTGCTGGAGTGCAAGGGCGAGCAGGTCGCCCGCTGGCTGCAACCGGCGGTGGCCGGCGCGCGCACCTGCGCGATCGCGATCACCGAGCCCGGCGCAGGCTCCGACGCGCAGGGCATCACGACCCGGGCGACGAAGACCGCCGACGGCTGGCGCCTGAACGGCAGCAAGCACTTCATCAGCGACGGCGAATGGAGCGACTTCTTCCTGGTCTCGGCCAAGACCGGCGACAAGGAGATCTCGATGTTCATGGTCGACAAGGGCCTCGCCGGCTTCACCGTCGGCAAGGACCAGAAGATGATGGGCGTGCGCGGCACGCCGCACCTGGAGCTGTTCTTCGACGACGTGCCGCTGGAGCCGCTCGCGCTGCTCGGCGAGCAGGGCCAGGGCTTCAAGCTGGCGATGGGCGCGCTCAACGTGGTGCGGCTGGCGCAGGTCGGCGCCCGCGCCGTCGGCAAGGCCAGCCACGTGCTGGAACTGATGGTCGAGCAGGCCAACCAGCGCAAGCAGTTCGGCCAGAAGATCGGCGACTTCCAGCTGATCCAGCAGATGCTCGCCGACAGCGCCATCGAGATCAACGCCGCCCGCTTCATGGTGCTGAACGCGGCCTGGCTGCTCGACCAGGGCGCCGACGCCCGCGAGCAGATCGCGATGGTCAAGGTGCATGCGGCCGAGACGCTGGGCCGGGTGGTCGACCGCGCGGTGCAGCTCTTCGGCGGCATGGGCTTCTGCAAGGAACTGCCGATCGAGCGCTACTACCGCGACGCCCGCATCTACCGCATCTTCGACGGCACCAGCGAGATCCACCGCACGGTGATCGCCCGCAGCGTCATGAAGAAGGGCGCGGCGCTCTTCGAGCTGCACCGGTGAACGAGATGGCGAGCAAGTTCATGAGCGCGGCCGACGCCGCCGCATTGATCCGCGACGGCGACACCGTCGGCCTGATGGGCGGCGGCGGCGGCCTGATGGAGGCGACCTGCCTCTTCCAGGCGGTGCAGGCGCGCTTCCTTTCGACGCAGCAGCCGCGCGGCCTGACCATGATCCATGCGCTCGGCATCGGCGACAAGAAGACGCTGGGCATGAACTGCTTCGCGCACGAAGGCCTGGTCAAGCGGGTGATCGGCGGGCACTGGGTCTGGTCGCCGGCGATGCAGAAGCTGGCCGAGGACGAGAAGATCGAGGCCTACATCCTGCCCGGCGGCGTCTCCAGCCAGCTGATGCGCGAGATCGGCGCCGGCCGGCCCGGCCTCTTCACCCACGTCGGCCTCGGCACGGTCTGCGACCCGCGCCAGGGCGGCGGCAAGATGAACCGCTCGGCGGTCGAAGACCTGTCGGAGGTGGTGACCCTCGACGGCCGCGAATACCTGCGCTACAGGCCTTTCCCGATCCACGTCGCGCTGGTGCGGGCCAGCGCCGCCGACGAGGACGGCAACATCAGCTTCGAGCACGAGGCCGCGAACCTCGACGCCCAGTCGCTCGCATTGGCGGCGCGCAACAGCGGCGGCCGGGTGATCGTGCAGGTCAAGGAGCGGCTGCCGCGCGGCGCGCTCAAGGCGCGCGAGGTGCGCATCCCGGCGGCCTGGGTCGATGCGATCGTGGTCGATCGCGAGCAGAAGACCAGCTACGACATCCCCTTCGACCCGGCGCTCAGCGGCGAGCTGCACGGCGAGGCGCGCGCGGCCAGCGAACGCGCCGACCACGCGGCCGAGCAGCGGGCCGCGGCCGAGGCCTTCAGCGAGCGCCAGGCGATCGCGCGGCGCGCGGCGATGGAACTCTTCAACACCGGCAAGGCCCGGCCGGTGGTGAACTACGGCGTCGGCGTGCCCGACGCGGTCGCCAAGCTGATCGCCTCGCGCGGCGAGATGGACCGCATCTACCAGACCATCGAGCACGGCACCTACGGCGGCACCCTGATGGACGGCGTGCTCTTCGGCTACGCCCGCAACGCCAGCGCGATGCTCGACGCGCCGACCCAGTTCGACTTCTACGCCGGCGGCGGTCTGGACATCGCCTTCCTCGGCTTCGGCGAATTCGACGCCCACGGCAACGTCAACGCCTCGCGCCTGGGCGGCCTCACGGTCGGCCCGGGCGGCTTCATCGACATCGCGCAGAACGCGCGCAAGGTGGTCTTCTGCGGCACCTTCGCGGCCAAGGGCGTGCAGTTGCAGACCGGCGACGGCCAATTGCGAGTGCGCCAGCAGGGCAAGGTGCGCAAGATGGTGCCGGAGGTCGAGCAGATCACCTTCAGCGGCCCGCAGTCGCGGCAGCGCGGCCAGCAGGTGCTGTTCCTCACCGAGCGCGGCAGCTTCCGGCTGACGGCCGAAGGCATGGAGCTGTTCGAGATCGCGCCGGGCGTCGACCTGCAGCGCGACCTGCTCGACCAGATGGACTTCGTGCCGCGCATCGCGACGCCGCTGGCGGTGATGGACGCCGCACACTTCACGGCGCCCGGCGCTTCGCCCGGCGCCTGAGCCCCCGGCGCTTGAATTCGCCGTCCCCGGCATCATTTCGAGCAACACACGCCCGAGCCGGAGAATCCATGACCACCGCCAACGAAACCCTGCACATCGTCTGCCCGCACTGCCACACCACCAACCGGCTGCGCGCCGACCAGATGGCGAGCGCGCCCGACTGCGGCAAGTGCCACCAGGCGCTCTTCACCGGCCATTCCACCGCGCTCGACGAGGCCGCCTTCGACCGCCACGTGGCGCGCAACGAGATTCCGGTGCTGGTCGACTTCTGGGCGCCGTGGTGCGGTCCCTGCCGCCAGATGGCGCCGGGCTACGAGCAGGCCGCCGCGAAGCTCGAGCCGGGCGTGCGCTTCGCCAAGGTCGACACCGAGGCGGTGCCGGCGCTCGGCGCCCGCTTCAACATCCGCAGCATCCCGACGCTGGCGCTCTTCAAGGGCGGCCGCGAGGTCGCGCGCCAGGCCGGCGCGATGGGCGCGGCGGACATCGAGCGCTGGGTGCAGGCGCACCGCTGAGCGCGGCTTTTGCCGAAGGTCGGGAGCGGCGCCCGCTGCCGCCGCGTAGGATGCGTCACATCCTCGCCACCCGCCGCCGACCTTCCATGCCGACGCCACTCGCGCAGACCGACGCGCACGACTCGCACGATTCGATCCGCCGGCGCTTCCACAGCCAGCCGGTGCCGACCCTCACCGCGCGCAAGGACCTTCGCCATCCGATCGTCTTCTCGCACGTGAGGAGCGAGGCGGCGATGCCCGCGCCCACCTTGCGTCCGCCGGTGGAAAGGGCCTTCGCGCTGCACGTGCACCACCGGCCGATCCACCGCGGCGACATGTGGCTGGGCGGCCGCCACGTCGCCCTGCCTCGCGTCGGCGACGGTGGCCTGGTCATCTTCGACCTGCAGTCGGAGCCGACCGCGCAGATCCACGAGGGCTTCGAGTTCTCGCGCTTCCATCTGTCGCAGTCGGCGATGGACGAGATGGCCTACGAACGCGGCCTGGCGCCGGTCACCGCGCTGCGCTCCGAAGACTTCCTGCCGGACCCGGTCGTGAAGCATCTCGCGCTGGCGCTGGTGCAGCGCGCCGCGGTGCTCGGGCCGGAAAAGGACACCCTCTTCATCGACGCCATCACGCTGGCGCTCTTCGCCCACGTGGCGCAGCGCTACGGCGGCGCCCGAGACCCGGCGAACCGCACCGGACAGTTGCTGCCCTGGCAATTGCGGCGGGTGCACGAATGGGCGCAGGCGCATCTGCAGGATGCGATGTCGATCGCGGAACTGGCCGCCCTGCTCGACCTGTCTCCCAGCCACTTCGCGCGCGCCTTCGGCAAGTCGATGGGCGTGCCGCCGCACAAGTGGGTGCTGCGGCTGCGCATCGAGCGCGCCAAGCAGCTGCTCCGAGTCAGTGCGATGCCGCTCTCCGAGGTGGCCGACAGCTGCGGCTTCGTCGACCAGAGCCACTTCAGCAGCGTCTTCCTGCGCACCGAGGGCACCACGCCCGGACGCTGGCGCCGGCGGCTGATGTAGCGCGACGACGGACGCCGTTTTCCGGTCGCGCTCGCCGTTGTTCGCATGCGCGCGTTATCTGCAATCCGCGCGCCTTTCTTGCCATACAGGCGCCGCCGCATTTCGCAGAATGACCGCTGGCGTGACGCTGTCGCGCCCTTCTCAAAGGAACATCGGTCATGGCAATGGAAATCAAGAACGTCGTGCTGGTCCACGGCGCCTGGGCGGACGGCACCAGCTGGTCGAAGATCATTCCGCTTCTCAAGTCGGCCGGCCTGACGGTCACCGCGGTGCAGAACCCGCTCACCTCGCTGGCCGACGACGTCGCTACGACGAAGCGCGCGATCGCGCTGATGGACGGTCCGGTGCTGCTGGTCGGCCACTCCTACGGCGGCGCGGTCATCAGCGAAGCCGGCGCGGAGGCGCAGGTGGCGCGGCTGGTCTACGTTGCAGCCTTCGCGCCCGACGTCGGCCAGGCCTGCGGCGAACTGGGCCAGGACCTGCCGCCGGCACCGGGCGGCGCCGAATTGCGGCCCGATGCGGCCGGCTTCCTCAAGATGACCGACAAGGGCATCGCCGAGGACTTCGCGCAGGACCTGCCGATGGCCGAGCGCGAGCTGCTGGCGGCCACGCAGGGCCCGACGAACGTGGCGTCGCTCGGCGGCAAGCTGAGCGCCGCCGCCTGGAAGAGCAAGCCGACCTCCTACGTCGTCGCCACCGAAGACCGGATGATCCCGCCGGAGCTGGAGCGCCGCTTCGCCAAGGCCATGAACGCCATCACGATCAGCCTGGCATCGAGCCACGTGCCGATGCTCTCGCACCCGAAGGAAGTGGCCGAGCTGATCATCCGCGCGGCGAGCGGCGCGGCCGCCGCCTGAGCCGGGCGATGGCCGAGGACCTGCAGACCCTGAAGCTGAGCCGGGAAGGCGCGGTCGTCTTCGCCGCCATCTCGGCGCCGCCGATGAACCTGCTCGGCCCCGAGCTGGTCCGCGACCTGGTGTCGCTCATCCAGGCGGTGGAGTCGGACGCAACGGTCAAGGTGCTGGTCTTCAAGAGCGCCGACCCCGACTACTTCATTCCGCACGTCGACGTGACGCGCATCAAGGCCTATCGCGAGGAAGCGGCGAAGTTGACCGGCGAGGCCTCGATCGCGCTGCTCTTCCATCACCTGAGCGCCAGCCGGATCGTGTCGATCGCGCAGATCGAAGGCCGGGTGCGCGGCGCCGGCAGCGAATTCGTGCTCGGCTGCGACATGCGCTTCGCCGCCCGGGGATCGGCCATCTTCAGCCAGATGGAAGCGGCCTTCGGCGTCATTCCCGGCGGCGGCGCGGCCCAGCACCTCGCGCGGCTGATGGGCCGCTCGCGGGCGCTGGAGGTGCTGCTGAGCGCGCAGGACTGCGACGCCGACCTGGCCGAGCGCTACGGCTGGGTCAACCGGGCGCTGCCGGCCGACGAGATCGACGGCTTCGTCAGCACGCTGGCGCATCGCATCGCCGGCTTCCCGGTGTCGGGCCTTGCCACGATCAAGGAGCGGGTCAATGCGATCGCGCTGGCACCGGCCGAGGAATTCCGCCGCGACTCCGACCTCTTCGGCCAAGGCGTGCAGAAGCCCGAGGCGCAGGCCCTGATCAGGACCGCGATCGCGCGCGGCTACCAGGACCGGCAGGCGGAACTGGCGCTGGGGCCGCTGCTGGACGGGCTGGACGCCGGTTGAGCGGGCACGCAGGCTTCCCCGCTCAGGCCGCCAGGCGACTCGCCATCTGCCGTGCGCTCCGCGCGCCGGCGCCCTTGCCGGTGATCGCCAGCGCCGGCGGATGGCTCAGCATGCGCTCGAAGACCGCGCGCACCTCGTCCGCGCCGATGTCGTCGATCAACGCGATCGCATCCGCCATCGGCGTCACCGTCTCGCTGGCGAAAAGCTCCTCGACCGCCTGCTCCATCGCCGCGTAGGTGCGCTCTCCCGAGCGCACGCGCGAGACGGTCAGCTGGTTCTTCGCCCGCTCCAGGTGCACCGGGTCGATGGCGGCGGCCTGCGCGCGCAGCAGGCTGCCGGTCGCGCTCACCAAGGCGTCCAGCTTGTCCGGCGTGGTGACCGCATGCACCACGAAGTTGGCCCAGACGTCGCCGCCGTCCATCGTCGAATGCGCGGTGTAGGCCAGGCCGAGTTGCTCGCGCACCGTGTCGACCAGCGGTGACGACATGCCGCCGCCGAACAGATTCGCCGCCAGCGTGGCCGCGTGGCGCCAGCGCTGCTGCGCAACCTCCGCCTGGAGAACGGGCGCCAGCGGATAGGCGATGTTCAGGAACACCTGCGACACCTGCGTGAAGCGGCGGCCCATGGCCTGGCCCACGTACGCCGCGGGCGCGGGCGGCCGTGCCGCGGCCGCGTCGGCCGCCGAAGGCATCGCCGCGAAAAGCTCGGCGGCCAGCGCGAGCCAGGCGTCGACGTCGAAGTTGCCGGCCGCGGCGACCACGGTCTTGCCGGCGACGTAGTGCGACTTCACGTGCCGCACCAGGTCGTGCCGGCCAAAGCCCTCGATGTTGTCGACGGTGCCGATCACCGGCATGCCCATCGGGTCGTCGCCCCAGATCGCGCGGTCGAGCAGGTCGCTGGCGCTTTCCTGCGGATCCTCCTCGTATTCGATGGCTTCCTGGCGGATCACGTCCAGCTCGCGCTTCAGCTCGACCTCGGGGAAGGTACTGTTCAGGACGATGTCGGCCGTCATGCGCAGCAGCTGCGACGCGTGCCGGCCGAGGCCGGTCATGAAGTAGCCGGTCGTGTCCTTGCCGGTGAAGGCGTTGACGTCCGCGCCCAGCCGCTCCGCATCCAGGTTGATCGCCTGCACGGTGCGGGTGGCCGTGCCCTTGAAGGCCATGTGCTCCAGCACGTGGCTGATGCCGTTGCTGGCCGGCGTCTCGTCCCGCGAGCCGACGCGCAGGAACACGCCCACGCTGGCGCTCTGGACGTGCGGCATGTGGACGGCGAGCAGCCTGACGCCGTTGGGAAGCGTGTGGAGCACCGCGGCGGTCCGGGCTGCGTCTGATCGGTCCATGGTCAGCGCCCTTCCGGCTCTTGCAGGCGCACGCCGACGCCGTAGAGCGCGAGCAGGCCCAGCACGTGCCCGATGGCGACGCCGGGCTCGCCCGCTTCGATGCGGCCGATCGTCTGTACGTGCACGCCGAGCCGGGCGGCCGCGGCGGCCTGTCCTTCTCCGGCGGCCGTTCGCGCCGCCTTGGCCGCGGCCCCGAATTCCTTGATGGCCTGCAAGGCGTCGCCGCCGATGTCTGCCGAGATGCGCTTGCCTTGAGTCATGCGGGCATTGTCGCCGCCGGTCCGCGAACGATTGCGCGCGCGGCGACCTTCGCTCGCCGAGGTCGTTGCAAAGTGGCTTGCCTCGTCGCTCGACTCCCGGTTACCCTCGCCGCAACATGTCATCACAACGTCACGATCTCCCCGTAGGCATTCTTGAAACGGACGCCCGAGTGCTGTGGTGGTGGCGCAGCCTTCGCGCCATCGCCTTCCTGAACGTCTGCCTGTGGCTGGCGGTCATGCACCTGGGGCCGGCCGAAGGCGTCCACGGCGGCCTGCAGTTGGCCTTGTCCGGCGTCTACGTGCTGGTGTGCGCCTACCGCTCGGTGCTGCCGCGGGTCGACCTCGAGCGGCTGGTGGTCGTCGACACGCACCTCTCCAGCATCTTTCTCGGCCGGGCCGCGGCCACGGTCGCCGAGATCTGCTTCGCATTGCAACTCGGTCTGCTGGTCCATCAACTGGGCGTGCAGGCCAATCTGCCGTGGGTGCAGACGGCCGCCTGGGCGGTGCCGGTCTTCATGGTGGTGGCGCAAGGCTTCTGCTGGCACAGCGTGCTGACGCTCAACCACATCACGCAGGCGGTCGAATCGCTGCTCTGGGCCGCCGGCTTCTCGTGGATGGCCGCGCTGCTGGCGATCGTCGCGATCGACGGCAGCGGCTGGGTCAGCGGCCTGGCGCTCTTCGGCATCTTCGGCTCGATCGCCTTCGTCGCCTACGTGCTGGGCGTCGACGTGCCGATGTACTGGTCGCGCTACCAGCACGGCCGCACCCGCGGCCAGACCTACATGCGCCTCGACCAGGGCGCGCGCGACGCCTGGCAGCGCCGCGTGCAGAGCGGCAACTGGGCCGCCTGGAAGGCCGACGCGCTCTGGCTGACGCCCTACTTCAGCGTCGGCGTCTGGCTCAGCATCGCCATGGTGTGCGTGCCCGGCGCGGCCTGACCGGCGGCGTCGCGACCGGCGGAACCCTCAACCCAGGACCTGCGCGACCGCACGGGCGGTGGCCGCCGCGCCCGCCAGCGTCGGATGGAAGGCGAGGCCCTCGCGCGGCGCGGCGCCGTGGACCCAGGGTTCGGCCGAACCCGCATGGTGGCCGGCGGAGATCGCCGCCATGTCGACGAAGACGGCCTGTGCCGCTTCGGCGGCGGCCCGCGTCACGGCATCGAGGCGGCTCGCGACTTCCCGCATCAGCGCCGCCTCGGATTCATCGAGGCCGACGGCCGCATTGGTGCCCGTGGGCGGCAGGATCCGCGGGTAGCTCACGACGACGATCCGCGCGCCGGGCGCCCGCCTTCGGACTTCTGCCAGCAGCGCGAGAAGGTCTCCTTGGAGCCGATCGAAATCCCGTGCCGCCGCGGGTCGCGGATCCTTCCAGAACAACTTGAGGAACGGCCGCAGCCAGGCGTGCCGCCGGCGCATCGCCAGCATCGTCAGGTCGCCCACGTAGCCGACGTCGTTGCCGCCGATCGAGAGGGTGACCAGCTCGGTCGCCGCGTCGAGCGCGTCGACCTGCGGCGCCTCCCGGAAGCGCCCGCTGCCGATCACATGGGCGACGGTCGCGCCGGAGCAGCTGCGGTCGTCGATCGACAAGCGGCACAGCCTGGCCAGCTGCTGCGGATAGCCGTTGGCGGAGCGCTGGCAGGCGATCGGCGAGCCCGCGATGCGCGGGCCGAGGCCCAGGCCCGCGGCGAAGGAGCTGCCGAGCGCGACGTAGCGGCGCCGGCCTTCGATCAATCGAACACCACCACCTGCCGGATCGCCTTGCCCTCGTGCAGCAGGTCGAAGCCGTGGTTGATGTCCGCGAGCGCCAGGCGCCCGGTCAGCAGCTTGTCGACCGGCAGCCGGCCCTGCTGGTAGAGCGCGATGTAGCGCGGCACATCGCGCGAGGGCACGCAGGTGCCGATGTAGCTGCCCTTGAGGGTGCGCTCCTCGGCCACCAGGCTGACCGCGGCGAGCGGCCAGGCGGCGGTCGACGGCGGCAGGCCGGCGGTGACCGTGGTGCCGCCGCGCCGGGTGATGCGGTAGGCCAGGTCGAGGGCGCGGATCGAGCCGGCGAATTCGAAGGCGAACTCGACGCCGCCGCCGCTCAGTTCGCGGATCTGCTCCATCGCGTCCGGCTGGCCGGCGTTCACCGTGTGCGTGGCGCCCAGTTCGCGCGCCTGCACGAGCTTGTCCTCGGCCAGGTCGACCGCGATGATCTGCCGCGCACCGGACGCATGGGCGCCGAGCAGCGCCGCCAGGCCGACGCCGCCGAGGCCGATCACCGCCACCGAGGCGCCCGCCTGCACCCGCGCGGTGTTGACCACCGCGCCGACGCCGGTCAGCACCGCGCAGCCGAAGAGCGCCGCCTCGTCCAGCGGCACCGTGGGGTCGATCTTGACCAGCGAGCGGCGCGAGACGGTCGCATGGTCGGCGAACACCGAGCAGCCGAGGTGGTGGTTCATCGGCTGACCGACGTGCGAGATGCGGCGCGCGCCCGACAGCAGCGTGCCGGCGCCGTTGGCGGCCGCGCCGGGCTCGCACAGGGCCGGCCGGCCTTCGGCGCAGGGTGCGCAGTGGCCGCAGCTGGGCACGAAGACCACCACCACGTGGTCGCCGATCTTCAGGTCGGTCACGCCCTCGCCCAGTTCCTCGACGATGCCGGCGGCCTCGTGGCCGAGCGCCATCGGCATCGGCCGCGGCCGGTCGCCATTGATCACCGACAGGTCCGAATGGCACAGGCCCGCGGCCGCCACCTTGATCAGCACCTCGCCCGGGCCGGGCGGCGCGAGCTCGAGCGTCTCGATCGTCAGCGGCCGCGAGGCGGCGTAGGGGGACGCGATGCCCATCTGCTGGAGGACGGCGGCCTGGATCTTCATGCGAGGGCTCCTGCGTGTTTTTTTGACGGAACCGAGCATAGCCGCGGCCGGACAGCCGCTCTTCCTACAGCCGAAGCGCCTGCAAACGGACACAGCTCGGCCGTTGAACCAAGCCTGCTCGGCCGCATCTCATGACAACCGATGAAAGGCTTCTCATGATCAAGCAATTCGCAGTCACCCTGGGACTCGTGGCGGCGCTGGGTGCGCCGGTGCTGTCGCTGGCGCAGGGCAGCAGCACGGCGGCTTCCGAGCCGACCATCGCCGAGATCTACCAGGCCGCCGACAACGGCAAGACCGACGACGCCGACCGCATGATCGCCAAGGTGCTGGCGGACCATCCGGACAGCGCCAAGGCCCACTACGTCCACGCCGAGGTGCTGTCCAAGGAAGGCAAGCTCGCGGCCGCCAAGGCCGAGCTGGCGCGCGCCGAGGAACTGGCGCCCGGCCTGCCCTTCGTGAAATCCGAATCGGCCGCCGAACTGCGCCAGCGGGTCGAGGGCAGCGCGCCGGCGCGCAGGAGCGAGGCGCCGCCGGTGCGAGACAGCGCGTCGAACGTTTCGTACAGCCAGCCGGCGGCGTCGTCCTCCGGCCTGTCGCCGATGAAGATCGGCCTCGGCGTGCTGCTGATCGCGGCGCTGTTCTTCGTCTTCCGCCGCTTCGCCGGCCGCCCGAACGCGGGTCCGCAAGGCCCGTACGGCGGCAACGTTCCGCAGTACGGCGGCCCCGCCGGCTACGCGCCCGCGCCCGGCTACGGACCGCCGGCGGGCTATCCGCCCGGTGCGGCGCCGCAGGCCGGCTCCGGCATCGGCGGCGCCCTGCTGACCGGCGCAGCGGCCGGCCTGGGCGCGGTGGCGGTCGAGGAGGCGGTGCGGCATTTCAGCCAGCGCGACGAGCCGAGGGTCTTCGAGGACGATCGCCGCCGCGATGCCGGCATCGGGGGCGGCAACGCCGGCGGCTTCGGCGACAACCTGGGCCCGGACACCAATGCCGACATGGGGGGCAACGACTTCGGCATCTCCGACCCGGGCTCTTGGGACAACGGCGGCGGCGGCGGCGGCGGAGACTCGGGCAGCGAATGGAATTGACAGACTGAGGCCCGGGCGGGGCCCCGGCACACCGGTCTACTGCGGCGTGACTCGCGTGCCTTCGCCGTTGCCCTGGATGAAGACGCGCTGGCCGACCCGCAATCCCGGCGTCACCGGCTGGGTCACCTCGACCAGCACGCCGCTGTCGGTGCGCACGAAGATCTGCTGACCCGGGATTGGCTGGGCCGCGTTGTTGGCGACCTGGGCGCCGGCCATCGAGCCGCCGACCGCGCCGGCGATCATCGCGACGTCGCGCCCGGTGCCGTTGCCGATCAGGCTGCCGAGGCCCGCGCCGGCGACGCCGCCGACGATCGCGCCGACGCCGGTATGGGCCGGGCTCTGGATCATGGTGGGCGAGATCTGCTCGACCACGCCCCGGCGGATGATCATCGGGGCCTGCGGGCCGGGTGCGGCACAGGCGGTGAGCACGAGGGCGAGTGCGACGGCCGCAGCGCGGGCGAGAAAAGCTTTCATGATGGAAATCCGGCGTGAGAGTTGAATGCCGTCGAACGGACCCGAACGCGGCGGTCGACGAGTATTCGCCCGGGCCGGGCGTTTGTCCATGGCGCTTTCGGATGGGCCTGATCCGCTTTGCGGATGGCGCCCATTGCGCTTACCCCGAAGGTCACTCGCCGCGTTGCCGGCTCTGCCGAAAGGCCCAGCCGACCAGAAAGCCGCCGGCCAGGCAGGCCGCCCCGTAGACCAGGTCGTCGATATCGATCACGTCGGCGGCGGCGCCGCTCACGCCGTCGTCGCTGGCATAGCTGCTCATGCTCAGCGCGATCAGGAACAGCCCGCAGAAGAATTCGGTCCCGGCCAGGCGCACCGTGGCCAGCAGGCGGGCGAGGAATAGTCGATGCATCCGGCGATTGTGGGCCACCGGGCGAAATGGCATCGTCGCCGGCGTCGCATTGCCCGATGCCACGGTTCGCGGCTCGGGTAAATGGGGTGAACGATATATTGGTCTGTCCATTAAACTCGGTAACCATGAGACACATCCCCACTTCAACCCATCCGATCTCCCGCCGCACCGCCCTGGGCGGACTCGGCGCGCTGGGCGCCGCGGCGCTCGGCGCGACGCCGCTCGCCAGCCTGGCGCAGAGCGACTTCCCGAGCCACCCGATCACGCTGGTCTGCCCCTTCGGCGGCGCGGTCGACTTCCTGGCGCGGCTGATCGCCTACCACCTGGGCCCGCGCCTGAACACCAGCATCGTGGTCGAGCAGCGCCTGGGCGGCTCCGGCACCATCGGCATGGCCCACATCGCGCGTGCCAACCCGGACGGCTACACGCTCGGCATGGGCACCAGCACCGCGATGACCTCGGCGCCCTTCCTGATCAAGAACCCGGGCTACGACGTCGCCACGTCGTTCACCTACCTGGGCATCATCCAGACCTCGCGCCAGGTGCTCGAGGTGTCGCCAGCGCTCGGCGTCAACACGCTGGCCGAGTTCATCGCGCTGGCCAAGTCGAAGCCGGGCCAGCTGAACTTCGGCTCCTCCGGCATCGGCAACAGCATCCACCTGGCCGCCGAGGAATTCAATTCGGCGGTCGGCATCAAGGCGGTGCACATCCCGTTCAAGACCGGCCAGGAAACCGACGCCGCGATCATCGGCGGCGAGGTGCAATACACCTTCGCCTCGGTGCCGACCTCGATCGGGCTCATCAAGGGCGGCAAGCTGAAGGCGCTGGTGGTCACCGGCGACACGCGCGACCCGTCGCTGCCGGACGTGCCTTCGCTGCGCGAAGTCGGTTCGCCCGCCGCGCTGCCCGACCAGTTCTTCGGCATGGTGGCGCCCGCCAACCTGCCGGCGCCGGTGTTCGACAAGCTCAGCAAGGCCATCCGCGACATGCAGGCCGACCCGGTGTTCCAGGAAGCGGTGCGCAAGGGCGGCGGCATCCCGTCGCAGGTCTTCGGCGACGACTTCCGCAAGATCGTGGTGAACGACAGCCAGAAGTGGGGTGCGCTCATCAAGCGGCTGGGCATCACGGCGAATTGATGCGCGAATCGGACGCACGCGTTTAGCAGCTGAAACCGATTTCGTCGATCGGGTAAGCAGCAGGTTCAAGGGGCTCCGTCCGCTTGCAAAGCGGTGGGTCGCGCCGCAAGATTGCTGGCGATCAGAAACAAATGGAGACATCATGAAACCGATCCTTCGGAGTCGCGCGAGCATGGCCGCGTTGCTGGCCTGTGGTGCCCTGGTCCCCTTCGGCGTGGCTCTGGCAGCCGATCCGATCAAGATCGGCGTGATCTCCGAAGCGCAGGCGGTGGCCGGCTCGTCGATCGCGCCGGCGGCGCAGCTGGCGGCCGAGGAGATCAACGCCAAGGGCGGCGTCGACGGTCGCAAGATCGAGATCGTGGTCTACGACGACCACTCCTCTTCCGCCGAGGCGGTGCGCGCCTTCCAGCGCGCGGTGAGCGAGGACAAGGTCAACGCGGTGATCGCCAGCTACACGTCCGAGGTGGTGCTGGCGCTCGAGCCCTGGGCGGCGCGCCTGAAGACGCTGATGATCACGCCCGGCGCGGCCTCCGACGTCATTACGCAGAACATCGCCAAGGACTATGACGCCAACAAGTACACCTTCCACGGCTACCTCACCTCGAGCGCGCTGGCCGGCCTGGTGTGCGATGCCGCGAAGGACCTGCTGGTCGATCCGCACAAGATGAAGACCGCGGTCATCGTCAGCGAGGACGCGGCCTGGACCACGCCGCTCGATGCCGGCTACGAGACCTGCCTGCCGAAGGTCGGCCTGAAGGTGCTCGACCACGTGCGCTTCTCGCCCGACACCACCGACTTCACGCCGATCTTCAACAAGATCGAGGCGCAGAAGCCGGACGTGATGATCACCGGCATCTCGCACGTCGGAACCCAGCCGACGGTGCAGTGGAAGAGCCAGCAGGTGCCGATCCCGATGCTGGGCGTGTCCTCGCAGGCCAGCAACTCGACCTTCTGGGCCGACACCAACGGCGCCGCCGACGGCGTGCTGTTCAACGCGGTGTCGGGCCCCGGCGTCGCGGTGACGCCCAAGACGCTGCCCTTCGTCGCGGCCTACCAGAAGAAGTTCGGCAACGAGCCGGCCTACTCCGGCTACACCGCCTACGACGAGGTCTACATGATCGCCGAGGCGGTGCACCGCGCCAACTCGACCGACAGCGACAAGCTGGTCGCGGCGATGGAGCAGACCGACTACGTCGGCACCATCGGCCGGGTCGCCTTCCTGCCCAAGGGCGATCCGCACGTGCATGGCCTGAAGACCGGCGAGGGCTACATCACCGGGCTCATGCTGCAGTGGCAGAACGGCAAGCAGATCAACATGTGGCCGACCAAGCTGGCCGGCGGCCAGATGAAGTTCCCGGCCTTCGTCAAGCTGCCGTCGAACTGAACGCGTGATCTTCTGGCAGATCCTGGTCGACGGCTTCGCGATCAGCGCGCTCTACGCACTCGGGGCCACCGGCTTCACCCTGATCTTCGGCGTCTCCGGCGTGCTCAACCTGTCGCACGGCGCGATCATGGTGGCCGCCGCGGTCGGCGCCTGGGCCGCAGCCAGCCTGCTTCACCTGGGCGCCTACGCGTCGGCGCTGGTCGGCATCGCGGTGGGCATGGTGCTGGCCTTCGCGACCTACTTCCTCACGGTGCGGCCGATCCAGCGTTCGCGCCGCATCGCCGAGCCGGAGAAGGAGATCTTCATCCTCACCGCGACGCTGCTGTGGGGAATCATCGTGCAGGAAGCGGTGGCCTATTTCTTCACCGACAACGCCAAGACGGTGCTGCCGATCGTCGAAGGCACGGTGCCTTTCCTCGGCGTGCGCACGCCGAACAACGAGTTCTTCACCGCCGCGGTCTGCTGGCTCGCGATCGGCCTGCTCTGGTTGCTGGTCAACCGCACGCGGCGCGGCAAGGCGGTGCTGGCGGCCTCGATGAATCCGCGCGGCGTCACCCTGCTGGGCATCGAACTGTCGAGCATCTACCTCACGGTGTGGGCCATCTACGGGCTGCTGGCGGGCATCGCCGGCATTCTCCTGGGCATGTTCCTGGGCGTCAGCGCCTACAGCGTGGGGCCGCTGACCGCGAGCGCTTTCTCGATCGTTGTGCTGGGCGGACTCGGCAGCGTCTCGGGCTCGCTGATCGCCGCCTACGTGGTCGGCTACCTCGAGACCCTGACCGCCTACCTGATCTCGCCGGCCTACCGCACCATCCCGGCGCTGCTGCTGCTGGTGGTCGTGATGTACGTGCGGCCGCAAGGCCTCTTCGGGCGGAGGTGAGCGATGCGACCGATCTTCCGCACCCGCCTCTTCCGGGTCGCCATCGCGGTGCTGGCGGTGGGCGCGATCCTGCCGGGCTTCGCCTCGGGATACGTGCTGGGGCTGCTCACCGTGGCCTTCTACACCGCGGTCTTCGCGATGTCCTGGGACCTGCTGTTCGGCTTCGCCGGCGAGGTCAACTTCGGGCCCACCTTCCTCATCGGCCTCGGCGCCTACACCGCCGGCATCCTCGACGCGCGGTTCTCGCCCGGCATCTCGATCTGGGTCTGCGTGCTGGCCGGCGCCGCGATGGCGGTGGTCGGCGGCGTGCTGCTGGCGCTGCCGGCGCTGCGGCTGCGCGGACCCTACTTCGGCCTCACCACGCTGGTGGCGGTGCTGATGCTGCAGAACTTCGTGGTGGTCTTCGCCGGCCTCACCGGCGGCGAGATCGGCCTGGCGGTGCCCGACGTGATCTCGATCAGCGCCACCACCAACTACTGGCTGGCCTTCGGCTTCATGACCTTGAGCGGCGCGATCCTGTTCGGCCTGTCGCGCTCTCCGATCGGCCTCATCCTGCAGGCCAGCGGCCAGGACGCGGTGCAGGCCGGCGCACTCGGCTTCAACGTGGCCAAGCACAAGCTGGCGGCCTTCATCGTCAGCGCCTTCTTCTCGGGCTTCGCCGGCGCGCTGATGGTCTTCTACATGGGCACCTTGTCGGTCGGCACCTTCGTCAACCTGTCGGTCGGGGTGCAGATCATCATCGCGGCGGTGATCGGCGGACGCCGCACCGTGATCGGCGCGGCCATCGGCGCGATCTTCCTGATCGGCATGGGCGAGCTGCTGCGGCCGCTCGGCGAGATGGCGACGCTCATCGTCTCGCTGCTGGCGCTGCTGGTGATCCTGTTCTTCCCGGACGGCTTCCTGGGCATGGTGCGCGGGGGCACGCGTGAGTGATTCGTCCGCGCCGATGCTGGAGGTCTCGCGCCTGACCAAGCGCTACGGCGGCCTGGTGGCGGTGAAGGAGCTCAGCTTCTCGATCCGCCCGGGCGAGATCCTCGGCCTGATCGGTCCCAACGGCTCGGGCAAGTCGACCGCGATGAAGACCATCATGGGCGTCGAGGCGCCCAGCGGCGGCTCGATCCGGCTCGACGGCGTGGAGATCGGCGGCCTGCCTTCACACAAGGTCGCGCGGCTCGGCGTCGGCCTGGTCTTCCAGCATTCGCGGCCGCTGCAGCGGCAGACGGTGCTGGAGAACATCATGGTGGCGCTGCTGCCCGACCGGCTGACCCAGCTCTTCGCCGGTGCCGAGGTGGAAGCCCGCGCCCGCGAGATCGCGCAACGCGTCGGCCTCACGCGCGTCATCGAGCGCCGGCCGCCGACCCTCGCCTTCGCCGACCTGCGGCGGCTGGAGCTGGCCAAGGCGATCGCACGGCATCCCAAGCTGGTGCTGGTCGACGAGCCCTTCGCCGGGCTGACCGCGTCCGAGGTAGCCGACTTCTCGGCGCTGATCCGCGAATTCCGCGACGAGGGCCGCGCGGTGCTGCTGGTCGACCACAACGTCAAGGGCGTGTCGGCGCTGGTCGACCGGGTGCTGGCGATGTACCTGGGCGAATGGATCGCCGAGGGCGCCGCCGCCGACGTGATGCAGGACGAGACGGTGCGCCGCGTCTACCTCGGCGGCGCGCTCACCCGCGTGGCCCGGCCCGAGGCCGATTTCGGAGACAGCCGGCCGCTGCTGCAGGTCGAGGACGTCGGCGTGCTGTACGGCAAGGCGCTGGCGCTGCAGGGCGTGTCGCTGCATGTGCACGAGGGCGAATTCGTCTCGCTGGTCGGCCTCAATGGCGCGGGCAAGAGCACGCTCTTCAACGCCATCTCGGGGCTGGTGCCGCATTCGGGCACGGTGCGCTTCGGCGGCGACGCGCTGCGCGGGCGCAGCGCCGCCGCCATCGCCCGCGGCGGCATCGTCCACTGCCCGGAAACGCGCGAGCTCTTCGGCGACATGAGCGTGCGCGAGAACCTCGACCTCGGCGGCAACGGGCTGGACGACAAGGAGCGCGGCGAGCGCCTCGAATGGCTCTTCGAGCTGTTCCCGATCCTGCGCAGCCGTCAGGCGCAGCTGGCGCGCACCCTGAGCGGCGGCGAGCAGCAGATGCTGGCGATCGCACGGGCGCTGATGATGAAGCCGAAGCTCTTGATTCTCGACGAGCCGACCCTCGGCCTGGCGCCGGTGATCCTGGAGGTGCTGTCCAAGGCGCTCGAACGCCTTCGCGCCACCACGCCGATCAGCGTGCTGCTGGGCGAGCAGAACGTGACCTTCGCGCTGCCGCACGCCGACCGGGTGTACGTCCTGGACCATGCGCGGGTCGTGTGGGAAGGGCCGCCGGGGCGCTTCGAGGACGAGGCGGGCGCGGCGTATCTGTGAGGCTTCGCGCCGCGGCGCGAAGGCAGCCGTCGCACGGGAACGGCCGCAACAAGGCACACTGGCGTCCCGGCGATCGCGGTCGCCACCGCGGCAACCCAGGACCCCGATGACCCCACCCAGGATTCGTTTCACGCGCCGCTGCATGCTGGCCGTCACCCTCGCGGGCGGCCTCGGCCTGCCGGCACTGGCCGCGGCGCAATCCGCCACCGGCAGTTGGCCCGACAAGCCGATCCGCGTGATCGTGCCCTTCGTCGCCGGCGGCCCGATGGACTACCTGGGCCACGTGCTCGGCCAGAAGCTGGAGAAGCCGCTCGGCCAGCCGCTGGTGATCGACAACCGGCCGGGCGCCGCCGGCGCCATCGGCAACCAGCTGGTCGCGCGGGCCGCGCCCGACGGCTACACGATGCTCCTCACCTCTTCGAGCATCGCCTCGCTGCCGGCCGTGATGAAGGAAGTCAACTACGACGCGCTGAAGGACTTCGCACCGGTGACCATGGTGGCCGAGAGCGTCGGCTTCGTGCTGATCGCCAACAAGCAGTCGCCGATCAAGTCGGTCAAGGACTTGATCGCGGCCGAGAAGGCGCATCCCGGTTCGGTCAACTACGGCTCGGGCGGCATCGGCAACGTGATGCACTTCGCCGCCGAATCGTTCAACAGCGCGGCCGGCACGCAGATGACGCACGTGCCTTACAAGGGCGCGGCGCAGGCGCTCAACGACCTGGTCGGCGGCCGCATCCAGGTGGTCTTCGCGCCGTCCAACGTCGCCCTGCCCTTCGTCAAGGCCGGCACGGTCACCGCGCTGGGCATCGCGGCCGACCATCGCTGGGCCGCGCTGCCCGACGTGCCGACGATCGACGAGGCCGGGCTGAAGGGCTTCAAGTACGGCCCCTACTACGGCCTCTGGTTCCCGCGCGGCACGCCGGCGCCGATCGTCCAGCGCATGCACGACGAGGTGGTGGCCGCGCTGGCCGATCCGCAGGTGGTCAAGGGTTTCGCCGACCAGGGCTTCGTACCGGTCGGCTCGACCCCGGCGGAATTCACGAAGACCAACGTGCAGGAAGTCGAATTCAACCGCCAACTGGCCGCACGCATCGGACTCAAACCCGAATGAGCAACTCTTGAGGACAACGCACACATGAGCTTCGATCCCACCACACGCCTGGACGGCAAGGTCGCCGTCGTCAGTGGCGGCCTCGGCGCCATCGGCTACGCCAGCGCCCGCCGGCTGGCCGCGCTCGGCGCCAGCTGCGTGCTATTGCACCGCCGCGGCGACGACGCCGATGCCCGCGCCGCCGCACTGCCGACCGGCGCCGGGCAACGCCACACGGCCCTGCGCGCCGACATCGTCGACAGCGCCAGCCTGCGCGCAGCCGCCGGCCAGGTGCAGACCAGCCACGGCCGCTGCGACATCCTGGTCAACAGCGCCGGCCACACGCGGCCGGTGCCGGCAGCCGATCTCGAGGGCCTGACCGACGAGCTGATCGACGAGCTGCTCAAGGCCAACTTCCGCGGCGTCTTCGCGACCATCCGCGCCTTCGCGCCGATGCTCAAGGCCAGCGGCGACGGCCTGATCGTCAACGTGTCCTCGATCGCCGGCTTCACCGGCGTCGGCAGCAACCTGGCCTACGTCGCGGCCAAGGCCGGCCTGGACGTGGTCGGCGACGCGCTGGCCAAGGCGCTGGCGCCGGCGGTGCGGGTGGTGTCGGTGTCGCCGGGCGCGGTCGAGTCGGGCTTCGTGCCGGGCCGCGGCGCCGACTTCGCCGACAAGATGGCCGGCAGCACGCCGCTCGGCCGCATCGGCCTGCCGGAAGACGTCGCCGCCACGGTCGAGGCGCTGGCCACCACGCTGCGCTTCGTCACCGGCACGCGCATCGTGGTCGACGGCGGTCGCCACCTGTGAACCCGAGAATCCGCGAATGAACATCACCCGCTTCGACCAGGCGCCCCCGTACGAGGCGCCGAACCATTTCGACATGCGCTGCCTGCGCCTGCAGGGCAAGGAAGCCGGCCCGTCCAGCCAGATGTGGATGGGCATGAGCCAGATCCTGCCCGGCGGCCACACCAGCCTGGACGGCTCGCCGATCGAGAAGCTCTACCTGGTGCTCGAAGGCCAGCTGACACTGGTCGGCCAGGTGGAGGGCGAGCCGGCGGTCGAGCAGCAGCTCGGCCCCTACGACTCCTGCCGCTTCGCGCCGGGCGAGAAGCGCCAGCTGGTCAACAAGACGAACCGGCCGGTGCTGGTGGCGCTGGTGATGGCCAACGAGCCGCCCCGTTGAAGGAGCGGTCGGCATGAGCAAACTGGTCTTCGGCGCCAAGGCGCTGGGAATGTTGGCGGTCTGCGCGCTGGCCGGCGTGGTCGGCACCTGGGTCTCGTGGAAGGGACTTACATTGCTGTTCAACCTCTTCGGGCTGGGCCACCTGGCGCTCTTCGGCATCGTGCTGCTGGTGGTGGTGGCGCAGCTGGTGCACATGCGTGCGCGGCCGCGGGACCTCGAGGAGAACTAGCTCGACAGTCGCGGCAGGATCACCTCCACCACCGCCCGGTGGAAGTCGTCGGCGACATGGTCGGCCCGCACCATCGGATGGCTTTCGTCAGAAGCGCGGTACTTGCCGGTGCGCACCAGCACCGTCTGCAGGCCGGCGTCACGGGCGCCGCCGATGTCGCTCTCCAGGTCGTCGCCGACCATCAGCGCCTCTTGCGGCATGGTCTTCAGCGCATCGAGCGCGGCGCGGAAGATGGCGGCGGCCGGCTTGCCCATCGCCTCGGCGCGCGCGCCGCTCGCGTATTCCAGCGCCGCGACGTACGGGCCGGCGTCCAGCGACAGGCCGTCGGCGGCACGGAAGTAGCGGTTGTTGGCCAGTGCCAGCAGCGGCGCGCCCGGCGCGTCGATCAGGATGCGGAAGGCCGCGTTCATCGCGGCATAGGTGAAGCCCTCGGCCGCATCGCCGATCACCACCGCGTTCGGTGCGTCGGTCGCGATCCCCGCGAAGTCGGGCAGCAGCCCGGGATGGACCAGGAGACAGGGTCGCAGCCCCTCGGCCTCGATCCGGCGTCGGGCCGCCAGAGCGCCGGTGACGACCTCGTCGAGCGCCACGTCGAAGCCGATCGCGGCCAGCTGCCGGACGATGTCGGCGCGGGTGCGGCGGGTGGTGTTGGTCACGAAGCGCAGGCCGGCGCCGCGCTGGCGCAGCAGCGCCAGCGCCTCGAGCGAGCGCGCAATGGGGCGCTCGCCGATGCACAGCACGCCTTCGATGTCGACCAGGACCGAACGGATCATCTCGGTCGAAGCGCCCGCAAGGAAGATGCCTACTTGACCCGGTAGTCGAGCAGCTCGGCCCGGATGCGGTCGCCGCCGCTGCGCGCATCGCCCGAGGCGTCGGCGATGCGGGCGCAGAGCGAGACCACGGCCATCGTGTAGGCCCAGAGTTCGTCGTCCATGCCGCGCCCTTCCTCGCCGGCCAGCCCGTGCTGGGCCGCGAGTTCGGTCAGCGCCTGGCTGGCGCTGGAGGCACCGACCGGGTCGGGGAGATCGTCGTCCGGCATGAAAGCCTCCTGCGCGCGTCGGGCCGCTCAGGCGGCCGGGTAGTTGGAAGGGAACAGCGCCCGCCTGGCAACTTCGTCGTTGTCGGTCTTGAAGGCGTGGCCGGCGGCGATGCCGCGTGCCTTGGCGATCGCCGGCCTGGCGTCGACCGCGCGGAACCAGCGCTGCAGGTTCGGAAACGCGGCCAGCGGCTCGCCTTCGATGCCGAGCACGATCGGCGCCCGGTCGACCCAGCCCCAGGCCGCCATGTCGACGATCGAGTAGCCGCTCGGCAGCATCGTCTCGTGGCCGGCCAGGTGGTCGTCGAGCACCTGGTAGTGCCGCCCGGCCTCGCGCTTGTAGCGGTTGAGCGCATAGGGCAGCGGCTCCGGCGCCGCCCGCTGGAAGTGCACCGCCTGCCCCGAATAGGGGCCCACGCCGGTGGCGATGAACATCAGCCACGAGAGCAGCTCCGGCCGCTCGGCCGGCGTGCCCATGAAGCGGCCGGTCTTCTCGCCGAGGTAGAGCAGGATCGCGTTCGAGTCGAAGACGCGCGCTTCGCCGCCGCCCGGGCCTTCGGTGTCGACGATCGCCGGCAGCTTGCCGTTCGGGTTGACTGAGCGGAAGCCGGCCTCGTGCTGCTCGCCCTTGCGGGTGTCGACCGGCACGAATTCATAGGGCAGGCCGGATTCGGCCAGGAACAGCGCCACCTTGGCGGGATTGGGGCCGGGGCCGTAGTAGAGGCGGATCATGATGCTTTCGATTCGGTGATGGCTGCGTTGACCATGGTGCGCAGTTCGCGCCGCACCGGGTAGAGGCTCGAGGGAACGAGCTGCGTCAGGAAGACCACGCTGATGTCCTCGACCGGGTCGACCCAGAAGGCGGTCGACGCCATGCCGCCCCACCAGTATTCGCCGACCGAGCTGGCCAGGCCGGTCTTGACCGGATCCATGGTCATCGCGAAGCCGAGGCCGAAGCCGACGCCCGCGTAGGCGGCCTCCGAGAACATCGAGACCGACATGTCGGCCAGCTCGCGCCCGCCCGGCAGGTGGTTGGAGCGCATCAGCTTCAAGGTCTTCGGGCCCAGCAGCCGGAGGTCTTCCAGCACGCCGCCGCGGCGCAGCATCTCGCAAAAGCGCATGTAGTCGCCGGCGGTGGAGACCAGCCCGCCGCCGCCCGACGGCGCCGCCGGCGGCTCCAGGAAGTTGCGGCCCGGCGCCGACACCAGCGCGCCGGAGGCCGAGGTGACATAGCAGTCGGCGAAGCGCGAGGCCTTCTCCGGCGGCACGAAGAAGCCGGTATCGACCATGCCCAGCGGCTGGAAGATGCGCTGCTGCAGGAACTGCTCGAAGGGCTGTCCCGAGATGAGCCCGACTAGGTAGCCGAGAACGTCGGTCGCGACCGAGTAGTTCCAGGCGGTGCCCGGCGAGAACTCCAGCGGGATCGTCGCCAGCTTGTCGATGAAGCCGCCCAGGCCCTCGGCCTGCTCGAAAGGCTCGACCTTGCCGGCGCGGTAGGCGGCGTCGACGCTGGTGCGGGTCTGGAAGCCGTAGGTCAGGCCCGAGGTGTGGCGCAGCAGGTCGAGCATGCGCATCGGCGCAGCGACCGGCTGGGTCTGGAAGGCGCCGGGCGCGCCGCTCTTGTAGACCCCCATGTCGCGCCAGGCCGGAATGAACTTGTGGACCGGGTCGTCCAGCGCCACCAGGCCCTGCTCGACCAGCATCATGAAGGCGACGCTGGTGATCGGCTTGGTCATCGAGTAGATGCGCACGATCGTGTCCTCGGCCATCTTGGCGCCGGTTTCCAGCGAGGCCCGGCCGAGCACGCTCTGGTGCACCAGCTGGCCGCCGCGGGCCACCTGCAGCAGCGCGCAGGGCATCTTGCCGGGCGCCACGTAGCGCTCGTCCAGAAATCGGTCGATGCGCGCCAGGCGCTCGGAAGACATGCCTGCGGCTTCGGGTTTGATCGTCATCCAGGGACTCCAGGTTATCGGGGCGCGAAGTGCGCGTCTGCGTTTCTAACCGAAACGGCCTGCTCTCTACATGACACGCCCGAACCACCAGAGCGAAAAGGCCATGGCCAGCACCACCAGCGCACCCGCCAGGCCAGCGAAAAGCGCGGTGATCTCGGTCGGCTTGCGCTCCAGCGCGATCCGGCTGCCGAGGGTCTGGTAGACCGCCCGCAGGTCGTCGCCGTTGCCGGCCGGGAAGTACTCGCCCTGGGTCAGGTTGGCGACGTGGCGCAGCGTGTCCTCGTCGAGCGCGACCCGCACCCGCCAGCCTTCGTAGGTGATGACGGTGCCTTCCTTGGAGCCGAAGCCGACGGTGAAGACCTTCACGCCGTAGTTGGCGGCCAGCTGGGCGGCGTCCATCGGATCGGTGCCGGTGTTGCTCTGGCCATCGCTCAGCAGCACGATCGCCGCCGACGGGTAGGAGCCCGGCTCGATGCTCTTGTGGGCCGACGGCGCCTTCAGGTCGGCCAGGGCGGCGCTGCCCAGCATCCGCTCGCCGCTGCCGTCGGGGCCGACCATCTCCATCTGGATGCCGGCGTCGGGGAACAGGGTCGATAGCGCGGTCAGGATGCCGCTGCCGATGGCGGTCTGGCGCTGCAGCTCGAAGCGGTTGATCGCGGCGATCGCCTCCTCGCGGTCGAAGGTCGGCGGCTGCACCAGGTTGGCGGAGCCGCCATAGGCCACCACGCCGATGCGTACCGAAGAGGGCATCGCGTCGATGAAGCGCCGGGCCGCGTCCTGCGAGGCGGCCAGCCGGCTCGGCAGCACGTCGTTGGCGCCCATGCTGGCCGACACGTCCATGACGAGGATGATGGTCTGCTGCTGTCGCGGCAGCAGGATGCTGGTCGACGGCCGGGCCGCCGCCACCACCAGCGCGGTCAGCGCCACGAAGAGCAGCACCGGCGCCAGGTGCCGCCGCCAGGCGCCCCAGCGGCCGATCGCCTCGCGCGCCAGTCCCAGGTTCGGATACCGCAGGGCCGCCTGCCTTCGGCGCCGCGCCGCCAGCCAGTACAGGGCGACCAGGGCCGGCAGCAGCAGGCCGGTCCACAGCATCTCGGGCCAAAGGAAAGTCACGCCGACTCCTTTCGAAAGATGCTTCTAGTGTGCGACGAGTCGGGTCTTTTCGTCTTGCGGCGCTTTCGTCGCCTTCTTCAGGGTCACAAGCGACCGCTCACGCTGGCGGCGCCCAGGAAGTGCGAGAGACGCCGGCGGGCGGCACGCTCGGCCCTTTCCAGCTCGGCCAGCGCCTCGATCTCGGCGGCGTCGGGCCCCCAGCCGGAGCCGCACATGCGGTCGCCCAGCGACTCCACCAGCTGTTCGCGGTGCAGCGCGACCGCGCGCGCCGCGGCTTCGGCGGCCAGGCGCAGGCGGGCCGCTTCCGCTACCAGGTGAGGACCGAATTTCGATTTCAAGACGTTCAGTGAGTACTTTAGTACCCATTAAACATCACCTCGTCGAAGCTTTGCCGGTGTAGGACAAGTCCGCCATGCCGGGTGGGCTTGGCGGCCTGTCGTGCATTCGAAGCGCCCGAGGCGCCCGAGGCGTTCGATGCGCTCAGCGCTTGAGCCAGGCGCCGGCCGGGCCGGCGGCCCGCGCCGGGCGCGCCAGCATCGCCTCCTCGGCGCCCAGGCGCCACTCGAGCATGTCCTCGCGGGCGCTGGCGATCTCCTTCGGATCGACATCCTGGAGCGCATTCAGTTCCTTCGGGTCGTGCGCCAGGTCGTAGACCTCCATCGGGTCGCGGTCGAAGCTGTAGATGTACTTGCGCGAGCCGCGCCGCGCCGCCAGGAAGGACCAGTCGATGCTGCTGGTGAAGTAGAGCCTGCGATCGGAGTCGACCGCATGCAGCAGCGACTGGCCCGGCAGCTTGGCGCCCTCGACCCGGAAGCCGAGCAGTTCCATCACGGTCGGCAGGATGTCGATCTGCTGGCGCGGCCCGGCGATGCGGCCCGGCTGCAGCATGCCCGGCGCGTAGATCAGGGTCGGGATCCGCAGGCCTTCCTGGTAGACCGCGTTGTGGATCTGCTTGGCGCCGTGCTCGTCGAACATCTGGCCGTGGTCGCCGAGGAAGATGAAGACGGTGTCGTCCAGCACGCCCAGCTGCCGGTAGCCGGCCATCAGGTTGGCCATCACGCCGTCGATGTAGCGCAGGCAGTTATAGTAGTTCTCGAGGTTCGGGTTGGTGACGCCCTCGAACGGGATCTTCTGCCACGTCGACGGCGTCTCGAAGTTGTGATGCCCGACGTTGGTCATGATCGCCGTGAAGAAGGGTCGCTTGGCCTGCACCTGGGTCGCGGTCCAGTCGAGGATCGGCTGGACCATCAATTGGTCCGCGATGCCGAAGTAGGTGACCCGTTCGTCGCCCGGATGGGTCAGTTCCTGCTCGGTGCGGGTGGTCTCGAAATGGAAGGTGTCGATCACGTCCAGGTCGCTCTGGAAGTGCAGGTCGGTCGGCGTGAAGAAGCTGGTCGCGTAGCCGGCGTCGCGCAGCATCGACGGCAGGGTGCGGATGCGCGGCGTCTTGCGGTTCTCCTGCGCCCAGGCGGCGGTGCCTTCGTTGGCCAGCGGGTATTGGCCGCCCAGCACCGCCATCCAGGCGGCCGCGGTGCGCGGGATCACCGCGCTCATGTCCTCGACCATCAGGCTCTGGCCGGCCAGGCGCGCCAGGAAGGGCGTGGTCGGCAGGCTCGGCGTGTGGATGGTGGTCGACTCGGCGCGCATCGACTCCAGCATCACGATCACCACGTTCTTGCGGTTGGTGCGGCTGGTCTCCTTGGCCACCATGCCGGCGCTGTACCAGGGCGGCCGGCCGTTGTGCTCGAAGTCCTTCGCCACCTTCTCCTGGACCTCGTTCATCGGCGTCGGGGCGGCGGTCTTGACCAGCGTGATGAGCGTGCCCTCGGTGTGCCGCAGCAGCACCAGCACGCCGTGGTCCGGCGGCGGCAGCAGGATCGCCAGCGCCAGCACCGCGCTGACCGCGCCGGCCAGCCAGGCACGCCGGTCGAAGCGGATCGGCGCCACCGCCAGGTCGCTGCGCCACCAGGCCCAGCCGGCCGCCAGCAGCACGCCGCCGGCGATCGCCGCGATGCGCGGCCCGCTCACCTCGGGCGCCAGCAGCGGCGCCACGTCGCTCATGTTGAGGAAGGCGAAGAGCAGCACCCGCGAGCTGGACGGCTGCCCGGTCGCGAACTGGTAGACCCAGTCGATGCCGACCAGCGCGCACAGGAGCAGCACCACCGCCTGCAGCAGCAGCACCGTGGCGCGCTGCGCCCGCACCGGCACCGCCCAGAGCACGCAACCGAAGACGAAGACCGCCAGGGCGATCGAGATGACGTCGCGCCACAGGCAGGCCACCAGGCCCTTCACCTGGCCGAAGGCGGTGATGCCCCAGACCTTGATCGTCAGCGGCAGCGTGTCGTCCGGCGGCGTCATCGGGAAGGCCAGCGCGAAGCCGACCAGCAGCACCGCGAAGATCGGCAGCACCGTCCAGCGCCGCTGCGGCAGCAGCGCCCGCTGGATCGCCCAGGCCAGCAGGCCCGCCACCAGGAAGCGCACCGAGGTGAACCACCAGAGCCAGCCGAGGCGCGCCAGCACGCCGGTGGCGCCCTCGGGGATCGCATCGATCGCGTTCAGCACCAGCGAGGTCTTGGCCAGGCCGAGCCAGAGCGCCAGCGGGATCAGAAGGATCCAGGCGACCTGCCAGGGGCCGCGCGGCCGGATCGCGGTGCGGGCGACGCCCATGCCGCTCGAATCGATGATGCCGCCGGCCGCGGAATGCAGTTCCGCCGATGAGGCCATCAGGGCCTGGCCGCGCCTTGTCTTCTCGGTCATCGCTTCGTGTCGTGGGGGATCGAACGCGGCCGTCGCCGCGGCCGCGCCGTATTAACGCACGAAGTCACACAGTTGACATACTTTCACGCTAGGCGAAAGCCACGACTGGCGCTGCTTTTTTCGCAGCTTTACAGAACGGTCCGCTCAGGACGCCGCGGCGCAGAGCGCGCCGGCCGCCACCCGGCGCTCCCGGGCCCGCTGCCTGGCGCTGAAGGCCATCGACAGGCCGGCGGCGATCCAGGCCAGCGCGGCCACGACCGGCGCGCCGAAGTCGAGCGCCGTTTCCAGCCCGTGCGCCGTGGCGACCAGCCCGATCGCGAAGGCGATCAGTCCCATGAAGAGATAGCCCACCAGGTAGACCGCCGACAAGGTGGCGCCGCGCACGTGGGCCGGCGCATGGGCGTTGATGAGCGTCAGGCCGCCCAGCACCAGGAAGCTGTAGGAGGCGCCGGCCGCGGCCAGCGCCGGCAGGAAGAGCGCCAGCGAGTGGCTGCGCGCCGCCGCCATCAGGAGACCCATGCCGAGCGCGGAGGCGGCGGCGCCGGCCACGACGTTGATGCGGGCCGGCAGCGGCTTGGCCGCCAGCGCGACCACGCCGCTCACCAGCGCGAAGACCGCCAGCGCCGCGCCGTTGACCAGCGCGTTGCTGGAGCCGATCAGTTCGCGGGCGATCGAGGTGCCGACCGAAAGCAGGATCGCGCCCAGCGCATAGCCGGCGGTCACGCCCATGGCCGAGGCCGCGAAGGCCAGCCGGATCGAGCGCGGCACCGCGACCGCGGCCGGACGCCAGCGGCTCCCGTCGTCGCCGCGCGTGTGCCGCGGCAGCCGCCAGGTCGCCGCGAACAGCACCGCGATCACGGCGCACAGCACCCAGAAGTTCATGTGCATCGGCTGCGGCGCGTACTGGATGAGCGCGCCGCCCAGCAGCACCGCCAGCGCCAGCCCGACACAGGTCGACGCGGTGGCGATCGAGTTGGCACGCTGGTTGCGCCCTGCCCCGCCGAACTCGACCAGCGCGGCGGTCGACGGCGAGGCCGAGAGGCCGACGCCGATGCCCATCGCGGCGCGCCCGATGAAGAGCCAGCCCACGCTGCCGGCCAGCGCGAAGCACAGCACGCCGGCAAAGGAGAAGGCCAGGCCCCAGAGCATCGCAGCGCGCCGGCCGACGTGGTCCGACAGGTTGCCGAAGAGCAGCAGGGTCGCGACCACCGTGATCGGATAGACCGCGAAGATGCCGGTGGTCACCGTCGGCGTGAGATGCCAGGCGGCCGCGTAGAGCGGATAGCTGGCCGCCGGCGCGGCGCTGGTCCACAGGGTGTGGACCACCACCGCCGCCGACACCCAGAAGGCCGCGCGGTTGCCGAGGACGCCTGCGGTCGCCATGGCGCTCAGGCAGCCTGCTCGACGATGCCGTCGACCCGGTCCGGATAGAAGGCGACGTGGCCTTCGATCGGCGAGACCGCGTCGTAGGCGCTTTCGTAGGTCCAGACCGCGTTGACCGCGCGCTCGCCGCCGGCCGGGATGCTGAAGTAGGCGGCCTCGCCCTTGTACGGGCAGTAGCTGGCGTGCGCGGTGCGCTCGAGCAGCGCCATGTCGACGTCGGCGCGCGGGATGTACTGCACCGGCGGATAGGAAGCCTCGCGCAGGGTGAGCGCCTGGGTGGTGTCGGCGACCACCCGGCCGCCGACGGTCACGACGACCCGCTTCGGATTGGGCTCGATCGTGATCGGATGGTCGGGGCCGGGGATCTTCACGGTGCGGGCGGTGGCGGTCATGGCGTGCTTTCGGTGGGTTGGAAAAACGCAGAGGGAGCGAATAATATGGACGACCGTATTATTTTGTCAACCAGGCCGGTCGATGGTCCTTGCGGCTGAAGCGCCTAGGCCTTCGCGAGCGCTTCGTCGTCCACCGAGCCGACCCGCCGCAGGATGGTGCCGAACAGGATCTCCTTGAAGCGCTCGACCGGCTCCGGACTGCGCTCGGCCTTGGCCATCAGGTTGGCGCCCTGCAGCGAGGAGACGATGAAGGCCGCCATCTCGTCGCAGTCGACGCTCGGCGACAGCTCGCCCGCTTTCACCGCGGCACGCAGGCAGTAGGCGATCGACCTGCGCACCTCGCCGAAGACCTCCAGCAGGCGCTGCCTGATGGCCTCGCTGTGCTCGCTCGCCTCGGCGGTGAAATTGCCGAACAGGCAGCCGGTGCGCATGCTGTCCTTGTTGAGCCGGTTCTTGCCTTCGTCGATGTACTTGCGCAGGCGCTGCAGCGGCGGCAGCTCGTCGTTGCGCAAGGTGCGCTTGAAGACCTCGAGGCTGTTGGCGAAATAGAGGTCGATGACCTCCACCCCGAAGGCCTCCTTCGAGTCGAAATGGTTGGTAAAGGAGCCCTGCGGCACGCCGGCGGCCCGCACGATGTCGCGCACGCTGGCGTTGGCGAAGCCGTTGGCGTGCACGACCTTCAGGCCTTCGTGGAGGATCTTTTCGCGATGGGACGGCTTGGACATGGTCCGAACCAATATAGACGACCGTATTGTTTTGTCAAGCCGAAGGCTCCTCGTACCAGCGGTCCTTGGCCAGCATCACCCGGTGGTGGCCGTGGCCGGCCGGCATCATCGGAAAGCAGTTCTCCTCGGCCGCCACCTGCACGTCGAGGAAGAACGGGCCGTCGTGGGCCAGGCATTCGGCCAGCGCCGGCGCGAGCTCTTCCGGCGCCGCGACCCGCCGCGCGCCCCAGCCGAAGGCCTTGGCCAACGCGACGAAGTCCGGCAGCGCCGCGTTCCAGCTGTGGCTCAGCCGGTTGCCGTGGTTGAGTTCCTGCCACTGCCGCACCATGCCCATGTAGCCGTTGTTCGACAGCACCAGCTTGACCGGCGCACGGTGCTGGACGGCGGTCGACAGCTCCTGGATGTTCATCAGCACCGAGGCGTCGCCGCTGACGCAGACCACCAGCGCATCCGGGTGCGCCACCTGCGCACCGATGGCGGCCGGCAGCCCGTAGCCCATGGTGCCCGCGCCGCCGGAGGTGAGCCAGCGCCGCGGCCGCTCGAAGCGCAGGTATTGCGCGGCCCACATCTGGTGCTGGCCGACGTCGGTCGAGACGATCGCGTCGCGGCCGTCGAGCGCCTGCTGCAGGTTGGCCATCAGCTGCTGCGGCAGGATCGTGCCGGGCCGTGGCGCGAAGTCGAAGCAGCGCTCGGCGCGCCAGCGGTCGATGCGCCGCCACCACGGCTCGAGCCGCGCGGCCGGCAGGTCGTGCAGCGCCGGCATCGCCAGCAGCCGCTCGAGCAGCGCGCCGCAGTCGCCGGCGAGCGGCACGTCGACCTTGACGATCTTGTCGATGCTGGACGGATCGATGTCGATGTGGATCTTGCGCGCCCCGGGGCAGAACTCGTCGAGCTTGCCGGTCACCCGGTCGTCGAAGCGGGCGCCGACGCACAGCACCAGGTCGGCCTCGTGCATCGCCAGGTTGGCCTCCAGCGCGCCGTGCATGCCGAGCATGCCGACGAATTGCGGCGCCGACGCCGGGAAGGCGCCCAGCCCCATCAGGGTCAACGTGCAGGGTGCATCGAGCAGCCGCACCAGCCGGGCGAAGGCAGCGCAGGCCGCCGGCCCCGAATTGATCAGCCCACCGCCGCCGTAGACGATCGGCCGGCGCGCGGTCGACAGCAGTTCGGCCGCCCGCGCGATCGCATCGGCGCCGGGCAGGGGCGCCTGTTCCGACAACGGGCGCGCAGAGCGAGGTGCCCTGGCCGGATGCCGCAGCGGCGCCAGTTGCACGTCCTTCGGCACGTCGATCGCCACCGGCCCCGGCCGGCCCGAAGCGGCGATGGCCAGCGCCTGCCGCACCGTGTCGGCGATCTCGTCGGCATCGCGCGGCTGCCGGTTCCACTTGGTCACCGGCCGCGTCATGCCGAGCGCGTCGCTTTCCTGGAAGGCGTTGGTGCCGATCACCGTGCTGGCGACCTGGCCGCTGATGCACAACAGCGGGACCGAATCGCTCATCGCGTCGAGCAGCCCGCTGATGGTGTTGGCGATGCCCGGGCCGGAGGTCACCAGCACCACGCCGACGCGCCCGGTCGTGCGCGCATAGCCCTCGGCCGCATGGACCGCCGCCTGCTCGTGGCGCACCAGCACGTGGCGCAGCCGCGGCTCGCCGTGCAGCGCGTCGTAGAGCGGCAGCGCGGCGCCGCCCGGGTAGCCGAAGATCGTGTCGACGCCGCCGTCGATCAGGGCCTGCAGCAGGGATTCGGCGCCATTGCGCGGGCGGGCGGTTCCAGTGGGCACCGCTGCGGCGACGTCGCGCGGCCGTTCAAGAATGTTTTGCATCCGGACATTCTTCCTGTTGGAATGCCGAAAGTGCTTCCGAATTTCCGCTTCTTAAGGCCCGGATTTGAAAACCAATCGCCAAACAGCTGATTCAGCCGATGAATCTTTGGATCACCTCGACATCGCGATCCTCCGCATCCTGCACGCCGACTCGCGCACCAGCCTGCAGGACATCGGCACCCAGATCGGCCTGTCGTCCACCAGCTGCTGGGGCCGCATCAAGAAGATGCAGGCGCTCGGCGTCATCAAGCGCTACACCATCGACCTCGACGCCGACAAGCTCGGCTACCGGGACTCGGTGATCGTGCAACTCACGCTCGAGAGCCACAGCGACGAAACGCTCTACGAGTTCGGCCGGGTGCTGGCCACCATCCCGGAGATCCAGGAGGCCTACCTGGTCTCCGGCGACTACGACTACTACATCCGCATCGCGGTGCGCGACACCCGCGACTACGAGCGGCTGCTGCGCGAGAAGCTCTACAAGATCCCGGGCATCCGCCACAGCCAGTCGCACTTCGTGCTGCGGGTGTTGAAGGAAGGGAGCGTGCCGCTGGATTGACGGCGGCTTGGCAAGCCGTGCATCAGCCTCTAGCGCTTGAGCCCCTGCCGCGCCAGCCACTGGTCGATCAGCGCGGCGATCTGGTCGGAGTTGCGGTCCATCATCATCATGTGCGTGTTGCCGTGGATGCCGACCTGCGGCAGCACGATCTCGTCGCCGATGCCGCCGGCCTTCACGAGGTTGGCGCGGAACTTCTCCTGCTGCGCGGTGATGCGGCCCCAGAAGGGGAACTTGTCGATGTTGTCGCCCCAGACCCAGAGCATCGGCACGCCCTTGATGCGGGCGTAGTCGACGGTGTCGGGATTCGGCGAGCCGGAGGTCTCGACCGCGACCAGCGCCTTCACCTTGTCCGGGTACTTCAGCGCCGAGTTGAAGGCGAAGTTGCCGCCCTGGCTGTGGACCACGATCACGCACGGGCAGACCTTCTGCACGTAGGCGTCGTAGGCGGCCTGCGTCGCAGCGTCGTTGGTGGCCCAGCGCGGGATCGCCTGCTTGGCGAACTGGTCGAAGGCGGCGATCGGGAACTGCGTGCCCGGGAAGGCCTTGCGCTGCGACGGATCGGTGGCGTAGGAGCCGGTGTCGCCGATGCGGAACAGCTCCCAGCCTTCCTTCTTCGGCCGGAAGAAGGGCTCGCTGGTGAAGATCTCGGGGTAGCGCGCCCACGAGGCGCGGCCGCGCTCCACCGCGTCGCTGACGTAGACGCTCCAGCCGGCATGCAGGAAATAGTTCTCCCAGCCCGGCGCGCCGTCGGGCTTGGTCTCGAAGGTCACGCCGGAGAGGCCGCCGCCGTGCCACAGCAGCATCGGCACCTTGGCCTTCGGATTGGCCAGCAGCGTGTAGCGCGCGTAGAGCGACTCGACCTCGAAGTCGCCGTTCGGGTCGACCTTGAGCGGCGGCGCACCGGGCGTGAAGGTCAGTTCCTTCTGCGGCAGGCCGCTCAGGGTGACCGCGCGGCCGCCGACATGGAAGCTGCCGACGTCGGCGACCTGCAGGGTGTTCGTCGAGCAGGCGCCCAGCGCCGCCGCCGCGAGGCCGGCGGCCACGCATGTCCAGATCGTCTTCATCGCTGCCGTCTCCGTTCCGTGCACGTATTTTCGGACCGCGCGGAGTCTACGCGACAGGCCCTTCGGGTAAGCACGCTTCGCCTCGTCGTGCGGGCCCCTTTTAATCGGCGGCTTGCCATCCAGAGGAGACTTTCCGTTGATTCCCAGAACCCTTGCACGCCATGCGCCCGGCGCCGTGGCCCTCGCCACCGCCGCCCTGCTCGCCGCCTGCGCCAGCACGCCGGCGCCCGGCTCGCGCAGCGTGACCATCGAGCGCACCACCTACGGCATCGCGCACATCACCGCGGCCGACTATGAAGGCATCGCCTACGGCGTGGCCTACGCGCATGCGCAGGACAACGTCTGCCAGACCGCCGAGCATCTTTTGACCGTGCGCGGCGAGCGCTCGCAGTTCCTCGGTCCGCAGGCCACCGGCGAACTCGGCCTCGGCCGTATGCCGAACACGCAGATCGACCTCTTCGTGCGCGCCCACATGGACGACGCCGCGCTGGCCCAGGCCGCCGCCTCGGCCAACCTGAGCGCCGACCTGCGCGCGTCGCTGCGCGGCTACGTCGCCGGCTACAACCGCTACCTGCAGGACGTCGGCCCCAACGGCCTGCCCGAGGCCTGCCGAGGCAAGCCCTGGGTGCGGCCGATGACCCAGGCCGACTTCGCGCGCACCACCGAGATGTCGATGATCCAGGGAGGCCTGGGCGCGCTCGCCGGCGCGGAGCTCGCGGCCACGCCGCCGGCGCCGGGCACCCGGACCTCCGCCGCGCCAGCCATGTCGGTGACGCTGCCGCAGGCGGTCACCGAGCTGTCGCGCCACAGCTTCAACGCCAATCCCGAGGGCGGCGAATTCGGCTCCAACGGCTGGGCCTTCGGCCGCAACGTCACGCCCGACGGCCACGGGGTGCTGCTGGGCAATCCGCACTTCCCCTGGGTCGGCACCAACCGCTTCTGGGAGCTGCACCTGACGATCCCCGGCAAGCTCGACGTGATGGGCGCGACGGGCGGCCTGAGCCCGCTCGTGTCGATCGGCTTCAACAAGGACGTGGCCTGGACCCACACCGTCTCGACCGGCAAGCGCTTCACGATCTACGAGCTGAAGCTCGACCCGGCCGACCCGACCACCTACTTCATCGACGGCCAGCCGCGCAAGATGACGACCAAGACCGTGGTGCTGCCCGCCGCCGCTGCGGCCGACGGCCAGCCGCCGGCGCAGAAGACCTTCTACTTCACCGAGTGGGGCCCGGTCATCTCGCTGCCGCGCGCCGGCCTCGACTGGACCGCCACCCGGGCCTACGCGATCCGCGACGCCAACACGCTCAACGTGCGCTCGGCGCAAAGCTGGATGCAGATGGCGCTGGCCCACAACGTGGCCGAGTTGCGCACGGCGATGGGCAACCAGGGCATGCCGTGGATCAACACGATCGCCGTCGACCGCGACGGCAACGCGATGTACGCCGACCTGTCGGTGGTGCCCGACGTCTCGGCGGAGATGCTGAAGGCCTGCGCGCCATCGCCGCAGGCGGCCGCGCTGCTGGCCGCGGCCGGCGTGGCGGTGCTCGACGGCTCGCGCGCCGCCTGCGCCTGGAACCGCGACAGCACGGCGGCGCAGCCGGGCATCATCCCGCCGGCGCGCATGCCGGTGGTCATCACCGGCGACTACGTCCAGAACAGCAACGACAGCTACTGGCTGAGCAACCCGCACGCGGCGCCGCCGCCCGGCATCTCGCCGCTGGTCGGCTTCACCAACGTGCCGCAACGCCTGCGCACCCGCAGCGCGATCATGGAGATCGACGGCCGCCTCGCCGGCACCGACGGCCTGCCGGGCAACCGCATGGGCGCGGTCGAACTGCGCAGCGTCATCTTTCGCGACAAGAACCTGGCCGGCATGCTGGTGATGGACGACCTGGCCGCCGCCTGCAGCACCTACGCCACCTCGCTGACGCCCGACCAGTCCACCGGCTGCCTGGTGCTCGCCGGCTGGGACCGCAGCAGCAACAGCGCCGCCAAGGGCGCGCCGCTGTTCCGCGAGTTCTGGCGCAAGGCCAAGGACCTGCCGAAGGTCTGGCGCGTGCCCTTCGATCCGGCGCGTCCGGTGGCGACGCCGGCCGGCCTCGACATGGCCACGCCGGCCACGCGCGAGGCGGTCTTCAAGGCGCTGGGCGATGCGGTCGGCATCGTGCGCCCGGCCGGCTTCAGCCCCGACGTGCCGCTCGCCGAGGTGCAGGCGCGCGTGGTGCGCGGCCAGAAGGTGACGATCCCGGGCGGCGACGAATTCGAGGGCGTGCTCAACAAGGTGGAAAGCCAGGGCCAGGCCACGATCGACGCCAAGGGCTACGCGGTCAACTACGGCAGCAGCTACATCCAGACCGTCACCTTCGACGCCCGCGGCCCGGTGGCCGAGGGCATCCTGACCTACGGCCAGAGCAGCGACCCGACCTCGCCGCGCTACTACGACCAGCTGTCGCTGTTCTCGGCGAAGAAGTGGCTGCCGCTGCCCTTCCAGCGCGCGGACGTGGAGGCGCAGCGCATCGAGCCGCCGCTGAAGCTCGCCTACTGACAGGCCGGGGACCGCGGTCACACGGGCGCCCGGCGATGGGGGCATACTGCTTTTTCCAACCCATCACCTCTACAGGAGCGCACTCATGGCCAAGGTCCTCGTCCTCTATCACAGCATCTACGGTCACGTCGAAGCGATGGCCGAAGCGGTCGCCAAGGGCGCCCGCGAAGTCGCCGGTGCCAAGGTCGACATCAAGCGCGTGCCGGAGACGATGTCCGACGAAGCCTTCAAGGCCGCCGGCGGCAAGGCCAACCAGCCGGCGCCGGTCGCCAAGCCGGAGGAACTCGCCAACTACGACGCGATCATCTTCGGCACCGGCACCCGCTTCGGCAACATGACCGGCCAGATGCGCACCTTCCTCGACCAGACCGGCTCGCTGTGGATGAGCGGCGCGCTGGTCGGCAAGGTCGGCTCGGTGTTCAGCAGCACCGCCACGCAGCACGGCGGCCAGGAAAGCACCATCCTCACCTTCCATCCGACGCTGCTGCACCAGGGCATGATCGTGGTCGGCCTGCCCTATTCCGAGCCGCGCCAGATGGGCCTGGAAGAGATCAAGGGCGGCAGCCCCTACGGCGCCTCGACCATCAGCGGCGGCAAGGGCGAGCGGGTGCCGAGCGAGCTGGAACTCGGCATGGCGAGCTTCCAGGGCAAGCACGTCACGACCATCGCCACCAAGCTCTTCGGCTGAGGCGGCGCCGGGATCGCCGGGCGGCTCAGCCGTTCGCGATCCGGGCGACCAGCGCCTTGGTGAAGGCCTCGGTGCCGGCGCTGCCGCCGAGGTCGCCGGTGCGCACCTTGTCGAGGTTGAGCGTCTCGTCGATGCCGCGGCGCAGGCGCGCGGCGAGGTCGGGCAGCTTCACGTGGTCGAGCATCAGCGCCGCGGCGAGCATCAGCGCCACCGGGTTGGCGATGCCCTTGCCGGCGATGTCGGGCGCCGATCCGTGCACCGCCTCGAAGATCGCCGCGTCGGCGCCGATGTTGGCGCCCGGCGCCATGCCCAGACCGCCGACCAGGCCGGCCACCAGGTCCGACAGGATGTCGCCGAAGAGGTTGGTGGTGACCAGCATGTCGAACTGCCAGGGGTTGAGCACCAGCTTCATCGCGCAGGCGTCGATGATCACCGTGTCGAGCTCGAACTTGCCCTTGTACCGGCGTTCGTAGAGGTCCAGGCCGGTCTCCAGGAAGATGCCGGTCAGCGCCTTCATGATGTTCGCCTTGTGCACGATCGAGACCTTCTTGCGGCCGGTGGCGACCGCGGTCTCGAAGGCGAATTCGAGCAGGCGGCGGCTGCCCTGGCGGGTGTTGATGCCGGTGGCCATCGCCACCGCATGCGGATCGCCGTCGATCGGCACGTAGTGCTCGTGGCCGATGTAGAGGCCTTCGAGGTTCTCGCGCACCACCACCAGGTCGATCTTGTCGAAGCGGCCGCCCGGCACCAGCGTGCGGGCCGGACGCAGGTTGGCGTAGAGCTGGAATTCCTCGCGCAGCCGCACGTTCGACGAGCGGTAGCCGCCGCCCGAAGGCGTCTCCAGCGGGCCCTTCAGCGCGAGGCGGGTGCGGCGGATGCTTTCCAGGGCCGCCGCCGGCAGCGGATCGCCTTCCGCATGCACGCCCGCCAGGCCGGCCACCCGGCGTTCCCATTCGAAGGGCGCGCCCAGCGCATCGAGTGCGGCGAGCGTGGCATCGACGATCTCGGGGCCGATGCCGTCGCCGGGCAGCAGGGTGGCGGGAATGCGAGTGGACATGGCGGGCCTCGAAGGTGGTGGAAAAGTCACCCCGAGGATAGCGGCAGTGCGTGACCGCCGTGGCCTCCACCCTCGTCACCCTCGCCGGCCTTGTCGGCCGCGAGACGCGCCCGCTGCAGCAGGCGCCCGCGCCGCTTGCGCGCCCAGATCACGATGCCGGTCACCGACAGCATCGCCACCGCCACGCCGGTCAGCGACATCAGGATGCGCCCCGGCAACCCGAGGATGCGGCCGGAATGCAGCGGAAACTGCAACTGCACGAAGACGTCGGCGGCGGTGCCGTGCCAGGGCCGGTTCTCGCTCAACACGCGGCCGTCCTGGCCGTCGATGTAGAGGTTCGACAGCCCCATGCTGCCCTCGCTCGCATCGCCGCCCGGCGGGAAGAAGGAGACGTTGTAGAAGCCGCCACGCTGCTCGTGGTAGATGCCGCCGAGCGGCGTGGTCCAGCCGCGCTTCGCGGCTTCGGTGCGGGCCGCCGCGATCGCCTGCGCGAAATCAAGCTTCGGCGTCACCGACTGGCCGAGCGGCGCGAAGGCGAGGGTCTCGTAGGGCCCCGGCGTGGTGGTCGAGACCAGCGACAGCAGCGGATAGAAGACCTCGCGGTAGAGGTTCAGCGAGAACGAGGTGAAGGCGATCACCAGGATCGGGATGAACACCACCAGGCCGCCCGCGCGGTGCAGGTCGAAGTTCAGCTTGTAGCCGCCGGCGCGCCAGCGCACCGTCCACGACGGCTTCCAGCGCGACCACCAGCCGCCGCGCTTCGGATGGTGCGTGGCGCGCCCGCGACCCCGCGCAGGTCGCTGGCGCCGCGGCAGGGTCAGGCCGAGCGCGACGAAGCTGTCGATGAACCACACCATGGCGACGCCGCCCATGATCCAGTAGCCGATGCGGTCGGTGCCCCACAGCGCCGGGATGTGCAGGCTGTAGTGCACCGTGCGCAGGAAGGGCATCAGGTTCTCGCGCGAGAGCGAGACCGCGGTGGTGTCGCGACGTCCCATGATCCGGCCGGTGACCGGGTCGACGTGCACGTTGTTGTAGCCGAGCACGAAGGGCTTGCCCGTGGCTGGATCGATGCGCGGCGCGACGAAGAAGCCGGCGCTGTGGCCGGCCTCGAAATTCAGCGGGATGTAGGTCGCCTCGGCCCGCGGGTCGGCGGCCTCCACCCGCGCCGCCAGCGCGATCGGATCCATGAAGGGTCCGCGGCTGTCGGTGTGATAGAGGCCCGCGTTCAGCCACTCGTCGAGCTCGTGGTCCCAGGACGTGACCGCGCCGGTCAGGCCGGCCACGATCAGGAACAGCGCGACCCCCAGGCCGACCCAGCGGTGCACCAGCGTCAGCAGCGCGCGCATCGCAGCCTCTCGCCCCTCTTCACGCTCTTGCCGCTCTCGCCTGCGGCGTTCAAGTCGCCGGCCCTCAGAAGTTGATCGTGCCGCTCAGCACGAAGGTCCGCGGCGCGCCCAGCACCAGGTAGTTGGAGCCCGGGTAGCCGCCGGCCGAGGCCCAGTAGGAGCTGTTGAACAGGTTGTTGACGCGGGCGCGCAGCGTGAGCAGGCGGCCGTTGCCGATGTCCATCAGGTAGCGCACGCCGACGTCGACCCGGTTCCAGGACGGCAGCGACTGGGTGTTGGCCGCGTCGGCGTACTGCTTGCCGGTGTAGACGTAGAGCGCATTCAGCGCCAGGCCCTGCACGCCCGGCACGTCCCAGTCGACGCCGACGTTGAGCTGCTGGCGCGGCACGCCGATCGCGTTCTTGCCGTCGGTCAGGCCGCCGGGCGTACTGACCTGGTCGGCGTCGATGAAGGTGACGCCGCCGAGCAGGCGCAGGCCGCGGGTCGGCTCGCCGTAGAGCGACAGCTCGACGCCGCGGTTGCGCTGCTCGCCGAAGGTGCCGAAGGTCTGGTTGACCACGAAGGCCTGCGGCTGGGTGACCTGGAACACCGCGGCGGTGGCGCCGAAGGTGCCGCTCTGGTACTTGGCGCCGATCTCGCCCTGCTTGGCGGTGAAGGGCGCGAAGACCTGGCCGGCGTTGGTCACCGGCAGGTTGTTCGAGGTGAACGCGGGCGCGACGTCGCCCTTCTGCAGGCCCTCGATGTAGTTGCCGTAGAGCGAGACCTCGGGCGTCGCCTTGAACACGATGCCGGCGACCGGCGTCGTCTTGGACTGCTTGTAGCTGCCGGTCTCGAGACCGGAGTCGTAGTCGTAGCTGTTGTCCTCGATGGTCTGGTGGCGCGCGCCGATCGTCAGCAGCAGCCGGTCCTGCATGAAGGACATGGTGTCGGCGACCGCGAAGCTGGACGTCTTGACCCGCTCGGTGACCATCGGGTCGCCCAGCGTGCCCCCGGTGAAGAAGTTGGCCAGCGGCGGCGCCGAGGCCACCGGCACGTAGATGTTGCTCAGGATCGTGGAGCCCGACATCGCGTAGGCGTTGCGCAGGTCGTCCTGGAAGGCGGCCGCGGACGCGGTCACCGTGTGCTTCACGGCGCCGGTGTCGAAGGTGCCGCGCAGGCCGACCTCGCCGGTGCTGACGCTGTCCTTGCGCACGTTGTCGAAGCGCGAGGCCACCGTGTTGCCGAGCGCGTCGGTGATCGTCGGATTGGCGACCACGTTCGATTCCTTGCCTTCGCGGACGCCGCCGGCGACCCAGCCGGTCAGGTGGTCGTTGATGTCGTATTCGGCGCGCAGGGTGCCGAAGGTGTCGGTCTCCTTGCCGTAGGTCCAGGGCTGGGCGAAGTTCTTCTGCGCGTCGGGCGCGCTCGGGATCGGCAGGCCGGTGGCCGGCGTGACGTTGGGGCGCGGGCTGTTCAGCGTGAAGTCCTGGTAGCCGATGTCGGCCGAGACGCGCACGTCGCGGCTGCGCCAGTCGAGGCCGACGCCGACCGCGGTGAGGTCGCGCTTCTCGTCGTCGATGCCGTCGTTGCCTTCGCGCTTGACCGCGTTGACCCGGATGCCGGTGCTCTCGTCCGGGCCGAAACGCCGCGAGATGTCGGCCGAGGCCGAGGCCTCGCCGCCGCTCTGCACGCCGACGCTGACCTGCGTGAGCGGATCGTTGGAGGCGCGCTTGGGCACCAGGTTGATCGCGCCGCCGAGGCCGCTGCCGCCGGGCGCCGCGCCGTTCAGGAAGGCGCTGGCGCCGCGGAACACTTCTACCCGCTCGAACAGTTCCGAGGCGATGTACTGGCGCGGCAGCATGCCGTACAGGCCGTTGTAGCCGATGTCGTCCGAATAGACCGGGAAGCCGCGGATGACGTAGAGCTCCTGGAAGTTGCCGAAGCCGCGCGCGGTGCGCACCGACGGATCGTTCTGCAGCACGTCGGCCACGCTCTGCGCCTGCTGGTCCTGGATCAGCTGGCTGGTGTAACTGGTGCTCTGGAACGGCGTGTCCATGATCGACTGGTTGCCCAGCACGCCGATGCGGCTGCCGGTGCCGACCTGGCCGCCGGCGAAGGGCTTGGGCAGGCCGCCGGCGGACGCGTCTGCGCTGGATTCGACGGTGACCGTGGCCAACGTGCCGGAAGCGGTGTCCGCGGTCGCCGCGGCGGGCGTGACCGTTGCGGTCTGGGCCGAGGCGGCCAGGGTCAGGAGCGCACAAAGGCAGCCGAAGGCGATGGAGCGCAGGGGAAATTGGACAGCGATCACGGAGTTCCGAAAAGGTTCAAGCAAACGGCAATGATAATACGAATGGTTCGCATTATTTATTGAAAAGCATTCGGAACCCCTCCTACAGCGCGATCGGAGCGGCGGGATTAGGCTGCGTCGTCAATTTCCCCCACGGAGCCTCCACGATGATGAACAAATCGGATCCCGTCTGGCTGATCACCGGCTGCTCGACCGGCTTCGGCCGCGAGCTGGCCCGCCTGGTGCTCGCGCGCGGCTGGCGCGCGGTCGTCACCGCCCGCAACCCCGAGCAGGTCCAGGACATCGCCGAAGGCCACGGCGACCGGGCGCTGGTCGCACAGCTGGACGTCACCCGCCCCGAGCAGATCGCGCAGGTCGTGGCCGCGGCGCAGGACCGCTTCGGCCGCATCGACGTGCTGGTCAACAACGCCGGCTACGGCTACCTGGCCGCGATCGAGGAAGGCGAAGACGCCGCGGTGCGTGCCATGTTCGAGACCAACGTCTTCGGCCTGGTCGACATGACCAAGGCCGTGCTGCCGGGGATGCGGGCGCACAAGAGCGGCCTGGTGGTGAACGTGTCCTCCATCGGCGGCATCGCCAGCTTTCCGGCGAGCGGCTACTACCACGCGACCAAGTACGCGGTCGAGGGCCTCTCGGAATCGCTGGCGCTGGAGGTCGCGCCGCTCGGCATCGGCGTGCTGGTCGTCGAGCCGGGGCCCTTCCGGACCAACTGGGCCGGCCCGTCGATCAAGCAGTCGGCCACGCGCATCGAGGCCTACGACGCCACCGCCGGCGAGCGCCGCAAGCAGACCGCCGCCCGCAGCGGCCATCAGGCCGGCGACCCAGTGCGCGCGGCACAGGCGATCATCGACGCCGCGCTCTCGGACAAGCCGCCCCTGCGGCTGCTGCTGGGCAAGCTGGCGCTCGAGACGGCGCGCAAGAAGCTCGATTTCATGCGCGGCGACTTCGACGCCTGGGAGGCGACCACGCTGGGCGCCGACTATCCGGCGAACGAAGGCTGAGCGGGCGCGATCGGCATCACGCCGGCTTCGGCCGGTAGCACGGGCGGCCCTGTACGTTGGAGAAGTTCGCGGCCGGGCCGCTCAACTGGCGCGTTCGGAAGCCGGTCTTGCATCCGGGCTGAGCGGCGCACCGGACGCGGTCGTCGGCGGCCCGATCGGCTGGCCGTCCCGGTCGAGCGGCTGCTGCGCCGCCGACAAGGCGCGCTTGCGCCGCAGGAAGGCCTTGCGTCGCGCCGAGATGACCAGCGCGGCCACGATGCCGCCGAGCACCGCCAGCAGCGAGACCGCAAAGTAGCCGACCGCCGCCACCGCCGAGGCGGTCCAGTGCGGATTGCCCTCGGGCTGGTGCAGCCAGACGGCGCAGCCGATCAGCACCAGCAGGCACAGCGCCAGCGGCATGCCCAGGCGCTGGGCATCGGTCTGCCGGATCGCGCCGATGATCCGGACGATCAGGCAGGTCCGCGCAGATCAGGCTGTAGAGCAGGATCAGCACGATCGACCAGGTGCGGTCGTCCTCCGCCGGCAGGCCGCCGATCTGGATCGCGGCCAGCAGGCCAAACACGATCCAAGCCAACAAGGACGCCATGTCTTTGTCTCCTTCAGGTTGCCGGATTGTCAGTGGGCGCGCGCCTGCGATGCAATAGTCGTTCCACGGAGCCTCAGATGGCGGCCAGCGCCGCGCGGATCATGTCGACCTGCCGGGTGTAGCCCAGCTTGCTGCGCAGCACCGCGATCTGCTTGCGCACCGTGTGCACCGAGACGCCATGGGCCTCGGCATGCTCCGCCGCCGACTGGCCGTTGGCCAGCGCGGCCAGCACCCGACCTTCGGCCGCGGTCAGGTCGAAGGCGGCACACAGCGCCTCGGCCCGCGCCTGCGACCCTTTCCACATGCGCCGCATCCGCACGAAGAGGATCGCCTCGCTGCCGAGCCGCAACTGGACCGCGGCGCGCGCCACGTCCAGCAGCAGTGCGCCGCTGGCCGGGCTGCCCGGCACCACCAGCTGCGCCGGCAAGCCACCGGCGGCGACCCGCGCCAGCGTGTGCAGCAGCGAGGCGCGGACC
>NZ_LMUW01000165.1 GCF_009765735.1 Xenophilus sp. L33
ATGCGACGGCATCCACGAGCGGGCCGTCCTGGCCCTGGAGCCGCTCGCGGTGCATCTGTTCCACGCCGGCCGCGCCTGGCGGCTGGCACGCGTCGACGACCGCAAGCGCCGCATCGCCGAAGGCGGCGGCGGCGCGGTCACCGCGCCCTTGACCGGCCGCATCGCCGAGGTCGCGGTGCGCGCGGGCGACCTCGTCGCCGCCGGCCAGCGCCTGGTGGTCTTGGAGGCGATGAAGATGGAGCACACGCTGACCGCGCCGATCGCCGGCACCGTGGCCGAGGTCTGCGTGCAGGCCGGCGGCCAGTCGAGCCAGGGCGCGCTGCTGCTGCGCATCGAGGCGGCCGCATGAACCGCGATGCGCAACGCACGGTGCGCATCGGCGGCGCCTCCGGCTTCTGGGGCGACTCGGCGATCGCCACGCCGCAGCTGCTCGAAGTCCCGGGCCTGCAATACCTGGTCTACGACTACCTGGCCGAGACCACGATGTCGATCCTCGCGCGGGCCCGCGCCAAGGACCCGTCGCTCGGCTACGCCACCGACTTCGTCCATGCCGCGATGGCACCGAACCTGGCGGCGATCTGCGCCCGCGGCGTGCGCGTCATCGCCAACGCCGGCGGCCTGAACCCGCTCGCCTGCCGCGACGCGCTGGCCGAGGTCGCGCGGCAGCAGGGGCTGGCGCCGCGCATCGCGGTGCTGACCGGCGACGACCTGATGCCGCAGTTCGAGCGCCTGCGCGCGCAGGGCCTGCGCGACATGCACAGCGGCGAGGCGCCGCCGGCCGCGCTCTATTCGGCCAATGCCTATGTCGGCGCCCGCGGCATCGCCCGGGCGCTGGCGCTCGGCGCCGACATCGTCGTCACCGGCCGCTGCGTCGACAGCGCGGTGGTGCTCGGCGTGCTGGCCCACGAATTCGACTGGCGCTGGGACGACTGGGACCGCCTCGCCGCCGGCACCCTCGCCGGCCACGTGATCGAATGCGGCGCGCAGGCCACCGGCGGCCTCTTCACCGACTGGGAGCAGGTGCCCGACTGGGCGAACATCGGCTACCCGGTGATCGACTGCGCGGCCGACGGCAGCTTCGTGCTCGGCAAGCCCGCGGGCACCGGCGGCCTGGTCCATCCCGGCGCGGTCGCCGAGCAGGTGCTCTACGAGATCGGCGATCCGGCCGCCTACCTGATGCCCGATGTCAGCTGCGACTTCTGCGAGGTGCGCATCGAGGCGCGCTCGCCCGAGAGCCTGCAGGTGAGCGGCGCCCGCGGCCATGCGCCGACCGCCACCTACAAGGCCAACGGCACCTGGCGCGACGGCTTCCAGCTGCAGCTGATGATGGCGATCCGCGGCATCGACGCGCCCGCCAAGGCCCGCAAGACCGCCGACGCGCTGCTGGCCCGCACGCGCGCGCAACTGCGCCAGCGCGGCCTCGCCGACTACAGCGCCACCGAGGTCGAACTGCTCGGCTGCGAGGCGCTCTACGGGCCGCAGGCCCGCGCGCTGCCGACCCGCGAGGTGGTGCTGCGCATCGCCACGCGCCATGCCGACCCGAAGGGCCTGGCCTTCCTGCAGCGCGAATGCGCGTCGGCCGGCACCTCGATGGGGCCCGGCACCCGCTCCTCCTTCGCCGGCCGCGCCGACGTGCAGCCGGTGATCAAGGTCTTCTCCTTCCTGGTGCCCAAGGCCGAGGTCGCGCTGCAGGTGCAGCTCGATGCGCAGTGCGAGGACGTGCCGCTCGCGTCCTTCGACGCGCGGCCTTCGGCGCCGGTGCCCGCCCGGCCGAGCGACGCGCAAGAGGCATCGCAGGCCGTGCTCGGCGATGCCGACACCGATGCCGTCACCGTCCCGCTGGTGGCCCTCGCCTGGGCCCGCAGCGGCGACAAGGGCGACGACGAGAACATCGGCGTCATCGCCCGCCGGCCCGAGTTCCTGCCGCTGCTGCGCGCGCAGCTCGGCGCGGCGCAGGTGCGCGCCTGGTTCGCGCACCTGGTGGCCGGCGAGGTCGAGCGCTTCGACCTGCCCGGCCTCTCGGCCATGAACTTCGTGCTGCATCGCGCGCTGGCCGGCGGCGGCGTCGCCAGCCTGCGCTCCGACCCGCTGGGCAAGTCCTTCGCGCAGATGCTGCTCGACCACCCGCTGCGCATCCCGCGCGACTGGCTCCGCCGCGGCTGGGTCGAAGAACGCCATTCGGTTCAACAACACAAGGAGACAACGACATGAGATCGATTTTTCGCCGCAACCTGCTGGCCGCCGGCATCGGCGCGCTGGCCCTCGCCCTCGGCGGCTTCGCCGGCCTCGCTCCCACGGCGCGGGCCGACGAGGCCTATCCCTCCAAGCCGATCCGGGTCATCGTGCCCTACACGCCCGGCGGCGTCTCCGACGCGGTCACACGGCTGGTGATGATGAAGCTGGCCGACCGGCTCGGCACGCCGGTGGTGGTGGAGAACCAGCCGGGCGCCAACAGCCAGATCGGCTCTGCCTACGTGGCCCGCTCGGCGCCCGACGGCTACACCCTGCTGGTGGTGGTCGCCGCGCATGCGATCAACCCGAGCCTCTATCCGAAGATGAGCTACTCGCCGCTGACCGACCTGCGCGGGGTCAGCGAATTCGGCGCGATCCCGCTGCTCCTGGTGTCGAGCGCGGCGCTGCCGCCGACCGACCTCAAGAGCTACGTGGAGTGGGCCCGCGCCCATCCGCAGAGCGCGACCTTCGCCTCCAGCGGCAACGGCTCCGGCGCCCACCTGGTGGGCGAGCAGTTCGCGCAGACCATCGGCGTACCGATGACGCACGTGCCTTACAAGGGCATCGCGCCGGCGCTGCCGGACTTGTTCGCGGGCCAGGTGTCGGTCATCTTCGACTCGGTGCAGACCATGATGCCGCAGGTCAAGTCGGGCAAGCTGCGCGCGCTGGCGATGACCAGCGCCAAGCGCTGGCCGACCGCGCCGGACGTGCCGACCATGGCCGAGTCGGGCTATCCCGGCATGACCGGCGGCAGCTGGATCGGCCTCCTGGCACCGGCGAAGACACCGAACGCGATCGTCGACAAGCTCTCGGCCGAGCTGCAGAAGGCGCTCGACACGCCCGAGCTGCGCCAGCGCCTGATCGACTACGGCATCGAGCCGGTGGGCGGCACGCCGGCCCAGTTCGACGCCTTCATCCGCAGCGAGGCGGTGCGTTGGGCCGACGTGGTGAAGAAGGCCGACATCCGGCTGGAGTGAGGCGATGGCATCGATCCTCGAAGGCGTGAAGGTGCTGGACCTGACCCGGGTCATCGCCGGCCCGCTGTGCACCCAGATCCTGGCCGACATGGGGGCCACGGTCTACAAGATCGAGAAGCCCGGCGAGGGCGACGACACCCGCCGCATGGGACCCTTCCTGCCCGACGCCGACGGCGCGGACAGCAACGACTCGGCGCTCTACCTGGCCTACAACCGCGGCAAGCGGTCGGTCACGATCGACATCGCGAGCGCCGAGGGCGCGGCGCTGGCGCGCGATCTGGCGGCGCGCTGCGACGTGGTGGTCGAGAACTACAAGGTCGGCAGCCTCGCGAAGTACGGCCTCGACGAAGCCAGCATCCGGGCGCTCCGGCCCGACATCGTCTACTGCTCGGTCACCGGCTTCGGCCAGGGCGGCCCCTATGCCGCGCGGCCCGCCTATGACTTCATCCTGCAGGGCCTGGCCGGCGTGATGAGCACCTGCGGCCACGGCGAAGGCACGGCCGGCGCCGGCGCGATGCGCACCGCGATCCCGATCACCGACGTGGTCACCGGCCTCTACGCCGCCATCGGCGTGCTGGGCGCGCTGATGCACCGGCGCGCGACCGGCGAAGGCCAGTCGATCGACGCCGCGATGCTCGATGCCTCGGTGGCGCTCAACGGCCACCTGGCGCTCGGCTACCTGCTGAGCGGCAAGGTGCCGGCGCGCGTGGGCAACACCAACCCGATCGCCGCGCCGTCGGAGGTGATGGACTGCGCCGACGGCCAGCTGATCCTGGCGGCCGGCAACAACGGGCAGTTCGCCGCGCTGTGCCGGGTGCTCGCGCGGCCCGAATGGACCGAGGACCCGCGCTTTCGCAGCAACGCGTCGCGCGTCGCCAACCGGGCCGCGCTGCGGGCCGAACTGCAGCCGGTGCTGGCCGGCCGCCGCCGGGCCGAACTGCTGGAAGCCTTCGAGGCCGCCGGCGTGCCCTGCGGCCCCATCAACGACATGGCGCAGGTCTTCGAGGACCCGCAGACCCGCCATCGCGAACTGGCCCTGAAGCTGCCGCACGGCCGGGGCGTCGAGGTGCCGAGCCTGCGCAGCCCGTTGCGCTTCTCCGGCACGCCGGTCGAGCACCGGGCCTCGCCGATGCTGGGCGCGCACAGCGCCGAGGTGCTGGCGACGGAACTGGGGCTGGACGCGGCGCGGCTGCGCGAGCTGCGGGAGCGGGCGGCAATCTGAGGATGGTCGGCCAGGAGCCGGCGTGCGACGGGCCCTGCTCGACCATTCCGACGGCCGATACGCCCGCAGCCCGGGCGCGCCTGCTGGACGACGACTACCTCTGCGCCATACCCGTTCGACGCCTGCGCCGGGCGAAGCTGAAAGGCTACCGATGGCCTCTTGCAAACGGCAGATTGCAAGCCTTGTCCGGCGTGGGATCGGGCCAGACCACACCGCACATGCTCGCCGCACGGTTCTCCTTGTTCCCGCCGGCCAGGACCCAGTCGATGTCGTTGCGCTTCTCGTAGGCCTCCACCGAACCGTAGCCGGCGACAGCCCAGGAACCAGGATGCGCGCCTTCGAAGACCTGGATCACCTTGAAGGGACAGGCCTTGTCGACCTTGACGCGTCGACTGTAGGCAACATGCCGCCCCTTGCCTTCCAGTTGGCTGTCGATGACATCGTAGGCCGTCGCCTTGCAACGATAGAAGGAGTTCCACTCGATGGTCTTCTCGCGCACGAACGCGGCACCCTGACAAAAAGGACCTTCCATGCGATAGACGCCATCGCAGGGCGCATCCGCATACGCCGAGCATGAAGCGCCTGCGATCAGGATCGGCACCACGAGAGACGCCAATCTCATGGCTGCCTCCTCTTGATCGCCGCCAACGCATACTCCAGCTTCTCTGCATACTTCGGATCCTTGGCGTTGTAGCGCTTCGCAATCATCGTGGAGGTGAATGGTTTCCAGCCGACGATGATCTTCTGCACAGACGCCTTGCGGCACTTCAGCACGTCGCCGACGTGAATGAATCTTGCCCCGGGATTGAGCTTCGCAAGAAGGTCGGCGGTACTGGCGCATCGCCTGGCCACATCCGAGAGTCCCTTGTCGCCACGCTGGACAGTGACTTCAAAGATGACGCCATCCTTGTCCAATTGCGTCTCGAAACCGAAGTCGGCCATTCGCATCAGCAAGTAGCCGACACCTGCGGCAATGTTGTCCCGCGGCGTTGCGCGCGCAGTGTTGCTATTGAAGCGAAGAGTCGATGGAATGATGAGGTCGCCACCCTCGCGCCCATTCAGGAGGCCACCCAATCCCTGATCGGTCAGAACGCCGATCTGCATGGGCTGTTGCTTCCAGGCGGGGTTGAATGGGCCCGATTCGGTCCAGAGCATTACCTTGATCCATCGCCAGTCCAGGTCACGGTAGGCCCGCGAGTCACGAAGGTGGCGGTTGTACTCGAACACCATCAACTTGATCGTCGAGTCCCAGCCATCCCAATTGCTATCCGCTCGGTCGATGCCTTGCTTCCACTTCAAGAGTCCTTCTTCGCTGCTGTATGTTCCCACCATCGATCTTCTTTGCCGCCCTTTCGAGATGAGCGGTGACCGAGCCTAATTGGGGGCAGAAGGAATTCAGCGTCGGAGAGTCAAGATCGGATCTTTCCTGATGTATTTCGAAAAAGGCGCCACCCGCCACTTCGGCGGCGCTGCCTAAAGAGGAGTCCAAGCCTTACTTCGTCACTTCCTGCAGGTTGTGACAGTCGACGCTGGACTTCAAGCCGGTTCTGTCCGCTACCTCGGCACCTCCGCCACCTCGATCTCCCCTTGCTTGGCCGCCAAGGCGAAGCGCTCGTGGTCCAGCTTGTTCTGCGCCGCGCAGGCCGCGGCGAAGTCGACCAGCGCGTCGTCGAAGACGTCCGACTTGCCGAGGTAGCCGCCGATCACCGCCGCGTCGCCCGACTTGGCGTGCGCCAGCGCCAGCGCCCAGCCGCACAGGCGCGCGTATTCGACCAGGCCGTGCGGCGATGTCGCGCCGCGTTCGAGCTCGACGCCGCCCTTCATGTCGCGCAGCTGGCGGATATAGAAGTGCACGCCGTCGATCTCGCCCCAGCCGAGGAAGATGTCGGGCGAACCCTGGATCAGCCGCTGGCCCATCACCACGCGCCGGCCGTGGTTGACCGCGCCGCCGAGGTCGATGCCGTCCGCGTAGGGCGACAGCACCGAGGGCTGCGCTTCCTTGAATTGGAGGAAGAGCGGGTCGTCCTCGTCGCGGCCCTGCAGCAGGATGACCCAGCAGCGGGTGCCGACGCTGCCGACGCCGACCACCTTCTGCACCACGTCGATGACCCGGTAGTGCGAGAGCAGCAGGCGGCGCTCGGGGGCCAGCGAATCGAGGTACTGGGCCAGGCAGTAGCCCATCGCCTCCTCGATCGGCCGGCCGTTGGAGGTCCACTGCTCGCGCACCACGAAGGGCCGCTGCTCGATGATGCGGTGCTGGTCGTCCACCAGGTCGGTCATCTTGTCGAGCACCTGCATGTGGTTGCGCTTGCGCGCCTTGTCGAGGATGCCGCCGGCGGCGCTGCGCAGGGCCGGCGGCAGCGCATCGAGCAGGCGTTCGCTGTCGATGGTGTCGTACCAGAGCTCCAGCTCGCCCATCTCGGCGTAGCGGCGCATGCGCTGGCGGTAGCTCGACACCGCGGCGCGCGCTGCGTCCTGGCGCTCGCCGGCATCGCCGCCGATATGCTGCGAGGCCACGAAGGCGCTGGCCGCCAGCCGCTTGACGTCCCATTCCCACGGCCCCGGCTGGGTCTCGTCGAAGTCGTTGATCGCGAACAGCAGCTGCCGCTCGGCCGAGGCGAAGACGCCGAAGTTGGCCACGTGCATGTCGCCGCAGGCCTGCACCCGCAGGCCGGTGGTGGGCGTCGGCGCCAGGTCGGCGGCCATCACCGCGGCCGAGCCGCGCAGGAAGGCGAAGGGCGAAGCCAGCATGCGCGCATGGCGCACCGGCACCAGTTGCGGCAGCCGGGTCAGGGCCTGGGTCGCGAGGATCTGCAGCGGGTCGACGCCGGCCCGGCGCTCGAAGGCCGCATGGCTGGCGCGGGGCACCGCCTCGCGCAGCGCCTTGCCGCTGGCCATGCGCTCCTCCACGCTCGGTCGGGGATCGGTGAAGGCATGCGCCAGGCGGGCGGCGCGCTCGGCAGCGTCTTCCGACGACGGCGCCATCTCGGCGGCGGTGATTCGTTCCTTGTTCATGTCGCGTGTCTCGTTGACGCGCCGCATGAAGCGAGAAAAAGTCGCAAGGGATCGCGGCCGCGTGTTACATGATGATACGCCGCGTTGCCTGACTTTCGGCCGACAAGGTGCCGCCTCGAAGCGCTACGGCGGGTCGCTGCGCATCACATGCACCCGCAGCTGGCCGAGCTGGCTGTGCAGCTGCCGCACCGCCTTGCCGTCGAGGCCGGAGAACAGCTCGAGGATCCACTGCTCGTGCTCCTTGGCCATCGCCTCGAAGCTGCGCCGGCCCTTGGGCGTGAGGCTCAGGATCCAGGCGCGCCGGTCGTCCGGGCTGGCGCTTCGCTGCACCACGCCCTCGCGCTCCAGCTCGTCGGTGAGGCCGGTGACGTTGCCGCCGGTCACCATCAGGTAGCGCGACAGCACGCGCATCTTCAGCCCCTCGCGGTAGCGGTAGAGCTGCGCCATGTAGTCGAAGCGCGCCAGCGTGATGCCGAAGCGCTCGCGCAGGCGCTTGCGGATCTCGGCCTCGATCTGCGTGGTGCTGGCAAGCAGGCGCAGCCAGAGGCGCAGCACCGCGTGGTCGTCGTCGCCGGCGCGCGCCTCGTGGCCGAGTTCCTCGGCATCGCTCAGCGCCGCGTGCGACGGGTCGCTGGCGGCGGGAACACGGCCTGCCGTCACATCACCTCGCCACCCGAGACCGAGACCGACTGCCCGGTCACCGAAGCCGCGCCCGGCCCGCACAGCCACAGCACGGCGTCGGCCACCTCGGCCGGCTGCACGATGCGCCGCTGCGGATTGACCGAGGCGAACTCGGCCAGCGCCTCGCTCTCGCTGCGGCCGGTCTTGCCGACCACGTTGGCCACGCTGTTGCGCAGGATGTCGGTGTCGGTGTAGCCCGGGCAGACCGCGTTGACCGTGATGCCCTTGCGCGCCACCTCCAGCGCCAGCGAGCGGGTCAGCCCGATCACGCCGTGCTTGGCCGCGCTGTAGGCGGCGACGTAGGCATAGCCCTTCTGCCCCGCGGTGCTGGCGATGTTGACGATGCGGCCCCAGCCGGCCTCCAGCATGTCCGGCAGCGCCGCCTGCGCGCACAGGAAGCTGCCGGTGAGGTTGACCGCCAGCATGCGCTGCCAGAGGTCGACGGAGGTCTTCATGAAGGGCGCGCTCTCGGCCTGGCCGGCGTTGTTGACCAGCACCGCGACCGGCCCGCAGGCGGCGCGCAGCGCCTCGAAGGCGGCGCGCACCGAGTCGGCATCGGCCACATCGGCGGCGGCGACCGCATGGCCGCTGCCGGGCAAGGCGTCGCGCGTCTTTTGCAGGGCGGCGGCGTCGCGGCCGACGAGGCCGATGCGGGCGCCCTGCGCGGCGAGGGTGCGGGCGATCTCGGCGCCGATGCCGCGGGCGGCGCCGGTGACGACGACGTGGCGGTCTTGAAGGATGTTGCTCATGGCGTGTTCCGTGTGGAGGCGCCGCGCCCCGCCGGCCGCCGGTCCCAGGTTGAGGGGCCGACGCCGCGCTCGCGCAGCTTGAATTTCTGGACCTTGCCGTTCTCGGTGCGCGGCAGGTCGTCCAGGAGGTCGATGTAGCGCGGCACCGCGAAGTAGGGCAGGCGCGCTTCGCAGAACAGGATCAGCTCGGCCGGATCGATGGCGCGGTCGGCGCGCGCCACCAGCGAGGCCATCACCTCGTCCTCGGCCAGCTCGGAGCGCACCGGGAAGACCGCGCAGGAGGCGACCCCCGGATGGCTCAGCAGCACCTGCTCGACCTCGAAGGAGGAGATGTTCTCGCCGCGCCGGCGGATCGCGTCCTTGATGCGGTCGATGAAGCGGAAGGCGCCGTCGGCGTCGCGCACCACCCGGTCGCCGGTGTGGAACCAGAGGTTGCGCCAGGCCTCGATCGTCTTCTCGGGCATGCCGAAGTAGCCGCTGGCGAAGGCGAAGGGGTCGTCGGCGCGCAGCAGCAGTTCGCCGGCCTCGCCGGGCGGCAGCTCGGCGTCGTCGGCGTCCGCGACCCGCGCCTGGAAGCCGGCGCGCAGCCAGCCCATGACGCCGCCGCGCGGCGAGTCGGGCGTGGTGGCGATCACGAAGTTGGTCTCGGTCGAGCCGTAGCCTTCGAAGAGGCGCACGCCGGTGCGCGCCAGGAAGGCGGCGCCGGCGGCGGCCGGCACGCCCGGGCCGAGGCCGACGCGCACCCGGTGCGCGCGCTCCTGCGCGCCTTCGGGCTGGGCCAGCAGGATCGGCACCATGGCGCCGAGCAGGTAGACCACGGTGGCGCCGCAGGCCTGCATCGAGGGCCAGAAGCCCGAGGCCGAGAAGCGCGATTCGAAGACCACCTCGCTGCCCATGATCGCGGCCTGCGCGAAGGTGTTGAGCGCGTTGATGTGGAAGAGCGGCAAGGTGCTGCACAGCACGTCGTCGGCCCCGACGCCGAGCACCTCGGCGCTGTTGACGCCCCACCAGTGGTATTGCGCATGGGGGCAGACCACGCCCTTGGCCGGGCCGGTGGTGCCGGAGGTGTAGAGGATCGCCAGCGGGTCGCCCGGCTGCACCGCCGCCGGCGTGACCGGCGCGGCGCCCGGCGGGAAGCGGCGCACCGTGACGCCCTCGCGCAGG
>NZ_LMUW01000166.1 GCF_009765735.1 Xenophilus sp. L33
TGTGATGTTTCAATAGGTTGTTCACCCGGACAGGTCTGGGAAACTGGAGTTACCACACTTCAAGTTCACAGAGAGATCCCGCCGGATGAACAGCCATAAGAATGCCAGATTGACCTTCGAAGGCCGCAAGTTGCTCATCGAACGTATTGCCGCCATGGGGCTGATGCCGGCAGCCGAGGCTGCCGGCATCAGCCCGCGCACCGCTCGCAAGTGGCTCAAGCGCTTCGATGATGGAGGTCTTCAAGCCCTGCAAGACCGCAGCTCCCGACCTGCCAAGACCCGCACGAATCTGGACTGCGCGCTGTGCGAGCGCATCGAGCAACTGCGCCGCTCGCGCATGCCAATGCGACGCATTGCCGGCATCGTCGGGCGCAGCGTTGCCACGGTGAGTCGCTTTCTCGCTCGCCAGGGCTTGTCCCCAGTCTCAAGGCGCTCGATCCGGTGGCACCGCTCGTGCGCTACGAGCGCGAAGCGCCCGGCGAGCTGCTGCACATGGACACCAAGAAGCTCGGGCGCATCGTGCGCCCCAGCCACCGCGTGACTGGCGATCGGCGCGACTCCGTGGACGGCGCCGGCTGGGAGTTCGCTCACGTGGCCATTGACGACCACTCGCGAGCGGGCTTCGTGCAGATGCACGTCGATGAGCGCAAAGGCTCGGCCGTGGCGTTCCTGGAGGCGGCGGTGGCCCACTATGCGGCCCTGGGCGT
>NZ_LMUW01000019.1 GCF_009765735.1 Xenophilus sp. L33
TCGGCCCGCCGCAGGCGATGGTGCGCTGCGCCCACTGCGGCCTGCACCTGCCGGCGGCCGATGCGCTGCCCGGGCCCGGCGGCGTCTTCTGCAGCGCCGCCCACCGGCGCGCCGGCGCGGCATGACCGCCTCGCTCTGGTCCCGCATCGAGCCCGCGACGGACTGGAGTTCGCTCGAGAAATTCAGCAGCGAGAGCACCGCGCTGCTGCGCCTGTGGCGCGGCTTCATGACCGCGCGCAGCTTCGTCGCGGCGGTGCTGCTGCTGCTGCAGGCGGTGGGCTTCGTGCTCGGCCTCGCGGCGCCGCCGCTGGCGATCGCGCTGTCGGCGGGCTACCTGGTGGCGACCCTGCTGGCGCTGCGCTACGCGCCGTTCCAGCCGATCCGCGGCTTCGGCGCCACCTGGACCAAGACCATCGGGATCGACCTGATCGTCTTCACCGCGCTGCAGCTGATGCAGGTCGGCAACGTCAACTACACGCCGCTCTTCGCGCTGCCGGTGCTGATGGGCGCGGTGCTCGGCACCGGGCTGGTCGGCCTCGGCACCACCGCCGCGGCGACCTTGCTGCTGCTGGGCTACGCGAGCTTCTCCTGGCTGCAGCAGCCGGGTGCCGACAGCTCGCCGCGCTTCGTGCAGGCGGCCTTGACCGGCACCGGCCTCTTCGTGGTCGCGCTGCTGGCCCACGAGATGGCGCGCCGGCTGACCCGCGAGGAAGCGCTGGCCCAGCGCAACCGCAGCACCGCGCAGATGCACGCGCTGGTCAACGACCTGGTGATCGAGACCCTTGCAGAAGGCGTGCTGGTGATCGATCTCGACGGCCGGGTGCATGCCGCCAATCCGGCCGCCGACGAGATCCTCGGGCAAGGCCTGGCCGAGCTCGAACTGCCCTTCGCGCTCGGCGCCCAGCCGGCCTGGGTGCCGCTGGCCGCGCTGGCGCGCCAGACCTTCCTGCGGCGGACCTCGCAGTCCAAGGAGATCCCGGTCGCGCAGCTGCAGGGCGCGGCCCGCGAGGTGCGGGTGCGCACCCGGCTGACCCAGGCGCGCGGGCGCCAGTCCGAAAGCCTGTGCGTCATGTTCCTGCAGGACCTGCGCGAACTGGAAGCCCGCATCCGCACCGAGAAGCTGGCCGCGATGGGCCGCATGTCGGCCGCGGTGGCGCACGAGATCCGCAATCCGCTCGCCGCCATCACGCAGGCCAGCGCGCTGCTGGCCGAGGACCTGGTCGACCCGGCGCATCGCCAGCTGACGACCATGGTGCAGCAGAACGCGCAGCGCCTGGCGCGCATCGTCGACGACGTGCTCGACGTCGCCCGCGCCCGCCAGCAGCGCCTGCTGCCGCTGGGCGAAGTGGTCGAGCTCGACAGCACGGTGCGCCGACTGGCGCAGGAATGGGTGCAGCACGTGCAGCGCCAGGGCGTGCTGCTGGCGCTGCAGGCCGACGACAGCCTGGTGCGCTTCGACGCCGAGCATCTGCGCCGCATCCTGGTCAACCTGCTCGACAACGCGGCCCGCTACGCCGGCGACCGCGACGGCTCGATCCAGGTCAGCACCCGGCTCGATGCCGCCGGCCGTGCCAGCCTCGAGATATGGAGCGACGGCGCGCCGCTCGAACCCGCGGTGCAGCGGCATCTGTTCGAGCCCTTCTTCTCGTCGGAGAGCCGCTCCAGCGGCCTGGGCCTCTTCCTGTGCCGCGAGCTGTGCGAACGCCACGGCGCCGCCATCGGCTACGAACGCCGGTCGCTCACGGCCGATGGTCCGGAGGGCAACGAGTTCTTCGTCGCGTTTGCAGCCGCCGAAACCCGGCTGACACAATAGCGGCCGTGAGCACTCCTCCCACCTCCACGCAGCCGGCCCGCATCCTGGTGGTCGACGACGAACCCGACCTGCGCACGCTCTACGAACTGACCCTGCTGCGCGAGGGCTACCGGGTCGAGGCGGCCGGCAGCGTCGCCGAAGCCCGCAAGCACCTCGACGCCGATCGCTTCGACGCGGTGATCACCGACATGCGACTGCCCGACGGCCTCGGCATGGAGATCCTGCAGCGCATCCAGCAGGACCAGCGCGGCGAGCGCTGCGTCGTCATGACCGCCTACGGCTCGGCCGAGAACGCGGTCGAGGCGCTGAAGGCCGGCGCCTTCGACTACCTCACCAAGCCGGTCGACCTCAAGCAGTTCCGCGCCGTGGTCGCCTCGGCGGTGCAGGCCACCGCGCAGCTGGCGAGCGTGAAGGCGCCGCCGCCGTCCGAGGACCGCAACGACGGTCGCCAGGACGAGCGCGGCGAGGACCGCCAGGACGACATCGCCAGGCTCGCGACCACGGTCGGCAGCAGCGGCGCGGCCGCGCTGGCGCGGCTGGTCGGCGACTCCGAGCCGATGCGGCTGGTCAAGGCCCGCATCGCCAAGGTGGCGCGCGGCATGGCGCCGGTGCTGGTGCGCGGCGAATCGGGCACGGGCAAGGAACTGGTCGCGCGGGCGGTGCACGAATGCAGCCAGCGCAGCGACGGCCCCTTCGTCGCGGTCAACTGCGGCGCCATTCCCGAGAACCTGCTGGAGGCCGAGTTCTTCGGCGCCCGCAAGGGCTCCTACACCGGTTCCTCGCAGGACCGCGACGGCTACTTCCAGGCGGCGCGCGGCGGCACCCTCTTCCTCGACGAGATCGGCGACCTCCCGCTGGCGATGCAGTCCAAGCTGCTGCGCGCGATCCAGGAACGCAGCGTGCGGCCGATCGGCTCGACCCAGGAAGACGCGGTCGACGTGCGCATCGTCAGCGCCACCCACAAGGACCTGCAGGCCGAGGTGCAGGCCAGCCGTTTCCGGCAGGACCTCTTCTACCGCCTCAACGTGATCGAGATCGCGGTGCCGGCGCTGCGCGACCGCCGCGGCGACCTGCCGGCGCTGTGCCGGGCGCTGCTCGCCCGCATCGCGCGCGATGCCGGCATGCCGGTGCCGACGCTGTCGGCCGACGTGCTGCGCCGGCTGTCCGAGCATCCGCTGCACGGCAACGTGCGCGAACTCGAGAACCTGCTGCACCGCGCGGTCGCGCTGAGCGACGGCGACATGCTGCATCTGGACTTCGACGGCAGCGCGCCGGTGGGCGAGCCGATGGCCGCGGCTTCGGCGCCCTTCGCGCCGCCCGCGGTCGCGACCGATACCGCGCCCGTCGCCGCGGTGCTGCTCGCGCCGACGGCGCCGGCCAAGGCACCGACCACGGTGCCGAACGACCTGCAGGGCTACCTCGACCAGCAGGAGCGCGAGATCCTGGTGCGTGCGCTGCAGGAAACCGGCTTCAACCGCACCGCCGCCGCGGCACGCCTCGGCCTGAGCCTGCGCCAGATCCGCTACCGCATCGCCCGGCTCGGCATCGCCACGCCGAACGGCGACGACGCCCATGGCCTCGGTGCCGACGACTGAATCCGGCGACGTCGACGGCCTCTGGCAGGACGGCTGGTACCGCTTCGCGCGCCGGCTCGATTCGCCCAACTTCGGGCCGCGCCCGCCCGCCGCCCGCATCGACCTGATCGTGTTGCACTCGATCAGCCTGCCGCCTGGCCGCTACGGCGGCGACGAGGTACAGCGGCTCTTCACCAACCGGCTCGACTGGGACGCGCATCCGTATTTCGGGACCTTGCGCGGGCTCGAAGTGTCGGCCCACTTCTACGTGCGCCGCAACGGCGAGCTGTGGCAGTTCGTGAGCGGCGACGCGCGGGCCTGGCATGCCGGCGCTTCGTCCTGGCGCGGTCGTGCGAACTGCAATGACGACTCGATCGGCATCGAGCTGGAAGGCCTCGAAGGCGAGCGCTTCGAGGCCGCGCAGTACGAGACCCTGGCCAGCCTCTGCCCGGCCATCGCGCAGCGCTACCCGATCGCACACATCGCCGGCCACGAGCACATCGCGCCGGGACGGAAGCTCGATCCGGGGCCGGGTTTCGACTGGCCGCTGCTCGGCGAAACGCTCGGCTGGGACGCGGCGATGTTCCCCGCGCGCGTCACTTCTCGCTGAATTTTTTCAATCGCACGCGCGCCTGCGATGCGTCGAGATCGCAACGGCGAAGCGCCGGCGGCGTCGCGACCCGGATGCAGCAACCATGCGGCCTGCAAGCCCAAAACGCCCGCAAACGCGCGTGGTTTCAGGGCCGCGCTACCTTGTGGCAATGCTGGTGCGGCTATGTCGCGGTCGGGCCGTCCATCACCACGAAATCGCACCGTTGTTTTTCCTGGAAAACACTACATATAGTGGGTTGTAGACCTGTCAGACCCTAGATATAGTGTCTCCCACCCGGCGTCGAACACCGCATCGACGCCCGGAACACCGGCCGCAACCGCCCTGTACCCAACAAGAATTCCCATCTGAGGATCGCATGCAAACAGCCCTGAACAACCCCTCCGCCACCCGCACCGTCGCCGGCACCGGCACGCAGTCGCCGCAGCGCGACGTCGCCGGTTCGCCCGCCGGCAACGCGCTCGCCAACTACCAGATCATTCGCCGCAACGGCGCCGTGGTTCCGTTCGAGCCGAACAAGATCGCGATCGCGATGATGAAGGCCTTCCTGGCCGTGCACGGCACCCAGGGCGCGGCCTCGGCCAGCGTGCGCGAGACGGTCGACACGCTGACCCAGGCCGTGGTCCGCGCGATGGTGCGTTCGCGTCCCGGCGGCGGCACCTTCCACATCGAGGACGTGCAGGACCAGGTCGAGCTCGGCCTGATGCGCGGCGGCCATCACGAGATCGCCCGCGCCTACGTGCTCTACCGCGAACGCCGCTCGCAGGAGCGCAGCAAGCAGGTCGAGGCCACCGCGCCGGTGGCGCCGACCCTGCACGTGCTGGACCGCGGCGAGCGCGTCGCGCTCGACCTGAACGAACTGGCCGGCCTGATCGAATCCGCCTGCGTCGGCCTCGGCGACAGCATCACGGCCGCGCCGATCCAGGCCGAGACCATGCGCAACCTGTACGACGGCGTGCCGCTCGACGAGGTCTACAAGGCGTCCATCCTGGCCGCCCGCACGCTGATCGAGAAGGACCCCGACTACACCTTCGCCACCGCGCGCCTGCTGCTGCACACGATCTTCAAGGAAGTCATCGGCCGCGAAGTGCCGCTGGCCGAGCGCGCCCAGGCCTACGCCGACTACTTCCCGCAGTTCATCAAGAAGGGCATCGACAACGAGCTGCTCGACGAGAAGCTGCAGCAGTTCGACCTGGCCCGCCTGGGCGCCGCCCTCAAGCCCGAGCGCGACCTGCAGTTCGACTACCTCGGCCTGCAGACCTTGTACGACCGCTACTTCCTGCACGTGCGCAAGTCGCGCATCGAGCTGCCGCAGGCCTTCTTCATGCGCGTCGCCATGGGCCTGTCGCTCAACGAGATCGACCGCGAAGCCCGCGCGATCGAGTTCTACGAGGTCATGTCCTCCTTCGACTTCATGTCGAGCACCCCGACGCTCTTCAACAGCGGCACCCTGCGCTCGCAGCTGTCGAGCTGCTACCTCACGACCGTGCCCGACGACCTCGACGGCATCTACGAGTCGATCAAGGAAAACGCGCTGCTGTCGAAGTTCGCCGGCGGCCTGGGCAACGACTGGACCCGCGTGCGCGCGCTCGGCAGCCACATCAAGGGCACCAACGGCGAATCGCAGGGCGTCGTGCCCTTCCTGAAGGTGGTCAACGACACCGCGGTGGCGGTCAACCAGGGCGGCAAGCGCAAGGGCGCGGTCTGCACCTACCTGGAAAGCTGGCACCTCGACATCGAGGAATTCCTGGAGCTGCGCAAGAACACCGGCGACGACCGCCGCCGCACCCACGACATGAACACGGCCAACTGGATCCCCGACCTGTTCATGCGCCGCGTGATGGAAAAGGGCAGCTGGACGCTGTTCTCGCCGTCCAACGTGCCCGACCTGCACGACAAGTTCGGCAGCGACTTCGAGACCGCCTACGTCGCCTACGAAGAGAAGGCCGCCCGCGGCGAGATCACGCCGAGCCGCACCGTCCAGGCCTCCGACCTGTGGCGCAAGATGCTGACGATGCTGTTCGAGACCGGCCATCCCTGGATCACCTTCAAGGACGCCTGCAACGTGCGCTCGCCGCAGCAGCACACCGGCGTGGTCCATTCGTCGAACCTGTGCACCGAGATCACGCTCAACACCAGCGACACCGAAACCGCGGTCTGCAACCTCGGCTCGGTCAACCTGCTGCAGCACCTGAAGGACGGCAAGGTCGACCAGGCCAAGCTCCAGCGCACCATTTCCACCGCGATGCGCATGCTCGACAACGTGATCGACATCAACTACTACGCGGTCAAGAAGGCGCGCGACTCCAACCTGCGCCACCGCCCGGTCGGACTCGGCCTGATGGGCTTCCAGGATTCGCTGTACGAGCTGCGCATTCCCTACGCCTCGCAGGAAGCGGTGCAGTTCGCCGACGAGTCGATGGAAGCCATCTGCTACCACGCCTACTGGGCCTCCACCGAGCTGGCCCGCGAGCGCGGCAAGTATTCGTCCTTCAAGGGCTCGCTGTGGGACAAGGGCGTGCTGCCGCTCGACACGCTCGACCTGCTCGAGAAGGCCCGCGGCGGCTACATCGAGGTCGACCGCTCGGCCACCCTCGACTGGGACGCGCTGCGCGCCAAGATCAAGGCCGACGGCATGCGCAACTCCAACTGCGTCGCGATCGCGCCGACCGCCACCATCTCCAACATCATCGGCGTCGACGCCTCGATCGAGCCCTGCTTCGGCAACCTGTCGGTCAAGTCGAACCTGTCGGGCGAATTCACGGTCATCAACCACTACCTGGTGCGCGACCTCAAGCGCCTGGGCCTCTGGGACGACGTGATGGTGATGGACCTGAAACACTTCGACGGATCGCTGCGCCCGATCGACCGCGTGCCGCAGGACGTCAAGGCGCTCTACGCCACCGCCTTCGAGGTCGAGACCACCTGGCTGGTCGAGGCCGCGGCGCGCCGCCAGAAGTGGATCGACCAGGCGCAGTCGCTCAACATCTACATGGCCGGCGCCTCGGGCAAGAAGCTCGACGACACCTACAAGCTCGCATGGCTGCGCGGCCTGAAGACCACCTACTACCTGCGCACGCAGAGCGCGACGCACGCCGAGAAGTCGACGGTGCAATCGGGTCGACTCAACGCGGTGTCCTCCGGCAGCGGCGATGCGTCGTCGGGCATGAGCGCACTCGAAGCGGCGGCACGCGCGGCGCAAGCGCAACTGGCTGCAGTGCCCGCCACCGACATCGCGTTCTGCGGTGTCGACGACCCGACCTGCGAAGCGTGCCAGTGATGTCGGCGTGATGCGTGTGCGTGTTCGCGGCATCGCCTGACAAGATTGCGATGCATGTGAACAACATAACGAAGAGATAATTGAAGCGCGATGTGAACGAGCACTTTGCAACTCACATCGTTGCTCACATAATTTGAGCATTGGATTTTTCTATGTTGACCTGGGACGAAGAAGTCAAGCCCACCTTGCCAAAGGACCTGCAGCAAGGCATGCGGCAACCCTCGAACAGCGGCGCGCAAGTCGCCCGCTCGCCGGAGTTCCCGACTTCGCAAATTGCGCCCTCCACCTTCTCCGTGCCGTCCACGCCGACCGCTGCCGCGGTCGCACCGGTCGCGCGCCGCGTCAAGGCATCCGACAAGCGCATCATCAACGGCCAGACCGACGTCAACCAGCTGGTGCCCTTCAAGTACAAGTGGGCCTGGGAGAAGTACCTCGCCACCTGCGCCAACCACTGGATGCCGCAGGAAGTGAACATGACGCGCGACATCGCGTTGTGGAAGGACCCGAACGGCCTCACCGAAGACGAGCGCCGCATCGTCAAGCGCAACCTCGGCTTCTTCGTGACCGCCGATTCGCTGGCCGCCAACAACATCGTGCTGGGCACCTACCGCCACATCACGGCGCCCGAATGCCGGCAGTTCCTGCTGCGCCAGGCCTTCGAGGAAGCGATCCACACCCACGCCTACCAGTACATCGTCGAGTCGCTCGGCCTGGACGAGAGCGAGATCTTCAACGCCTACAACGAGGTGCCGTCGATCCGCGAGAAGGACCAGTTCCTGATCCCGTTCATCGAGGCCATCAGCGACCCGCACTTCCACACCGGCACCCACGAGACCGACCAGACGCTCCTGAAGTCGCTGATCGTCTTCGCCTGCCTGATGGAAGGCCTCTTCTTCTACGTCGGCTTCACGCAGATCCTCGCGCTCGGCCGCCAGAACAAGATGACCGGTGCCGCCGAGCAGTACCAGTACATCCTGCGCGACGAGTCGATGCACTGCAATTTCGGCATCGACCTGATCAACCAGCTCAAGCTCGAGAACCCGAACCTCTGGACGCCCGAATTCAAGGCCGAGATCAAGGCCCTGTTCCTGAAGGCGGTCGAGCTCGAATACAAGTACGCCGAAGACACCATGCCGCGCGGCGTGCTCGGCATGAACGCCTCCATGTTCAAGGGCTACCTGCGCTACATCGCGAACCGCCGCGCGCAGCAGATCGGCCTCGAGACGCTCTTCCCGAACGAGGAAAACCCGTTCCCGTGGATGAGCGAGATGATCGACCTGAAGAAGGAACGCAACTTCTTCGAAACCCGCGTGATCGAGTACCAATCGGGTGGTGCACTCTCGTGGGATTGAAAAATTTGCCTTCATCGTCACACCGCACCGAAGAGTGCGGCACGTTGAAGGCGTCGGTGTTCATGGTGCTGGGATGCGTTTCCAACACCATGGATCGCTTTGCGCTTTCCAACTTGCGCGAAGTGCTTCAAAAGGTTGATTTTTCAACTTGATCAAGGAGAAATAGAAATGGCAACTGCAAAGAAAGCGCCGGCTAAGAAAGCCGCAGCAAAGAAGGCCCCGGCAAAGAAGGCTCCCGCCAAGAAGGTAGCAGCCAAGAAGGCGCCGGCGAAGAAGGTAGCGGCGAAGAAGGCTCCGGCCAAGAAGGTCGTCGCCAAGAAGGCACCGGCGAAGAAGGCCGCTGCCAAGAAGGCCCCCGCCAAGAAGGCGGCAGCGAAGAAGGCGCCTGCGAAGAAGGTAGCCGCCAAGAAGGCACCGGCGAAGAAGGCCGCTGCCAAGAAGGCTCCCGCGAAGAAGGCTCCTGCCAAGAAGGCGCCGGCCAAGAAGGCCGCTGCCAAGAAAGCCGCGAAGAAGCCCGCTGCCAAGAAGCCTGCTGCGAAGAAGGCCGAACCTGCGAAGCCTGCTGCCGTAGCGCCTGCTCCTGCAGCGCAAACGACGCTGAACCCGCAGGCCGCCTGGCCGTTCCCGACCGCCAGCAAGCCCTGAGTCTCTCAGTGGCCTAGAAGGCGACAAGCCCGACACCGCGAGGTGTCGGGCTTTTTTCTATGGACCGAGGGGCTAGAGCCCCAGCGCCTGGCGATCCACCGTGTAGTTCTGCGGCCCGCGTTGCGCGATCTTGAGCGCGCCCAGGTGATTGCCCAGCGCCGCGCAACGCGCCAGCGGCCAGCCCTGCTCGAGGCCGAACAGCAGCGCGCCGCGCCAGGCGTCGCCGCAGCCGGTGGGCTCGACCACCGCGGCCGGCGTGACCGCGGCCACATGCTCGCGCACGCCGCGGGTCCAGACCTCGCAGCCTTCGGCGGCCAGCGTCACCACCAGCCCTTCAACCCGCTGCGATATCTCGGCCAGGCTCCAGCCGGTGCGCTGCGACAGCATCTTGGCCTCGTAGTCGTTGACCACCACCCAACTGGCGAGGTCGACGAAGTGGCCCAGTTCCTTGCCGTCGAACATCGGCAGCCCCTGGCCCGGATCGAAGACGAAGGGAATGCCGGCGGCCTTGAACTGCTCGGCGTGCTGCAGCATCGCGTCGCGCCCATCCGGCGCCACGATGCCGAGCTTGATGTCGCCGCGTGCGCTCACCTGGGTGATGTGCGCCTGCTGCATCGCGCCGGGATGGAAGGCCGTGATCTGGTTGTTGTCGCGGTCGTTCATGATCATCGCCTGGGCGGTGAAGCTGTCGTCGACCTGGCGGACGAATTCGGTGCTGATGCCGAGGCTGCGCAGCCGCTCCAGGTAGTCGGCGCCGTCGCTGCCGACCGTCGCCATCGGCAGCGCCGTGCCGCCGAGCGCATTCAGGCTGTAGGCGATGTTGCCGGCGCAGCCGCCGAAGTCGCGCCGCAGGCCCGGCACCAGGAAGGACACGTTGAGGATGTGCAACTGATCGGGAAGGATCTGGTCGGCGAAGCGACCCTCGAAGGTCATGATCGTGTCGAACGCGAGGGAACCGCAAATCACTGCTGCCATGGATGGATCACTGGTTGGATGAGAAGAAAGAGAGAAGCGTCGACACCGCTCAGGGGTAGAGCGCTTCGACCTTGAAGCCGACCACCGGCGGCAGCGACGCCGCCTCCGGGCCGGTGAGGTGCAGCGACAGCGAGGCGACACGCTCGGCGCCCGCCGGCAGCACCGCAGGTGCCGCGAAATCGGTCGGCATCAGCACCCGCCGCACCACCGCCCGCTCCTGCGTGTCGAACAGCGACAGCTCGATCGCCGGCATCGCCAGCGGCACGTTGGCGGCGTTGCGCAAGGTGAAGTCGAGCTGGAAGCCGTCGCCGACCTTCTCGCGGGCGAAGGAGGCGCCGTCGATCTTGATGTCGTTGATCTGCCGCAGCGCCGACACTTCGCAGCCGCTGACCCGGCACAGCCCCGACAGCAGCGGACGCAGACCCGGCTGGCGCGCGACGATCAGGTCGCGCTCCTGGCGCAGCACCTGCAGCAGCAACAACAGCGCGGCCAGCACCGCGAGCGCGATCCAGGTGCGGCGGCCGCCGAAGCGCTGCCGGAACGTCGGGGCATCGACCGCGAAGGGCGGCGGCAGCGGGATGGTTGGCGGTCCCGACGACGGCGAGGACGACGCCGCCTCGCGCACCGGCAACCCGTCGGCCTCGCTGGCCGCATGCACCAGCGGCGCGATGTCCGCCGCCGGCTGCTGTTGCTGCAACTCGCGCGACTTCGCCTTGGCGATCTTGGCCGACTTGACGTGAGCGCGTCGCAGCGCCTTGGCCAGTTGCACGTTGCTGGTTTCCTCGAGAACCGGCGGCGGCGCGCGGCCATCGCCGTCGACCGTGGGCAGGCGCAGCTCGATCGGCGGGAAGGACAGCGGCGGCGGCACGGGCGGCCGGACGGCAGTGCGGCCGTGGTCGCTGAGCATCAGGGCCTCGGCCTCGGGCCAGGATTCGTGGGTGAAGCCGAGGTTGAACGAGGGAGCGGGCTCTGCGACGCCGGCTTCGGCGAGCGGGAAGGACGGTGTCGACGGCAGTGGTTGCAGGTCGCGCGAGACATGCGCCTCGTGCGCCTCGCGCACGGCCTGCGCTTCGGGCGCTTCATGCGCGTCATCCGGCGAGTCGGCTTCGGCTGGCTCGGTCGGTGGGGCCGGCGGTTCGGCTGGCGGTTCCACGGCCTGCACCTGCGGCGTTGCTTCGAGCGCATCCAGTTGCGCCTGCTCCTCGAGTTCGTCGTCGAAGAAGTCGGGCTCGACCCAGGTTTCGATGGCCGCGTCGGTGGCCGCGTCGTGCGGAGGCGGATCGACCGCAGGCGGGGGCGGTGCCGGCGGTTCGGAAGGCTCGATGGATTCGGAAGGCGGCGACGACGGCGACGGCGAGGATCCCGGCGCCGGCTCCGACGAATCGCTCAGGTCCAGCGTGGCGTCGAAGACCTCGCTGCACCGGCCGCAACGGACCCAGCCGTCGGAGATGCGAAGCTGGTCACGCACCACCTTGAACGTGGTGCCACAGGCGGGGCAGCGGGTGACCAGGGACATGGGCGACGATTGTAGGGTCGGCCCTTCGCTTTCGACGCGCGTTCGGGCGCGCGTCAGAGCTTCGCGGTCATCAGGATCCAGCCGTCCTCGCTGTCGCTGACCTCGAGCGTCGCATGCGGCGCGTAGGCCTGCTTGAGCTCGTCGGCCTGGCGCTCGAGGATGCCCGCCAGCACCAGGCTGCCACCCGGCGCGACCTGCGCGCACAAGAGCGGCGCCAGCACCTTGAGCGGCGTGGCCAGGATGTTGGCCAGCACCACCTCGTAGCGGCCGGACACCGCGTCGGGCAGGCCGGCGCGCAGGGCGACGTGGTTGGCCTCGGCGTTCAGCCGGGTCGAGCCGACCGCGGCCTCGTCGATGTCGACGGCGTCGATGTCCGTCGCGCCGAACTTGGCCGCGCCGATCGCGAGGATGCCGGAGCCGCAGCCATAGTCGAGGACGCGTCGGTCTGCCAGGCCGCCGCTCGCGGCGATCCAGCGCAGGCACATGCGGGTGGTCGGATGGGTGCCGGTGCCGAAGGCCAGGCCCGGGTCGAGCCGGATCACCCGCTTCGCCTGCGCCGGCGGCTCGTGCCAGGTCGGCACGATCCAGAAGTCGGGCGTGATCTCGACCGGCGCGAACTGCGACTGCGTCAGCCGCACCCAGTCCTGCTCGGCCACCTCGGCCAGTTCGATCACGCGGCAGCGCGCGAAGAAGTCCTGCGCCGCGAGCAGGGTCGCGGCCTCGCGCGCCTCGGCCTCGGCGGTGAACAGCGCAATGACCCGCGAGCGCTGCCAGCCGTCCTTGGGCGGCGGCATGCCGGGCTCGCCGAACAGCGCCTGCTCGGCGTCGGTCTGGGCGTCGGCATCCTCGACCGAGACGCTCAGCGCGTCGAGCGCCTCGAGCGCGTCGCTGACGGTCTCGACCAGGTCTTCGGGGGCCAGCAGGCGGAGTTCGTGCACGGCGACCTCAGCGCTTGTGGGCCGCGAGCCACTCTTCCAGGTAGTGGATGTTGGTGCCGCCGTTCATGAAGTTGGCGTCGACCATGAGCTCGCGGTGCAGCGGGACGTTGGTCTGGATGCCTTCGATCACGGTCTCGTTCAGGGCGGTGCGCATGCGGGCCATCGCCTGCTCGCGGGTGTCGCCGTAGACGATGATCTTGCCGATCATCGAGTCGTAGTTCGGCGGCACGAAGTAGTTGGTGTAGACGTGCGAGTCGACCCGCACGCCCGGGCCGCCCGGCGGATGCCACATCGTGATGCGGCCCGGCGATGGCGTGAACTTGTACGGGTCCTCGGCATTGATGCGGCACTCGATCGCGTGGCCACGCATCTCGATCTGCCGCTGCGTGAAGGGCAGCTTCTCGCCGGCCGCGACCATGATCTGGGTGCGCACGATGTCGATGCCGGTGGTGAATTCGGTCACCGGATGCTCCACCTGCACGCGGGTGTTCATCTCGATGAAGTAGAACTCGCCGTTCTCGTAGAGGAACTCGAAGGTGCCGGCGCCGCGGTAGCCGATCTTCTTGCAGGCGGCGGTGCAGCGCTCGCCGATCTTCTCGATCAGCTTGCGCGGGATGCCCGGCGCCGGCGATTCCTCGATCACCTTCTGGTGGCGGCGCTGCATCGAGCAGTCGCGCTCGCCCAGGTAGACCGCGTTCTTGTGCTTGTCGGCGAGGATCTGGATCTCGATGTGCCGCGGGTTCTGGAGGAATTTCTCCATGTAGACCGCCGCGTTGTTGAAGGCCGCGCCGGCCTCCGCCTTGGTCATCTGGATCGCGTTGACCAGCGCCGCTTCGGTGTGCACCACGCGCATGCCGCGGCCGCCACCGCCGCCGGCGGCCTTGATGATCACCGGGTAGCCGATCGCCCGGGCGATGCGCTTGTTGGTGTTGGCGTCGTCCGACAGTTCGCCTTCGGAGCCCGGCACGCAAGGCACGCCGGCCTTGATCATGGCCTGCTTGGCCGAGACCTTGTCGCCCATGATGCGGATCGATTCGGGCGTCGGGCCGATGAACTGGAAGCCGCTCTGCTCCACCCGTTCGGCGAAATTCGCGTTCTCGCTGAGGAAGCCGTAGCCCGGATGGATCGCTTCCGAATCGGTGACTTCGGCCGCCGAGATGATCGCCGGCATGTTGAGGTAGCTCTGCGACGAAGGCGCCGGGCCGATGCAGACCGCTTCCTCGGCCAGCTTGACGTACTTGGCGTCGCGGTCGGCTTCCGAATAGACCATCACCGCCTTGATGCCGAGTTCGCTGCAGGCGCGCTGGATGCGCAGTGCGATCTCTCCTCTGTTGGCGATCAGTATCTTCTTGAACATGGTCACTCGATGATGAACAGAGGCTGGCCGTATTCGACCGCTTGCCCGTTCTCGCCGAGGATCTGGGTGACGGTGCCGGACTTGTCGGCTTCGATTTCATTGAGGATCTTCATCGCCTCGATGATGCAGACGGTGTCGCCTTCCTTGACCTGGCTGCCGACCTCGACGAAGGCCGGTGCGCCCGGGCTGGACGAGCGATAGAAGGTGCCGACCATCGGCGACTTGATCGCGTGGCCGCTCGCGGCGGCCGGCGCCGCGGGTGCGGCGCTGGTCGCAGCGGCGGTGGCGGGCGCGGCCGCCAGGGGCTGCGGTTGGCCGGCCGGTGCTGCCATCGTCTGCACGTACTGCACGGGCGCGGCGATGCCGCCCTTGACGATGCGGACCTTGCCTTCGGTCTCCGTGATTTCGAGTTCGGAAATGTTCGATTCGGACACCAGGTCGATCAGTGTCTTCAGCTTGCGTAGATCCATGGGGCTCCAGGCGCCGGGCGTGCCGGTTTTTGAATTTAAATTGTCCGAAAATCGGCTTACTTCGGCGTATCAACGCCAACAGTGTCATACAGCGCGATTTGTGCGGCTGGATTCTAGCGGTGAACTAGGCCCGCCGCCATGCCTGGAGATCGGCAGTGTCGAGCTTGCCCATTTTACGCGCTGCAACAATGCCGTCGGCGTCGACCATCAGCGTGAAGGGCAGGCCGCCCTCGGTGTTGCCGAGTTGCTTGATCAACTCGGTGCCTTGCAGGCCGGCCAGCCCGATCGGATAGCTGACCGGCGTCTTGGCCAGGAACTTGCGCACCGAGCTGGGCTGGTCGATCGCCAAACCGACGACTTGCAGGCCGTTGCCGCCATGTTCCCTGAAGAAAGCATCGATCAGCGGCATTTCCTCGACGCAAGGCGGACACCAGGTGGCCCAGAAGTTGACCAGCAGCGGCTTGCCGCGCAGTTGCTCGACCACCATCTCGCCGCCATCGGGCCGGTCGAAGCGCTGGCTCCAGAAGCTGGCGTCGAGCGTGCCGTCGTTGGCCGCGGCGCCACGCCGCTCCCACCAGAGGCCGCCGCCGGCGCCGGCGAGCGCCGCCGCGGCAGCCACGCCACCGAACAGCCAGGTGCGCCGGGTCGAACTCATTCCTTGTCCTCTTCCTTGTGTTCCATCAGGCGCCGCAGCGCCGCCATGTTGCCGCGCGGCACGCGGCCCTGGCTGTCGTGCTTGAGCGCGCCGCGCAGGTCGTCGAGGTCGTAGACCAGCAGGTGCACGCCGATTTCCTCGCCCAGCGCGCGGCTCATCGCGTGCACGCTCAGCGCCTCGACCTGCTCGCCATGGAAACCGGTGACCATGCGCGGCTCGTAGTCGACGTGATGGTCGATGAGCGCGATTTCCGCCGACTTCGAATCGTCGCAGAAGAGCTGGATGTAGATGTCCGACAGCCGGGTCGCGGTGCCGTGCCAGACCGCGCCGCCGACGTGCGGGCGGAACTGCGCCATGCGCTCCATCCACTCGAGCGCCAGCAGGCGCAGGGCCGCGAGCTCGGCCGGCTGGGTGTCGGCGCAGAACAGCTGGATGTATTGCCGGACCTCGGCCTCGACCTCGTCGTTGCCGGGCAGCGAGGTGCGCGAAGGCAGGCCCAGGTCGCGCAGCGCGCGGCGCTTGGCGGGGCCGTATTCGAGCCCTTCCTCGACCACGAGGCGGGCCGCGGAAGCGGCGATTTCCTGCTTGGACGTGTCCATCGGGCCATTTTGCCCGGACTGCGGGCGCAGCACGAGGGGCAGGCGCGTTGCCGCGGTCCGTGTCAGGCGATCGACCTACGCAGCCAGCGGACAAGGGCCTCGGTGACCGCCTCGGGCGCTTCCAGCATCGTGAAATGTCCGGCGTCCGGCACCACGGCCAGCTCGGCGTCGGCGATCTGCGCCGCCATGCCGGCGTGGACCTCGGGCGAGGTGCGCACATCCAGCGCGCCGCAAGCCAAGAGCGTCGGGCAGCGGACCGCTCGCAAATCGAAGCCGGGATAGTCGAGCAGCGCGCCCAGCTGGCGCAGCGCCGTCGGTGCACCGACCCGGCGGCCCATGTCGACGAAGAGCGCGCGCAGGGTCGGGTCGGCCTGCCCGGCGGCGGTGAAATACAGGCCGAAGGCATCGGCGAGGTAGCCCTCGAGGCCTTCCGCGGCGATCCGGCCGATCGCGCCGCCGAGATGCTCGCGCACTACCGGCGACAGGCCGGCGCTGTTGGTGCTCAGCAGCGCCAGCCGCTCGATGCGCGCGGGCGCCCGCGCGCAGACCTCCATCGCCACCTGGCCGCCCATCGAGAAGCCGGCCAGGTCGAAGCACGGCGGCGCGGCGGCGAGCACCGCGTCGGCCATCTCGGCGATCGAGTTTCCCTGCAGGGGAGCAGCCGGCAGCATGTGCGCGACCTGCGAGAGCGCCGGGCCGAGTCGCGACCAGATCGCGGCGTCGCACAGCAGGCCGGGCAACAGCAGGAGCGGCGGGCGATCGGCGGGGGGCGGTGCGTCCATCGGCCGATTTTCCCGCGAAGCCGAGCGGCTGTCCGCCTCCCTAGAATCCACCGATGCACATTCACATCCTCGGCATCTGCGGCACCTTCATGGGCGGGGTGGCCGCCCTGGCGCGCGAAGCCGGCCATCGCGTGACCGGTTGCGACACCGGCGTCTACCCGCCGATGAGCGACCAACTGCGCGCGCTCGGCATCGAGCTGATCGAGGGCTATGGCACCGACCAGATGGCGCTCCGGCCGGACGTCTTCGTGGTCGGCAACGTGGTGTCGCGGGTCCGCCTGGCCGACGGCACGCCGCGCTACCCGCTCATGGAAGCGATCCTCGACGCCGGCGCCGCCTACACCAGCGGTCCGCAGTGGCTGGCCGAGCAGGTGCTGCAAGGCCGCCACGTGCTGGCGGTCGCGGGCACGCACGGCAAGACGACCACGACCTCGATGCTGGCCTGGATCCTGGAGCGTGCCGGGCTGGCGCCGGGCTTCCTGGTGGGCGGGATACCGCTGGATTTCGGCGTCTCGGCCCGCTTGGGCAGTTCGCAAAATTTCGTCATCGAAGCCGACGAATACGACACCGCCTTCTTCGACAAGCGCAGCAAGTTCGTCCACTACCGCCCGCGCACCGCGATCCTGAACAACCTGGAATTCGACCACGCCGACATCTTCGACGACCTGGCTTCGATCGAGCGGCAGTTCCATCACCTGGTGCGCACCGTGCCGGCGAGCGGCCGGGTCGTGGTCAACGCCACCGAGGAAAGCCTGCAGCGCGTGCTGGCCCAGGGCTGCTGGAGCGAATTGGCGCGCTTCGGCGCCGGCGGCGAATGGTGGGCGAGCGGCTCGCACGATGCCTTCGACGTGCTGCGCCGAGGCGAAGCGGTCGGCCGGGTCGAATGGGCGCTGTCGGGCCTGCACAACCAGATGAACGCGCTGGCCGCGATCGCCGCGGCCGAGCACGTGGGCGTCGCGCCCGCGCTCGCGGCCGAGGCGCTGGCCAGCTTCCAGAACGTGCGCCGGCGCATGGAATTGCGCGGCGAGGTGGCGCGGCCGGAAGGCGCGATCACGGTCTACGACGACTTCGCCCACCATCCGACCGCGATCCGCACCACGCTCGACGGCCTCCGGCAGAAGCTCGACGGCGGCCGCCATCGCGGCGAGCGCATCCTGGCCGCCTTCGAGCCGCGCAGCAACACGATGAAGCTGGGCGCCATGGCGGCCCAGCTGCCCTGGAGCCTGGAGTCGGCCGACCTGTCCTTCTGCCACAGCGGCGGCCTCGACTGGGACGCCGGCGCCGCGCTGGCGCCGCTGGGCCCGCGGGCGCAGGTCGCCGGCAGCATCGACGCGCTGGTGGCGCAAGTGGTGGCGGCGGCGCGGCCCGGCGACCACATCGTCTGCATGAGCAACGGCGGCTTCGGCGGCATCCACGAGAAGCTGCTGGCCGCGCTGCGCTGAACGAAAAGGCCCCCAACATGCGCGCCCGCGAACTGATCGACCTGCTCAAGCTGGACCCGCATCCCGAGGGCGGCTGGTACCGCGAGGTCTTCCGCTCCAGCGCCCAGGTGCGGCCCGACGACGGCCGCCCGGCGCGCGATGCGCTGACCACCATCTACTTCCTGCTCGAGTCGCACCAGCATTCGCGCTGGCACCGGGTGCAGTCCGACGAGGTCTGGATCCACCTGGAAGGCGCGCCGCTGGCGCTCTGGACGGTCGATGCGCTGCTGCGCACCGCGCCGGCACACCTGCGCCTCGGCCCGGTCGACGTCCACGGCACCCGGCCGCAGCACACGGTGCCGGCCGGCCAGTGGCAGGCGGCGCAGCCGATCGTCGCGCCGGGCGGTGCCGACTACACGCTGGTGAGCTGCACCGTCGGACCCGGCTTCGTCTTCGACGACTTCACGTTCATGCGGGCCGACGGCGACGAGGCCGCGGCGCTGCGGCACCACTGGCCGGCGCTGGCGGCGCTCGTCTGAGCCTCAACCGCGGCGCTGCTTGACGGCTTGCGAGAGCAGGTCCAGCACCTGCACCGAATCGTCCCAGCCGAGGCAGCCGTCGGTGATGCTCTGGCCATATTCCAGCGCGCCGATCGCGTCGCGGCCCGGCGTGAACTTCTGGGCGCCGGCCTTCAGGTGGCTCTCGACCATCAGGCCGAAGACGCTGCGGCTGCCGCTGGCGACCTGGTCGGCGATGTTGCGGGCGACGTCGACCTGCTTCTGGAACTGCTTGCTGCTGTTGGCGTGGCTGCAGTCGACCATCAGGGTCGGCGGCAGCTTGGCGGCATCCAGGTCGGCGCAGGCGGCGGCGACGCTGGCGGCGTCGTAGTTGGGCGCCTTGCCGCCGCGCAGGATGACGTGGCAGTCGCGGTTGCCGTTGGTCTGCACGATCGCGACCTGGCCGTTCTTGTGCACCGACAGGAAGTGGTGGCCGCGCGCCGCCGCCTGGATCGCGTCGGTGGCGATGCGGATGTTGCCGTCGGTGCCGTTCTTGAAGCCGATCGGCGCCGACAGCCCCGAGGCCAGCTCGCGGTGCACCTGGCTTTCGGTGGTGCGCGCGCCGATCGCGCCCCAGGCGATCAGGTCGCCGATGTATTGCGGCGAGATGACGTCCAGGAATTCGCTGCCGGCCGGCAGGCCCAGGCGGTTGATGTCGATCAGCAGCTGGCGCGCGATCCGCAGGCCTTCGTCGATGCGGAAGCTCTCGTCGAGGTACGGGTCGTTGATCAGGCCCTTCCAGCCGACCGTGGTGCGCGGCTTCTCGAAATAGACGCGCATCACGATCTCCAGCGTGCCGGCGTACTTCTCGCGCTCGGCCTTCAGGCGCTTCGCGTAGTCCAGCGCGGCGGCCGGATCGTGGATCGAGCACGGGCCCATGACCACCAGCAGCCGGTCGTCCTTGCCGGCCATGATGTTGTGGATCGCGCGGCGGGTGCCGGTGATCAGCGCCTCGACCGGCGAACCGGCGATCGGGAAGAAGCGGATCAGGTGTTCGGGTGGGGGAAGCACGGTGATGTCCTTGATGCGTTCGTCGTCGGTGCGGCTGGTCTTTTCGACGTTCGCATACCAGCTGTCGCTGGCCGGGGCGGTTTTCGTGCTCATGGGGCTTCCTTGAAGTGATCGGTTGTCGTGAGGCAATAAAAAAACCGCCGGGGCTCGAGGCGCCGGCGGTTCTGGGAGGTCTTGCTTGTCTGCTTGCTTTTACGCGAGCGCCTCTCGTCCGCCGGAATCCGGGAACCAAAAGTAGGCAAAGTAAAAGGAGCGGGCGGCAGACATGGAGCGCGAATCTAACACAGAAAGAAGGTCGCTCGGAAACTTCAGGCGGTGCCGCCGACCGTCAGGCCGTCGATGCGCAGCGTGGGCTGGCCGACGCCGACCGGCACGCTCTGGCCTTCCTTGCCGCAGGTGCCGACGCCGGAATCGAGCGCCATGTCGTTGCCGATCATGGTCACGCGGGTGAGCGCGTCCGGGCCGTTGCCGACGATGGTCGCGCCCTTCACCGGGTACTGGATCTTGCCATTCTCGACCCAGTAGGCCTCGCTCGCCGAGAAGACGAACTTGCCGCTGGTGATGTCGACCTGGCCGCCGCCGAAGTTGGTGGCGTAGAGGCCCTTCTTGATGCTGGCGACGATCTCTTCCGGCACCCGGTCGCCGCCCAGCATGTAGGTGTTGGTCATGCGCGGCATCGGCGTGTGCGCGTAGCTTTCGCGGCGGCCGTTGCCGGTCGGCTTGACCTTCATCAGGCGGGCGTTGAGCGAATCCTGGATGTAGGCCTTCAGGATGCCGTCCTCGATCAGCACGTTGCGCTGGGTGGCGTTGCCCTCGTCGTCGACGTTCAGCGAGCCGCGCCGGTCGGCGATCGTGCCGTCGTCGAGCACCGTCACGCCCTTGGCCGCGACCCGTTCGCCGATGCGGCCGGAGAAGGCGCTGGAGCCCTTGCGGTTGAAGTCGCCTTCGAGCCCGTGGCCGATCGCCTCGTGCAGCAGGATGCCGGGCCAGCCCGGGCCGAGCACCACGGTCATCTCGCCGGCCGGGGCCGGGCGCGAGTCGAGGTTGGTCAGGGCCGACTTGACGGCCTGGTCGACGTATTGGGCGATGTGCGCGTCGTCGAAATAGGCCAGGCCGAAGCGGCCGCCGCCGCCGCCCGAACCGACTTCGCGCCGGCCGTTCTGCTCGGCGATCACGGTGACCGACAGGCGCACCAGCGGCCGGACGTCGGCGGCCAGCGTGCCGTCGGCGCGCGCCACCAGCACCACGTCGTATTCGCTGGCCAGGCCCGCCATGACCTGCGCCACGCGCGGATCGCGCGAGCGCGCCAGCTGCTCGACCTTCTCGAGCAGCTTCACCTTGGCGGTGCTGTCGAGGGTGGAAATCGGGTCGACCCCGTTGTAGAGCGAGCGGCTGCCGGCGATCTTGCGCGCCGGTGCCTTGACGCGCGCGCTCTTGCCGGCCGACGAGATGCTGCGCACGGTGCGCGCGGCGTCGAGCAGCGAGGCTTCGGAGATGTCGTCCGAGTAGGCGAAGGCGGTCTTCTCGCCGCTGACCGCACGCACGCCGACGCCCTGGTCGATGCTGAAGCTGCCGGTCTTGACGATGCCTTCTTCCAGGCTCCAGCCTTCGCTGCGGGTGTACTGGAAGTAGAGGTCGGCGTCGTCGACCTTGTAGGCGGTGATTTCGGCGAGCGCGCGCGAGAGGTGCGATTCGTCGAGGCCGAAGGGCGTGAGCAGGAGCTGCTGCGCCGTGGCGAGGCGCTCGATGGTGGGTTCGCGGGAGATCATCGAAGGATTCTAGGCCTGCGGCCCGCGCCACGCAGCCGCGGGGTCAGGTCTGCATCAGCCGCTTGGCGCGCGAGATCGACATCAGGATGCCGAGGCCCAGGCCGAGCGTGACCATGGCGGTGCCGCCGTAGCTGATGAAGGGCAGCGGCACGCCCACCACCGGCAGGATGCCGCTCACCATGCCCATGTTCACGAAGGCGTAGGTGAAGAAGATCATGGTTACCGCGCCGGCCAGCAGGCGCGCGAACAGGGTCGGCGCGTCCAGCGCGATCGCCAGCCCGCGGAAGATCAGGAAGATGAAGGAGGCGATCAGCGCCAGGTTCCCGGCCAGCCCGAATTCCTCGGAATAGGCGGCGAAGATGAAGTCGGTGGTCCGCTCCGGCACGAATTCGAGGTGGGTCTGCGTGCCCTGCATCCAGCCCTTGCCGCCGACGCCGCCTGCGCCGATCGCGATCATGCCCTGGATGATGTGGAAGCCCTTGCCCAGCGGGTCCTTGCTGGGGTCGAGCAGCGTGCAGATGCGCTGCTTCTGGTATTCGTGCAGCACCTTCCAGTCGAAGCCGTCGGAGCACAGCTTGGATTCGAAGCCGACCACCAGCGACACCGCGATCAGCCCGACCAGCACCGGCGGCACGATCAGCTTCCACGACAAGCCGGCAAAGAAGATCACCGACAGCCCCGTGGCCAGCACCAGCAGCGCGGTGCCGAGGTCGGGCTGCTTCATGATGAGGCCGATCGGTATCGCCAGCAGCACCGTGGCGACGATGAAGTCGAGCGCCCGCAACTGGCCCTCGCGCCGCTGGAACCACCAGGCGAGCATCAGCGGCATCGCGATCTTGAGGATCTCGCTCGGCTGGATCACCACGCCGACGTTGATCCAGCGCTGGGCGCCCTTCTTGGTGATGCCAAAGAGCGCCACCGCCACCAGCAGCCCCACGCCGACGGTGTAGAGCGGCACCGCGAAGTACATCAGGCGCTGCGGCGGCACCTGCGCGACGACGAACATGATGAACACCGCCAGCACCATGTTGCGGCCGTGATCGATGAAGCGGGCGCCGTTGTCGTAGCCCGACGAATACATGGTCAGGAGGCCGGCGCAGCACAGGAGCGCCACCGCGAGGATCAGGATGCCGTCGAAGCCCTTGAACACGGGCAACAGGCGGCGCGCCAGCGAGGGTTGATTGAAGACGGCCGACATGAAGTCGCAATTATCGCCCGCGCGACGCGCCTTCGAAGCGGCGGGTTTTTACGACAACGGCCCGGATAATGTCGCCATGCCGCCGACCACCCATCTGCTCTACCTCCACGGCTTCCGCTCCTCGCCACGTTCCACCAAGGCCAGCCTGATGGCCGAACGGATGGCCCGCCAGCATCCGAAGGTCCGCTGGTGGTGCCCGCAGCTGCCGCCGTCGCCGCGCGAGGCGATCGACCTGGTGATGCGCGGCATCGCCGACTGGCCGCGCAGCTCGATGGCGGTGGTCGGCTCCTCGCTCGGCGGCTTCTACGCCACCTACGTCACCAGCACCACCTACTGCCGCGCGGTGCTGCTGAACCCGGCGGTCGATCCGGCGCGCGACCTGCTGCGCTACATCGGTGACCAGACGATGTGGCACGACCCGTCGCAGCACTTCCATTTCCGCCCTGAATACATCGAGCAGCTGCATGCGCTCGACGCCGGGCCGCTGGCGCGGCCGGAGCAGGTCTACGCGATCGTCGCCAAGGGCGACGAGGTGCTCGACTGGCGCGAGATGACCGACCGCTACCCGGGCAGCCGCATCGACCTGCTCGAGGGCGGCGACCACGCGCTGTCGGATTTCGAGAACAGGCACCTGGACAAGGTCCTCGCCTTCATCGACCCGGTTTGAGGCGCATGGGACAATCCGCGCCATGTTTGTTTTGTTCGAAGAAGCCGGCAAGTACCTGGGCGGCCGCGTCCTGTCCGAAGCGGAAGCGTCGGCACAGGTGGAGCTGGAGACCGGCAAGCGGGTGAAGGTCAAGAGCGCGCACATCGTGCTGCGCTTCGAGAAGCCCGCGCCGGCCGAGCTGCTGGCCGAAGGCCGCGCCCTGGCGGCCACCATGGACCTCGACCTCGCCTGGGAATTCGCGCCCGAAGGCGAGTTTTCCTTCGAGGCGCTGGCCACCGAATACTTCCAGGCCCATCCGAGCCTGGTGCAGCAGGCGGCGGCGCTGCTGGCGCTGTTCGAGGCGCCGCACTACTTCCGGCGCGCCGGCAAGGGCCGCTTCAAGAAGGCGCCGGCCGAGATCATCCAGCAGGCGCTGGTCGCGATCGAGAAGAAGAAAGCAGTACAGGCGCAGATCGCCGAATGGTCGGCCCAGCTGGCCGCCGGCGACTGCCCGGCGCCGGTGCGCGAGCAGCTCTTCAAGATCCTGTTCCGGCCCGACAAGAACGCTCCCGAATACAAGGCGGTGGTCGACGCCGCGCGCGCCACCCAGCGGCCGCCGCTGGAGCTGCTCAAGAGCGCCGGGGCCATCGACTCGGCCTACCAGTTCCACTGGCGCCGCTTCCTGTTCGAGAACTTCCCCAAGGGCACGGGCTTCCCGGCGCTCGAGGCACCGGTCATCGTCGACGAGCTGCCGCTGGCCGCGGTCGAGGCCTTCTCGATCGACGACTCGCAGACCACCGAGATCGACGACGCGCTGTCGGTGACCGGCCTCGGCACCGGCACCGTGACGATCGGCATCCACATCGCCGCGCCGGGCCTGGCGCTGCAGCCGGGAGGCGCGATCGACCAGGTGGCGCGCTCGCGCATGTCGACCGTCTACATGCCGGGCCACAAGATCACGATGCTGCCCGACCATGTGGTCGAGGCCTACACCCTGCAAGAGGGCCGCGACTGCCCGGCGGTCTCGCTCTACGCCCGCTTCGACGAAGCCACGCTCGAGCTGCTGGGCACCGAGACTAGGCTCGAAAGGGTGCCGATCGTCGCCAACCTGCGCCACGACCGGCTCGACGCGGTGGTCACGCAGCCCTGGCTCGAAGACGCCTCGGTCATGAGCGAAGAAACACCCGAGATGGTGTCGCGCCTGCGGCCGCCGCTGTCCTTCCTGTTCCGCCTGGCGAAGCACCTGAAGGCCGAGCGCGAGGTGGCGCGCGGCAAGCCCGAGAACTTCAGCCGGCCCGACTACACCTTCCGCCTCGTCGGCAACGAAGGCGAGCCGAGCGGCGACGAACAGGTGCAGATCGGCACCCGCCAGCGCGGCGCGCCGCTCGACCTGATCGTCTCGGAAGCCATGATCCTGGCCAACAGCAGCTGGGGCGGCTGGCTCGGCGAGCTGGGCGTGCCCGGCCTCTACCGCAGCCAGGCCAGCCTGGCGCCCGGCGTCAAGGTGCGCATGGGCACGCGGGCCCTGCCGCATGCCGGCCTCGGTGTGAAGAGCTACGCCTGGAGCACCTCGCCGCTGCGCCGCTACACCGACCTGGTCAACCAGTGGCAGATCATCGCGGCCGCGCGCCACGGCAAGACCGCCGCGCTGGCGGCGCCGTTCAAGCCGAAGGACGCCGACCTGTTCTCGATCCTGTCGGGCTTCGACGCCGCCTACGCCACCTACAACGGCCACCAGGGCAGCATGGAGCGCTTCTGGACGCTCAAGTACCTGCAGCAGCAGGGCATCACCGAGGTCGACGCCACGCTGATCAAGGAACTGCCCAACGGCGCGCTGGTGCGGGCGGAGACGCTGCCGCTGGTGTTCGTCGCCTCCGGCACGCAGGGCCTGCCGCGCGGCGCCCGGGTGCGGGTGCGGTTGGGCGACATCGACGAGATCGCGCTCGACCTGCACGGCACCGTGACCGAGCGGCTCGACACCACGCCGGCCGACGCGGCCGACGACAGCGGCGAGGACGAGGAAGAAGTGGCCGGTCCGATCGCCATCGCGGTCGACCTGGCGGACAGCGAGGCCGCACCGGAGAGCACGCCCGCATGAACCTGCGCGACCTCAGCACCCTGCAGATCGCGCTGGTGGTCTCGGTGGTCGCGCATGCGGCCCTGCTGGCGGTCCGCTTCGTGGATCCGGAAAGCTTCGACAAGGTCTTCCAGGACACGCCGCTGGAAGTGATCCTGGTCAACGCCAAGACCAACGAGCGGCCCGACAAGGCCAAGGCGATCGCGCAGGCCTCGCTGGCCGGCGGCGGCGACCTCGACAAGGGCCGCGCCACCAGCCCGCTGCCGCCCTCGGCCTTCACCGCCGTCGGCGACGCGATGGAAGACGCGCAGCGCCAGGTCGAGGCGATGCAGGAACAGCAGATGCTGCTGCTGGCCCAGATCAAGCAGCAGCTGGCCACCATGCCGGTGCCCGACCCGCGCAGCGTCGGCGACCCCAACGAGGCGCAGGCGCGCGAGGAGAAGCGGCGCCAGCTGGTCGAGCTGCTGGCCGAGATCGAGCGCCGGGTCAACGAGGAGAACGCCCGGCCCAAGAAGCGCTACCTCAGCCCGTCGACCCGCGAGGCCGCCTACGCCACCTACGTCGATGCGCTGCGGCGCAAGATCGAGGCCCGCGGCACCGAGAACTTCCCCGAGGCCGCCGGCAAGAAGCTCTACGGCGAGCTGACCATGATGGTCACCGTCAACAACGACGGCTCGATCCTGGCCACCGACATCGTCGAGAGTTCCGGCGACCGCCTGCTCGACCGCCGCGCGCAGGCGATCGTCCGCAGCATCGGCAACTTCGGCAAGTTCAACGATGCGATGCGCAAGCAGACCGACCAGATCGTGCTGCCCTCGCGCTTCAAGTTCACCCACGACGCCACCCTCGAGACGCAGGCCCAGGTGTCGGCGAGGCAATGAAGAAAAGCGAGCGAGACGACTCATGGACCTCTACTGCCTGATGGGCAACCCGGTCGAGCACAGCCGCTCGCCCTGGATCCACGCACGCCTGGCCGAACTGACCGGCCAGACGATCCGCTACGACCGTCGCCTCGCGCCGCTGGACGACTTCGCCGGCACGCTCGCCGCGTTCCGCGCGACCACCGAAGGCCAGGCCCGGGGCTGCAACGTGACGGTGCCCTTCAAGTTCGAGGCGGCGCGCCTGGCGCAGCACCTCACACCGCGCGCCGAGCTGGCGCAGGCGGTCAACGTGCTGAGCTTTCGCGAAGACGGCATCCATGGCGACAACAGCGACGGCATCGGCCTGGTGAACGACATCACGCACCACGCCGGCATCGAGCTGGAAGGTTCCGAGCTGCTGCTGCTGGGCGCCGGCGGCGGCGCGGCCGGCGTGCTGGGGCCGCTGCTGCAGGGCGGCCCGCGCCGCGTGGTGGTGGCCAACCGGACGCTGTCCAAGGCGATCGCGCTGGTGCAGCGGCACGCGGCGCTGGCGCTGCAGCACCAGGTCACGCTCGAAGCCTGGGCGCTCGACGCGGTGCCGGGCAAGTTCGACGTGCTGGTCAACGCCACCGCCTCCAGCCTGGCCGGCGGCGCGGTGCCGGTGTCGCCGCAGGTGCTGCGCTCGGGCGCGCTGGCGGTCGACATGATGTACGGCCCGGCCGCGGCCGGCTTCATGCAGTGGGCGCGCGATCACGACGCGGTGCCGCGCGACGGCCTGGGCATGCTGGTCGAGCAGGCGGCCGAGGCCTTCGCGGGCTGGCGCGGCGTGCGGCCGCCGACGGCGCCGGTGCTGGCCGAGCTGCGCGCCATCGTCGAGGCCCGGTGAAGGCCTTGCTGCGCTGGCTCGGCTGCGTGCTGGTCGCGGCCTTCGCGTTGCAGCTCTTCTTCATCGGCCGGATCGCGGTGATGGCGATGGTCGATCCGCAATCCACCACCTTCCAGCGCTCGGAAGCCTGGCAGATCGCGACCCACGGCCGCGCCAACGGCGACGGCGAATGGCGCCAGCAATGGGTGCCCTACGCGCAGATCTCCGAATCGCTCAAGCGCGCCGTGATCGCCAGCGAGGACAGCGAATTCATCTACCACCAGGGCGTCGAATGGGAAGCGATCGAACGGGCCCGCCAGCGCAACGCCAAGGCCGAGGAGATCGCGGCCAGGCGCGCCGAGCAGATGCGCGCCCGCGGCAAGGAACCGCAGCCGCCGCAGCTGCGCGGCGGCTCGACCATCACCCAGCAGCTGGCCAAGAACCTGCTGCTCTCGGGCGAGCGCACGCTGCTGCGCAAGGGCCAGGAGCTGGTGCTGGCGACGACGCTCGAGATCTTCCTCAGCAAGGAACGCATCCTGGAGCTCTACCTCAACAACGTCGAATGGGGCGAAGGCATCTTCGGCGCCGAGGCGGCGGCGCAGCACTACTTCCGGAAGCCCGCCTCGCGGCTCGCGCCGATCGAGGCGGCGCGCCTGGCGGTGATGCTGCCGAGCCCGAAGCTGTTCGAGAAGCGGCCCGGCTCGCCCTATCTCAGCAGCCGCTCGGCGACGATCGCGGCGCGGATGCCCGCGGCCGAGCTGCCCTAGCACCTTCCGGGCTCAGGCACGCAACGTGTCGTCCAGCCAGTCGAACACGACTTCGTGCAGCTGGGCCAGTGCGCCGGACTGGCAATGGTTCTCGGCGCCGTCCTGGCCGGTGAACCGATGCAGCCGCTTGGGCGCGCGCAGCGCCTCGAAGATCTGTCGCGGCTGGTCGGCGAAGAACAGGTCGCCCTCGGCTTCCAGCACGAGGCAGGGACATTCGATCTGCCCGGCGATGCCGGCCATCGTGTAGCGCTCGGTCTTCTTCAGGAAGTCGGCGATGCCCGAGGCGCCGAAGGACCAGATGCCCTGCGGCACCGCCCAGCGCAGGTTGGTGTTGTGCCGCATCACCTCGCGCACGATCGCCTCGCAGCGTGCCGGCTGGCCGGCATCGAGCGCGTCCATCGCGGGCTTGGGCAACAGGCGCCGCACGCTGTCGTGGAAGTCGTAGACGCCGTCGAAGAAGACCGCCGCGCGCACCCGATGCTCGAAGGCCACCGCGCGCGCGGCCAGGTAGCCACCCATGCTCATGCCCATCAGGGCGAGCCGACTGCCGTCGACCTCGGGCCGGCCGAGCGCGTAGTCGACCGCCGGGCTCACCACCGCTTCCCAGTCGTGGCGGAAGGGCAGTCCTTCCTCGCGCATTGGCGCGCCCTGCCCCGGGCCGTCGAAGGTGAGGCAGTTGTAGCCGCGCCGGACCGCCGCGGCGGCGCCGAAGTAGAACAGCTCCTCCAAGCTCGAGTCGTAGCCGCCGTGGAAGATCAGCGTCGGCCGCGGCGTGCCGGTGTCGTCCACCTTATAGAAGTAGCCGGGCAAGGTGGTGCCCTCGTAGGGAATGCGCACCGGCTCCCAGGTCGGGCCGATCAGCTTCGCCGCGACGGCATAGGCCTTCTGCTGCGCCCTCGAGGTCCGCAGGATGCGCGGGTCCTGCGCATCCTCGTGCAGGTAGAACTCGGCGGTGCGGAAGTAGGTGGAGGCGCGCAGGTAGGCCTCGCGCGCGCTCTGCAGGTGGCCGGCCGCCAGGCTGGCGTCGGCCCGCGCGAGGATCCGCTGCGCCAGGGCGTCCCACTCGGCGAACCAGCTCTCGAAGTCGCCTTCCTCGATGCGGCCGGCGGCCGCCATCATTTCGCCGATGTCGGCGCCGCCGTAGTACGTGAAGCCGAGGTTCCGGACGAACTCGAACGCGAACGATTCATCCTTGAATGCGACCTTCATCTGGATCTCCTGTGAGTGTGCGATGAGGCGATTCTGAAAACCGGCAAGGCATATTGCAAATATCATGTAGGCGACTCATCGATGCCTTTTCGAGATAGAGCAATGAACACGCGCCAGCTTCGCTACTTCGTCGCCATCGCCCGCACCGGCAGCTTCAGCGCGGCGGCCGACCTCCTGCACGTGGCCCAGTCGGCGCTCAGCCGCCACGTGCGAGACCTGGAGGAAGAGCTGGGCGGCACCCTGCTCGACCGCGGACCGCGCGGCGTCACCCTGAGCGAATCCGGCCAGGTGCTCTTCGACCGCGCGCAGTTCATCCTTTCGCAGCTGGAAGAAGCGCGAACCGAGGTGCTCGCGCACAACAAGGAACTGATGGGCACGGTGCGGTTGATGGCGCCGTCGAGCATCGGACAGCTGCTGTTCGAGCCGCTGGTGGAGCGCTTCCTCGGCCAGTTCCCCAAGGTGCGGCTGGACCTGAGCGAGGGCCTCTGGGCCGACGCCGTCAATCGGCTGCAGACCGGCGAGGTCGACGTCGCCATCCTGGCCGGCCTCGGGCACAGCGACACCCTCGAGCTGGAAGCGCTGGCCCACGAACAGATGATCCTGGTCGGTCGTGCCGGCGATGCACTGCTCGGCAAGGCGTCGATCGCGGTCGGTGCGCTGGCGAAGCTGCCGCTGATGATGCCCAGCATGACGCTGGAGGCCTTGCGACGCTTCGCGCCCGAGCTCACCGAGCAGCTCGACGTGCGCATCCATGTCGAGAGCGCGCCGGCGATCCGGGCGCTGGTCGCGGCCGGCCGCGGCTATGCGGTGGTGCCGCGCTCGGTGCTGCGCGGCCGGCACGAGAGCCGCAAGATCGCGGGCGTGCCGATCCGCGGGCTGGAGGTGCTGCGGCAGATGGGCATGCTGCGCGGCCGTCCGAAAAGCCGCGGCATGCAGGAGCTGGCCGCTGCGGTCCGGCGCGAATTCGCGGTGCTGATCGATGCCGGATCGATGCGCGCGCCGCGGGCCAGGGACGCAAGTTAACTTCGTATGATCGGCCATGCTTGCCAAGTTCACCGCGTGGGGATTGCTGGCCTTGATCCGGCTCTTGACCGGCGCCCAGGCGCGCTGGTGGGGTTGCCCGCCCAAGGCCGAGCAACGCATCTATTTCGCCAACCACCAGAGCCATCTCGACCTGGTGATGATCTGGGCGGCGCTGCCGCAGGAGCTGCGCAGCATCACGCGGCCGATCGCGGCGCGCGACTACTGGGCCAACACGAAGTTCAAGCGCTGGATCACGACCGAGGTCTTCAACGCGATCTACGTGGAGCGCGGCGGCGCGCCGGCGGCGGTGGCTGCGGCACCGCTGCCTTCGACGCCTGCGGTCGATGCGTTCGAGCCGTTCGAACGCATCGAGCCGTCGCTGGAAGCCGCCGTGCCGATGGAAGCGGCGGCACCGATGGTCTCCGCCGGCGCGCAGCTCGAGATGGTGCTGCCGGAGCCGGTGGCCGAGGTCGCGCAGGCGGCGGCCACGCCCGCCACGCCCGCCGCGATGCCGGGCAGCGCCGAGGCCATGGCCCCGCTGCAGCCGCTCATCGAGGCCCTGCAGAGCGGCGACTCGATCATCATCTTTCCCGAAGGCACGCGCGGCCACACCGGCGAGCCGCAGAAGTTCAAGTCGGGCCTCTTCACGCTGGCGCAGATGTTCCCGGAGGTGGTGCTGGTGCCGGCCTGGATCGCCAACGTGCAGCGCGTGATGCCCAAGGGCGAGGTGGTGCCGGTGCCGATCCTCTGCTCGGTCACCTTCGGCGAGCCGCTGCGGCTGGAGGCCGACGAGGAACGCCGGCCCTTCCTCGATCGCGCGCGCTCGGCGGTGGTCGCATTGCGGGACGTCTGAGGATGCATCGCGCTCCATGAACGAATTCCTGCGCAATCTCTCGGCGACCCATCAGGTCGCGGCCCTGTTCCTGATCGTCTTCGGCCTCCTGGTGATCGTCAGCACCGTGGCCTTCCTGCTGACCTTCCGCGAGCGCCGCAACCCGGTGCACGACGAGATCTGGCAGCGCGAGCTCAAGCACTTCCGCGGCCTGCTCGGCACCACCTGGTTCATGGTGGTGGTGTTCTGGATCAGCTGGGCGCTCGGCGAGACCGTGGCGACGCTGCTGTTCGCGCTGATCTCCTTCTTCGCGCTGCGCGAGTTCATCACGCTGTCGCCGACCCGGCGCGGCGACCACCGCAGCCTGATCCTGGCCTTCTTCGTGGTGCTGCCGATCCAGTTCTGGCTGGTGGAGGCGGCGCACTTCAATCTCTTCACCGTCTTCATCCCGGTCTACGTGTTCCTGGCGATCCCGGTGGTCAGCGCGCTGGCCGACGACCCGAGCCACTTCCTCGAGCGCACCGCCAAGCTGCAGTGGGGGATCATGGTCTGCGTCTACGGCATGAGCCACGTGCCGGCGCTGCTGCTGCTCACCTTCCCCGGCTACGAGGGCAAGAGTGCCTTCCTGGTGTTCTTCCTGGTCGCGGTGGTGCAGACCTGCATGCTGGTGCAGCACCTGGTGTCGCGGCGCAAGGCGATGCCGGTCGAGGGCGAGGCGCCTTCGGTGCCGCCGTCCGGCTGGCTCGGGCCGGTGCGCTATTGGCTCTTCATGCAGGAGCCCTTCGCGCCGCACGTCAGCCGCAGCTTCAACTGGACCAGCTGGGCGCTCGGCATGGCGATCGCGGGCGTGGTCGGCGGCCTCCTGTCCTTCATCACGCCGTTCCGCTTCTGGCAGGCCTTCCTGATGGCGCTGATCGCCTGCGTCTCGGGCTCGATGGGCCACCTGGTGATGAAGGCGCTCAAGCGCGACCGCGGCATCCCGAACTGGGGTCGGCGCAGCGTCGGCGTCACCGGCGCCAACGGCCTGCTCGACCGGGTCGATGCGCTGTGCTTCGCGGCGCCCGTCTTCTTCCACGCGGTGCGCTGGTACTTCGACGTCTGAGCGGGCGACCCATGCGCATCCTCGGCATCGACCCCGGCTTGCAGACCACCGGCTTCGGCGTGGTCGACGTCGACGGCCATGCGCTGCGCTACGTGGCCAGCGGCACGATCAGCACGCGGCACCTCGGCACCGGCGAACTGCCGGCACGGCTGAAGGTGCTGTTCGACGGCATCGGCGAGATCGCCGAGCGTTACAAGCCCGACGCGGCCGCGGTCGAGATCATCTTCGTCAACGTCAATCCGCAGTCGACCCTGCTGCTCGGCCAGGCCCGCGGCGCCTGCCTGACCGCGCTGGTGACCAGCAACCTCTCGGTGTCGGAATACACCGCGCTGCAGATGAAGCAGGCGGTCGCCGGCCACGGCCGGGCGCAGAAGGCGCAGGTGCAGGAGATGGTGCAGCGGCTGCTGCAACTGCCCGGCCTGCCGGGCAGCGACGCGGCCGACGCGCTGGGCATCGCCATCACGCATGCGCACGTGGGCAGCACCCTGGCGCGGCTGGGGCAGGCGACCGCGCTGGGCCGCAGCACCAGCGGGCGCTATCGCGAGGGACGCACGCGCTGATCAACCCTCACGGGTTCACGCGTTCAGAGCACGCGCTCGGCGATCAGCACCGCGAAGAAGCCGAAGGCGGCCAGCAAGGTCCACTTCAGCACGATCCAGCCGAAGCGCCGGTACTTGATCTGCCCGGTGCCGACGTAGAAGACGAATGACGCTCCCGCCACCAGCAACAGCAGGAAGATGGCCCAGCGGAACAGCAGCATCGGGCCGGGGCTTCTCGGGGCCTACCAGGCCCGCGCGACTTCGGCGAAGCCGGCCGGCGCCTTCTGCCGGTCGTCGAAGGTCACGACCTCGAAGGCGTCCGGATGCGCCAGCAGTTCGCGCAGCAGCTTGTTGTTGAGCGCGTGGCCGGAGCGGAAGGCGCTGTAGGCGGCCAGCAGCGGCCGGCCGATGACGTAGAGGTCGCCCATCGCGTCGAGGATCTTGTGCTTCACGAACTCGTCGTCGTAGCGCAGGCCGCCGGCGTTCAGCACCTTCGAGTCGTCCATGACGATCGCGTTGTCGAGGCCGCCGCCCAGCGCCAGGCCCTTGGAGCGCATGTACTCGACTTCCTTGGTGAAGCCGAAGGTGCGCGCGCGTGCGATGTCGCGGCTGTAGGAGCCGCTGCCCAGGTCGAACTCGACCCGCTGGCCGGTGGAGTTGACCACCCGGTGGTCGAAGTCGATCTCGAAGCTGAGCTTGTAGCCGTGATAGGGATCGAGCCGCGCCCACTTGGCGTCGGCGCCCTCGCCTTCGCGGATCTCGACCGGCCGCTTGACGCGGATGAAGCGCCGCGGCGCCTTCTGCTCCGCGATGCCCGCGCTCTGCAGCAGGAAGACGAAGGAGGAGGCCGAGCCGTCGAGGATCGGCACCTCGTCGGCGGTGATGTCGATCAGCAGGTTGTCGATGCCCAGGCCGGCGCAGGCCGACATCAGGTGCTCCACCGTCTGCACCTTGGCGCCGCCGGCGGAGATGGTCGAGGCCAGCCGCGTGTCGGTCACCGACTCGGCCGACATCGCGATCGACACCGGTTCCGGCAGGTCGACCCGCCGGAACACGATGCCGTGGTCCACCGGCGCCGGCCGCAGGGTGAGCTCCACCCGCTGCCCGCTGTGCAGCCCCACGCCCACGGCGCGGGTGATCGACTTGAGGGTTCGTTGGGACAGCACGGACGCGATTTTACCGGCCGCGGCCTTGCGCAACCCGGCACGCTTCGCTATGCCCCCGATAGCCCCCATCCGCCGGAGCTCAGTCGGCTTGCCTGCGCAGGAAGGCCGGGATCTCGAAGTCGTCCATGCCGCCCGACGACAACGCATCCACCTTCGCCGCCGCCATCGTGCGGTTGGTGCGCCAGACGCTGGGCACCGCCATGCCGTCGTAGTTCGGCTGGTGGTTGCCGGCGTGGCCGTTGCCGCCCATCGACGGCAGGGTGTAGCCGATGTTGTCGGTGCCGGTGCGGATCACTTCCAGGGTCGGCGCCTGGCGGCGGGCGTCCTGGCGCGACAGGCCGGTGGCGACCACGGTGACGCGCATCTCGTCGCCGAGCGCGTCGTCGTAGGCAGCGCCGTAGATCACGTGCGCGTCCGGCGAGGCGTAGGCGCGGATCGTGTTCATCGCCAGCTTCGACTCGCTCAGCTTGAGCGAATTCTTCGAGGCGGTCACCAGCACCAGCACGCCCTTGGCGCCCGACAGGTCGATGCCTTCGAGCAGCGGGCAGGCCACGGCCTGCTCGGCGGCGATGCGGGCGCGGTCCGGGCCGCTGGCCGCGGCGGTGCCCATCATGGCCTTGCCGGGCTCGCCCATGACGGTGCGCACGTCCTCGAAGTCGACGTTGACGCCGCCGTACTCGTTGATGATTTCCGAGATGCCGCCGACCGCGTTCTTGAGCACGTCGTTGGCATGGGCGAAGGCCTCGTCCTGGGTCACGTCCTCGCCCAGCACGTCGAGCAGCTTCTCGTTGAGCACCACGATCAGCGAGTCGACGTTGGCTTCGAGTTCGGCCAGGCCGGCGTCGGCATTGGTCATGCGGCGGCCGCCTTCCCAGTCGAAGGGCTTGGTCACCACGCCGACGGTCAGGATGCCCATCTCCTTGGCGATGCGCGCGATCACCGGCGCGGCGCCGGTGCCGGTGCCGCCGCCCATGCCGGCGGTGATGAACAGCATGTGCGCGCCGGCGATCGATTCACGGATGTCGTCGATCGCGGCCTCGGCGGCGTCGCGGCCCTTCTCCGGCTTGCTGCCGGCGCCCAGGCCGTTGGTGCCGAGCTGGATCGTCTTGTGCGCGTTGCTGCGCGACAGCGCCTGCGCGTCGGTGTTCGCGCAGACGAACTGCACGCCCTGCACGCCGCGTTCCATCATGTGCGCGACCGCATTGCCGCCGCCGCCGCCGACGCCGATCACCTTGATCTGCGTGCCCTGGTTGAACTCTTCGATTTCGATCATTTCGATAGCCATTTCTCTGACTCCTTGAATTGCAGTTGCCGTTAGTTGACGAATGTTTTTTTAAGCGTGCGGACCGTCGTAGCGCTGCGGTGGCGGACCGGTCCGTCGCCATCGCTCGTTGAAATGAAGCGGGGGGCTGCTGCGAGCCAGCCACATGCGGTGCGTGCTCATGGTCAGAAGTTCCCCACGATGAAATCCTTGAAACGGCCGAAGGCGGTCTTCACGGAGCCGCTCTTCTGCGCCACCTTGAAGCCGCGCAAGCGGGCGAAGCGCGCCTCCTCGAGCAGCCCCATCACGGTGGCCGCGCGGGGCTGGGCCACCATGTCGGACAGCGCGCTGGAATACTTCGGGATGCCGCGCCGGACCGGCTTCAGGAAGATGTCCTCGCCGAGCTCGACCATGCCGGGCATCACCGCGCTGCCGCCGGTCAGCACCACGCCGGAAGACAACACTTCCTCGTAGCCCGACTCGCGCACCACCTGCTGCACCAGCGAGAAGATCTCCTCGACCCGCGGCTCGATCACGCCGGCCAGCGCCTGCTTGCTCAGCATGCGCGGGCCGCGGTCGCCCAGGCCGGGCACCTCGACCTGCGTTTCCGGATCGGCCAGCAGTTGCTTGGCGAAGCCGTTCTCGACCTTGATGTCCTCGGCGTCCTTGGTCGGCGTGCGCAGCGCCATCGCGATGTCGCTGGTGATCAGGTCGCCGGCGATCGGGATCACGGCCGTGTGGCGGATCGCGCCGTTGGTGAAGATCGCGACGTCGGTGGTGCCGGCGCCGATGTCCACCAGCACCACGCCCAGCTCGCGCTCGTCCTCGGTCAGCACCGCCTGGCTCGAGGCCAGCGGGTTCAGCATCAGCTGGTCGACCTCCAGGCCGCAGCGGCGCACGCACTTGATGATGTTCTCGGCCGCGCTCTGCGCGCCGGTCACGATGTGCACCTTGGCCTCCAGCCGCATGCCGCTCATGCCGATCGGCTCCTTCACGTCCTGGCCGTCGATCACGAATTCCTGCGGCTCGACCAGCAGCAGCCGCTGGTCGCTCGAAATGTTGATCGCGCGCGCCGTCTCGACCACGCGGGCGACGTCGGCAGGTGTGACTTCCTTGTCCTTCACGGCCACCATGCCGCTCGAATTGATGCCGCGGATGTGGCTGCCGGTGATGCCGGTGTAGACCCGCGTGATCTTGCAGTCGGCCATCAGCTCGGCCTCGCGCAGGGCCTGCTGGATGCTCTGCACCGTGGCGTCGATGTTGACCACGACGCCGCGCTTCAGGCCGTTGCTCGGCGCGATGCCGAGCCCGGCCAGCTTCAGCTCGCCGTTGGGCAGCACCTCGGCCACCACCGCCATCACCTTGGCGGTGCCGATGTCGAGGCCGACGACGAGATCTTTGTACTCTTTGGACATTGAAGCTTTCCTCTGTTCGCTTTCTTCTCGCGCTACTTTTTGCGGGCGTCAGCCACAACGGGCTTCCTGCCGTCCGCGACGACAGGCTTCTTCACCTCGGATGCGGGCGCAGCGGCCTTCTTGCCGTCCGGGCCGACCGTGGTCACGCCGCGCAGGCGCAGCGCATAGCCTTCGTTGTGCCGCAGGTCGGCGCCCTCCACCGCATCCATCGTCCGGCCGTACTGCTTGGCCACCGGCTGCACGGTGCGCAGGAAGCGCTCGGTGCGCTCGACCACCTCGTCGCCCTGGCCGCGGCCCAGTTCCAGCTCGGCGCCGCTGTCGAGCAGCGCGGTCCAGCTGCCGCGGCTAGACAGCGACAGCGCATCGATCGACAGGTCGTAGCCCTTGAACAGCGGCTCCAGCACCCGGTACATGCCCAGCACCTGGCCGGCCTGCTCGGTCGGGCCGTCCAGCCGCGGCAGGCCGTCGTCGACCTCGTCCACGTTGGCGTCGAAAACCTCGCCGAAGCCGTTGATGAGCTTCGAGTCGGCGTCGTCGCCCCAGTGCGCGACCGCGACCTGCTCGGTCAGCGTGGCGCGCAGCTTGTTCGGGAATTCGCGGCGCACCACGGCGCTGCGGACCCAGGGCACCGATTCGAAGGCGGTGCGCGCACGCGCCAGGTCGACCGTGAAGAAGTTGCCCGCCAGCTGCGGCGCGACGTTGGCGCGCAGGGTCACCACGTTGTTGTGCACGACGTCGCCGTCGACCTTGATGCCGCCGATCGGGAAGAAGGGCTGGCGCAGCACCCACCACGCGCCCGCCGCCAGCAGCATCAGGCCGAAGCCGATGAAGACCAGCGTCGCCAGCACGTTCATGAGCTTGACGTCGAAGGGAGCGGAGATGCCTTCGGTCACGGCCTCCCCTTCGCGTCGGAATCGAGGCCGGCGGCTGCCAGAACCCGCAGGCACAGGTCCTCGTAGCCGATGCCCGCCGCGCGCGCCGACATCGGCACCAGCGAATGCGTGGTCATGCCCGGCGAGGTGTTCATCTCGAGCAGGAAGGGCTTGCGGTCGGCGGCGCGGATCATCAGGTCGGCGCGGCCCCAGCCGCGGCAGCCGAGCTGGTGGTAGGCAGCCAGCGCCAGGCGGCGGATCTCCATCTCCTCGGCCTCCGGCAGGCCGGCCGGGCAGTGGTACTTGACCTCGTCGGTGAAGTACTTGTTCTGGTAGTCGTAGGCACCTTCGGGCGCGGCGATGCGCACCACCGGCAGCGCCTCCGCCGTGAGGCCGGCGCCGAGCACCGCGCAGGTCACCTCTTCGCCCTCGATGAATTCCTCGCACAGCACGTCGGGGTCGTAGCGCACCGCCAGGTTCACCGCGTCCTGCATCTGCGAATAGCCCATCACCTTGGTGACGCCGATCGAGGAGCCTTCGCGCGGCGGCTTGACGATCACCGGCAGGCCGAGCACGTCCGGCACCGCCAGCACCTGCTCGCGGCTCTGCTGGTCGAAGGCCAGGCGCACGTAGCGCGGCGTCGGCAGGCCGTCGGCGCCCCAGATGCGCTTGGTCATGACCTTGTCCATCGCCACGCTGGAGGCCATGACGCCGGAGCCGGTGTAGGGAATGCCGAGCAGCTCGAGCGCGCCCTGCACCGTGCCGTCCTCGCCGTGGCGGCCGTGCAGCACGATGAAGCAGCGGGCGAAGCCTTCGTGCTTCAACTCGACCAGCTCGCGCTCGGCCGGGTCGAAGGCGTGCGCGTCGACGCCCTTGGAGCGCAGCGCCTCCAGCACGCCGGTGCCCGACAGGATGGAAATCTCGCGTTCGGCCGAGCTGCCGCCGAACAGGACGGCGACCTTGCCGAAGGCCTTCGGATCGACCAGGCTCACAGCGCCCTCCCTTCGCGCGTGACGCGCCTCGAAGCCGGCGCACCGGCGCCACCGAGCTCGACCACGCGGGCCGGCACCGCGCCGATCGAGCCGGCACCCATGCAGATCACGACGTCGCCGTCGCGTGCGTTGTCCAGGATCGCGCGTGGCATGTCGGCGATCTCGTCGACGAACACCGGCTCCAGCCGGCCGGCCACGCGCAGGGCGCGCGCCAGCGAGCGGCCGTCGGCAGCCACGATCGGCGCTTCGCCGGCGGCGTAGACCTCGCCGAGCAGCACCGCGTCGGCCTGGCCGATGACCTTGACGAAATCCTCGAAGCAGTCGCGGGTGCGGGTGAAGCGATGCGGCTGGAAGGCCAGCACCAGCCGGCGGCCGGGGAAGGCGCCGCGGGCCGCCGACAAGGTCGCGGCCATCTCGACCGGATGGTGGCCGTAGTCGTCGATCAGGGTGAAGGCGCCGCCGCCCGTCGACGCGACTTCGCCGTAGCGCTGGAAGCGCCGGCCGACGCCGGTGAATTCGGCCAGGCCGCGCTGCACCGCCTCGTCGGGCACGCCCAGCTCGACCGCCACCGCGATCACCGACAGCGCATTGCGCACGTTGTGCTCGCCCGGCAGGTTCAGCACGATGTCGAGGTCCGGCAGCGTGATGCCGTTGCGGCGCTGCGCGGTGAAGTGCATCTGCGGGCCGACCGCGCGCACGTTCACGGCGCGCACCTGGGCGTCCTCGCTGAAGCCGTAGCTGGTCACCGGGCAGGAGACCTCGGGCACGATCTGCCGCACCGCCGGATCGTCGATGCACAGGATCGCCACGCCGTAGAAGGGCATGCGATGCAGGAAGTCGACGAAGGCCTTCTGCAGCCGCGCGAAGTCGTGGCCGTAGGTCTCCATGTGGTCGGCGTCGATGTTCGTGACCACCGCCATCACCGGCAGCAGGTTCAAGAAGGACGCGTCGGATTCGTCGGCCTCCACCACGATGTAGTCGCCGCTGCCCAGCTGCGCGTTGGCACCGGCGCTGTTCAGGCGCCCGCCGATGACGAAGGTCGGGTCGAGCCCGGCCGCCGCCAGCACGCTGGCCACCAGGCTGGTGGTGGTGGTCTTGCCGTGGGTGCCGGCGATCGCGATGCCCTGCTTCAGGCGCATCAGCTCGGCCAGCATCATCGCCCGCGGCACCACCGGGATGCGCTTGTCGCGCGCGGCCAGCACCTCGGGGTTGTCGGCCTGCACCGCGGTCGATGTGACGACCGCGTCGGCACCGAGGATGTTCGCGGCCGCATGGCCGACGAAGGTGGAGATACCGAGGCCGGCCAGCCGGCGCAGGGTCGCGCTGTCCGACAGGTCGGAGCCGGAGATGGTGTAGCCCAGGTTCAGCAGCACCTCGGCGATGCCGCTCATGCCCGAGCCGCCGATACCGACGAAATGGATGTGGTGGATGGCGTGCTTCATCGGGCCAGCTCCTCGCAGGCGCGCACCACCTGCTCGACCGCATCGGTCTTCTTCATCGATTGCGCCTTCAGCGCGCGTTCCAGCAGCGCGGGGCGCCCGGTGTTCTTCAGCAATTCGGCCAGCACTTCGGGGGTCAGTTCTTTTTGCTGGACGAGCCAGCCGCCGCCCGCGTCGACCAGGAAGCGGGCGTTGGTGGTCTGGTGGTCGTCCACGGCGGAAGGGAAAGGCACGAACAGCGCGGCCGCGCCGACGGCCGCGATCTCGGTCACGGTGCTGGCGCCGGCGCGGGCGACGATCAGGTCGGCATCGGCGTAGGCGCGGGCGGTGTCTTCGATGAACGGCGTCAGTTCGCCGTCGACGCCGGCGGCGGCGTAGTTGGCGCGCAGCTCGTCGATCTGCTTGGCGCCGCTCTGGTGCGTCACCTGAGGCCGCTCGGCCGGCGCGATCATCGCCAGCGCCTTCGGCACCACCGCGTTGAGCGCCTTGGCGCCGAGGCTGCCGCCGACCACCAGCAGCTTGAGCGGGCCGCTGCGGCCGTCGAAGCGCGCGGCCGGCTCGGCTTGCGCGGTGAAGGCCGCGCGCAGCGGATTGCCGACCCACTGCGCCTTCTTCAGCACGTTCGGGAAGGCGGTGAAGACGCGGTCGGCGGAAATCGCCAGCACCTTGTTGGCCAGGCCGGCGACGGAGTTCTGCTCGTGCAGCACCAGCGGCTTGCCCAGCAGCAGGCTCATGATCCCGCCCGGGAAGCTGATGTAGCCGCCGAGGCCGACGACGACGTCGGGCCGCACCCGGCGCACCACGCCGATGCTCTGCCAGAAGGCGCGCAGCAGGCGCAGCGGCAGCAGCAGCAGGGTCATCACGCCCTTGCCGCGCAGGCCGCCGAACTGCACCGCCTCGAAGGCGAAGCCGCGCGGCGGCACCAGCTGCTGCTCCATGCTGCCGGGCGCGCCCAGCCAGTGCACGCGCCAGCCGCGCTCGCGCAGGGCCTCGGCCACGGCGAGGCCCGGGAAGATGTGCCCCCCCGTGCCGCCGGCCATGACCAATGCGGTACGGCTCATGGAGAGCCTCCGCGCAGCAGCGCTGCGGCAATCGCCTTCGGAGCGGCCGTGCGGCTCATACGCGCCCACCCCGCATCAGCACGCGGTTCTCGTAGTCGATCCGCAGCACGACGGCGATCGACACCACGTTCATCAGGATCGCCGAGCCGCCGAAGCTCATCAGCGGCAGTGTCAGGCCCTTGGTCGGCAGCGCGCCGAGGTTCACGCCCATGTTGATGAAGGTCTGGAAGCCCATCCAGATGCCCACGCCCTGCGCCACCAGCCCCGCGAAGACGCGGTCGAGCGCGATCGCCTGGCGGCCGATGTGCATGATGCGGCGGGTCAGCCAGAGGAAGAGGCCGATCGCGACCAGCACGCCGACCAGGCCGAACTCCTCGCCGATCACCGCCATCAGGAAGTCGGTGTGGGCCTCGGGCAGCCAGTGCAGCTTCTCGACGCTGCCGCCGAGGCCGACGCCGAAGATCTCGCCGCGGCCGATCGCGATGAGCGAGTGCGACAGCTGGTAGCCCTTGCCGAGCGCATGCTCCTCGGTCCACGGGTCGAGGTAGGCGAAGATCCGCTCGCGCCGCCACGGGCTGCTGGCCACGATGGACGCGAAGGCGGCCACCACGCCCATCGCGATCACGAAGAACATCCGCGCGTTCACGCCGCCGAGGAACAGGATGCCCATCGCGATCACCGCGATCACCATGAAGGCGCCCATGTCGGGCTCGGCCATCACCAGCATGCCGACCACCACCACCGCGATGCCCATCGGCAGGACCGCGCGGAAGAAGCGCTCCTTGATCTCCATCTTGCGCACCATGTAGCTGGCGGCATAGAAGATCATCGCCAGCTTGGCCAGCTCCGAAGGCTGGAAGCGCATGAAACCGAGCGGCAGCCAGCGGCGCGCGCCGTTGACGTTGATGCCCACGTGCGGCACCAGCACCAGGATCAGGAGCAGCAGCGACGACACGAAGATCCAGGGCGCAGCGCGTTCCCAGGTGCGCATCGGCACCTGGAAGGTCAGGAGACCGGCGATGGTGGCGATCACCAGCGAGGCGATGTGGCGCGTGATGAAGAAGCTCGGGCTGTAGCCGGCGCGCGCGAAGCGCGGGTCGTCGGGCATCGCGATCGAGGCCGAATAGACCATCACCAGGCCCCAGGCCAGGAGCGCGACCGTGACCCAGGCCAGCGCCGTGTCGAAGCCCAGCACACGCACCGGCACCGCCTTGGTCTGCGCCACGCCGGCATTGCCCAGGCGCACCGGCAGGTGCACCGGCAGCGCGTCGATGCTGCGGCGAGCACGACCGAACCAGCCGCCGCTGCGGCCGCCGCCCTTGCCCGGCTCGATGGGGGTGGCACTCATTGCATCTCCTCGCTGCGGCCGGCCGGCGCGTCGGCCAGCGCCTGCACCGCGTCGCAGAACACCGCGGCGCGGTGGGCGTAGTCCTTGAACATGTCGAAGCTGGCGCAGGCCGGCGACAGCAGCACCGCGTCGCCGGCGCGGGCCTGCCGCGAAGCCAGCACGACCGCTTCCTCGAGCGTGGCGGCGGGCAGCAGCGGCACGCCGGTGGCGGCCAGCGCGGCCTCGATCAGCGGCGCGTCGCGGCCGATCAGCACCACGGCGCGCGCATGCCGGCGCACCGGCTCGGCCAGCGGCGCGAAGTCCTGGCCCTTGCCTTCGCCGCCGAGGATCACCACCAGGCGGCGCTCCTCGCCCAGGCCGGTCAGCGCCGCCACGGTGGCGCCGACGTTGGTGCCCTTGCTGTCGTCGAAGTATTCGATGTCGTCGACGATCGCCACCGGTTCGACCCGGTGCGGCTCGCCGTGGTATTCGCGCAGGCCGTAGAGCATCGGCGCCAGCTGGCAGCCGGCGGCGGTGGCCAGCGCCAGCGCCGCCAGCGCGTTGAGCGCGTTGTGGCGGCCGCGGATGCGCAGCGCGTCGGCCGGCATCAGGCGCTGGATGAAGATCTCTTCTTCCTCGGCGTCCGCGCCGCGCTTGCGCTTCAAGGTCTCGTCGGCCTCGAGCGCACGCACGAGCCAAGCCATGCCGTTGACCCGCTCCAGGCCATAGTCGCCCGGGCGCAGCGGCATCTCGCCGCCGAAGGTGACGACCGTGCGCGCCGGCAGCGGCTTGACGCCCTTGGCCGGCCGCGGCTGCTTGACCGGCGCCGGCCGCATCGCCATGACGACCGCGTCGTCGCGGTTCAGCACCATCGTGCCCCGCCGGCCGAAGATGCGGGCCTTGGCGGCGCCGTAGGCGGCCATGTCGCCGTGCCAGTCGAGATGGTCCTGCGACAGGTTCAGCACGGTGGCCGCGGTCGGCTCGAAGCCTTGCACGCCGTCGAGCTGGAAGCTCGACAGCTCGAGCACCCAGACCTCGGGCAGCGCGTCCGCGTCCATGCGGGCCGCCAGCGTGTCGAGCAGGGTCGGGCCGATGTTGCCGGCGATCGCGACGCTCTTGCCGGCGCGCTCGGCCAGGATGCCGGTGAGCGAGGTGACCGTGGTCTTGCCGTTGGTGCCGGTGATCGCGAGCACCACGGGGGCGTAGCCCTTCGGTGCTTCGGGCGGAACGATGACGACCGGCGCGGCGGGTTCGCTGTCGCTCGTCTCTTCGCTTTCTTCGCTTTCTTCGCTTTCTTCGATCTCTTCGACGGCGTCCGGCGCCGGCCGCGCTTCGACTTCGACCGACGTGTCTTCCACCACCGCCGTGTCGGCCTCCGGCACGCCCAGGTCCGTCAGCGCCCGCGCGAACAGGTCCAGCTCGCCGCCGACCGCGAGGCCGATCGCGCGCGCTGCATCGAGCACCGGTGCCAGCGCGGCCGGCGACAGCCCCGGCGAGCGGTACACGGCGCGCACCGGCGTGCCCCCGACCAGCGAAGCATCGAACGGCCCTGCGACGAAGGCCACGTCCGGCAACTCGGCGCGCAGGGTCGCCAGTTGCGGCGGCGTCTTGCGCGTGTCGGCTACGGTCACCCGGGCGCCGTGGCGCGCGCACCAGCGCGCCATCGCCAGGCCGGACGCACCCAGGCCCAGGATCAGCACGTCGAGGTCTCTCAGGTGACGCATCGCTCCTGCCTCTCTACCGCAGCTTCAGGGTGGACAGACCCACGAGGCACAGCAGCATCGTGATGATCCAGAAACGAACCACGACCTGCGTCTCGCGCCAGCCGCTCTTCTCGAAATGATGGTGCAAGGGCGCCATCTTGAGCACCCGGCGGCCCTCGCCGAATCGCTTCTTCGTGTATTTGAAGTAACTGACCTGCGCCATCACCGAGATCGCCTCGACCACGAAGATGCCGCCCATGATGAAGAACACGATCTCCTGGCGCACGATGACCGCGATCGTGCCGAGCGCGCCGCCGAGCGCCAGCGCGCCGACGTCGCCCATGAAGACCTGCGCCGGGTGCGTGTTGAACCACAGGAAGGCCAGCCCCGCGCCGGCCATCGCCGAGCAGAACACCAGCAACTCGCCCGAGCCCGGGATGTGCGGGAACAACAGGTAGTGCGAATAGACGTTGCTGCCGGTGACATAGGCGAAGACGCCCAGCGACGAGCCGACCATCACCACCGGCATGATCGCCAGGCCGTCGAGGCCGTCGGTGAGGTTCACCGCGTTGCTGGCGCCGACGATCACCAGGTAGGTGAGGATGACGAAGCCGATGCCGCCGAGCGGATAGCTCACTTCCTTGAAGAAGGGCACCAGCAGGTTGATCTTCGGCGGGAAGTCGAGGTCGAAGCCCGAGCGCACCCAGGTCGAGAACAGCTCCAGCACGCGCCAGTTGGAGCTTTCCGAGATGCTGAACAGCAGGTAGAAGCCGGCCACCAGGCCGACCACCGACTGCCAGAAATACTTCTCGCGCGAGCGCATGCCTTCCGGGTCCTTGCGCACCACCTTGCGCCAGTCGTCGACCCAGCCGATGGCACCGAAGCCGAGCGTCACCCACAGCACGATCCAGACGAAGCGGTTCGACAGGTCGAACCAGAGCAGCGTCGAAAAAGCGATCGAGAACAGCACCAGCACGCCGCCCATGGTCGGCGTGCCGCTCTTGGTGAGATGGGTCTCCATGCCGTAGCTGCGCACCTGCTGGCCGATCTTCAGCGCGGTCAGGCGGCGGATCACGTACGGGCCGGCCGCCAGGCCCATCAGCAGCGCGGTCAGCGCGGCCATCAGGGCACGGAAGGTGAGGTACTGGAAGACGCGCATGAAGCCGAATTCCGGCGACGACGTCTGCAGCCACTGGGCCAGGCTCATCAGCATGCGTTGCTCCGCTCATGCGTCATGACCGGCCTCCTTGTCTTGTCGTTGTTCCGGCGGCGCCGCGGCGGCGATGGCCTGCACCACCCGCTCCATCTTCATGAAGCGCGAGCCCTTGACCAGCACGCTGGCGGCGCCCGCGAGTTGCGCGCGCACCGCGTCGTTGAGGCTGTCGATGTCCTCGAAGTGGCGCGCCTCGCCGATACCGAGGCCGCCGCCACTGCCGGCGCGGAAGGCCGCGACGCCATGCGCCGATTCGCGGCCGAGCGCATAGAAGGTCTCGATGCCGCGCTCGCGCGCCCAGGCGCCGATCTCGGCATGGAACTTCGGGCCCTCGTTGCCGACCTCGCCCATGTCGCCCAGCACCAGCAGGCGCGGGCCCGGCAGCGCCGCCAGCACCTCGACCGCGGCACGCATCGAGTCCGGATTGGCGTTGTAGGTGTCGTCCACCAGCGTGATTTCGCGGCCGCCGGGCAACTGCACGCGGCTCGCCTTCGAACGGCCCTTGACCGGCTCGAAAGCCGACAGCCCCTGGCCGATGCGCTCCAGCGAGACGCCGCCGGCCAGCGCGCAGGCGATCGCCGCCAGCGCATTGACCACGTTGTGGCGCCCGGCGATGCGCAGCTCGCAATTGACCAGGCCGAGCGGCGTGCGCGCCTCGATCTGCCAGCCGCCATGGGCCCAGCCGGCCGACACCAGGCCGACGTCGGCGTCCTCGTGCTCGCCGAAGCTGAGGCAGCGGCGCGCGGCGTTGCGGCGCGCGATCTCGGTCCACAACGCGGTGAAGGCGTCGTCGTGCGGGAACACCGCGGTGCCGGTCGGCGGCAGCGACTCGAAGACCGCGCCGTTCTCGCGCGCCACCGCTTCGACGGTGGCCATGAATTCGAGATGCTCGCGCTGCGCGTTGTTGACCAGCGCGATCGTCGGCCGCGCGATCGCGCCGAGCCGTGCGATCTCGCCCGGATGGTTCATGCCCAGTTCGACCACCGCCCGCTGGTGGCTGGCGCGCAGCCGCAGCAGGGTGAGCGGCACGCCGATCTCGTTGTTGAAGTTGCCGGCCGTGGCCAGCGCGCCGTCGCCGCTGGCGGCACGCAGGATCGACGCGATCATCTGCGTCACCGTGGTCTTGCCGTTGCTGCCGGTGACCGCGATCAGCGGCAGCTGGAACTGCGAGCGCCAGCCGGCCGCCAGCGCGCCGAGCGCCGCCAGGCTGTCGGGCACCTCGAGGCCGGCCAGGCCCGCGGCCTCGAGGCCGCCATGGGCGATCGCCGCCACCGCGCCGCGCGCGCGGGCGTCCGCCAGGAAGTCGTTGGCATCGAAGCGCTCGCCCTTGAGCGCCACGAACAGGTCGCCGGCGGCCAGCGTGCGGGTGTCGGTGTGCACGCGCAGGATCGGCGTGGCCGGATCGCCGATGCGGCGCGCGCCGGGAATCCAGGCTTCGGCCTGGGCCAGGGTCATCATCGGCGGCGTCGTCGGCGGCCTGGTGTCGGTCATGGGCCGCTCCTTCGGGTCAGCGCGTCGATCGCGTGCGCGCGATCAGAGAAGGCGATGCGCTCGCCCGCGATCTCCTGCCAGGCCTCGTGCCCGCGGCCTGCCAGCAGCACCACGTCTTCGGGCGCGGCCTGGGCCAGCGTCTCGGCGATCGCGCGGGCGCGATCGGGCTCGACCTGGGCCGCTTCCGGCCGGGCCAGCCCGAGCAGGATCTGGCTGATGATCGCGTTGGGCTTCTCGCTGCGCGGGTTGTCGCTGGTCACGACCACGCGGTCGGCCAGCGTCTCGGCCACCGCGGCCATCATCGGCCGCTTGGCGCTGTCGCGATCGCCGCCGCAGCCGAACAGGCACCAGAGCGCACCGCCGCGCTGGCGCGCCAGCGGCCGCAGGCCCGCCAGCGCCTTGTCGAGCGCATCGGGCGTGTGGGCGTAGTCGACCACCGCCAGCGGATGGCCGGGCAGGCTCAGGCGCTCCATGCGGCCCGGCACGCTGTCGAGCTTCGCGCAGGCCCGCACCGCGGCCTCCAGCGGCAGCCCGAGCGCGCGCAGGCTGCCCAACACGCCCAGCAGGTTGGCGACGTTGTACTGGCCGATCAGCGCGGTGGCTACGCGCTGCGGCGCCACGCCTTGCTCCTGCACCCGGAAATGCAGGCCCTGGTCGTCGTAGCCGATCTCGTCGGCCATGAGGCGCGCCGGCGAGCCTTCGGCCGACACTGTCCAGACGTCGAGCGCGCCGCTGCCCTTCTCGAGCAGGTTGCCGACCAGCGAGGCGCCGTGCACGTCGTCGATGTTGACCACGGCGGCGCGCAGTCCGGGCCAGCGGAAAAGCTCGGCCTTGGCCTGCCAGTAGGCGTCCATGCTGCCGTGGTAGTCCAGATGGTCCTGGGTGAAATTGGTGAACACCGCGACCGCGATGCGGCAGCCGTCGAGCCGGCGCTCCGCGATGCCGATCGAGGACGCCTCGATCGCGCAGGCGCCGAAGCCGCATTCGACGAAGCCGCGCAGCTCGCGCTGCAGCTGCACCGGGTCGGGCGTGGTGAGGCCGGTGTAGGTCAGCTCGGGCGGCACGCCGACGCCGAGCGTGCCGATCACCGCACAGGTCGAGCCGACCTGCCGGGCCGCCTCGGACGACAGCGACTGCGCCAGCCACCAGGCGGTCGAGGTCTTGCCGTTGGTGCCGGTGACCGCGATCAGGTCCAGCTCGGCCGAGGGCATGCCGTAGTAGGCGGCCGCGACCGGGCCGGTGGCGGCCTTCAGGCCGGCGTAGGTGGCGATCGCGTCGCCGGCAAAGCTGAAGGCCTCGCTGCCCTCTTCCTCGACCAGGCAGGCGGCCGCGCCCTGGGCCAACGCGTCGGCCACGTAGCGGCGGCCGTCGGTGGCGGCGCCGGGCCAGGCGACGAAGCCGTCGCCCGCGGCGACCGCGCGGCTGTCGGCCTGCAGCGCGCCTTGAACGCGCGACTTCAGCCAGTTCGCGGCTTCGGCGGGGGTGTGCAGCTTCACGGTCATCAGAAGCTCTCTTCCACGGCTTCGGCGACCACCGCCGGCTTGACCGCCAGGTCGGGTGCGACGTTCATCATGCGCAGCGTCTGCTGCACCACTTCACTGAACACCGGCGCGGCCACCAGGCCGCCGAAATACTGGCCGTTGCTCGGCTCGTCGATCATCACGGCGACGACGATGCGCGGCTTGTCGATCGGCGCCATGCCGGTGAACCAGGCGCGGTACTTGTTGCTCGCGTAGCCCTTGCCGACCTGCTTGTGCGCGGTGCCCGACTTGCCGCCGACCGAATAGCCGACGGTCTGCGCCAGCGGGCCGGTGCCGCCCGGCGCCGCCGCCATGCGCAGCATCCTGCGCACCGCGCGCGCGTTGTCGGCCGAGAACACCGGCAGGCCGGTCGCCGGCGCCGGGCTCTTCAGGATGGTCGCCGGGATGATCTCGCCGTCGTGCGCGAAGGCGGTGTACGAATGCGCCATCTGGAACAGCGAGGCCGACAGGCCGTAGCCGTAGGCCATGGTCGCCTGCTCGACCGGCCGCCACGACTTCCAGGGCCTGAGGCGCCCCGAGACCGCGCCCGGGAATTCGAGCTGCGGCTTCTGGCCGTAGCCGAGCGCGGTGTAGGTGTCCCACATCTCGCGCGGCGCCATCTTCTGGGCGATCTTCAGCGCGCCGATGTTGCTCGACTTCTGGATCACGCCCTCGACCGTGAGCAGGCCGTAGTTGTGGATGTCGCTGATCGTGAAGCCGCCCATCTGCAGCCGGCCGGGCGCGGTGTCGATCGGGGTCGTCGGCACGATGCGGCCGGCCTCGAGCGCCATCGCCACGGTGATCGGCTTCATGGTCGAGCCGGGCTCGAAGACGTCGGTCAGCGCACGGTTGCGCAGCTGTTCGCCGCTCAGGTTGCGGCGCTGGTCGGGCAGGTAGCTCGGGTAGTTGGCCAGCGCCAGCACCTCGCCGGTGATCGCGTCGAGCACCACCACGCTGCCGGCCTTGGCCTTGTGCGCGGTGACCGCGTCGCGCAGCTTCTGGTAGGCGAAGTACTGGACCTTGCTGTCGACGCTCAGCTGGATGTCGCGGCCTTCCAGCGGCGGCACCTGCTCGCCGACGCCCTCGACCACGCGGCCGAGCCGGTCCTTGATCACGCGGCGCGAGCCGGCCCGGCCCGCCAGGTCGCGCTCGAAGGCCAGCTCGATGCCTTCCTGGCCCTTGTCTTCGACGTTGGTGAAGCCGACCACGTGCGCTGCCGCTTCGCCCTCGGGATATTGGCGCTTGTATTCCTTGCGCTGGTAGAGGCCCTTGATGTCGAGCGCCGCAATCTGCCGCGCGATGGGCTCGTCGACCTGGCGCTTGACCCAGACGAAGCTCTTGTCCTCGACCTCGAGCTTGCGGTCGAACTCGTGCTGCGGCATGTCCAGCAGCCGGGCCACCTGCCGCAGCTTGTCGCGCACCTCGGGGTCCTCGCGGTCGATGTCCTCGGGAATCGCCCAGATGCTCGGCGCGACCACGCTGGAGGCCAGCAGCAGGCCGTTGCGGTCGAGGATGCGGCCGCGGTTGGCCGGCAGCTCCAGCGTGCGCGCATAGCGCACCTCGCCCTGCCGCTTGAAGAATGCGTTGCCGAAGACCTGCACGTAGGCCGCGCGGCCCGCCAGCCCGAAGAAGCCGATCGCGATGCCGCCGACGATCAGCCGGCTGCGCCAGACCGGCGTCTTGCTGGCCAGGAGCGGGCTGGTCGACAGGGGCACGCTGCGCGCGCCTTGCCGGAGGCTGCGGCGGGCCATCAGTGCGGCCCCTTCGACGTTGCGGTGGCGGTGCGGGTCGGCAGCAGCGGCGCCGGCGCCGGAGCCGGCGGCAGCACGGTGCCGTCCTCGCGCACGTACTGCGTGATCGCCGGCGTCGTGGTGCGCATCTTGAGCTGGTCGCGCGCCAGTTTCTCGACGCGCAGCGGCGTCGCCTGGGCGCGCTTCTCGACCTGCAGCCGGTCCTGCTCCAGTTCGAGCCGGCGGGTCTCGAGCTCGATGCGGTGCAGCTCGGTGAAGAGCTGCCGCGACAGGTACTGCGAATGCACCAGGTAGATGGCCGAGGCCAGCACGGCGATCAGGAGGAGCAGGTTGAGGCGCGCCATGTCAGGCCACCTCCGCGACATTCGGCACGCGCTCGGCGATGCGCAGGATCGCGCTGCGCGAACGCGGGTTGCCGTCGACCTCGGCCTGGGACGGCTTGATGCGCCCGAGCGCCTTGAGCTTCATCACCTTCGGCGCGGCGAAGGGCGTGCGGCGGTCGTAGACCTCCTTCGAATGCTTCGCGATGAACTGCTTGACGATGCGGTCTTCCAGCGAGTGGAAGCTGATCACCGCCAGCCGGCCGAGCGGCTGCAGCACGCCGAGGCTGGCCTCTAGCGCCTGTTGCAGCTCTTCAAGCTCGGCATTGATGAAAATCCGAAGAGCCTGAAATGTGCGCGTTGCAGGGTTCTGGCCCTGCTCGCGGGTTTTGACCGTGCCAGCCACGAGTTCGGCCAGCTCGGTGGTGGTTGAAACTGGGCCCCGTTCTTGTCGGCGAGCAACAATCGCCTTTGCAATCTGAACAGCAAACCGTTCTTCGCCATAGTCACGAATCACCTCCGCTATCTGCTGGGCATCGGCCGTCGCCAGCCACTCGGCCACGCTTTCGCCGCGCGTGGTGTCCATGCGCATGTCGAGCGGGCCGTCGAAACGAAAAGAAAAACCCCGTGCGGGGTTGTCGATCTGCGGGGAGCTGACGCCAAGGTCCATCAGCAGGCCGGCCACGCTGCCCGGCGGCAGGTCCCCCAGTTCCCGGAAACCCTGGTGCCGGATGGAAAAACGCGCATCGTGGATGCGCGCTGCTTCGGCCACCGCTTCCGCGTCCTTGTCGAACGCGATCAGCCGGCCGTCCGGCCCCAGCCTGTCGAGGATCGCCCGTGCATGGCCGCCCCGCCCGAACGTGGCGTCCACGTAGGTGCCCGCGGCGCTCGTGCCGGCGGGAATGAGGGCATCGACGGCTTCCTGCAGCAGGACGGTCGTGTGGGTCCAGGGCGCTTGCACGGGCGGCCTCAGAACGAGAAGTCCTGGAACACGTCGGGCATCTGGCCCTGCGTGGCTTCGGCTTCCTTGGCGTCGTAGGTGCCCTTGTCCCAGAGTTCGAAGTAGCTGCCCATGCCGAGCAGCCGGACTTCGCGATCGATACCGGCGCCTTCGCGCAATTCGGGTGACACCAGAACGCGGCCGGTGCCGTCCATCTCGACGTCCATCGCGTTGCCGAGGAAGACCCGCTTCCACCACTGCGCCGACATCGGAAGTTGGGCGATGCGCTCGCGGAACTTCTCCCATTCGGGGCGGGGGAAGACCATCAGGCAGCCGTGCGGATGCTTGGTGATCGTCAGCTGGCCGGCCGCGGTCGCGCTCAGGACGTCGCGGTGCCGGGTCGGCACCGAGAGCCTCCCCTTGGCATCCAGACTGAGCAATGAAGCGCCTTGAAACACGACCACGAGACCCCGGTGGTGGGAGGCGCCAGATGCCTGAAATAGGCACCGTCCGACACTTTTTCCCACTTAACTGCACTTTTTTGCACTGTAGCAGGAAACGTCTCCTTCGCAACCTGCTACGAAGGCTATTTTTTGTAATGGAATCAACGACTTAGCGGTGTTTTTAGAAGCTCCAAACCCGCGAAATCCGTTGCAGATGAAGCACTTAGCTCACGCAATGAATGTGTTGCGTGAACCGTCGCCCGGAATCTTCTGCGCGCTACAGGATGAAGCGCGAAAGATCTTCGTCGTGACTTAGTGCCTGGAGGCGCGCATCCACATAGGCCGCGTCGATGTGGACCGTCTGGTTCTGCAACTTCGCGGCGTCGAAGCTGACCTCGTCCAGCAGCCGCTCCATGACCGTCGACAGCCGCCGTGCGCCGATGTTCTCGGTGCGCTCGTTGACCTCGAAGGCGATGCTCGCCAGGCGGGTGATGCCCTCCGGCGTGAACTCCAGCGTGACGCCCTCGGTCGCGAGCAGGGCCTGGTATTGCTTGACCAGCGAGGCCCGCGTCTGCGTCAGGATGCTCTCGAAGTCCGCCACCGACAGCGACTGCAGCTCGACCCGGATCGGGAAGCGGCCCTGCAGCTCGGGTATGAGATCGCTCGGCTTGCTCAGGTGGAAGGCGCCGCTGGCGATGAACAGGATGTGGTCGGTGCGCACCACGCCGTACTTGGTGCTGACCGTGGTGCCCTCGACCAGCGGCAGCAAGTCGCGCTGCACGCCCTGGCGCGAGACGTCGCTGCCCTGGGCCTCGCTGCGCGTGGCCACCTTGTCGATCTCGTCGATGAAGACGATGCCGTTCTGCTCGGCGTTGTGGATCGCCTGGGTGCGGATCTCGTCCTCGTTGACCAGCTTGGCAGCTTCCTCGTCGACCAGGAGGCGCATCGCCTCGGCGATCTTGAGCTTGCGGGTCTTGCGCTTGCCCTGGCCGAGCTGGCCGAACATGCCGCGCAGCTGCTCGGTCATTTCCTCCATTCCGGCGGGGCCCATGATCTCGAGCGGCGCGCGGGTCTCGGCCAGGTCGATCTCGATCTCCTTGTCGTCGAGTTCGTGCTGGCGCAGCTTCTTGCGAAAGGCCTGGCGGGTGGCGTTGTTGCCATCGGTGGCGGCGCCATCGGCGAGGCGCGCGGGCGGCAGCAGGACGTCGAGGATGCGCTCCTCGGCGCCGTCCTCGGCCCGCATGCGCACCTTGGCGCTCTCGGTCTCGCGGGTCTGCTTGATCGCGATCTCGGCCAGGTCGCGGATGATCGAATCGACGTCCTTGCCGACATAGCCGACCTCGGTGAACTTGGTCGCCTCGACCTTGATGAAGGGCGCGTCGGCCAGCCGCGCCAGCCGGCGGGCGATCTCGGTCTTGCCGACGCCGGTCGGGCCGATCATGAGGATGTTCTTGGGCGTGATCTCGGCGCGCAGCTTGTCCTCGACCTGCTGGCGGCGCCAGCGGTTGCGCAGCGCGATCGCGACCGCGCGCTTGGCCTGCGGCTGGCCGACGATGTGGTTGTCGAGTTCGGAAACGATTTCCTGCGGGGTCATGGACATGTGGGGAGGCCTCGTGTCACTCACAGGTTCTCGACCGTGTGGTGCATGTTCGTGTAAATGCAGAGTTCGCCGGCGATCTCCAGCGATTTCTTGACGATCTGCTCGGCCGTCAGCTCGGTGTGGTCGAGCAGCGCCTTGGCCGCCGACTGGGCGTAGGCGCCGCCGGAACCGATCGCGATGATGCCGTTCTCGGGCTCCAGCACGTCGCCGTTGCCGGTGATGATGAGCGAGCTGGTGGCGTCGGCCACGGCCAGCATGGCCTCCAGCCGGCGCAGCACGCGGTCGGTGCGCCAGTCCTTGGTCAGCTCGATGGCGGCCCGGGCCAGGTGTCCCTGGTGCTTCTCCAGCTTGGCCTCGAAGCGCTCGAAGAGCGTGAAGGCGTCGGCGGTGGCACCGGCGAAGCCGGCCAGCACCTTGCCGTGGTGCAGCCGGCGCACCTTGCGCGCCGTGCCCTTGATGACGATGTTGCCCAGGGTGACCTGGCCGTCGCCGCCGATGGCGACCTGGTCGGCGCCCGCGGTCTTGCGACGCACGCTGACGATCGTGGTTCCGTGAAATTGTTCCATCGGGCAATTATCCCGCCCGCGCGGACGGCGAAGCCGGGGCGCCGGGCCGACCCCTCTTGCAGCACAGCCGGCGCGATCAGCGCAGGTGGACCGAAGCGTGGTCGGCGATGCCGATGACGTCGAAGAAGGCCCCGATCAGCCGGTGCACCTGGATCAGCTGCACGTCGTGGCCGCGGGCGTGGTGCTCGGTGACCCAGTTGAGCATGGTGCCGGCCGCCGCGAAGTCGATCCGCACCAGCGCGGCGCAGGAGACGGTCGGCGTCTCGGCCTCGGCCAGCTCGGCGTCGAGGCGCTGCCAGGTGGGATGCGATTCGCCGACCAGTTCGCCGGAGAGCGTCGCGCAGTCCGGGTCTTCGGGCTGCACGGTCAGGCCGGCGTCGTCGCCCATCGGGGCGATGGTGAAGTCGGGCGTGACCGGACGGGCCTCGACCACGGCCGAATCGAGCGAGGCGTAGTCGCCCTTCGGATCTTCCCAGGGCGGCGGCGAGACCTCGTAGGTGATGCAGTAGTTGAGCGCCTGCATCTCGAATTCGTCGGCCCGGCCCATCACCCGCAGCGCCGCCATGTGCAGCTGCCACCAGACGGCATCCACCGCGCGGTCGTTGGCCGGCGTGGCGCGGGTCAGCACCTCGAGCAGGCGGTCTGCGCCGAAGAAGCGCAGCTGCACGGCGGAGTCGGCCCAGTGCGTGAACAGCGCCCGCAGCGGTCCGGCGGCGTCGAGGTCGATGCTGTCGAGCACGCTCCAGTCGAGCCGCCAGGACGGACCGGCGGCGGCCAATGCGCGGGTCAGCCCGAGCAGGCCTTCGCGCGCCAGCCGCGGCGGGCTGGCCCAGTCGGCGTCGCTGGTCGGCGCGGCCGGGGCTGGCGCCTCGGCGGCCGAGCGGGCCTGGCCGGCGTTGCTCGCCAGCGCCCGAAAGGACACCCAGTCGGGCGGCGTCTGCTTCATGCGCTGCGCGTAGCGGGTGGCGGCGGCCACGAACTTCTCGGCATCGCCGGTGGCGCGGTAGAGGTCGAGCAGCGTGCGCCAGGTCTCGTCGTGGCCGGCGGTCGGGCTGTCGGGGGCCAGTGCCTGCAGCAGGATCGCCTCGGCGCCGGCGTCGTCGCCGTGGGCGAAGCGGATCGCGGCTTCCTCGATGCTGCCGTCGTGCGTCGGCAGCGCCACCTGCGACGCCTCCGGCACCGACTGCGGCGGCGGCGCGCCGCCGGGCACCGTGTCGGCATAGGCGCGGGCATGCTGCGAAGCCATGTTCGAGCCGCTCTCGGCGCCCCCCGCCTGCTCGCCGCCTTCCTGGGTGCGGCCCTTCCACCACTGCTGCGACATCTGCTCTTCGATCTCGTCGATCTTCTTGAGCGTGAGGGCCCGGCCCTCGGTCTTGCCGTGGCTGCTGCTGACGTTGAAGGAAGACGGCGTGACGCCGGGATCGCGCCCGCCGGCGGCTTCGCGCTGGCGCAGCTTGCGCAGCATGTCGAACTCGCGGCGGCGCACGAAGTCGTTGCGCTGCCGCCGCTCGATCATTTCCTTGAGCGCTTCGCGGCTGTAGCCGTTTTCCAAGGTCGAGCCCTCCTCGGCATCGAGCTCCGACCAATCCTTGAGCGGATTGCGCACGAACTTCGCCACCTTCGACAACAAGCGACCGGGTTCTTCCTTGGCCATGGGCAGCGATCTTGCCTTTTGCTCGGGTGTGCCGGGCTCAGTCGCCGAACATCTTCTGCTTGAGCTCGCGGCGCTGCTGGGCTTCGAGCGAGAGCGTGGCGGTCGGGCGGGCCAGGAGCCGGCCGACACCGATCGGCTCGCCGGTCTCGTCGCAGTAGCCGTAGTCGCCGGCGTCGATGCGCTGGATCGACTGCTCGATCTTCTTGAGCAGCTTGCGCTCGCGGTCGCGGGTGCGCAGCTCGAGAGCGTGTTCTTCCTCGATGGTGGCGCGGTCGGCCGGATCGGGCACGACGACCGTGTCTTCACGCAGGTGCTCGGTGGTCTCGCCGGCGTTCTCGAGGATGCCGCGCTTGAGCTCCTGCAGCTTCAGGCGGAAGAAGGCCATCTGCTTCTCGTTCATGTATTCCGAGTCGGGCATGGCGATGACCTCGGCGTCGCTCAGCTCCTGGGGCGACTTGGTCTTCCAGTTGTTGACCAGCTTCGGGTCTTTCTTGACCGCGATCGGCGGCGGCGGCACCAGCGCGGTCGACGAGATCTGCACGAAGCTGGACTTGGCGGCGGTGGAGGCCACCGACTGCGCCATCGACGGCACGGTGAGCTGCGACAGCCGCGAGACGCGGCCGCCGCGGGCGGGCGCGGCCGGCGTCGGGGTGACCACGGGCGTCGCGGCGACGGGAGGAGAGGTGGTAGCGGCAGCCGTTTTTTTCATGGGACTCGTTGATGCAGGTTTGGAGGAGGGGGTGACCGCACTGGCCGCCTTGGGCTTGCCGGCGGCAGCGGCCTTCGCGGGTGGGGCGGCCTGGGACGGGACCTTGGCTGCCACGGTCTCGGCCTGCCGGGCCACCGCCGTCTTCTTGACGGCCGGCGTCGAGGCAGGCTTGGCTGGGGCAGCAGGTTTCTTCACGGTGACTGGCTCCTCGATGGACTCGAACGCGCATTCAATGGTGTTGCGCCAGCGGCGAACCCCGGGGTTATACCCCCGAAACCCCGCCACGAACGCAGCCCGCCCTATGCCGGAAGTCACACTTCGCCGAAGGAAGGAGGGGTGTGGCCCCGGAACAGGCGCGCGATTGTATAGAGAGAAGCCTTCACCGGCTGTTGCAGCCGGCAAACACTGGCGATCGATCGCTGACCCTGAAGGTCAGGGGCCCTGCCCGGTCAGACCAGGCATTGGTCCAGCCCTTGTTCCAGGATGTCGCGCGGCAGGTCGATGCCGATGAAGACCATGCGGCTCTGGCGCGCTTCGCCGTCGCCCCAGGCCGGGCCGAGGTCGCTGCCCATCAGCTGGTGAACGCCCTGGAAGATCACCTTGCGCTCGGTGCCCTTCATGTTGAGCACGCCCTTGTAGCGCAGCATGCGCGGGCCGTAGATGTTGACGATGGCGCCCAGGAAGTCTTCCAGCCGGGCCGGGTCGAAGGCGCGGTCGGCGCGGTAGACGAAGCTCTTGACGTCGTCGTCGACATGGTGGTGGTGGCCGTGGCCCTCGTGGGCGTGCGACGGATGGTCGCAGTGCTCGCCGTGCGCGTGGTCATGGTCGTGGTGGTCGTGCTCGTCTTCCTTCAGGAAGTCGGGGTCGATGTCGAGCTTGGCGTTGAGGTTGAAGCCGCGCAGGTCGAACACGTCCTTCAGCGGCACCTCGCCGAAGTGCACCTTCTGCTGCGGCGCGCGCGGATTCATGTGCTTGATGCGGTGGATCAGCGCGTCGGTCTCGTCCTCGGCCACCAGGTCGCTCTTGCTGATGAAGATCTGGTCGGCGAAGCCGACCTGGCGGCGCGCCTCCTGGCGGTCGTTGAGCTGCTGCGGCGCATGCTTGGCGTCGACCAGGGTCAGGATGGAGTCGAGCAGGTAGCTCTCGGCGATCTCGTCGTCCATGAAGAAGGTCTGGGCGACGGGGCCGGGGTCGGCCAGGCCGGTGGTCTCGATGACGACGCGGTCGAAGTCGAGCAGGCCCTTGCGCTTCTTGGCGGCCAGCAGCTGCAGGGCCTCGCGCAGGTCTTCGCGGATGGTGCAGCAGATGCAGCCGTTGCTCATCTGGACGATCTGCTCCTTCGACTCGGTGACCAGGATGTCGCTGTCGATGTTCTCTTCGCCGAATTCGTTCTCGATCACCGCGATCTTCTGGCCGTGGGCCTCGCTGAGGATGCGCTTGAGCAGAGTGGTCTTGCCGGAGCCGAGGAAGCCGGTGAGGATGGTCGCGGGAATGAGGGCCATGGGATGCTCCGGAAATCTGGATGTCGGGAAAGGCGGAAAGTTTAGCCAGCGCGGCCCGGCCACGCTCCGGCAGGGGCAAAGCCTATTTGCGCACCACCAGCAGGCCTTTCAAGTATTCGCCCTCGGGAAACTCGATGGTCATCGGGTGGTCGGGCGCCGCGCCCAGGCGCTCGGCGATGAAGCCGTCGACGCCGGCGTCCAGCCCCGCCCCGGCCACGATCTTGTGGAACAGGTCGGCGCCGATGCCGCCCGAGCAGCTGAAGGTCAAGAGGTGGCCGCCGGGCTCCAGCAGCTTGAAGGCCTGGCGGTTGATGTCCTTGTAGGCGCGGGCGGCGCGCTCGGCGTGGGCCACGGTCGGCGCGAACTTCGGCGGGTCGAGCACGATCGCGTCGAAGCGGCGGCCTTCGTCCACGAAGCGGCGCAAGGTGGCGTTGACGTCGGCGTCGAGGAATTCGGCGGTCGCGCCCTCGAAGCCGTTGAGCGCCAGGTTGGCCCGCGCCTGCGCCAGCGCCGGCAGCGACGAATCGATCGACACCACTTCGGCACCGGCCAGCGCGTCGGCCGCGCGCAGGCCGGCGAGCGCCGCCACGGTGAAGCCGCCGGTGTAGCAGAAGCAGTTGAGCACGCGACGGAAGCGCCGCCGCTCGGCCAGCTCGGCGAAGCGGCGCCGGCTGTCGCGCTGGTCGAGGTAGAAGCCGGTCTTGTGGCCGGTGGCGATGTCCAGGCCGAGCCGCCAGCCGTGCTCCTGGATCGACAGCGCGGTCGGGCCGTCGCCGCGCAGCCAGCCGGTGCGGGGCTTCAGGCCTTCGCGCTCGCGGCCGCTGGCGTCGGAGCGCTCGTAGAGCTTCGCGAGGCCGGTGGCCGCCAGCAGCGCATCGGCCAGCGCGTCGCGCCAGCGCTCGACGCCGGCCGAGAGGAATTGCGCCACCAGCGTGTCGCCGTAGCGGTCGACGATCAGCCCTGGCAGGCCGTCGGCCTCGCCGTGGACCAGCCGCTGGCCGTCGCTCGGCAGGTCGAACAGCGCGCGCGCCGCCACCGCCGCCGCCACGCGGGCCGCGAAGAAGCCGGCGTCGATGCGCTGGGCCTCGTCGAAGCTCCAGGCACGGGCGCGGATCTTCGAATGCGGGCTGAAGGCGGCCCAGGCCAGGAAGCGGCCGTCGTCCGATTCGATGCGCACCGTCTCGCCGGCATCGCCGCCGCCCTTGGCGATCGCCGATTCGAAGACCCAGGGATGGCGGCGCAGCAGCGAGCGCTCTTTCCCGGCGCGCAGGCGCAGCAGCTTCATGAGGTTCCGTTCTTGCGCCGCGCCGCGGCGGGCGCGGTCGCGGTTTCGTCGTCTTCGCGCGACCGGGCGCGCGGATGCGCGGCGTCGTAGGCCTTGGCCAGGTGCTGGAAGTCGAGCCGGGTGTAGACCTGGGTGGTCGAGATGTTGGCGTGGCCGAGCAGCTCCTGCACGCCGCGCAGGTCGCTGCTCGACTGCAGCAGGTGGCTGGCGAACGAGTGGCGCAGCATGTGCGGATGCACCGGCGCGTTCAGGCCGGCGTCCAGGCTGCGCCGGCGCAGCTGCTGCCAGACCGACTGCGGCGAGAAGCGGTTGCCGTTGCGGCCGATGAAGAGCGCGGCGGCGCCGGCCGGGTCGCGCAGTCGCGCCGCCTCCAGCGCCGGGCACTGGCCGCGCACCGCGATCCAGGCACGGAGCGCCGCCATCGCCTGCGTGCCGACCGGCACGATGCGCCGCTTGCTGCCCTTGCCGAGCACGTGCGCATCGGCGGCGTCGAGGTCGATCCAGCCGCGGGCGCTGCCGCTTGCGACGAGGTCGAGGCCGGTCAGTTCGCTCACGCGCAGGCCGCAGCCGTAGAGCAACTCGACGATGGCCCGGTCGCGCGCCTCGGTCCACGGATCGGCATCGGCGTCGCGATGGTCGGCCAGCCGCACCGCATCGTCGACCGCCAGCGCCTTCGGCAGCGGCCGGGCCGCCTTGGGTGCGCGCACGTCCTGCACCGGGTTGGCGCCGATGCCGCCTTCGTTGCCGAGCCAGCGATAGAAGCTGCGCCAGCACGAAAGCACCAGCGCGATGCCGCGCGATTCGCGGCCGGCGCCGTGCAGCTGGGCCATCCAGCGCCGCACGTGGGCGGTCTGCACGCGCTCCAGCGTGAGGCCGGCGGCGGCGGCGTTGTGCAGCAGCGTGTCGAGATGGAAGGCGTAGAGCTCGACCGTGCGCGCGGCCAGCCGACGCTCGACGCGCACGTGGTCCAGGTAACGCGCGATCAGCGCCTGGCCGGCGGACGGCGGCGCGTCAGTGGAGGTAGCCATGGACACCATTGTTGACGATCGCGAGCGGCTCCCGCAAAGCGCCCTTGAAGGCCATGCCCCAGTCGCGCCAGCAGGAGGTGGCGGCGGCTGCGTATTGCACCTCGAAGGCGCGGTCGAAGCCGCTCGCATGGGCCAGCCGCTCGGCGCGCCAGAGGTGGTAAGGCTCGGTCACGATCACCACGCGCTTGACGCCGGCGGCTTCCAGCAGCGGCCGAGACAGGGCCAGGTTCTCGCGCGTGCTGGAAGATTCCTTCTCCAGCAGCAGCGGCCCGGTCCAGCCCGCGGCGCGGGCGTGGCGCTGCATCTCCTCGGCCTCGTTGCGACCGTCTTCCCAGTCGTCGCCGCCGCTCAGCACCAGCAGGCGCACGAGGCCGGCGCGGCCCAGCGCCAGGCCTTCGTCGACCCGGCCGGTGAGGCAGGGATTGGGCTTGCCGTCCCGGTAGGCGCGGTTGCCGAGCACCAGCGCCGCGTCGGCCGGCTGCGGCGGCGGTTGCGCGAGGCGCTGCAACGCGTCGTGCCAGACCATCGCGTGGATCGCCGCGTAGCCGGCCACCAGCACCAGCACGCCGGCCAAGACGAGCCGGCGCAGCCGCGGGCTCAAGAAATCACGGCCGCAGGCGCGACAGCGCGCCGGAGGCCAGTTCGGCGATGCGTTCCAGGAAGTCGGTCCCCATCTCGGCGTTGAAGCGATGGGCGTCGGGCGAGGCCAGCACCAGGAGGCCGAAGGCCGGCGTCTCGGGCGTGTCGCGCAGCGGGATCAGCGCGATCGACACCGCCGCATGCGGCTCGGGCAGCCAGCCCGAGGCCTCGAAGCCGGCGTTCAGGCCGCAATACGGCGCGCTGAGCGAGGTGGAGAGCGCCTTGACGTCGTCGCTGACCCATTGCGCCCAGGGTTCGTTCATGTAGGCGCCATCGCAGTCCCAGACCTTGATCGCGGTCTGGGGCACCAGGAACAGCGACTGCAGGTCGGCCGCGATCTGGGTCGGCAGGGCGCGCGGGTCGCGGGTGCTCAGGAGGCCGCGGGTCCAGCGCAGCAGCCGGTCGGCGGTGACCACGTTCTCGGTGCCGTGGCGGACCATGTCCATCACGCGGTGCTCGAGCGCCTTGATCTTCTCGCGCAGCATCTCGGCCTGGCGCTCCTGCAGGCTGACGGCCCGGTTGCCGTGCGGGCTGGTGAGCTGCACCTGGCCCAGCAGCTGGGCGTGGCGCTCGAAGAAGTCGGGCGTGTTCGCCAGGTAGTTGGCGATGTCGTCTTCGGTGATCGGATTCATGGCGTTGTGATTTTCGAAATGGTTCATGACGCTTCGGGCACCTCGATGTCGCCTTCGAACACGGTGACGGCCGGGCCGGTCATGCGCACCGGGGCGCCCCCGCCGGCCCATTCGATGGTCAGCACGCCGCCATGGGTCTGGACGTCGACCCGCGAATCCAGCAGGCCGAAGCGGATGCCCGCGACCACCGCGGCGCAGGCGCCGGTGCCGCAGGCCAGCGTCTCGCCGGCGCCGCGCTCGAACACCCGCAGCTTGATGTGCGAGCGGTCGAGCACCTGCATGAAGCCGGCGTTGACCCGCTGCGGAAAGCGCGGGTGATGCTCGATCAGCGGGCCCTGGCTGGCGACCGGCGCCGCCTCGACATCGGCCACGATCTGCACCGCGTGCGGATTGCCCATCGACAGCACGCCGAGCGTGACGATCGGGCTGTCGGCGTGGGTGTCCAGCGCCAGCCGCCAGGCCTGCCAGTCGCCTTCCGGCTGCGGGTCGAGGCCGGCGGTGTCGAAAGGCACACGGGCCGGCTCGAAGACCGGCGCGCCCATGTCGACCGTCACCCGGCCGTCGGCGCCCATGCGCGGCTCGATCACGCCCGACAGGGTCTGCACCCGCACCGCGTCCTTGGTGGTGAGGCCGCGCTCGCGCACGAAGCGCATGAAGCAGCGCGCGCCGTTGCCGCACTGCTCGACCTCGCCGCCGTCGGCGTTGTGGATCACGTACTGGAAGTCGACGCCCTCGGCCGGCGACGGCCGCACCGACAGGATCTGGTCGGCGCCGACGCCGAAATGCCGATCGCCCAGGAAACGGTATTGCGCCTCGCTCAGGCCGAGCGGGCCGCGGGTCTCGTCCAGCACGACGAAGTCGTTGCCGGCGCCCTGCATCTTGGTGAAGCGGATTCGCATCGGGCGATTATCCGCTGCGAGGTGAGCGCCTTCAGAACCTGCGGTTGTAGGTGAAGATCAATGCAGCGCTGCCCAGCACGCCGATCTGCACCGCGTCGTTCGGCGTGATCCGATAGCCGACCGCCGGGATGATGCCGAGGCCGAAGCCGTCGTGGTTGAAAGGCACCTTGTTGGCGTACTGGTCCTTGTAGCCGTAGATGATGCCGCCCGAGAGCTTCGCGTAGAAGCGCGTGTTCCAGAGGTTGTTCCAGGTGTAGCCGTAGTAGGCGTAGGCCGAGGGCTGGCCGAAGGAATTCTGGAAGGCCGAGAAGCCCCACATGAAGTTGTCGGCCTGCTCGCGCTCGATGCCGAGCAGGTAGACGTGCTTGTGCGCGTCCTCGTTGCTCCAGTGGTAGGCGAAGGGGCCGACGACCAGCTCCCAGGAGGCCTTGGCGTCGGGATCGATCAGCGGCGGCGTGGGCTGGACTGTCGCGGCGGGCGCAGCGGAGGTCGCGGGAGCCTGGGCATCCTCGGCATGGGCCAAGGGCGAGGTCAGGCCGATCAGGGCACTGGCGAGGGCTGCGCAGGTACGAGGATTCATCGGGCTTCCAAATTGACTTTGGCGGGGATTTTGCCTTGGTTCGCTACCGCTCATACCCAGCCGGCGCGCCGGAAGCGGTAGTACAGGTAGCCGCAGAAGACGACGATCAGGGCCAGCGCCACCGGGTAGCCGTAGCGCCAGTGCAGTTCGGGCATGTGCTCGAAGTTCATGCCCCAGATGCCGGCGAAGGCGGTGCAGACCGCGAAGATCGCGGCCCAGGCGGCCAGGCGCTTGGTGACCTCGTTGTCCTCGATCGTGACCATCGAGAGGTTGACGCTGATCGCGGTGCCGATCGTGTCGCGGATCGCGTCGAGCGACGAATTGATGCGCCCGAGGTGGTCGAGCACGTCGCGGAAATACTCCTGCGAGCCGATGCAGATCTGCGGCACCCGGCCGCCGTGCAGCTTGCCGGTGCCCTCCAGCAGCGGCGCGACCGCATGCTTGACCACGGTCAGCCGACGCTTGAGTTCATAGAGCCGGCGCACGTTCTCGCGCGCCTGGCCCTTGTCGAAGATGCGCTGCTCGATCTCCTCCAGCTCGACCTCGAGCGCATCGATGATCGGGAAGTAGCGGTCGACCACCGCGTCCATCACGGCATAGAGCACGTAGCCCGGGCCGTTGCGCAGCAGCTCGGGCTCGCGCTCGCAGCGCTGGCGCACCTCCTTGAAGCCCTGCTGGCTGCGGTTGCGCACCGACAGCACGTAGTTGCGGCCGACGAAGACGTCGACCTCGCCGACGCCGCCGTCGCCCTGGTCGAGGCCGTCGGCCGCCAAGAGGTGCATCACCACGAAGAGCGAGTCGCCGTATTCCTCGACCTTGGGGCGCTGGTGGCCGTGCTGGGCGTCCTCGATCGCCAACGGATGGAGGTCGAATTCCTCCTGCAGCTCGGCAAGCTCTTCGGCGGTGGCGTCGTGCAGCGCCACCCAGACGAAGCAGCCCGGGCGCGACAGGTAGTCGCTGATGTCGGGCACCGGGATGTCGGCGAGCTTGATGCCGTCCTGGTAGACGACGCAGTTGATCAGCATGCGTGGGACCGTGAAAAGGGCGCCCGATCTTGCCACGGGCGCGTGGCCGCCGGGCTCAGGCCTCCGGCGCCCTGCCCTGGCCCTGCGCCGCGCTCCAGCGCTGCAGCAACGGACCGATGATGTCGACCGGCAGCGGGAAGACGATGGTCGAGTTCTTGTCGGCGGCAATGACGGTCAGCGTCTCCAGGTAGCGCAGCTGCAGCGCCTGCGGATGGCGTCCCAGGATCTCCGCCGCCTCGGCCAGCTTGACCGAGGACTGCAGCTCGCCCTCGGCGTGGATCACCTTGGCGCGCCGCTCGCGCTCGGCCTCGGCCTGGCGGGCGATCGCCCGCACCATGTTGTCGTTCAGGTCGACGTGCTTGATCTCGACATTGGTGACCTTGATGCCCCAGAGGTCGGTCTGGGCCGCGAGGATCTTCTGGATGTCGAGGTTCAGCCGCTCGCGCTCGGCCAGCAGGTCGTCCAGTTCGTGCTTGCCGAGCACCGCACGCAAGGTGGTCTGGGCCAGCTGGCTGGTGGCTTCCAGGTAGCGCTCGACCTGGATCACCGCCTTCTCCGGATCGACCACCCGGAAATAGAGCACCGCGTTGACCTTGACCGAGACGTTGTCGCGGGTGATGACGTCCTGGCTCGGGATGTCCAGCACCATCACGCGCAGGCCGACCCGCACCATCTGCTGCAGCCAGGGCAGCAGGATCACGAGGCCGGGCCCCTTCACTTTCCAGAAGCGCCCGAGCTGGAACACCACCCCGCGCTCGTATTCCCGAAGGATCCGCAAGGAAGACGCCGCCAGCATCGCCAGCAGCAGGATCAACAGGGCCATCCACACGAAACCGAGACTGAAGAACATGGTCACGCTCCCGCGGGCGCCTCCGGTTTGTCGTCTGCGGCCACCTGCAGGGCCGCTCCCTGCACGCGGGTGACGCGCACCCGCCGTCCGCTCTGCAGGCCCTCGGTGCCGCGCACCTTCCAGTAGTCGCCCTGGATCTGGGCCCAGCCTTCGCCGTCGGCGAATTCGATCAGTTCGCCGGTGGCGCCGACCAGCGTCGCCACGCCGATCACCGGCGGCCGCCGCCGCGTCCTCGCCGCGACGCCGCCGACCCACAGCATGAAGACGGCGGCGCCGAGCGCCAGCACGCCGACCAGCCAGGGCGAGACCGCGAAGCCCGGCGCCCGCTCGTCCACCAGCAGCAGCGCGCCGATGGCGAAGGCCGCCACGCCGCCGACGCCGAGCACGCCGAAGGTCGGCAGATACGCCTCGGCGACCAGGAAGGCGAGCCCGAGGCCGATCAGCATCACGCCGGCGTCGCTGAGCGGCAGCAGCTGCAGGCCGAAGAGCGCCAGCAGCAGGCAGAGGGCGCCGACCACGCCCGGCAGCACCAGCCCCGGATTCGAGAACTCGAAAAGCAGCCCGCAGAGGCCGACCACCAGCAGCACCAGCGCCAGGCTCGGCTCGGTGATGACGGCCAGCAGGCGGCTGCGCCAGTCGGCGTCGAAGACCATCACCGCCGCGTGGCGGGTCTGCAGGCGGACGCTGCCCAGCGGCGTGCGGACCTCGCGGCCGTCGACCTGCTGCAGGAGGTCGGCCACGTCGCGGGCGATCAGGGTGACGACGCCTTGCCGCAGCGCCTCCTCGGCCGACAGGCTCACCGATTCGCGCACCGCCCGCTCGGCCCAGTCGGCGTTGCGTCCGCGCAGCTGGGCGAGGCTGCGGATGTAGGCGGCGGCATCGGCCACGCGCTTGGCCGCCATGACGTCGGGCGGCGCCTCGGCCGCGCCGGGGCGGTC
>NZ_LMUW01000001.1 GCF_009765735.1 Xenophilus sp. L33
CGCCGGACCTCGTCGCCGAGGCCAACGCTGCGGCCGAGGCGATCGAATCCGAGGAAGCGAAAGCGGCCGCGGCGGCGGCTGCCGCGGCTCCGGCGGCCCGCGGGACAGGCAGCGGAACCGGCACCGAAGCCGGCGGCGGCAAGACCGCCGGCGACATCGCCGGCCCGGTCGCGCTGCAGATCCCCGGATCGGTGCGCCTGGGCTTCGCCGCCACCGCGCAGCGCGGCGCCCAGCCGATGCAGGGCGTCTTCGGGGAACTGGACTGGCTGCAGGACGGCACCCACTACGACGCCGACCTCTCCTGGACCTTCCTCTTCAAGACCCTGCGCAGCCAGCACAGCACCGGCACGATCGGGCCCGGCGGCATCGAGCCGCTGCGCTATTCGGACTCGCGCAAGAACGAAGTGGCCGCCAACCTGGTCCGCGAGCAGGGCCGGATCGACTTCACCAACAACGCGCCCAGCCTGCCGCTAATGCCCGGCGCCCAGGACCGGCTGAGCATCGTCATGCAGCTGGGCGGCCTGATGGCCGGCAACCCGGCCCGCTACCCGCCCGGCACGGTCATCTCGATGCAGACCGTCGGGCCGCGCGATGCCGAGGTCTGGTCCTTCGTGGTCGGCGACAGCGAGACGCTCGACCTGCCCGCCGGCAGCTTCGAGGCCCGCAAGCTGACCCGAAATGCGCGCAAGCCCCAGGACGACAAGATCGAGCTCTGGCTGGCGCCGGCGCTCGGCTGGCTGCCGGTGCGGATCCGCCAGACCCAGCCGAACGGCGACTACGTCGACCTGGCGCTGCGCAGCAAGATGCCGCTGGAACGCACGAATTGAGTCCGGCGGGCCTCGCCGAACACCACAAGAACGGCCGGTGCAGGCCTACAGCAGGCAGGGCGTCTTGAAACTGGCGCGTCCATTGCTATCTGAAGCAACATGAACGCCATCGACATCCTCACAGGGCCCGACATGCAAATGCTTTACGACTCCGACTCCTTCGTCGTGGTGCATGTGCAGCCCACCGAACCGGAAGTTCCCGCGGAAGCCCACCACCCGGTGCTGGCGCGCCACGGCTTCGAGATCGTCGACAAGCGCTCCGGCAAGGAGGTCTACCTCGACGGTTCCTGGGCCGAGCTGTTCCAGCAGAAGATCGCCGCCTGGCAACTCAACACGCCCACCCAGGAAGAGGTCGAGGACACCCTCGAGGGCTACGCCGAGTTGGCACACACTCCGGTGCTGGTCCACTGATTCCGGGCTTGCGCGCGTGATCGGGTTGCGAAACGCGCCTTTCGTCATCGCCGCCGCGGCGGCACTGGTTCTGGCCGGCTGCGCCTCCACCAGCGCGCCGGCGCCTGAAGCCGCCAACCCGCCCATCCCGCGCCGCGTCGCCGCCCTGCAGCCGGCCGACGCCCTCCTGCTCGGCGAGCAGCACGACGCCGCCGAGCACCAGGCCATCGAGCGCGAGACGGTCGACGCCCTGGCCCGGAGCGGCGCCCTGGCGGCGCTGGCCCTCGAAATGGCCGAACAAGGCAACGACACCCGCTACCTGTCCGCCGGCGCCACCGAGGCGCAGGTGCGCGCCGCGCTGGTGTGGGACGACAAGGCCTGGCCCTGGAGCGCCTACGGCCCGGTGGTGATGGCCGCCATCGGCGCCGGCGTGCCGGTCTACGGCGCCAACCTGCCCAAGGAGCGCATGCGCGACGCGATGGCCGACGTCTCGCTCGACGCCCAGCTGGGCAGCGAAGCCCGCGCCGCCCAGCAGGAGGCGGTGCGCGCCGGCCATTGCAACCTGCTGCCCGAAGCCCAGATCGTCCCGATGACCCGGATCCAGATCGCCCGCGACCGGGCGATGGCGCAGACGGTGATCCAGGCCCGCGTGCCGGGCAAGACGGTGCTGCTGGTCAGCGGCGCCGGCCACAACGACAAGCAGGTCGGCGTGCCGCAGCAGCTGCCGCTCGACCTCAAGGCCAAGGCGGTGAAGCTTCAGGCCGGCGAGGCGGCCGTGCAGCCGGGCGCCTACGACGCCGTCTGGCTCACCCCGGCGATGCCCGACAAGGACTACTGCGCCTCGCTCAGGCGTGCTTCCTGATCGAATCGGCCAGCGTGTTGACCAGCGTGTCGATGTGCGACTTCTCGACGATGAAGGGCGGCGCGATCACCACCACGTCGCCGGCCGGCCGCACCAGCGAACCCTTCTGGAAGCAGTCCAGGAAGATGTCGAAGGCCCGCTTGCCCGGTGAACCGGCGATCGGCGCCAGCTCGACCGCCGCCGCCAGCCCGAGGCTGCGGATGCCGATCACGTTCGGCAGGCCCTTGAGCGCGCTGTGGAAGGCGTCGCCCAGCACCCGGCCCATCTCGCCGGCGCGCGGGAACAGCTGCTCCTTCTTGTAGAGGTCGAGCGTCGCCAGCGCCGCGGCACAGGCCACCGGATGGCCCGAGTAGGTGTAGCCGTGGAAGAACTCGACCACGTGCTCCGGCGCCGAGGTCTTCATCATCTCGTCGTAGAGCTTGTCGCGGCAGATGACGCCGCCGAGCGGGATCACGCCGTTGGTCACGCACTTGGCGAAGTTCAGCATGTCGGGCACGACGCCGAAGTAGTCGGCGCCGAAGTTGCTGCCCAGGCGGCCGAAGCCGGTGATGACCTCGTCGAAGATCAGCAGGATGCCGTGGGTGTCGCAGATCTTGCGCAGCCGGGTGAGATAGTCCTTGGGCGGCACGTACCAGCCGGCCGAGCCGGCGATCGGCTCGACGATGATCGCCGCCACGTTGCTGGCGTCGTGCAGCGGCAGGATGCGCTGCTCGAGGTCGGCCAGCGCGTCCTCGGTCCAGACCGGTTCCTGGTGGTGCACGTAGGCGTGGTTCACCGGATCGTGGATGAAGCGCATGTGGTCCACGCGCGGCAGGAAGGCCGAGCCGAACACCTTGCGGTTGCCCGGGATGCCGCCCACCGACATGCCGCCGAAGCCGACGCCGTGGTAGCCCTTCTCGCGCCCGATGAAGACGTTGCGATGGCCCTCGCCGCGCGCGCGGTGGTAGGCCAGCGCGACCTTCAGCGAGGTGTCGGCGGCTTCGCTGCCCGAGTTGCAGAACAGCACCTTGTTGAGGTCGCCCGGCGCCATGGCGGCGATCGCCTCTGCGGCCATGAAGGCCTTGTCGTTGCTGACCTGGAAGGCGGTGGCGTAGTCTAGCGTGTCGAGCTGCTTCTTGATCGCCTCGTTGATCGGCTTCCTGTTGTGGCCGGCGCCGACGCACCAGAGCGACGAGATGCCGTCGATGACCTTCTGGCCGCCGTGGGTGGTGAACTCCATGCCGTCGGCGGCGACGAAGACCCGCGGGTCCTTCTTGAACTGACGGTTGGGCGTGAAGGGCAACCAGTGGTTGTCCATGTGGAAATCGTTGAAGGCCATGGAGAAGCTCCTGCGGATGGATCCGGCCATTTTGGCACCGCCCGGCAAGCCCGGTGGCCCCTGCGACAATGCACGGCCTTATGAATTCCGCGTACATCCTCACCCTGTCCTGCCCCGATCGCACCGGCATCGTCCATGCCGTTTCCGGCTTCCTGCTCGAACGCGGCGGCAACATCGAAGAAGCGGCGCAATACAACGACCACCACACCGGCCTGTTCTTCATGCGGGTGCGCTTCGCCTGCGAGCAGGGCGAACAGGCGCTGCGCGAGCAGATCACCACGCTGGCCACCGGCTTCGGCATGCGCTGGAAGCTCACCGCCGCTGCCGAGCCCATGAAGACCGTGATCCTGGTCAGCAAGGAAGGCCATTGCCTGAACGACCTGCTGTTCCGCTGGAAGAGCGGCCTGCTGGCGATCGACGTGCGCGCGATCATCTCCAACCACCGCGACTTCTACCAGCTGGCGGCCAGCTACAACGTGCCCTTCCACCACATCCCGGTGACCGCCGCGACCAAGGCGCAGGGCGAGGCCAAGCAACTGGAGATCATCGAGGCCGAGGGCGCCGAGCTGGTGGTGCTGGCGCGCTACATGCAGATCCTCAGCAACGACCTGTGCGGCAAGTTGGCCGGCCGGGCGATCAACATCCACCACTCCTTCCTGCCGAGCTTCAAGGGCGCCAAGCCCTACTACCAGGCGCACGACCGCGGCGTGAAGCTGATCGGCGCCACCGCCCACTACGTGACCGCCGACCTCGACGAGGGCCCGATCATCGAGCAGGACGTGGAGCGCGCCGACCACACCGACACGGTCGAGGACCTCACCGCACGCGGCCGCGACACCGAAAGCCAGGTGCTGGCGCGGGCCGTCAAGTGGCACAGCGAGCACCGCGTGCTGCTCAACGGACACCGCACGGTGGTGTTCAAATAGCGCTGCCATGAACGCGCCGCTGCCCACCGCCCAGCAAGCCGAACTCGCAAGGCGCCAGCTCGCCGAGCGGCAGGCGCAGGTGGTGCAGGCGCTCAAGGGCCGGCTGCCCGCGCATGCGCTCATCTGGCATGCCGAAGACACCATCCCCTACGAATGCGACGGCCTCACCGCCTACCGGCAGCGGCCGCTGGCGGTCGCGCTGCCCGAGAACGAGGCCCAGGTCGCCGCGGTGCTGCAGGCCTGCCATGCGATCGGCGTGCCGGTGGTGGCGCGCGGCGCCGGAACCGGGCTGTCGGGCGGCGCGATGCCCAACCCCGAAGGCGTCACGCTGTCGCTGGCCAAGTTCAACCGCATCCTGAAGATCGATCCGGTCGCGCGCACCGCGGTCGTGCAGTGCGGCGTGCGCAACCTGGCGATCAGCGAGGCGGCGGCGCCCTTCAACCTCTACTACGCGCCCGATCCGTCGAGCCAGATCGCCTGCACCATCGGCGGCAACGTGGCCGAGAACTCGGGCGGCGTCCACTGCCTCAAGTACGGCCTGACGCTGCACAACGTGTTGAAGGTGCGCGGCTTCACCGCCGAGGGCGAGGCGGTCGAATTCGGCGGCGAGGCGCTCGACGCGCCGGGCCTCGACCTGCTGGCCCTGGTCGTCGGCAGCGAGGGCATGCTGGCGGTCACGACCGAGGTCACGGTCAAGCTGGTGCCCAAGCCGCAGATCGCGCGCTGCATCATGGCCAGCTTCGACGACGTGCGAAAGGCCGGCGACGCGGTCGCCGCGGTGATCGCCGCCGGCATCATCCCGGCCGGCCTCGAGATGATGGACAAGCCCATGACCGCCGCGGTCGAGGACTTCGTGCACGCCGGCTACGACCTCGAGGCCGCCGCCATCCTGCTGTGCGAATCCGACGGCACGCTCGAAGAGGTCGAGGAAGAGATCGGCCGCATGACCGAGGTGCTGCAGCGCGCCGGCGCCACCGCGATCGCCTGCAGCGAGAACGAGGAAGAGCGCCTGCGCTTCTGGAGCGGCCGCAAGAACGCCTTCCCGGCCTCGGGGCGCATCAGCCCCGACTACATGTGCCTGGACTCCACCATCCCGCGCAAGCGGCTGGCCGACATCCTGCTGGCAATCCAGCAGATGGAAGGCAAGTACGGCCTGCGCTGCTGCAACGTCTTCCATGCCGGCGACGGCAACCTGCATCCGCTGGTGCTGTTCGACGCCAACGACCCCGACGAACTGCATCGCTGCGAGCTCTTCGGCGCCGACATCCTCGAGACCAGCGTCGCCATGGGCGGCACGGTGTCGGGCGAGCACGGCGTCGGCGTCGAGAAGCTCAACAGCATGTGCGTGCAGTTCACCGCCGAGGAGAACGCGCAGATGTTCGGCGTCAAGCGGGCCTTCGATCCGGCCGGGCTGCTCAATCCGGGCAAGGTGATCCCGACACTCCAGCGCTGCGCCGAATACGGCAAGCAGGTGTTCCGCGCCGGGCAGGTCCAGCCCTTCGCGGACCTGCCGCGCTTCTGATCCGGCGCGCATGAACGGCCTGCGCGGCGCCGCCTGGCTGCTGGTGTTCCAGTCGATCGGCGAGCTGATCTCGCGCGGCCTCACGCTGCCGCTGCCGGGCCCGGTGGTCGGCATGGTGCTGATGCTGGTGGGCCTGCGCTTCGCGGTCGTCCGCGAGCCGGTCGCCGAATGCGCCAACTTCCTGCTGGCCCACCTGTCGCTGCTGTTCGTGCCGGTCGGCGTCGGCGTCATGACGCACCTCGACCTCCTGAGCCACTACGGCGGCCGCATGCTGGTGGTGATCGCGGTGTCGACCTGGCTCGGTCTGGCGGTGACCGCGACCGTCCTCTACTGGCCCGACCGCAAGGTTCACGAGAAGGACTGACCGTGCCGCGCTTCGTCGAACTCTGGATCTACCTGTCGGCGACGCCGCTGTTCGGGCTCACCGCCACGCTGGTCGTCTACCTGCTCGCGCAAGCGCTCTACACGCGGCTGGGCGGCGCGCCCTGGGCCAATCCGGTGCTGTGGTCGGTGGTGGTGCTGGCCTGCGCGCTGATCGCGACCGGCGTCGACTACCCGACCTACTTCGCGGGCGCGCAGTTCATCCACTTCCTGCTCGGGCCGGCGGTGGTGGCGCTGGCCTGGCCGCTGTGGCAGCGGCGTGCGGAACTGCGGGCGCGCTTCGGTCGCTTGCTGCTGGCTTCATTGCTTGGCGGCGCGGCGGCGGCCGGTTCGGCGGTGGCGCTCGGCTGGGCGGTGGGACTGCCGCACGACGTGGTGCTGTCGCTGGCGCCGAAATCGGTGACCGCGCCGGTGGCGATGGGCATCTCGGAAAAGATCGGCGGCATCCCGGCGTTGTCGGCGGTGTTCGCGGTGCTCACCGGGATGATCGGCGCGCTCTCGGGCAAGTACCTGTTCGATGCCTTGCGCATCGGCACCGGGCCGGCGGGCTTCGCGGCCCGCGGCTACGGCCTGGGCACCGCCGCCCACGGCATCGGCGCGGCGCGCGCCCTGCATGTCAACGCCGATGCCGGCGCCTACGCCGGGCTGGCGCTCGGCATGCAGGTGGTGCTCGCGGCGCTCCTGATGCCGCTGGTCTTCAGGCTCTTCTAGCAGGCTCAGAAGTGGCGGTCCCAGCCGCCTTCGCGATAGCCCCAGTGGCCGTCATGCTGCTCCCATTGCGGCGTGCGATAGGCATAGCCGGGGCGCTCGCGCATCCAGTTGCCCTGGCGCCACTCGTAGCGGCCGCCGACCCATTCGTAGTGGCCGCCCGCCCAGACGTAGCCCGGACGCGGCGCGGGCACGCGCTCGAAGCGCGGCGGCGGCGGTCCCACGCGGATGTCGACCACCGGTTGCGCCTGGGCTGCGACCGGTGCGACGACGGCACCGAGCGAGAGCAGCGATGCGGCGGCAACGGAAAGGGTGATTGCAAGTTTCTTCATGGATGACTCCTTCAAGTGGGAGCCTTCATGCTGCGCGCCTCGTGTGAAGCCCCTGTAAGCCGGCGGCGAAGTTTGGTGTAGCGGTGTGACGCTGCCCGATGCCCTGCTACTTCAACAACAACTGCAGGTCGACCACGTTCGCCATCGCCGCGGTGCCGGTCTCGCCGGGGTGCAGGTGGTCGCCGCTGTCGAACATCGGACGCAGCGCCTGCGGGTGCTTCGGATCGCGCAGCGCGGCATCGAAATCGATCAGGCCGTCGACCATCCGGCGGCCGCGGATCCAGCGGTTCACCAACTGGCGCCGGTGCTCCTTCTCGCGGTTCCAGGTGGCCGCGCCCTTGAAGGGCAGCAAGGTGCCGAGCAGCACCTTGACGCCCCGCGCATGGGCCTCCTCGCTGATGCGCTGCAACCCGGCGATGAGTTCGGCCGCGCTCGGCTGGCCCTCGACCGGGCCGCCGCTGGCGCCCTCGGGCAGGCTGAAGCCGATGTCGTTGATGCCGATCAGCACCACCACGTGCGTGACGCCGCTCTGCCCCAGCGCATCGCGCTGGAAGCGGTCGACGCCCTTGGGCCCGACCCAGTCGGCCAGCAGGCGGTTGCCGGAAATGCCCGCGTTGATCACCGCGAAGCGGCCGCCCGTACGGCCGAGCCGCGCCGCCAGGCGTTCGGGATAGCGCTGCGGCCGTCCCGGGTCGGCGCTGAGGCCGGCGCCCTCGGTGATCGAGTCGCCGAAGGCGACCACCACCCGCGCCGGCGCCCCGGGGCTCACGGCATCCAGGCCGGTCACGATGTGGTTCCAGGCCGAAGGCTCCGCGGACGGCCAGGCCGGTTGCAGCACCGCGTCGCCCGGCACGCGCCAGCTGGCGCCGGGCGCCAGTTGATGCACCGTGGCGAAGGGCGTCGGCCGCTCGACATGCAGGCTCACCGACACCGCCTGGCCGGCACGCAGCGCGAAGACCACCGGATCGCTCCAGGCCTCGGCGCCGGGCGCGATGCTGACCTCGTCGTGGCCGTCGAAGTGCAGGCGACGCAGCGTGTCGCCGTCCACCTGCGCGCCGTCGCCGCTGCGCGCCAGGCTGGCCGCGTCGATGTGGAGCGGCTCGCTGCCGAAGAGGTTCGAGAAGCGCACTCGCACCTGCCGGCCGTCGAGCGTCGGCAGCAGGCGCTGCCGCAGGCTCGCATCGTCGAGCGAGGCCGGCGGCGCCGGCGCGAGGTTGGGCACCGGCGCCGGCTCGCCGTACCGTTGCGGCGCGGCCGCCCAACTGGCGGTCCATGCGGTCTGGGAAGGCGCGGAAGCCGCCGGCAGCGCCGCTGCGAACAGCAGCGCCGCGGCCAGCATCGCGCCGAGGCGTCGCAGCTGAGGATTCATGCGCAGAGCGTCGCAGGTCGGGAATGGCCCGCAACTTTATCGAGACTTTGAATTGGCGCTAGAGCCTACCAAGTGTCGACGAAAGGCATCGCCGGCTGGCCGGCCGATGCCGCCGACTGCAGCCCGCGCACCAGCCAGGCGCGGGTGTCGGCCGGGTCGATCACCGCGTCGATCTCGAGCGTCTGCGCCATGTGGATCGCCTCGCCGTTGGCGTACTGCTGCGCCACCAGCTGCTTGAACAGGGCGTCGCGCTCGGCGCCTTCCGCGACCGCGGCCAGCTCCTTGCGAAAACCCAGCCGCACCGCGCCCTCGAGGCCCATGGCACCGAATTCGCCGGTCGGCCAGGCGACGGTGAACACCGGCGCGTCGAAGCCGCCGGCGGTCATCGCCTGCGCGCCGAGGCCGTAGCCCTTGCGCAGCACCACCGCGAAGTACGGCACCCTGAGGTGCGAGGCGACCATGAACATGCGGCAGACGTGGCGCACCTGCGCCTGGGCCTCGACCTCGGGCCCGACCATGAAGCCCGGCGTGTCGCACAGCGCCACCAGCGGCAGCCTGTGCGCATTGCACAGCTGCATGAAGCGGGCCGCCTTGTCGGCGGCGTCGACGTCGATCGCGCCGCCCAGGTGATGCGGGTTGTTGGCGAGCAGGCCGACCGGCCGGCCCTCGATGCGCGCCAGCGCGGTCACGATGCCGGCGCCGAAGCCGGCGCGCAGCTCGAGCAGCGAGCCGGTGTCGGCGACCCCGCGCATCGCGGCGCGGATGTCGTACACGCGCAGCCGGTTCTCCGGCACCGCATGGCGCAGCGCGCGCGGGTCGGCGCATTGCCAGTCGTCGGTCGGGCCCTGGAAGTACGAGAGGTATTGCTTGGCGGCCGCGACCGCCGCGGCCTCGTCCTTCACCAGGATGTCGATCACGCCGTTGCGCGACTGCACGCCGCTCGGCCCGATCTGCTCGGGCGCGAAGGTGCCCAGGCCGCCGCCTTCGATCATGGCCGGGCCGCTCATGCCGATGTTGCTGGCCTCGGTGGCGATGATCACGTCGGCGCAGCCGACCAGCGCGGCATTGCCCGCGAAGCAGCGGCCGTGCGCGATGCCGACCACCGGCACCTTGCCCGACAGCGCCGCGAACTGGCTGAAGGTGTGGTTGTTGAGGCCGGCGACGATCGGCATGTCGGTGTCGCCCGGCCGGCCGCCGCCGCCTTCGGCGAACAGCACCACCGGCAGGCGCAGCTGGTGCGCGATGCCCAGCATGCGGTCGGTCTTGTGGTGGTTGCGCATGCCCTGCGTGCCGGCCAGCACCGTGTAGTCGTAGGCCATGACCACGCAGCGCGACTTCTCGGGGCCGAAGCGCGCCGCGTTGACGCTGCCGATGCCGGTCACCATGCCGTCGGCGGGCGTGTTGGCGATCAGGTCCTCGAGCGAGCGGCGACGCGTCTGCGCGGCGATGGCCAGCGCGCCGTATTCGATGAAGTTGCCGGGATCGGCCGCCGAGTCGCAGAGGTCGGCGATGTTGGCGCGGGCGGTGCGGCCGCCCTGCGCATGGCGCTTGGCGACTGCCGCGCCGCGGTTGGCGTCGAGCGTCGGCGCGTGGCGGTCGATCACCTTCTGCAGGTCGGGCCGGACGCGGTCGAGGTCGACGGCCGATTGCGCTTCGGCCTCGACCGCGTGCGCATCGACCGGCTCCAGCCGCACCAGCGACTGGCCCTCGATAAGGTAGTCGCCCGCCGCCGCCAGCAGCGCCACCACGCGGCCGGCGGCCGGTGCGTGCAGCAGGTGTTCCATCTTCATGGCTTCGAGCACGCCGAGCTGCGCGCCGGCCGGGACCACGTCGCCGACGTCGACCTCGAACTGCACCAGCTTCGCGGGCATCGGCGCTCGCACCAGCAGGCCGTGCGCATCGTCTTCCAATGCGATCGAGGCCACGACGGCGGCCGGTGCCAGCGGCTTCGCGCTGGCGGCCATCGACGCGTCGATGCGCGCGGCGTCGGCCAGCAGGTCGGCCAGGTGCTCCTCGACGAAGCGGGTGTGCACCGCCTGCGTCGCGAACTCCGGCCGCTCGGCGATCGCGCGCAGCAGGCCGAGGTTGGTCGCCAGGCCTTCGATGCGGCATTCGTCGAGCGCGCGCCGCGAGCGGCGCAGCGCGTCGTCGAAGCGCGGCGAGGACGAATGGACGATCAGCTTGGCCAGCAGCGTGTCGTAGTGCGGCGACGGCGCCAGGCCCGCATGGCCGTGCGTGTCGACCCGCACGCCGGGTCCGGCCGGCAGGTCGAAGCGCGTGAGGGTGCCGCTCGACGGCCGCGCCTGGCCCTGCGCATCGAGCGTCTCGGCATTGATGCGCCACTGGATCGCGAAGCCGCTCGGCGGCACGCGGCGGTCGGCCTCGACGCCGAGCTCGGCCAGGCTGCGGCCGGCGGCGATGCCGAGCTGCAGTTGCACCAGGTCGAGCCCGGTGACCGCTTCCGTCACCGTGTGCTCGACCTGCAGCCGCGCGTTGGCCTCGATGAAGACGAAGGGCAGCGGGCCCGGCTGCGCGTCGACCAGGAATTCGAAGGTGCCGAGGCTGCGGTAGCCGACCGCGCGCGCCATGCGCAGCGCGGCCTGCGTGAGCTGCTCGCGCAGCGCCTCCGGCAGGCTGGGGCTGGGCGCGATCTCGACCAGCTTCTGGAAGCGCCGCTGCAGCGTGCATTCGCGCTCGCCGAGGCTGGCGACCGCGTGGCCGTCGCCGATCACCTGCACCTCGATGTGGCGGGCCTGGCGCATCAGGCGTTCGACATAGACGCCTTCGACCCCGAAGGCCGCCCTGGCCTCCGACATGCAGCGCGCATGCGCCTCGGGCAGCGCCTCGGCATCGAGCACCGCGCGCATGCCGCGGCCGCCGCCGCCGCCGATGGCCTTGACCATCACGCCCGCGCCTTCGGCCTGCTGGGCCGCGAAGAAGGCCTGGGCCTCGGCCAGCGTGACCGCGCCGGGGCTGCCGGGCATCACCGGCACGTCGCATTCGAGGGCCAGCGCGCGGGCGCGCGCCTTGTCGCCGAAGAGCGCGAGCTGCTGCGGCGTCGGGCCGATGAAGACCAGCCCGGCGTCGGCGCAGGCCTTCGCGAAATCGGCGCGCTCGCTCAGGAAGCCGTAGCCCGGATGCACCGCGTCGCAGGCCTCGGCCTTCGCGACCGCGATCAGCGCCGCGATGTCGAGGTAGGCCGCGGGCCCGGTGGCGTCGAGCGCCACCGCCCGGTCGGCCAGCTGCGCATGCAGCGCGCGGGCATCGTCCCTGGCATGCACCGCGACGCTCGCGATGCCGAGATCGCGCAGCGCGCGCACCAGCCGCACCGCGATCTCGCCGCGGTTGGCCACCAATACCTTCTTCAGCATGTCGTTCAATCCTTGAGCAGTCGGCGCAGCACCTTGCCGGCACCGGTGGTCGGCAGCGCGTCGATGAAGCGCACCGCGCGCGGCGCCTTGTAGCTGGCCATGTTGTCGCGCGCCCAGGCGACCAGCGCATCGGCATCGAGCGCGGCGCCGGCCTTGAGGACGACGAAGGCCTTCACCACCTCGCCCTTCTCGGCATCGGGCTGCGCGACCACCGCGGCCTGCGCCACCGCCGGATGCTTGATGAGGATGGTCTCCACCTCTTCCGGGAACACGCTGTAGCCCGACACCTTGATCATTTCCTTGAAGCGGCCGATGAAGGTGAGGTAGCCGTCGGCATCGAGCCGGCCCATGTCGCCGGTGTGGACCCAGCCGTTGCGCAGGGTGGCGGCGGTGGCCTCGGGCTTGTTCCAGTAGCCCTTGAAGGTGCCGGGGCTGGCAAGCACGATCTCGCCGATCTCGCCGGCCGGCCTGGGCTCGCCGGTGTCGCTGGCGAGGATGCGGATGGCGACGCCCGGCACCGCGACGCCCTGCGTGCCCCAGCGCGGCGCGTGGTGCGGCGTGTAGGTGTCGCAGGTGTGGGTTTCGCTCAGCCCGTAGGCGGCCTCGAAGGAGGTGCAGTTCGGGGCGTGTCCGCGCCATTGTCTCGCCAGCGGCTCGGTGAAGGCGATGCCGAAGCTGGTGACCGGGTTCATGCGCAGGCTCGCGAGGTCGAAGCGCGCGATGTCGTCGACCTGCATGCAGGCCACGTTCATCGGCGCGATGCTGTACCACCAGCTCACGCGATGACGCTCGATCGCCTGCAGGCAGGTGCGCGGCTCGAAGCGGTGCAGCAGCACCGAGGCGGCGCCGGTCAGCACCGGCACGTTGACGCCCATCAGCATGCCGGCGATGTGATAGAGCGGCGCCACAGAGAGCAGCACGTCGTCGGCGCCGACACCGTTGCAGTCGGCGGCCGCGCGGGTCTTGAAGAGCGCGTTGCCGTAGCTCAGCATCGCGCCCTTGGGCAGGCCGGTGGTGCCCGAGGTGTAGGTCATGAGGGCGATGTCGTCGAGCGCGATGTCGACCGGCGCGGGGCGCGCCGAGGTCTTCATGACCGCCAGGAAGTCCTCGCAATTCGCGGGCACTTCACGCGTCTCGCTGCGCGCGGCCTTCAGCTCGGCCGGCAGGTCGAGCGCCGGCGCCTCGGGCAGCAGGTCGGCGTAGTGCACCACGAAGACGTGCCGCAGCGCGCTCTGGGGACGCACCCGATCGACCACCGGCAGCAGCGGCGACGCCGCCACGATGACCCGCGCCTTCAGGTCGTTGACCTGGTAGGCCAGCTCGTGCTCCTTGTTGAGCGGGCCGCTCGGGCAGACGATCGCGCCGATCTTCTGGATGCCGAAGTGCGCGACCAGGTACTGCGGGCAGTTGTTGAGGAACAGCACCACCGGCTCGCCCTTGGCGACGCCGAGCGCCTGCAGCCGGGCGGCGAAGGCGTCGCTCGCGGCATCGAGCTCGCCGAAGCTCATCGCGCTGCCGTACCAGTGGCAGGCCGGGCTGGCGGCACGTTCGCGCGCATGCGTGCGCAGGTATTCATGCAGCGGCTGCTGCGGGCGATCGGGAAGCTCGCTTGTCTCCATGGCGTCTCTCTCACAGGGTTATCGATAGGCCTGGCGGCTTGTCAGGCACCCCATGGTGCTCCAACAATCCTACCGATGGGTAGAACTTCGGCGACACCGCACAAACCCTCTGGAGACAAGGACCGACCCGCCGCCCGCCCCGGGATGCCGCAAGGCACCGGGCGGCAGCGCGCCGCCACGGCAGGCACCGACCTGCAGCGCGAGCGCATCCTGCAGGCGGCGGCCACGCTGTTCGCGAGCCAGGGCTACGCCGCCACGACGCTGGCGCAGATCGTGCGCGCGCTCGACGTCACCAAGCCCTTCGTCTACTACTACTTCCGCGACAAGCAGGAGATCTTCGAGACGCTCTCGTGGCGACCTGCGGTCGACTGCTTCACCGCGCTGGACTTCGCACCCGACGATCCGCGGCGCGCGGTCGACAAGGTCAAGGCCGGCATCGAGGGGCTGATCCGCGCGACCGTGGCGCACCACCCCTGCGCCTTCTTCGCCTACCGCGAGCCGCAGGTCTACCGGCCCGAATACATCGCGGCGCAAAAGAAGCTCGCGCACCACTTCTACGACCGGCTGTTCCCGCTGCTCGAGGAGGCGCGGCGCGACGGCGACCTCGACTTCCGCGAGACCAAGATCACCGCCTTCGCCGCCTGCAGCCTGCCTGGCTTCCTCTACAGCTGGTACCGGCCCGACGGCCGCCTCGCGCCCGAGCAGCTGGTGCAGGAGCTGTCGATCCTCGCCTGGCGCGTGCTCGGCCTGCGTGCGCGCTGAACCGCTTTTTCTTCCAACTCCAAAGACTCATTTCATGAAGCTGCACTTCCTGCTCGCGCCCCTGGCCGCCGCGACCCTCCTGGCCGGCGGCGCGCAGGCCGCCGAGACCTACAAGATCGCCTTCATCGACCCGCTCTCCGGGCCGTTCGCGAACGTCGGCGAGCTGATGCTGATGCACACGCAATACGGCGTCGACGCGATCAACGCCAAGGGCGGCGTGCTGAACGGCACGCAGGTGCAGCTGCTGCAGTTCGACAGCAAGCTGTCGGCGCAGGAAAGCCTGAGCGCGCTGCAGTCGGCGATCGACCAGGGCGCGCGCGCGGTGATCACCGGCGGCTCGGGCTCGTCGGTGGTGAGCGCGCTGGTGCAGGCGGTCAACCGCTGGAACCAGCGCAACCCGGGGCGCGAGGTGCTGGTGCTGAACCATTCGTCGATCGACCCCGAGCTGACCGGCAAGTCGTGCAGCTTCTGGCACTTCCAGACCGAGGCCAACACCGCGATGAAGATGAAGGCCATCGCTAACTACATCAAGAAGACGCCCGATGTGAAGAAGGTCTACCTGCTCAACCAGGACTACGCGCACGGCCGCCAATGGGCCAGCTACGGGCAGCAGTTGGTCGGCATGGAGCGGCCCGACATCCAGTTCGTCGGCGAGACCTTCCATCCGATCGGCAAGGTCAAGGACTTCGCGCCCTACGTCGCCAACATCAAGCAGTCGGGCGCCGACTCGGTCATCACCGGCAACTGGGGCCAGGACATGACCCTGCTGCTCAAGGCCGCGGGCGATGCCGGCTACGACCTGCATTACTTCAACCACAGCGCCGGCGCGGTGCCGGGCACGGTGCTGGCGGTCTCGCAGGCCAAGGTGGGCCAGGTGACCTGGGTCGCCGAATGGCATCCGGGCCAGGCCGATTCGCCCAAGGCCGATGCGCTCGCCAAGAGCTACAAGGCCAAGACCGGCCAGGACCTGCTGGCGCCCCGCATCGAGATGACGCCGCTGATCCTCGCGGCCGCGATCAACAAGGCCGGCAGCACCGACACGCCGAAGGTGGCCCATGCGATGGAAGACCTGACCTTCGATTCGGTGGTCGGCCCGGTGCGCATGCGGGCGGAAGACCACCAGCTGCTGCTGCCGCAGGTGGTCAACACCATCGCGCCGGTCGACGGCAAGGCGGTCAAGGTCGGCTGGGAAGGCACGAACTACGGCTTTCGCACCGACGCGGTCTACAGCGGCAACGAGTTGGCGCAGGGAACGGACTGCAAGATGGCGCGGCCCTGAGCCGCGCACGCCGCCACGCACCTCCGACATGCCCCGGCGGTAGGATGGCGCGCATGACCGGCACCCTCCAACTCATCGGCGCGCCGACCGACATCGGCGCCAGCACCCGCGGCGCCGGCATGGGCCCCGACGCGCTGCGCGTGGCCGATCTGGCGGGCACCCTGTCGCGGCTGGGCTTCGAGATCGTCGACCGCGGCAACCTGGCCGGCCCGGCCACGCCCTGGAACGTGCCGGCCGAAGGTTTGCGCCACCTGCCCGAGGTGGTGGCCTGGAACCGGCTGGTCTACGACGCGGTCGACCAGGCGCTCGGCGCCGCCTTCATGCCGGTGGTGCTGGGCGGCGACCATTGCATCGCGGTCGGCTCGATCAGCGCGATCGCCTGGCACGTGCGGCGCCGCAAGCAGAAGCTGCGGGTGATCTGGTTCGACGCCCACACCGACGTCAACACAGAAACCTCCAGCCCGAGCGGCAACCTGCACGGCATGCCGGTGTCCTGCCTGCTCGGCCACGGGCCGGCGGCGCTGGTCGGCTGGAGCGGCGAACGCGCCGCGATCGCGCCCGACGCGATCCGCTTCGTCGGCATCCGCAGCGTCGACGCCGAGGAGAAGTCGGCGATCCGCGCGATGGGCCTGAACGTCTTCGACATGCGCCACATCGACGAGCACGGCATGCGCACCACCATGACCGAGGTGCTGCAGGACGTCGACGAGGACACCCATCTGCACGTCAGCTTCGACCTCGACTGCCTCGACCCCGACTACGCGCCCGGCGTCGGTACCGGCGTGCGCGGCGGCCCGACCTGGCGCGAGATGCAGCTGTGCATGGAAATGATCGCCGACACCGGCCGGCTCGGCTCGCTCGACGTGGTGGAACTGAACCCGGCGCTGGACGTGCGCAACCGCACCGCCGAGGTGGCGGTCGAACTGATCGAGAGCCTGTTCGGCAAGTCGACGCTGGCGCGCTGACGGGGCGCGTATGTGTCAATTCGTTTCAAAAACCGCCGGAGCGTGACTTTTCTCCGGGTCTGATTGAAACCTATCGGTCTACATTCTTAAGTACTAACTTTCGACTTGGAGATCAGGAAAATGGACGTTCGCAAGATTGGCCTGCTGGTGGAACAACCTCGTGACGGCGCCTACTACTGGGTGATCCACGAGGACGTGCGCCGCGACGGCCGTTACGAACCGCTGCACCGGGCCGACCGTTCCTTCGCGACCTACACCGCCGCCCTGGCGCAGGGCTACGGCGTGCTGCAACGCCTGTGCGGCCTGACCGGCCTGCCGGCTTCCTACGCGGCGCGCAACTTCTCGTCGATGTAGAGCGACTCGCCGGTGTCCGCCCCGACGTCGGCGCCGGGGTCGGAGATCGGTCGCAGCTTGTCGCTGCGGCAGTAGAAGGTCCAGCCCTCGAAGGCGACGTCGTAGTAGGTGCCGGGCAGGTAGCCGGCGTGGGGCGCCTCGTAGGGCGCCGACACCACCTCGACGATGCGGCACACCGCTTGTTGCGTCATCGGGCTGGCGATGCAGCTGCCGTCCACGTAGCAGAGCGTTCCGATCTTGATCATCGGCGCAGCGTGGCACAAAGCGGCGGCCCCGCCAAGCGCGGGCATCGGGAAGCCCTCCTACGAACGAAGGCGCGCCGCGCGAAGCCTCGGCGGCCGTCCGCTGACCTACGATCGGGTACAGGAAGCGGATCCAGATGCTCATGAAAGCGCAAGAAAAGATCGACGAGGCCAAGCCCCTGCGGGTGCTGGTCGTCGAGGACGACCCCGATACCCTGGCCGCCATGGTCGAGATGCTGCAGTTGCTGGGCCATTGGGCCGCCGGCGTCAAGAGCGCCGAGATCGCCAAGGACCGCTTCATGGACAGCGCCTTCGACGTGCTGATGACCGACGTCGGCCTGCCCGCGCTGTCGGGCATCGACTTGGCCGAGAGCCTGCGCGGCCATCGGCTGGAAGTCATCTTCGCCACCGGGCGGCCGCCGCCCGAAGTGCCGATCGCCGACGCGGTCTGGCTGCAGAAGCCGTTCACTGTCGCGCAGTTGGAAGACGCTCTGGCCCAGACCCGCAGCCGCATGGCCGCCTGACCGGGCGGCTTTTTTTCGATCCCGAGTTCAGTTCGCCGTATTGGCGGGCGGCGTCGCCGTGCCGCTCGGCGCAGCAGGCGCAGGAGCGGGCGCTGGGGCCTGATTGGCAGGCGCGGGCGCTGGAGCCGCAGCCGGCGCGGCCGCCGCCGGCACCACCAGCACCGGTCCCGGCGGCGGTTTCGCCGCGGCCGCGGCCTG
>NZ_LMUW01000167.1 GCF_009765735.1 Xenophilus sp. L33
CAGCGCCACCGACACCGCGGCCCGGTCCGCCGCCAGCCGCATGCCGTCGGGCTGCAGGTGATAGAAGACCGACCCGGCCGCCGCCAGCACCAGCCCGGCGAAGAACATCCAGGCGCAGTCGAGCGGATCGATCGGCGGCAGCGCCACCGCCTGCGGCACCGGCGCGCGGTCCTGCGCCTCCTCGTGGGCCCGGTCGAGCCAGCGCAGCCAGCGCAGGCCCCAGAGGCCGACCACCGCCATCGGCAGGCTGCCGAGCAGCTCCGGCAGGTTCGGCACGCTGGCGGCCGGCGCGGCATGGGCGAAGGGCGAACCGGCCAGCAGCGCGGCCGGCACCGCGGGCCCGAGCAGCGCCGCGCCGCCCAGCACCGCGAACAGCGCGACCAGGGCGCATTCACGGCGGGACAGACGGATCGACAGGGCGGGATTCATGGTGCTCTCCAGGGGGTGGCTCTTGGGAGCGGAATCTAGGTTGTCAAGCCACGTCCAGGCATCGAGAATCGATACGGAGTACTTTTTCACCACTTCGGGTATTAATTGGTTGTACTTCCCGAGCGCCACGAGGAATCCATGAGCACCACCGTCGATCTGGTCCAGGCCCTGAAGAACGAACTCAAGACCGCGCGCATGACCTACGCCGACCTGGCGCGGGCGCTGGACATGGCCGAATCGAGCGTCAAGCGGATGCTGGCCAAGGGCGACATGCCGCTGACCCGGGTCGACGCCATCTGCCGGGCCCTGAAGATCGACTTCGCCGAACTGGCGCGGCGGGTGGTCGAGGCCCAGCCGCTCTTGAAGGAGCTGACGCTGGAGCAGGAAAAGGCGGTGGTGCGCGACAAGAAGCTGCTGCTGCTGGCCATCTGCGTGCTCAGCCAGTGGACGCTGGAGCAGATCACTACCGCCTACCGCATCAGCGAGCCCGAATGCATCGGCTACCTGGCGCAGCTCGACCGCATCGGCATCATCGAACTGCGGCCGCTCAACCGCTACCACCTGAAGCTGGCCAAGACCTTCCGCTGGCGGCCGCACGGCCCGGTGATGGACTTCTTTCGCGAGCACGTGGTGCTCGACTACTACCGCGGCGGCTTCGACGGCCCGGCCGAAGGCCTGCTGCTGGTGCACGGGCAGATCAGCCGCTCGCTGGCGCCGACCTTCCTGGAGCGCCTGCAGCGGGTCGCGCAGGATTTCGCGCAGCAGCACCAGACCGACCAGAAGCTCTCGCCGAAGGAACTGGAGGGTTACACGCTGCTGCTGGGCATGCGTAACTGGGAATTCGAACTTTTCACTCGGTTACGCCGCAGCTGACCGTCAACAATTGTCAAAAAACGGCAACGCCCGGTAAAATGCGCGATGCAGTCAAGCGGACGATCCTTCGTCCCACCAGAAGCGCAAACTCCCATGATCGCTGAGGTGAACCGCAACGCGGTTCGGCAACTGCCACTTTTTTGACCAAGCCGACTGGAGAGACGCCGCAATGAAGCGGCGCACCGACGGAGCAAGCCCGCTGCACGGACGTGACGGGTGAAACTCTCAGGTAACAGAGACAGGGGGAGCGGCATCCTTGAACCCGGGTCCCGGCCGCTGCACATCCCTCGGCACCGGCGCCCCCGTTCATGTCGTCCCCATAAGGATTCGGACATGCGCGTGCTCGTACTTGGCGCCGGCCTGCTCGGCGTCACATCGGCCTATTACCTGCAGCAACTCGGCCACGAAGTGACCGTGGTGGATCGCCATGCGATGCCCGCCGCGAAGGCGCGCGGCCGTGCGGCCGGCGCGTCGAAGGCGCCCGATCTGCGCCGCGTCACCGGCACGCAGCGGCCCTCGCGCCTGCGCGGCCCGTGGAGCCAGTTGCGCATCGGCGTGCGCCGGCGCCTGTCGCGCCTGCTCGACCGGGCCGTGGGCAGCCCGCCGCGCCACGATCCGATCGAACACCTGGTGCGCCTGGCCGCCTACAGCCGCGAGAGCGTGCGCGACATCCGCGAGGAAGCGGGCCTCGAGCGCCAGTTGCCCGCGTCGGGCGGCCTCCTGAGCGTCTTCACCGACAACAAGGCCTTCGGCGCCCGGCTGGCCCGCGCGCCGCACTGGTCCAACCTCGGTTGCGAGGAGCGCCTCTTCACCGCCGACGAGGTGGTGCGCCTGGAGCCGGCACTGCAGCCGGTCCACGGCCAGCTGGCCGGCGCGGCCTATGCCGCCGAGGATCCGGCGCGCGACCCGGCGCCCTTCGCCGCCAGCCTGGTCTTCCTCTGCCGCGCCGCGGGCGTTCGCTTCCTGACCGGCCACACCGTGGTGGCGCTCAAGGAAGGCGCGGGCCGCATCGACCATGTCGAGTTGCTGGACGACGCCGGCAAGGCCCTCACGCTGCGCGCCGATGCCTACGTGCTCGCGCTCGGCGCGGCCAGCGTGCCGCACGCGGAGTCGCTGGACATCGACCTGCCGCTGCGCTTCGTGCGCGAATACATCGTGACCGTGCCGCTGAAGGACCCGGCGCGGGCGCCGAAGCTGTCGCTGCGCGACCGTCAGGGCAAGCTGCGCATCGCCCGCATCGAGACGCCGGACGGCGAAGCGCTGCGCGTGGTCGCCACGGTGCGCTCGGGCGCGGACGAGCAGGCCGAACCCGATTCCGACCGGTTCCAGGCGATGCTGCGCCGGATCGAATGGCTGTTCCCGGGCGCCGTCGACGCCCAGCGGGCCTGGCTCGACACCGAGATGCACGCCGTCAGCACCAATCGCCTGCCGATGATCGGCCGCACCCGCCTCGCGAACCTGTTCCTGAACACCGCCCCCGGCTCGCAGGACTGGGTGCACGTATGCGGCGCCGGCAAGTCGATCGCGCGGATCGTGAGCGGGCTGCGGCCGGAGCTGGACTTCGCCTTCCGCCGGCCCTGAGCCGGCGCGCGACGCGCGATTTCAGTCGGCCGCGGTGAACACCGTCAGCACGCCGGTGTAGCCGTACAGGTAGTGGCGGGCGATCTCGCCGGCGGCGAAGAAGCCGACCAGCGGGACGTCGCCGAGCGCATGCCGGACGATCTGCAACTCGGCCCCGGGCGCGCCGAAATGCGGCCCGCCGCGACCCGAACAGCTGACGTAGATCGCGCCCGCGATGCGGCGCGCCGGATGCGGCGCCGCCTCGGCCTCGCCGGCGGCGACGGCGCGGGCGGTGGCCAGCGTCTGCTCCTCCGGCTCCAGTTCCTCGCGGATCTCGGCGCAGACCCGCATCAGGTCGGCCCGCGCGGCCTGCGCGTTGCGGCGGCAGAAGCTCATCCGCATGCCGACCTCGGCGACTTCGGCGATCGCCACGCCGCGACGGGTCGGGTCGAGGCCGATGATGTGGCGCACCCGGACATCGGCGCCCAGTTCGCGGGTGCGGCGGATGCCGTCGCTGCCCGGCCCCGACAGGCCGACCAGCGTGCCCCGCACCGTCTCGATCGCGCGCTCGGGCTCGTCCAGGCTCACGCCCAGGTCGGCCAGCAGCACGTCGAGCGCCGGCTCGCCGTCGAGCTTGAGCAGCAGGTTGCCGTCGGCCTCGGTGATCTCGCGCTCGCGCGACACCGGCTGGCAGCCCTGCGTGACCCGCGACACCAGCCGCACGCCCTCGCTGAACACCACGCCGGACAGCCCACCGGAAAAGACGCCGCCGACCGCGCCGTGGCCGCGGATGTTGCCGTTGCCGCCGATCGCGAACTGCAGCGAGCCGACCCGGCCGGACGACAGGCCGCCGAAGAGGTAGCCGGTGTCGGTGCGCTGGGCCATCTCGGCGATCAGCTCGCCGAGTTCGGGCGTGCGCGGGTCGGCATGCACCAGCGCGGTGTGGGCGGCGAAACCGCTCATCTCGGCGCTGGCCAGCGGCGCCACGCCGGAGAAGACGCGGTACTGGTCGCTCGGCAGGTCGCACAGCATGACGCTGAGTGCCGGCTCGTCGAAATACTCGGCGTTGTTGGCGGCGACGCCGACGCCGACCGTGCCGGTCCAGTCGGTCACTTCGGGCAGCTCGGCGCCCAGGTGGTCGAGGATGTCCTGCGCATCGGCGCCGTAGTGGTCGGTGATGTAGAGCACGCCGAGGGTCGGCGAGCGCGCGTAGTCGGGCAGCGCCAGCTGGGCCCGCAACTGCGCCAGCACGAGGCCGGCGGCCATGCGCCACTGCGGATGGGTCGCATGGCCGGTGGGGAACAGCTTCATGCGCCCGGCTTCCGCTTGGCGGCCGCGCCGGTGCG
>NZ_LMUW01000168.1 GCF_009765735.1 Xenophilus sp. L33
GAAGCCCGCGCCGAGGCCTGGCCGCGCACGCTCTCGGGCGGCGAGGCCCAGCGCGTGGCGCTGGCGCGCTGCCTGGTGCGCGAGCCCGCGGTGCTGCTGCTGGACGAACCCTTCGGCGCGCTCGACGCGCTGACCCGGCTGCGCATGCATGCGCTGGTGCACGGCCTGTGGCGCGACAAGGGCTTCGCGGTGGTGCTGGTCACGCACGACGTCGAGGAAGCGGTCCTGCTGGCCGACCGCATCGCGGTGCTGGACGACGGCCGGGTCGCCGACCTGATCACGGTCGGGCTGGCGCGGCCGCGCTCGCGCATCGACCCGCGCTTCGAGGCGGCGCGGCTGCGCATCCTGAAGGGGCTCGGCGTGCTCGAACTGGACGGCGCGCTGAGCGCGCACGCGGCGACGACCCGATGAACCCGAGAGCGCCACGGCGCGCAGAAAGAACCTGAAGACATGAACACCGTCCGCTTCGGCGTCTGGGCACCGGTCTACGGCGCCTGGGGCAGCTTCCAGAACCCGGCCGATCCGCCCGACGCCAGCTACCGCCGCAGCCGCGACCTGGTGGTGCGCGCCGAGACGCTCGGCTTCGACTCGGTGCTGCTGGCGCAGCACATGGTCAATCCCTCCTTCAAGGACCAGGCGGTGCTCGAGACCTGGACGGCCGCCGCCGGCATCGCCGAGGCCACCTGGCGCATCGAGATCATCGCGGCGATCAAGCCGCTGCTGTTCCATCCGGGCGTGCTCGCCAAGATGGCGCTCGGCATCGACGACATCAGCCAGGGCCGCTTCGCGATCAACCTGGTGAGCGCCTGGTTCCGGCCCGAGATGGCACGCCTGGGCATCGAGATGCCCGAGCACGACGCGCGCTATGCGTATTCGGCGGAATGGCTGCAGGTGGTGCAGCGCCTGTGGTCGGGCGCGCCGCTCGACCATGCCGGCACGCACTTCGGCATCGATGCCCTGCAGCTGGTGCCCGGGCCGCGCCGAGGTCGCGCGCCGACCGTCTACCTCGGCGGCGAATCGGAGCCGGCGCGGCAGCTGGCCGCCGATTCGGCCGACGTCTTCTTCATCAACGGCCGCAGCCTGGAGGACGTGCGCGAGCTGGTCGCCGACCTGCGGCGGCGGCCGCGCCAGGGCCGGCCGCTGCGCTTCGGACTGTCGGCCTTCGTGATCGCCCGCGACACCCGCGCCGAGGCGCTCGCCGAATACGCGCACCTGCAGGCGCTGGCCGACCGCGACGACCGCTCGGCGATCGCCGAAGGGGTCGATCCGAAGGTCGCGATGTTCAAGACGAACGCCGGCCAGAAGCGGGTCGGCACCAACGGCGGCACCCTGGCCGGGCTGGTCGGCAGCCACGACGAGGTGGCCGCGCGCATCGACGCCTTCGCCGAGGCCGGCATCGAGCTCTTCATGCTCCAGTTCCAGCCGCTGGAGGCCGAGCTGGAGCGCTTCGCGACCGAGGTCGCGCCGCGGGTGAAGCGGCGCGACAGCGGCCTCCTGAAGGCGCTCGCCGGCCATCCGCTGCCTTCGCCCGTCCTCTCCTGATTGCTTCGAGGAATCCACTTGTCTTCATCCGCCATCACCTTGCCGCGCGCCCTGCGCGTGCTTCTTCCGATCGCGCTCGCCGCCGCACTGACTGCCTGCGACAAGGCGCCTACGGCCGCGTCGGTGGCGCCCGCGCTCGACCCGGCCCATCCGGTCACGCTGGTCGTCGGCGTGCCGCGCAACTTCGGCTACCTCAGCACCCTGTGGGCCAGGGACGTGCAGACCCCGGGCGTGAAGATCGAATACAAGTACTTCCCCAACTTCGTCGACATGCTGACCGCCTTCAACGGCGGGCAGCTCGACATCACCGAGATCGGCGACGTCGGTGCCGCCCAGTCCTTCGCGGCGAGCAAGGGCAAGGTGCAGGTGGTCGCGGTGACACAGCCGAACCCCGGCAACACCGGCCTGCTGGTCGCCAAGGACAGCCCCACCCAGAAGTTCGCCGACCTGAAGGGCAAGCAGCTGCTCTTCCTCAAGTCGACCAACACCTACCTCGGCGTGAAGCACCTGATCGCCGACGCAGGCCTCACCGAAGCCGACTTCAAGTACGTCGAGCTGGCCGGCCCGGCCGCGGTCAAGGCCTTCCAGACCGGCCAGGTCGAGGGCTACCTGACGATCGATCCGAACATGGCGGACATCGTCGAGAAGACCGGCGCCCGGCTGATCTCCGACGGCAACGACCAGCGCATCCAGAACCTCTATCCCTACGTGGCGCAGAAGAAGGTCATCGAGGAGAAGCACGCCGCGGTGGCGGCCTTCGTGCAGGTGCTGGCCGACACCATCGCCTGGGCTCAGGCCCATCCGGACGAGCAGGCCCGCATCCTGGCGCCGAAGATCCAGTTCAGCGAGTCGGCGATCAGGACCACCTTCGGCCGTGCCGCCAAGGGACTGCAGCCGGTCGACGCCGCCTTCCTGAAGGCGCAGCAGGCCAACTTCGACGAGCTGCTCGCCGCCGGTGTGCTGAAGCAACCGGTCGCGGCCTCGGAGCTCTACCTCACCGACTTCGTCGGCGACATCACGCCGTCGAGCGCGGCGGCGAACTGAAGGCCCGGCCATGACTTCCAGTTTCCTCGGCCAGCGCGAAGACTTCGGCGACCTCGCCGAGACCGTGGAGCGTGTCGCCGAGGCGCTGGCCGCCACAGCGGTCGCGCGCGACCGCGAAGGCGGCGTGCCGCTGCGCGAACGCGCGCTGCTGCGCGAGAGCGGCCTCTTGACCCTCGCGATCCCGACCGCCTTCGGCGGCCAGGGCCGGTCGTGGCCGCTGGTCTTCCGGGTGCTCCGGCGCTTCGCCGAGGCCGACAGTTCGCTGGCGCACCTCTTCGGCTTCCAGCACCTGCAGGTGGCGAGCGTGCTGCTCTACGGATCGCCGGCTCAGCAGGACCGCTTCCTCGGCGAGGCGGTCGCCCGGCGCTGGTTCTGGGGCAACGCGGTCAACCCGCGCGACAACCGGGTGCAGGCCACCCGCGTCGGCGACGGCCTGGTGCTGAACGGCGTCAAGGGCTTCTGCTCGGGCGCGGGCGATTCCGACGTGCTGAACGTGTCGGTGGCGCTGGGCCCCGAGCCGACCGACCGCATCTTCGCGCTGCTGCCGACCGCGCGCGCCGGCATCCGCGTGCACGGCGACTGGGACAACATGGGCCAGAGGCAGACCGACAGCGGCAGCGTCTCCTTCGACGGCGTGCAGGTCGCGCCGGACGAGATCCTCGGACCGCCGGGCGTCGCCTCCAGTCCGCGCGCGACCCTGCGCAACCTGATCGGCCAGGTGGTGCTGACCGAGATCTACCTCGGCAACGCGGTCGGCGCGATGGCCTCGGCGATCGACTTCGTGCGCGAGCAGACGCAGCCGTGGCCGATGGCCGGCGTCGAGCGCGCGCTCGACGACCGGTTGCTGCAATTGCGCGCCGGCGAGCACGCGGCCGCGGTGCGGGCGGCCCTGGCCTTGTCGGAAGCGGTCAACCATGATTTCCAGCAGGCCTGGGAGCGCGGCGAGGCACTGACCTGGGCCGAGCGCGCGGAGCTGGCGGTGGGCATCGCCGCCGCTCGCACGCAGGCGGCACGCACCGCGCTGCAGGTGACCTCGCAGGTCTTCGAGCTGGTCGGCGCGCGCGCCACCGCGACCCGCTTCGGCTTCGACCGCTTCTGGCGCAACGTGCGGGTGCACACGCTGCACGACCCGCTCGACTACCGGCACCAGGGCATCGGCGCCTGGCTGCTGGCAGGGCAGGCGCCGAATCCGTTCAACTACGGCTGAGCGCGCGCGGCGCTCAGAAGTGCGTGGTCATCCCCACGAACAGGGTCCGCCGCGCCCCGTACTGCGGCGCGCCGACGCCGATGCCGGTGCCGTCGCGCAGCAGGTAGACCTTGTCGAAGAGGTTCAGGATCGCCACGCGCCCCTCGATGTCGCTGGTCGCGCTTTCCTTCCAGGTGTGGACCAGCGCCAGATTGACCACCGTGTACGGCGACAGCGAGCTGCCGTTGGGGATGCCGCTGGCCGGCGTGGCGCGCATGCCGCTGCCGTAGATGAGGTCGCCGCTGGCCTTGTAGTTGCCGGGGAAGGTGTAGCTGAGGCCGCCGGACAGCGTGTAGGTCTGGTTGTGGTCGAGGTAGACGTAGTTGTTGGCGATGTAGGCCAGCTCGTCCGCGCCGAACAGCGACTGGCCCGAGACGATGTTCTTGCCCATCGCCTTCTGCCAGGCGAAGTTGGCATAGCCGCTCCAGGCGTCCTGGTTGTAGCGCGCCGCCAGCTCGATGCCCTGCGCGAAGCCCTTCGCGTAGTTGAAGGGCGACAGGATCAGCGCCTGCCCGAACTGGCCCTCGTCGAGCAGGTTGGTGATGTCCTTGTAGTAGGCGTCGGCCGAGAGCGTCAGGGCCGGGTTGACCTTGTGCGAGGCGCCGATGTCGAAGTAGGTGGTGCGCTCGGCCTTCACCGGGTCGGAGATCGGCACCTCCGCCTGGTTGGTCGTGCCGTTGTAGAGGTTGATGCTCTGCTGCGAGGCCAGCTCCTGCGGCGGCGGCGTGAAGTAGCGCGCCACGCCGGCATGGAAGGCGGTCGCATCGGTCCAGGCGTACGACAGGTTCAGCCGCGGGCTGAACTGGTGCTCGTCGGTGAAGGCGTCGATGGTGTCGAAGCGCAGGCCGTAGTTGGCGGTGAGCCTGGGCGTGATCTTCCAGGTGTCCTGCACGTAGAGGCTCGCGTAGTTGCCGGTCTGCGACGAGTTGTCGGCGATCAGCGTGGGGTAGATGCTGGTCTGCGCGCCGCTGTCGTCGACCGGGAACACGCCCACGCTGTTGATCGCCTGCGTGCGCTGCTGGGTGTAGGCGCCGCCGAAGCCGAGCGTGTGCGAGTCGTTGAGCTTGTAGGTGCCGTCCAGCTGCAGGCCGTCCGACGAGTTGGTGCGCAGGATGTTCGACGCGACGCCGTTGTAGATCAGGTCGCCGACGTTGTCGGGCGTGTAGTGCAGCTGCGAATACTGGTGCAGCACCGACAGCTGGAACTCGAGCGGCCCGAGCGTCTTCTGGTAGGACAGCGCGACGAAGCGGGTCTCCTCGGTCTGGTTCTCGTCCAGGTAGGCCGAGGGCCGGGCGTTGAAGCCGGTCGCCAGGTCGCTGAAGCCGGCCAGCGAGAAGGCCGGCACCTGCCCCGGGTTGTTCGGGATCTCGAAGCTGCCGTTGAAGGTGCCGAACATCAGGCCGAGCCGGGTGTCGTCGTCCAGGTAGTAGGACAGGTTGCCGAAGCTGCTGGTCTGGTTGGTCTTGTCGTGCAGCGGGTTGACGCTCGAGGTCGGGTTCTCGATGCCTTCGTCGCCGGTCATCGCGCTGCCCGACAGGTAGTAGCTCAGGTTGCCCTTGGTGCCGAAGACCGAGCCGTTCAGCTGCAGCGTGTCGTGGCTGGCCAGCGAGATGCCGAGCGAGCCGCCGGGCTGGCCGAAGCCTTCCTTGGTCGTGATGTCGACCACGCCGGCGGTGCGCAGGCCGTATTGCGCCGGCAGCGTGCCGGTGAGGAAGTCGAGCGACTGCACCACGCGGGTGTCCAGCAGCTGGCCGAAACCGGCGACCGCGTCCGGCAGCTGGATGCCGTTGACCCGGTACTGCACGTTGGCATGGTCGTCGCGCACATGCAGCGAACCCGAGGCGGCCGAGTCCTTGGAGACGCCGGGCAGCGTCAGCAGCACGTCGTCGATGCTGGTCGCGTCGCCCTTGGCGAGCGAGTCGATGAAGGTGCTGTCGATGTGATAGACGGTCGAGCCGGTCTGCGGCGAGACCGACACCGCCGGCGTGGTCGCGCGTTCCTCCTTCACCTCGACGGTGGAGAGGGTGCCGTCGCTCGGGGCCTGCGCGGCGGTGGACGGAGAAGCGAACGAGGAAGGCGCCGACTGCGCGCCGGCAGCGGCGGACAGCGACGCGAGGACGGCAATGCCGACGGCATTGCGCCTGAATCTGGAAGACATGGTGAGAGACCCGTTGAATCAATGAGAAGCCGCCCGGCGCCCCAGAGGGCGCCCGGTCGGCAACGAAAGGCGATTCAGCGGAGGGCAGGCGGGCCGCGGGCCTCGAAATGGGCGAAGGGCGCGCAGGGCGCGCGCCCGAGGAAGCAGGGCAGGCTGGCCGCCGGCAGGGCGAGCGCCAGCACCACCGGCGGCACGCCGAGGGCGGCGCAGCCGCCGCTCAACTGGTCGTAGAGCCGGCACTGGTCGCCGTCGTGGTGATCGAAGAGCTGGTGGACCCAGCCGTGCAGCGAAGCCGCATCGCCGGCGGTCGCCTGCTGCGCCGTCTCGACCTGCTGCAGCCCGGGCGCATGCACCGTGCCGTGCATCAGCCCCAGCGTCGAGGCCAGCAGCAATGCCAGGGCCAGGACGAAGTTGATGGGGCGGTGGAGGCGGTGGAGGCGGTGTGGGCGCACGGGGGCCATCATTATGGTGGATACCGGCTTCGCGCCGACCGACGTAAACTCGCCGGCCATGTGGAAGCGTTCGCAGCGTCGACTCACCGGCTGGCTGGTCGTCGCCGCGGTGACGCTGCAACTCTTCGGGCCCTGGGTGTCGCAGGCGCTGGCCGCGCTCGACGGCACGCCGCAGTTCTGGCAGCAGGTCTGCACGGTCCACGGCGCCGCCTCGCTGCCGGTGTCCGACCCGGCGCCGTCGCCGACCCAGGGCGACGCCATCGGCGCCACCGAGCACTGCCCCTTCTGTCTCCTGCACCTGGCGCACTGGGTGCCGACGCCGCAGGTGTCGCCGGCGTTCTTCACGCCCGGCGGTGCGCTGCCGGCGCCTCAGCCGCCGGTCGCCACGGCCCAGGCCGCGGCGGTCTGGACCTCGCCGCCCTCGCGCGGGCCTCCTTTCCTCTGCTGAAGCCTCGCGCCGTCGCGCGCGCCACGGGCCCGGCCCGGGCGTGCACGCCGGCGCGCATCGCATCGCGAGGGTGCGGCCGGCGTCGATGCCGGCCGGCCGCTCGCGGCTTCGCATCGACGGCCGACCGCGCGCGTCGGCCTGCAGAGGGACCCATGAAACATTCATCCAGATACGCCCTGGCGGCGTTGGCAAGCTTGCCGACGACCGCCGCCTTCGCCTGCGCCACCTGCGGCTGCTCGCTGTCCACCGACGCCGCGATGGGCTATTCGTCGGCCACCGGCTGGTCGGTCGGCATCGAATACGACTACCTCGACCAGGACCAGCTGCGCCATGGCGGCAGCGCCATCTCGCCGGCGCGGGTGGCCGCGATCAACAACGCCGGCGGCGACCAGGAAGTCGAGAAGGACACCGCCAACCACTACACCACGCTCGACCTCGGCTATGCGCCGAGCCCGGACTGGAACTTCAAGCTGATGGTCCCGTATGTCGACCGCAACCACACGACCTACGGCAACTCGCCCAACCCGCTCACGCCGGACCTGATCAGCGGCGCCAGCTACGGCGGGCTCGGCGACATCAAGTTCATCACCAGCTGGCAGGGGCTGCTGCCGACCAACAACCTCGGCTTCCAGCTCGGCATCAAGCTGCCGACCGGCGACTACGGCGGCCCGAGCGCCGACGGCCTCGGCGTCGTCGGGCGCAACCCGCGGGCCTTCACCTCCGGGCCGCTGGCCGGCAACCTGGTCGATACCAGCCTGCAGCCCGGCACCGGCAGCACCGACCTGATCGTCGGCGCCTACTACTACCAGCCGGTGAGCCAGGACTTCGACGCCTTCGTCAACGGCCAGTTCCAGGCGGCGGTCAGCCACAAGCTGGACCAGCCCGGCGCCGACTTCCGGCCGGGCAACCTCGCGACCGTCAGTGTCGGCCTGCGCTACGAGGCCAACCCGACCGTGGTGCCGCAGCTGCAGCTGAACCTCACGCACAAGAGCCACGACCAGGGCGCGCTGTCCGACGACACCGACAGCGCCGGCACGGTGGCCTACCTGAGCCCCGGCGTGACCGTCAACGTCGCCCAGGCCACCTACGTCTATACCTTCGTGCAGCTGCCGGTCTACCGGCAACTGGTCGGCTACCAGCTGTCGCCGCGCTGGACCGCTTCCGTCGGCCTCACCCACATGTTCTGACCATGACCCGCGAACCCTTCACCTCGCCAGTCCTCGGCGCCCGCCGCGCCTTCCTGAAGGCGGGCGGCAGGCTGGCGCTCGGCGTGGCCGGCGCCGCGG
>NZ_LMUW01000169.1 GCF_009765735.1 Xenophilus sp. L33
GCTGCCGAGCCAGCGGCGGCGGCGCGGCGGATGGGCGGGCTGGAGGGACGGGTTCGGCTGCGGAGTGGCGACTGGAGAGGCTTCGGGGAGATTGGGATCCATGGAGTGGTCTGGTGCGTGTGCGGTTCGGAGCCTCGGGCGGCGAGCCTTGAGTACAGCCGCGGATCGTATCGCCCTTGCCGACCGCGCCGTAAAGGCCCTGTAAAGCCGGCGGCGTTCCATCCCCGCCGGGAACTTCTGGCGCCGCCTGCCTGCATTTCGTCGCATGCGGGTCGCGGTCCGAGGGCCGGATCGGCAAAGTCCATCCATCGCCAAACCCGGCGTTGCCATTCAACCCCGCCAAGGAGTCATCACCGTGCTGACCGAAATCATGCAACACACGCCCAAGTGGGTCTTCTTCCTCTTCGCCGGCCTGCTGTGGCTCGGCGCCAAGCAGTTGATCGCCAACAGCGTCAGCTTGTTTCGCACGACCCTGATGCCACTGGCGATGGCCGGCCTCTCGGTCTACGGCGTGACCTCCGCCTTCGGCGACGCCTACGGCCCGCTGCTGGCCTGGGCCGTGGCGGCGGCGGCGCTGCTGGCGCTGGTGCTGCAGCGCCCGCTGCCCGCCGGCACCCGCTACGACCCGGTCGGCCGACGCTTCCACCTGGCCGGCAGCGGCTGGCCGCTGGTGCTGATGATGGGGATCTTCTTCACCAAGTACGCGGTTGCAGCCGCGTTGGCGATGCATCCCGGCCTGCGCGGCGACGGCCAGTTCTCGCTGTGGGTGCCGGCGGTCTACGGCGTCTTCACCGGGACCTTCGTGGGCCGTGCGGTGCGCCTGTGGAAGCTGGCCATCCGCGACGACCGGGCGCTGGCCGCCGGCAGCATCTGAGGAGGCCCGCCATGTCCATCGAACAAGCCCGCCTCGATCGCCTGGCCCTCAAGCGGGCCCGCGCCAAGCTCGGCTGGTACATCCATGCGGCGGTCTTCACCGTGGTCAACCTCGGGCTGGTCGCGCTGTCGGTCTCGAGCGGCCGCCACTGGGCCATCTATCCGCTGCTGGGCTGGGGCGTCGGGCTGCTGGCGCACGGCCTGTCGGTCTGGGCGTTGCCCCAGGGCGGCCCGATGTTCGAGCGGATGGTGGAACGCGAACGTGCGCGGCTGGCGGGCAGTTCCGGCATTTCAAGGGGTGACCCATGGTGAGCGCGACGACGCGCCACGCGACGCTTTTTTCGTCAAGAATCCAGGCCTCATGCACGCCCTCATCCTGATCCTCGAAGCCGCGGTGGCGATCGTGCTGGCCGCCTCGCTGGCCGAGGCGCTGGTGCTGTCGTGGCGGCACGCGCGGCGCGGCGGTCCGGCCTACGACTGGAAGGCGACCGGCGTCTCGCTGGCCGACTTCCTGGTGCGCGAATATCCGCTGCGCTGGCTGCTGCCGCTGGCCTTCATGACGGGCGCGATGGACTGGATCTACCAGCACCGGCTCTGGAGCCTGCCGATGGACCACTGGACCGGCTGGCTCGCCTGCTTCGTCGGCCAGGAGTTCTGCTACTACTGGTACCACCGCGCCGCGCATCGGGTGCGCTGGTTCTGGTGCACCCACGCCATCCACCATTCGCCCAACCAGCTCAACCTCTCGGCCGCGTACCGCTTCGGCTGGACCGGGCGGCTCACCGGCTCGCTGCTCTTCTTCTTCGTCGCGCCGCTCCTGGGCATGCCGCCGCGGGTGATCCTGTTCCTGCTGTCGCTCAACCTGCTCTACCAGTTCTGGATCCACGCCACCTGGATCCCGCGCCTCGGACCGCTCGAATGGGTGCTCAACACGCCCTCGGCCCACCGGGTGCACCACGCCTCGAACGTCGAGTATTTGGACGGCAACTACGGCGGCGTGCTGATCGTCTTCGACCGCCTGTTCGGCACCTACATCGCCGAGCGCGACGACCTGCCCTGCCGCTACGGCCTGGTCACGCCGATGCGCACGAACAACCTGCTGCGCATCGAGTTCGGCCACTGGCAGGCGCTCTGGCGCGACCTGCGTTCTGCCCGTTCGGCGCGGGCCGTCCTCGGCCATCTGTTCGCGCCGCCCGGCTGGTCGCCTGACGGGCCCGGCGAGACCACCGAGGCCTTGCGGCGCCGCGCCGCCGGGGCTGGCGTTGCGCCGCCTGCCGACGTGTCCTCCGGCGTTTACGCCGACCGGCTGACCCCGACGCCATGAAGCTGCGCTGGCGCGACTTCCTTCGCCACCTGCTGCAGGTGGTCGCCTTCTGTTGCGTGATCGCGGTGCTGACGACGCTGATCTGGCCGCACCGGACCTACTGGATCCAGCTCGGCTACTCCCTGAGCGTCGGCCTGGCGAGCTGGGTGGTGATCGAGTTCGGCCGCCTCTTCGTGGACGAGCGCAACTGCCATCCGAGCAGCGACGGCGGCCACGGCTGGCCCAAGAGCTGGCGCGGGATCGTGCTGACCGCGGTCGGCCTGGGCTGCGGCATGCTGGCCGGCGACTGGTTCGGCGACCTGTTCTGGAGCGACGGCACGCCCGGCTCGATCCGCGACAGCGGCCTCAGCCTGGTGATCACGCTGCTCGGCGGCGGCGCCGCCACCTTCTACTTCTATGCCCGCGGCCGTGCCGCCAACCTCACCGCCAAGATCAATGCCGCCGAGCGCGATGCCAGCGAAGCCAAGCTGAAGCTGCTCGAGACGCAGCTCGAACCGCACATGCTGTTCAACACGCTGGCCAACCTGCGCGCGCTGATCACGCTCGATCCGCCGCGCGCGATCCGCATGCTCGACCACCTCGACAGCTACCTCCGGGTGACGCTGAGCGGCTCTCGGGCGCTGGCGCATCCGCTGGCCGCCGAATTCGAGCGGCTGGGCGACTACCTCGAACTGATGTCGGTGCGCATGGGCCCGCGGCTGCGCTACACGCTGGAACTGCCCGACGAGCTGCGCGACGTGCCGGTGCCGCCGCTGCTGCTGCAGCCGCTGGTCGAGAACAGCATCCGCCACGGCCTGGAGCCGCAGGTCGAGGGCGGCGCGATCAGCGTGCGGGCCCGCCGCGCCACCACCGCGGAAGGCGGGGCGCCGGGCATCGTGATCGAGGTATCCGACAGCGGCGTCGGCCTGGGCGCGGCGCCGGCCGCCGAGGGCAGCGGCTTCGGCGTGGCGCAGGTGCGTGAACGCCTGGCCGGCGCCTACGGCGCCCGCGGTGCCATGAAACTGACGCCCGCCGCCGCCGGCGGCACCGTCGCCACCGTGATCCTGCCGACCTGAACCATGCACGCCACCGCCCTCATCGCCGAAGACGAACCGCTGCTGGCGCAAGCCCTGCGCGCCGAACTGGCCGTCGCCTGGCCGGAGCTCGAAGTGCTCGCCAGCGTCGGCGACGGTGCCAGCGCTGTGCGGGAGGCCCTGCGCCTCCTGCCGCAGGTGCTGTTCCTCGACATCCGCATGCCGGGCCAGGACGGCATGGCCGCCGCAACCGAACTGGCCGATGCCTGGCCAGCTGCCGAGGCGCCGCTGCCGCAGCTGGTCTTCGTCACCGCGTACGACGAATACGCCGCCCGCGCCTTCGAGGCCCAGGCGATCGACTATGTGCTGAAGCCCGTGCGCGCCGAGCGGCTGCGCAAGACCGTCGCCCGCCTGCAGCAGGCGCTGGCCGCGAAAGGGGCTGCCGAGGCGCCGGCACCCGACGCCGCCCGGGAGCA
>NZ_LMUW01000170.1:0-84996 GCF_009765735.1 Xenophilus sp. L33
GTGCAGCGGGTGCGGCGGTCGCGACGGGTGGCGTGCTGGCGGCATCGGGCGATGCGCTGGCGGTGGATGGCTGCGCCGGAACCACCACGCTGGTGGCGGGCGTGGGTGCGGGCGTGGTGGCCTGCGGTGTGGCGGATGCAGCGGTATCGGCAGCCGCGCCGTCCGCCGGCGCTGTCGCGCCGATTCGTGCCGGCGACGGCGCATCGTCCGGCCGGCGCGTGATGTAGAGCACCCAGGCCGCGAAGATGAAGATCACGACCACGCCGACCAGTCCGGCACGGAACCAGAAAGCCGCGGTCTCCGCCGGCATCGTCGGCACCGGCCCGCTGCGCGGGCGCGCGCTCAGTCCGCCGTCCTGCACATCGGACGCCGGGCGGAACGCGAGCAGCGGGTCGAGCTCCGCCGGCCCCGAAGGCACGAAGCCCGGCAGCTGCGCGGCGCAACCGATGCAGAACTTGGCCCGTGGACGGTTCACGCTTCCACAGGCCTGGCAAACGACCGACATGGCGATCAACTCCCTGGACACGACAAAATGCGCGGGTTCGCGAACCCGACGCACCCGCCACTGTGCCCGACTGCGGAGTGCTGTCTGTCAGCGGATTCCTACTTTGCGCGCCGCCGGAAATCGACTCGGGTGCCGGCGGTCACAGCCCCTTCTCGTGCAGCCAATCCTGGATGGCCCGGACGAGTTCCGCCTTGCGTTCCAGCGGCAGCCAGTGCCCGGCGGGCAGGCTCGTCACGCTCAGGTCCGCGCAGGCTTCGCGCATCGGCTCGCCCAGCCGATTGCCATGGATGGAGCAGATCACGTCCCGATCGCCGTTGACGTACAGCACCGGCTGCGACAGGCGCCCGCGGTGGGGCGCGCTGCGTGCCCAGGCCGTGTTGGCCTCGCCGTTCAGGTACCAGGCACTGGCGGGTCGAAAGCCCTGCGTCTCGAACGCCTTCACCAGCACCTCGAAGTCCGCCGATGGCCAAAGCGCCGGGTCGGGTGTCGTCGGCGGAGCGCGGTGCGCGCTGCCATAGCGGCCGCCGTTGCGGGAGACCGTCGCCGAGGGCGACACCTTGCCCATGGCGTCCGGATTTCCCGATCGGTAGACCGATGCGAGCGTCGCTCTCGGGTCCGCATCGAGATCGGCGACCGCCGAGTCGAAGTGCGTCGTGTAGTAGCGGTAGTAGTCCCACTGGCCATCCGGATAGAGGTCGGCCGGGTAGAGCGTGCGGTCGACCAGCGGGGCGAGCGCGGGCAGGGCGAATGCGTCGGGAAGATAGGGCAACGAGACCAGCACGATGCCGCGGCAGCGCAGCGGCTCGTGCGCAGCCAGTGCACTCACGACCGGACTGCCCCAGTCGTGGCCGACCCAGATCGCCGGCTGGCCGCCGAGATGGTCGTGAAGCTCGACCATGTCCGCCACGACATCCTCGATCGCATAGGCGTCGTTGCTTCGGGGTGCGGAGGATCCGCCGTAGCCGCGCAGGTCCGGCGCGACGCAGCGCCAGCCTTCGGCGGCGAACGCTTGCATCTGGGGGCGCCAGACCAGGCCGATCTCCGGCCAGCCGTGCAGGAAGATCATCAAGGGACCGTCGGACGGCCCGACCTCGAGGAAGTGCGTGCCGTGGCGCGGCGTGTTGAAACCGTGGGAGACCAGCGTGGGGGAAGGCATCGCCGGATGCTACGCCGGACGGGCGTCGTCGCGGAGCGGCCGGGACTGGCTGCTGCCCGCGACAGCGGCCGCGATGCGCATGTTGCCTTTCATGACGGCGTAAGAAATCAGGCCCAATATCCGCATCGACGGTTCGCTGGCGCTGGTAGAGGGTGCCTTCTCAGGCGCCGGCCCCCTGCGGGTCGGTTCCCTCGATGCCACGGACTGTCGACGATTCAGTGCGCGTCGCCGGCGCGGCGCCACAGGTAGGCCCCGACGACGAGGCCTCCGAGCGCGGCCAGCAAGGTGAAGCTCAGGCCCGGGGTGCCCGGGTTGTCCGTCGCGGCCACCGGCTCGGCACGCGCGACCGGATCGGCCGCCGCTGTCGACGAGCTGGTCGAGAAGGGACTGAAGATCGCCTCGCCGGGCTCGCGCGCAGCGCTCGCAACAGCCGTCTCCTGCAATGCGGCGACCGGTGCCGGCGCCAGTGCCGCGGCCTTCATCTCGGCCGCGATCTTCGCCAGTGCCGGCCCGGGATCGGGCGGCGGCAGCCGCATCGGATGGTCGCCGTTGGCGCGCGCCGCGGTGCAGGCGAGCAGCACCACCAGCATCGGCGCGATGCGCATCAACGACTGCGGAATGGGTGCTCGGTCGATCATCTGGGCTCTCCTGCTCGGTCGCAATCTAGAGGGTGACGATGGCAATGCGATGACAGTCACGAAAGCGTCGCGCGCGTCGGTTATGACTCGGTGGTACCCGGAGGGAGAGTCATGCATCGATTCGATTGGAACGCAAGCGGCGCCGGCGTGCGTCTTTCCCCATGGCGCCGGGCGGGTGTCTCGGCGCTGCTGCTTGCGGTGCTCGCTCTGGGTGTCGCGCACCTGACGAAGAAGGTCAGCGCGCCGGACTGGGACGAGGTCTGCACTTCGCTCGGACTGCGGCATGTCGGCGCACCCGATGACGCGCCCAGGCGGTCCCTGCTGCCCACGTGGAGTGCCGCCGGCAGCGCGGCCGGCGCGGCGCCCTTGCCCGTGCCCTGCGATCGCCCTGGGCCCGGCAGCACGCTGGCGGAGCCCAAGGACCTGCGCAGCATCGGCGGCGTATTGCAACTCGACCTCAGCCTGCGCAACGCGCGGCAGTCCGACGGCTCGGTGCGCTACTGCTACGTCACGCCCGACGGCGCGCAGTCGCCGACCTTGCGGGTGCATCCCGGCGACCTGGTGATCCTTCGGCTGAAGAACGAGCTGCAGCCGTTGACTTCGGGCAAGCCAGGCACGCCTTCGGCGCAGCCGGCAGCGGCGATGCACGAGATGCATGCCGGAAACGATGCCAACGCCGATCCGTGCGGGAGCGGAACGATGTCGGGTGTCTCGACCAACCTGCACTTCCATGGCATGACGATGCCGCCGCTGTGTCACCAGGACGAGGCCGTCAGGACGTCGATACAGCCGGGCGATCCGCGCTTCGAGTACCGATTCCGGGTGCCTTCCAACGAGCCGCCGGGGCTCTACTGGTACCACCCGCACATCCACGGATTCAGCGCGCCCGAGGTGATGGGCGGCGCCTCCGGCGCGATCGTGGTCGAAGGCATCGAGCGCGCCAGCGCGGTGACCGCGGGCTTGCCCGAACGGGTGCTGGTGATCCGCGACCAGGACCTTCTGAACCCGGACGCACCCCCTTCGAAATCCGAGCCGGTGGTGCCGAAGATGGCGATCGAGCGCGACGGCGATGCCGCCAACAACGGCACCGGCTTCGGCAAGCCGGCGAAGGACCTCTCGGTCAACTTCGTGCCGGTGCCCTATCCCGACTATCCGCCGGCGCGGCTGGAGATGCGCCCCGGCGAGCGCCAGCTGTGGCGCGTGCTGAACGCATCGGCGATCACCTACCTGAACCTGGCGCTGATCTTCAACCACAACGCGCAGCAGCTCGGCATCGTCGCGATCGACGGCGTGCCGATCGGTCGCCCTGGCGATCCGGCGAGCGCCATCGTCTGGCGCGACCGCATCGGCCTGCCACCGGGCTCGCGGGTGGAGTTCGTGGTCACCGGGCCGCCGGCCGGCGTACCGGCGCTGCTGGTCACGCGCACCGTCGACACCGGCCAGGGCGGCGAGAACGATCCCAACCGCGCGCTGGTGTCGGTGGTCGCGAGCGCGAGCGCGGCGGAGCCGGTGTCGAGCCTGCCGCCTGCCGGGCCGCCGCTGCCGGCGTCGAAGCTGCCCTGGCTCGGCGACGTCACGCCGGTGCGGGTTCGCAAGCTCTACTTCTCGGAGAAGCTCACCGACCCGAACGATCCGAACAGCGCGACCGAGTTCTATATCACGGTCGACGGCCAGACGCCCACGGTGTTCGACCCGCACGCCGGGCCCGAGATCGTGGTGCACCAGGGCGATGTCGAGGACTGGATCATCGAGAACCGCAGCACCGAACTGCATGCCTTCCACATCCACCAGATCCATTTCGAGTTGGTCGACTGGTCGGGCATGGCGGTCAACGAGCCCTTCCTGCGCGACACGGTCAACGTGCCCTATTACAGCGACCGGATGCTGAGTTATCCGAGCGTGCGATTGCGCATGGATTTTCGCGATCCCAACACCATCGGGACTTTCGTCTTTCACTGTCATTTGCTCGAACATGAAGACGGCGGAATGATGGGACTCATTCGCGTTGACCCGCCAGTCATTGCCGCCAATTAGATTGACTGACCAGTGGCTGACCAATTGGGATCATTGGATTTAGACCGATAGAGGTAGTTCCGGTTCACCGTTCTGTCACTGCGATTCTTTACAAAGGTTGAGCCGAGTTCGGCACCAACCCACGGAGAGTTGCATGAAGATAACGTCCTGTATCAGACCGCGCCTTGTACCCGTCAGCCTCGCCATCTCGCAGCTGTTCATCGGCTTGCCGCAGGTGCAAGCCGCAGTGCCTGACAACACCAACAACACGACATCGCCGATCAAGCATGTCATCGTGATCATCGGTGAGAACCGCAGCTTCGATCACGTCTTCGCCACCTACAAGCCGCGCGGCAACGAGAAGGTCTGGAACCTCCTGTCCGAAGGCATCGTCAAGTCCGACGGTTCGCCGGGCCCGAACTTCTACAAGGCCGAACAGCAGGCCGCGTCCGATCCGGGCGGCGATGCCTTCCTGCTGAGCCCGGCCAAGACCTCGTTCCCGAACGGCGTGCTGCCGGCGCCGCTGGTGGGCGGCCCGAAGGAGTCGTACATCTCGGGTAACAGCTTGCAATTGGCACAACAATCCGAGAACGGATTGCCGCCCGAGTATTACCAATACCTCGTGTCCGGCGGCACCGGCCAGATCTCGGCCACGCCCGACCAGCGCATCAGCAACGTCGACAGCCTGCCCACCGGCCCGTTCCAGTTGACCAACGGCAACAGCTTCACCTACGACGCCTACGCGGCCAGCCCGGTGCACCGCTTCTACCAGATGTGGCAACAGCTCGACTGCAGCTTGCAGCACGCGACGCCGCAGATCCCGTCGGGTTGCGACTCGCACCTGTTCTCGTGGGTCGAGACCACCATCGGTGCCGGCGACAACGGCCAGACGCAGCCAGCCAATTTCAGCACCGAATACGCACCGACCGCCACCACCACCGGTGAAGGCTCGACCGCGCTCGGCTTCTACAACGTGCAGCATGGCGACGTGCCGTACTTCAAATCGCTGGCGGACAACTTCGCGATGAGCGACAACTTCCACCAGTCGGTCAACGGCGGCACCGGTGCCAACCACATCATGCTCGGCCACGGCGACATGATCTGGTTCAGCGACGGCAACGGCAAGCCGATGACCCCGCCGCACAACATGCTGGTCGCGGGCGGCACGCCGAACGGCGGCATCGTCGACGAAGTCGAGAACCCGAATCCGGACAAGGGCACCAACAACTGGTACAGCGAAGACGGCTACGGCGGCGGTTCCTTCGGTGCGGCGTCCTTCGGCGGCGGCTCCTACAGCGATTGCGCCGATCCGACCCAGCCCGGCGTCGCGCCGATCCTGAGCTACCTGCGCTCGCTGCCGCGGCCGATCGAGTCGCGCTGCGAAGCCGGTCACTACTATCTGCTGAACAATTACAACCCGGGCTATTTCGGCAATGGTGCCAATGCGGCCACCGACACGAATGCGAACAACACGGTATTCACGATTCCGCCGTCGTCGACGCGCAGCATCGGCGACAGCCTGATCGCGAAGAACGTGTCCTGGAAGTATTACGGTGACCAATGGAACAATTACGTTCCCGATCCGTATCAACTGAATTACGGCGCGGTCGGTGCCAATACCGACGAGTATTGCAACATCTGCAATCCGTTCCAGTACGACACCTCGATCATGGCGAATGCCGCGGTTCGCACCGCGCACGTCCAGGACACGGCCAACCTGTATGCCGACATCGCCAGCGGCAACCTGCCCGCGGTCTCCTTCGTCAAGCCGAGCGGCCTGGTGGACGGTCATCCGTCCTCGTCGAAGCTCGACCTGTTCGAAGGCTTCTCCAAGAAGATCGTCGACGCCGTGAAGGCCAACCCGCAACTGTGGAAGGACACCGCCATCTTCATCACCTTCGACGAAGGCGGCGGCTACTACGACTCGGGCTATGTGCAGCCGGTGGACTTCTTCGGCGACGGCACGCGGATCCCGCTGATCGTGGTGTCGCCGCTGGTCAAGCCCGGCCACATCTCGCACGAGTACACCGACCACGTGTCGATCCTGAAGTTCATCGAGCGCAACTGGAACATGCAGCCGGTGACGCATCGCAGCCGGGACAACTTCCCGAACCCGATCGTCGACAGGCAGAATCCGTACGTGCCGATCAACTCCCCGGCGATCGGCGACCTGTTCGACTTCTTCGCGTTCAACCAGCATCAGCAGCAATAGTCGCCGGTGTGGGGGCATGGGAAGTCGGGCAAGAAGATCCAACCTGCCAGGAGCTTGCCATGACCCCCAAGAACACGATCTGCCTGTGGTTCGACGGCACCGCGCTCGACGCCGCGAACTTCTATGCGAAGACCTTCCCGGACAGCGCGGTGACCGCGGTGCATCACGCGCCGGGTGACTATCCGGACGGCAGGCAGGGCAACGTGCTGACGGTGGAGTTCACCGTCGCCGGCATTCCCTGCCTCGGCCTCAACGGCGGCCCGATGTTCAAGCACAGCGAGGCCTTCTCCTTCCAGATCGCGACCGACGACCAGGCCGAAACCGACCGCCTGTGGAACGCGATCGTCGGCAACGGCGGCCAGGAGAGCGCGTGCGGCTGGTGCAAGGACCGCTGGGGCCTGTCCTGGCAGATCACGCCGCGGGCCTTGACCGCGGCCGTGACCGACACCGACAAGGCGGCGGCCAAGCGGGCCTTCGAGGCCATGATGAAGATGAAGAAGATCGACATCGCGGCGATCGAGGCGGCCCGCAAGGGCCAGGGCTGAGCGCGCCGCGCCGCCGGGCCGCAATTCGGTCGCCTGGGGTTAACCCAATCGTACGCCAGTATATAAACTGCTAACGTATCGATTTCACACCCTCGCGCCCCAGGCACGCATGCAAGCGTTCTTCCGGTTCATCGTGGGCCTGGCACTGGCCTCGACCGTCGCTCCTTCCTTCGCCGGCACCTATCCCGACAGGCCGGTCCGCCTGATCGTGCCGTACGCGGTCGGGCAAGGCACCGACATCGCGGCGCGCTATGTCGCCGAGGAACTGGGCAAGGTGCTCGGCCAGCCGATCGTCGTCGACAACCGGCCGGGCGCCGGCGGCAACGTCGGCACCCAGATCGCGGCCCGGTCGACCGCCGACGGCTACACGCTGCTGATCGGCACCAACGCGACCCACGCGGCCAATGCCTATCTCTTCCTGCAACCCGGCTTCGATCCGCAGGCGGATTTCCAGCCGGTCGCGATGGTCGGCGTGCTGCCCCTGGTCTTCGTCACCGCGCCCGCGAATCCGGTGAACGGCATCGCCGATCTGGTCCGGAGCGCCCGCGCTCAGCCCGGCAAGCTGAACATCGCGATCTCGACGACCACTTGCCGCGTCGCCTTCGAACTGTTCAGGCAGCGCGCCGACGCGACGCTGTTCCCGGTCGACTACAAGGGCAGCGCGCAGGCCCTGACCGCCGTGCTGAGCGGCCAGGTCGACTACATGGTCGACACCATCGCCTCGCTGCGCGGGCCGGTGCAGAGCGGGCAGGTGAAGGCGCTGGGCGTGACCTCTGCCCAGGCCACGCGGCTGCTGCCCGGCGTCAAGTCGGTGGCCGAGCAGGGCGTCGAGGGCTACGAACTGGTGGGTTGGACGGTGCTCTATGCGCCCAAGGGCTTGCCGCCGGACACCTCCCGCATCCTCGCCGCGGCGGTGCAGAAGACGCTGTCGCAAAAGAGCATGCAGGACAAGCTGCTGGAGCTGGGCATCGAGCCGGTCGACAAGTCCGGGCCGGCGCTCGACAGCTTCGTGGCTTCCGAAAAGGAGAAATGGGGCCGGTTGATCCGCGACGCGGGTCTGAAGCCGGGCTGAGGAGATCATGAGCACCACACCTGTTGCGGGACTGAAGGTCCTGGATCTGTCCAAGGTCCTCGCGGGGCCGCTGTGCGCGCAGTACCTCGGCGACATGGGCGCCGACGTCGTCAAGGTCGAGACCGGCACCGGCGACGAGACGCGCGGATGGCCGCCTTTCCGAAGCACCGAGGCCGGCGAGTCGCCGACCGGCACCGTGTTCCTCAGCGCCAACCGCAACAAGCGCAGCATCTCGCTCGACTTGCGGCGGCCCGAAGGGCTGGCGGTGGTGCATCGCCTCGCCGATGCCGCCGACGTGGTGATCAGCAGCTTCGGCCCCGGCGTCGCCGAGAAGCTGGGCGTCGATGCGGCGACCTTGCGCAAGCGCAATCCGCGGCTGGTGTATTGCAACATCTCGGGCTACGGCTCGGCCGGACCGATGCGCAACGACAAGGGCTACGACGTGATCCTGCAGGCCTTCTGCGGGATGCTGTCGATCACCGGCGAGCGCGACGGACCGCCGGTGCGCAGTCCTTTCTCGCCGGTCGACCAGGCCACGGGGCTGCATGCGCTGATCGGCGTGCTGGCCGCGTTGCTGGAGCGATCGCGCACCGGTGACGGCGGCCTGGTCGAGGTGTCCTTGTTCGACTCTGCGACCGGCTTCCTGGGCTACTTCCTGCAAGGCTTCTGGGAGCGCGGCACCGAGCCGCAGCGGCCCGGCTCCGGGCATGAATCGCTCTGCCCCTACGAGGCCTTCGACACCGCCGACCGGCCGCTGATTCTCGGCGTGGCCAACGACACGCTCTGGCGTTCGTTCTGCGCGGTGGTCGGCCTGCAGGACGTGGTCGACGATCCGCGCTTCAGGACGAATGCCGACCGGGTGTCGCACCGGGATGAAACCGTCGCCATGGTGCGCCGGGTGCTCGCCACGCGCACGCGCGACGACTGGCTCGAGAAGCTGGCAGCCGCCGGCATTCCCTGCTCGCCGCTGCATTCGCTGGGCGAGCTGTCGAGCCATCCGCACACGGCCGCGAGCGGCATGGTCGTGGACTACACGCACGAGACGCTGGGCCCGCTCAAGACGGTCAGCCAGCCGGTGCGCTTCGATGGCGAGCGCCCCGCCTTGCGCCGGCCGCCGCCGATGCTCGGCGAGCACGGGCGCGAGGTGCTGCAGGAGGCCGGCTACAGCGCGGCGGAGATCGACGCGCTGATCGCCAGCGGAAGCGTGAAGCGCTGATTGCGCCGGTGCAGCTAGTTCGCGCCGCGACCCCGCTCCAGCCAATCGGGCGAGGCCTGGCGCTGGCCCTTGCGCGCTGGCGGCGCGTCGGCCATCACCGGATCGATGCGCAAGCGGGTGAGCCGCAGGAAGCTGATCTTCCAGTCCTTGCCGACCTTGCGGTATTCCTCTTCGTAGTGGCCGTAGCCGCGAAAGCCCTTCTCGGTGCCGCCTTCGCGCAGCGCATCGGGGCCCTGCCACTCGACGAAGTCTTCCATCGCCCAGATGCCGCGCGCGGTGGTCGCGCTGGTGAGCACGATCTCGGAGGGATGCACGTGATGGACCGAGATGGTGGTGGCGTGCCGCTTGGACACGCCGCTCACGAAGGCGTGGACGTCGGCGTTGGAATCGCCCCAGCCCATGCCGTCGAAGGTGCAGTCGTCGGTGAACAGTTCGGGGAGGCGCTGCCATTGCTTGGTGTCGATCCATCGGCAATAGCGCGCCTTGAGTTGGCGGATCGATTCGATGGCGAGCAGGTGTTCCAGGCTGTCGATGTCCACGGTGGGTCCTCACGAATCGGTCGCTCGGGAAATGAGCGGCGCCGAGTATAGGCGCATCGGGCCGCCTTCGGTGTACAGTCGCAAACGACAACTTCCATGCCGATCACGCCATGCGCATCTCCGTCCTCGCCCTCGACGGCCTTTTCGACACCGGCCTCAGCGCCACGCTCGACGCGTTCTCCATCGCCAACGGCCTGGCGTCCCGGCAGATGGGAGGCGTGCCGCGCTTCGAGGTGTCGATCGTCGGCATGCGCAAGAAGGTGCGCTCGGGCCACGGGCTGTCGATCCCGGTGCAGGCGCCGGGCGACGGGCCGCGGCCCGACTGGGTGATCGTGCCGGCGCTCGCCACCAGCCATCCGGAGCATCTGGTGCGCGCCTTCGACCGGCCCGACGTGCAGCGCGCGAAGACGCAGCTGCGCCAGTGGCATGCCGAGGGCGTGCGCATCGCGGCTTCCTGCATCGGCACCTTCCTGCTGGCCGAGGTCGGCCTGCTCGACCAGCGCGAGGCGACCACCACCTGGTGGCTGGCGCCGCTGTTCCGGCAGCGTTATCCGAAGGTGCTCCTCGACGAGACGCGCATGCTGGTGCCGACCGATCGCGGCGTCACCGCGGGCGCGGCGATGGGCCATCTCGACCTGGCGCTCTGGCTGATCCGCCAGGCCAGTCCCGAGCTGTCGGGCCTGGTCTCGCGCTACCTGCTGGCCGACATCCGCAGCCTGCAGGCGCCCTACATCATTCCGAATCACCTGGCGCAGGCCGACCCGCTCGTGCAGGCCTTCGAACGCTGGGCGCGCGAGCACCTGAAGGACGGCTTCTCGCTCGACGACGCGGCCGACGCGCTCGCCACCAGCGCGCGCACCCTGCAGCGGCGCTGCCAGGCGGTGCTCGGCAAGTCGCCGCTCTCCTACTTCCAGGACCTGCGCGTCGAGCGGGCGCAGTCGCTGCTGCACGGCAGCGGCCTGGACCTGGAGGCGATCGCCAGCGAGGTCGGCTACGTCGACGGCGCGACGCTGGGCACCCTGCTGCGCCAGCGGCTCGGGCGCGGCGTGCGCGACCTGCGGGCCGACCTGCGCTAGACCACCTGCCGTTCCCGGCCCGCCCAATAGGGCTTGCGCAGTCCTTCTTCAGGATCTTGCCGGTCGGGTTGCGCGGCAACTGGTCCACCGCGTCGAAGGTCTTGGGCACCTTGAACGAAGCAAGGCGTTCCTGGCACCACGTGCGCAAATCGTCCGCATCGATGCGCGCGCCTGGCCGGGCGACCGCGATGGCCTTCGGCACCTCGCCCCACTTGTCGTCCGGCACGCCGATCACCGCGACATCGGCGATCGCCGGATGCTCCGCCAGGACCCGTTCGATCTCGGCCGGGTAGATGTTCTCGCCGCCGCTGATGATCATGTCCTTGATGCGGTCGGTGACGTAGACGTAGCCGTCGGCATCCATGTGGCCGCCATCGCCGGTGCGCAGCCAGCCGTCCTCGGTGACCGCCGCGGCGGTCGCCTTCGGCTGGCCCCAGTAGCCGCCCATCAGCTGTTCGCTGCGGACCCAGATCTCGCCCGAGACACCGGTCGCGACCGGCTCGCCGGTGCCGGGTTCGCACACGCGGATCTCGACCCCCGCGATCGGCTTGCCCGCCGAGACCAGCCGATGGGCCACCGCCGGGTCCTCGTGGTCGGCGGCGAGCAGCACGCTCACCACGCCGCATTGCTCGGTCATGCCGTAGACCTGCTGCAGCCGGCCGGGAAAGAGCTGCAGCGACGCGCGCATCACCGGCAAGGGCATCGGCGAGGCGCCGTAGGCGAGCGTCTTCAGCGCCGAGTAGTCGCGCGCCGCGGCACCCGGAACCTGGGTCATCATCGCCATCAGCGCCGGCACCAGGAAGGTGTGGGTGATGCGCTCCCGCTCGAGCATCTCGAGCACCGCGGCCGGGTCGGGCAGGCGCAGCATCACGATGCGCGCGCCCATGCTGATCGCGGCCAGCGCGTAGCTGGTGCCGCCGACGTGGAACAGCGGCATCGCCACCTGCACGACGGAGTCGATGTCGATCTTCGCGTCGGCCGCGCCGTTGCGCGCATGGGCCAGCATGCCGCGGTGGGTGAGCAGCGCGCCCTTGGGGAAGCCGGTGGTGCCCGAGGTGTAGAGCTGCACGAAGCAGTCGTCCGGCGAGACCTCGTGCGTGCCCGGCTCCGGCGCCTCGGCGGCCAGCCAGGCCTCGTATTCGTCGTCGGGTCCGCCGATGCGGATCACCCGCTCGACGCTCGGCAGCTTGTCGCGCAGCTGCGCGACCGCCGGCGCGAACTCCGGGCCGACGAAGAGGATGCGCGCCTGCGCGTCGTTGATGACGTACGCGATCTCCGGCGGCGCGAGCCGGAAGTTGACCACCGCGTTGGCGGTGCCCACCAGTGCGCAGGCCAGCGTCAGCTCGACGCAGGACGGATGGTTGAGGTCGAGCACCGCGATGCGGTCGCCGGGCTTCAGGCCCGCGGCACGCTGGGCCGCCGCATTGCGCCGCACCCGCTCGGCGAGCTGCGCCCAGCTGCGGTCGACGCCGTTGAAGCTGATCGCGATCGCATCGGGCCGCTCGGCCTCCCAGCGGGCGAGGATGTCGGTGAAGTGCTTCGGCTGGGACATGCGCGCTCCTGGTGGTTCGGCGGCGAAAGACCGCGCGGCGCCCATGCTAGCCACCGATGCGGCGTCAGCGCTTCATGGCATACCCGATGCCGCAGGCGGCTCAGAAGGCGAAGTCGCGGTAGCTCTCCACCGGCTGCAGCAGTTCGGCATCCGGCACCACCGGGTTGAAGCGCAGCAGCCGCCGGCCGCGTGGCGAGAGTCCCGCGAGGGCGCCTTGCGGCAGGCGGATCTGCACCTCGGGCCGGTGCAGCCAGCGCCGGCTGTAGCCGATCACCACCATCGGCCGCGGCTGGTCGGTGCGGTTGGGCGTGCCGCGATGCACGCCCCGCACGTCGCGCAGCATCACGTCACCGAGCGCCATCGGAAAGAGCTGGTGCTCGACCGTGCCGCTGGCCAGGCCGGCCAGCACCGCGTCCTTGTCCATGCGGTGCGTGCCCAGCGTGCTGTCGAGCGGACCGTTGGCCTCGGTCACGTCGACCAGCGGGAAGTTGAGCGCCAGCTGGAACGAAGGCGTGTCGTTGTCGCCGGTCTCGGGAAAGAGCAGCGGCGTGTCGGCATGCCAGTCCTGGTGGGTCGAGCCGAGGAGCGGTGTGTCGGTGGCCAGCTGGCACATCACCGGGTCGGGGCCGGCCACGCGCTCGACGATCGCCAGCACGTCCGGGTCCTCGTAGATCGCCGGGTCGGCGAACGGTGCGCTGAAGGGCAGGGTGACGTAGTAGCGCTCGGCCCCGCGGTTCGGGTCGTCGCGCTCGCGTTCGCGCTGGGCGGCCAGCAGCGGCTGGAAGGCGAGGTTCCAGGCGCGCAGGACCTCGGGATCGAAATGGCCGCGCAGCAGCAGGATGCCGTCGCGGTTGAAGTCGCGGGCGAAGCGATCGTGTTCGGCGGCGCTGTAGCGCATGGGAGCCCCTCGGTGGTCGACCCTGCATGTTCGTTCACTAATATTAGTCAGCGCTTGGGAGAAATATGAATTGACAAGCCGGGGGGCCGCTGTCCGATACTCGGCAGGCCTCGCGGTCACCCGCACGCGGGGCGTGCCAACCTGTTCAGACGACCACGGACGCTGCCTTGCCACCTTCTCGTTCCTCACCGCGTCCATCGCGCAACAACGGCTCCGGCGCCGCGGCCCCCAAGGCGCGGCGCGTGCCGCCCGCGCCGCCGCCCGAGCCGATGTCGAACCGCCCCGGCGCGCGCCCGACCATGACCGACATCGCCAAGATCGTCGGCGTGTCGCAGTCGACCGTCTCGCTGGTGCTGAACCACATCGACGGCGCCAAGCTCTCGCAGGCCACGCGCGACCGGGTGATCGAAGTGGCGCGCGACCTCGGCTACCAGCTGACCCGGCGCGCCTCGGCGCCGGTGTCGGCGCCGGCCAATGCGCGCAACGTGATCGTCTACATGACGGACGAGATCTCGACCTCGCCGCATCCGGCGGTGACCATCGACGGCGCGCGCGAGGCCGCCTGGGAACACAACTGCCTGCTGTCGGTGTTCACCACCCGCGGCGACGCCGAACTGGAGCACGCGACGCTGCAGGCCGCGGCGCGCAACCCGATGGTGCTCGGCGTGGTCTATTCGACCATCTTCACCCGCAGCGTGGAGCCGCCCCGGCAGCTGCTCGACCGCCAGGTGCTGAGCGGCGTGCTGCTCAACTGCTACGACAGCGCCCGCCGGCTCGCCAGCGTCATCCCGGGCGAGGTCGGCGGCGGCTTCGTCGCCACCGAATACCTGCTGGCGCGCGGCCACACGCGCATCGGCTTCATCAACGGCGAGCCCTGGATGGACGCGGCGCGCGACCGCGAGCGCGGCTACCGCCAGGCGCTCGCGACCGCCGACCTGCCCTTCGATCCGAAGCTGGTGCGCGACGGCGACTGGATGAGCGGCACCGGCTTCGAGCATGCGATGTCGCTGCTCGCGCTCGACCGGCCGCCGAGCGCGATCTTCTGCGCCAACGACCTGATGGCGCTCGGCGCGCTCGAGGCCGCGCGCCAGCGCGGCCTGGCGGTGCCGGGCCAGCTGTCGGTGATCGGCTACGACGACCAGGAGCTGGCGCGGCATGCGCATCCGGCGCTGTCGACCGTGCTGCTGCCGAATTTCGCGATGGGCCGCTGGGCGGTCGAGCGGCTGATCGAGGAGGTCACCGAGAGCGCCGCCGAACGCGGCCACGGCAGCCAGCGGCGCCAGCTGAAGATGGATTGCCCGCTGATCGAGCGCGACTCGGTGGCCGCGCCTTCGCGCCCCGGCGCCATCCGGGAATCCCCTGACTATTAGTCATAAAACCGCGTTGACTCCCATTTATTAGTGGTCAAGAATCCGTCGTCGGGCGACCTTCCCGAAGGCGCCCGACAAGCCGAAGACACTCCGCAGCGTGCGAGGGGTCCGGTCCACCCAACAGGAGACAACGATGCGTGTTTTGAAACTCGGCGCCCTGGCGCTCGCGATGGGATTCGCCATGTCGGCATCGGCCCAGGGCCTGCCCAAGCTGGCCGACAAGCCCACCTACAAGGTCGGCTTCGCCCAGACCGAGAGCAACAACCCCTGGCGCATCGCCGAGACCCAGTCGATGAAGGACGCCGCCAACACCTGCCACTGGGACCTGGTCTACACCGACGCCGCCAGCTCGGCCTCCAAGCAGGTGGCCGACGTCGAAAGCATGATCGCCCAGAAGGTCGACGTGATCGTGCTGGCCCCGCGTGAAGAGAAGCCGCTGATCCCGGCCGTGATGAAGGCCAAGAAGGCCGGCATCCCGGTGATCCTGATCGACCGCAACGTCGACCAGTCGGTGGCCAAGGCCGGCCGCGACTACGTGACCTTCATCGGCTCCGACTTCATCGACCAGGGACGCCGCGTCGGCGAATGGCTGGTCAAGACCACCGGCGGCAAGGGCACCATCGTCGAGCTCGAGGGCACCACCGGCTCCAGTCCGGCGAACGACCGCAAGAAGGGCTTCGACGACGTGGTCAAGGCGCAGCCCGGCATGAAGATCGTGGCCTCGCAGAGCGGCGACTTCGAGCGCGACAAGGGCCGTCAGGTCATGCAGACGCTGCTGCAGGCGCATCCGGACGTGACCGCGGTCTACGCCCACAACGACGAGATGGCACTCGGCGCGATCGCCGCGCTCGAAGCCGCCGGCAAGAAGCCCGGCCAGGACGTGATCGTGGTGTCGATCGACGGCACCAAGGACGGCCTGGTGGCGATCGACAACGGCAAGCTCGGCGCCTCGGTGCAGTCCAGCCCCTTCTTCGGCCCGATCAGCTGCGACACGATCAAGAACTACGCCAAGGGCCAGGCGATCCCGGCCTGGGTGAAGGTGTCCGACAAGTTCTACGAGAAGTCGAACGCCAAGGAAAACATGGCCAACGGCTTCTGAGCAGGGTCGCGTTGACGACCGCCGACATCGCGCCGCTCTTGTCGATGCAGGACATCGACAAGAGCTTCGGCGGTGCGCCCGCGCTGCGCCGGGCGCGGCTGGAGATCCGCCGCGGCGAGGTGCACGCGCTCATCGGCCAGAACGGCGCCGGCAAGTCGACCCTCATCAAGATCCTCACCGGCGCCTATGCGCGCGATGCCGGGCGCATCGACTTCGACGGCAAGGCGGTCGACTTCAAGGCGCCGATCGAGGCCCAGGACGGCGGCATCTCGACCATCTACCAGGAGCTGAACCTGATCCCGCTGCGTTCGGTGGCGGAGAACATCTTCATCGGCCGCGAGCCGAAGCGCTTCGGCCTGATCGACTGGCGCCGGGTGCACGACGAGGCCGAGCGCCTGCTCGCGTCCTTCGGCATCCGGGTCGACGTGCGCCGGCCGCTCCACACCTTCAACACCGCGACCCAGCAGATGGTGGCGATCGCGCGCGCGGTCAGCACCTCGGCGCGGCTGGTGATCATGGACGAGCCGACATCCTCGCTCGACAAGGCCGAGGTCGAGACGCTCTTCGGCGTCATCCGCAAGCTGCAGGCCGACGGCGTCGCGGTGCTGTTCGTGAGCCACAAGCTGGACGAGCTCTATGCCGTCTGCCAGCGCATCACCGTGATGCGCGACGGCCAGACCGTGGCCGAGCGCGAGCTGGCCTCATTCGACAAGCTGGCGCTGGTGCAGACCATGCTCGGGCGCGAGCTGTCGGCGCTGCAGGCGGTGCGCGACACCGCCTTCGAGCACACCGGCCCCGACGCGGTCTCGGTCGCGCACCTGAAGAGCGGCCTGCGCGTCGAGGACGCGAGCCTGGCGGTCAAGCGCGGCGAGATCCTCGGCCTGGCCGGCCTGCTCGGCTCGGGCCGCACCGAGCTGGCGCGCTGCATCTTCGGGGCCGATCCGCTGGATGCCGGCGAGCTGCGCCTCGCCGGCGACCCGGTACAGCTCGGCGGGCCTGCCGACGCGATCGCACGCCGCGTCGCCTATCTCTCGGAAGACCGCAAGATCGAAGGCATCGTGCCCGACCTCTCGGTGCGCGAGAACCTCACGCTGGTGCTGCTGCCGCGGCTGGCGCGCTGGGGCGTGGTCGACCGCAGGGCGCAGACCGAGATCACCGAGCGCTTCATCGAGCGGCTCGGCATCCGCTGCTCGGGGCCCGAGCAGCCGATCCGCGAGCTCTCGGGCGGCAACCAGCAGAAGGTGCTGCTGGCGCGCTGGCTGGCCGCCGAGGTGGCGCTGCTGCTGCTGGACGAGCCGACCCGCGGCATCGACGTCGGCGCCAAGGCCGAGATCCTGACCCTCATCCACCAGCTGTCGCGCGAGGGCCTGTCGGTGCTGATGATCGCCAGCGAACTGGAAGAGCTGGTGGCCGCCAGCGACCGCATCGTGGTGCTGCGCGACGGGCGCACGGTGAGCGAGCTGCACGGCGACGGCATCTCCGAAGCCAACGTGATGAAGGCGATGGCCCATGGCTGAAGTCGTACCCGCCGCCGCCCGCACGCGGCGCCCGGCCGCCTGGCTGCATGCCCTGCACGCGCTCAGGAGTTCCGGCGCGCTCATCGCGCTGGTGGCGCTGCTGGTCTTCAACGCGCTCTTCACCAACCAGTTCCTGACCCTGCAGACGCTCAACATCAACCTCACGCAGGTGGCGCCGATCGTCATCGTCGCGGTCGGCATGGCGCTGGTGGTGGCCACCGGCGGCATCGACCTGTCGGTGGGTTCGAGCGCCGCCTTCGCCGGCACGCTGGCCGCGGTGCTGCTGAGCCAGGGCGAGCCCTTCGCCGGCTCGACGGTCGCGCTGGTGTGCGCCTTCGTGCTGCCGATCGTGGCGGCGGCGCTCTTCGGCAGCATCAACGGCGTGCTGATCGCGCGGCTGCGCATCCAGCCGATCGTGGCGACGCTCATCCTGTTCATCGCCGGCCGCGGCTTCGCCGAGATGCTGACCGACTCGAACCTGCGCAACTTCAGCAGCCCGGCCTTCTCGCGCCTCGGCGGCAACTTCCTCGGCGTGCCGGTGCAGGGCCTCCTGATGCTGGTGGTGGTCGCGGTGGCCGCCTGGGTGATGCGCGAGACCGTGTTCGCGCGCCGCGTGCTCGCGGTCGGCGGCAACGAGCGTGCCGCGGTGCTGGCCGGCATCCCGGCGCAGCGGGTCAAGCTCGCGGTCTACGTCATCTGCGGCGCGCTGGCCGGCGTCGCCGGGCTGCTCAACGTGGCGATCAACTCGGCCGCCGATCCGGCCAAGATCGGCCTGGGCATCGAGCTGGACGCGATCGCCGCGGTCGCCGTCGGCGGCACGCTGCTCTCGGGCGGCAGTGCCCGCATCGTCGGCACGCTGGTCGGCGCGCTGGCCATCCAGCTGCTGCAATATTCGCTGCTCGCCCACGGCATCCAGGACGAGTGGGCGCTGATCGTCAAGGCCGCGGTGGTGCTGGCGGCGGTCTACCTGCAACGGCGCTGAAGCCTTCCCCATGTCCACGCCCTCGACCCCGCCCGCCGCTTCCGCCCGCTCCTCGCTGGCCGTCTTCCTGCAGAGCCAGGGCGCGCTGATCGCGCTGGCCGCGGTGGTGATCTTCGGCGCGCTGCGCTACGACAACTTCATCGGCTGGCAGAACGTGTCGGACGTGCTGTCCAACAGCTCCAAGTTCGGCCTGCTGGCGGTCGGCATGGCCTTCGTCATCATGTCCGGCGGCATCGACCTGTCGGTCGGCACGGTGGCGGTGCTGGCCAGCGTGGTGGCCGCGCGCTGCTCAGGCTACGGCATCGCGCCGGGCGTCGCGGCCGGCGTGGCGGTCGGCCTGGTCGTGGGGCTGGTCAACGGCTTGCTGATCGCGCACCTGCGGCTGATGCCCTTCATCGTCACCCTGTGCACCTACATCGCCTCGCGCGGGCTGGCGCTGATCATCGCCGAGCGGCAGACCGTCTCGATTTCCTACGAGCAGGGCTTCGACGGCATCGGCGACGACTTCCTGCTGCTGCCGATCCCGCTCTGGATCGCGGCCGCGGTGGTGCTGGCCGGCGCGCTGCTGCTGCGCTATTCGCGCTTCGGCCGCGCGGTGCTGGCGGTCGGCGGCAACGAGGAAGCGGCGCGGCTGATGGGCCTGCCGGTGGAGCGGGTGAAGGTCGGCGTCTACGTGCTGTCGGGCGCGCTCGCCGGGCTGGCCGGCGTCATCGTGGCCTCGCAGACCTCGGGCAGCCCGACCGAGGGCGTCGGCTGGGAGCTGATCGCGATCGCCTCGGTGGTGGTCGGCGGCACCTTGCTCACCGGCGGCCAGGGCTCGATCCTGAACACGGTCACCGGCGTGCTGCTGCTGTCGGTGATCCTGAACCTGATCAACTTCGAGAACGGCTTCACCGGCGGCCCGCACCTGACCCTCGGCTCGCACTGGCAGACCATCGTGCGCGGCCTCTTCCTGCTCGCGGTGATCCTGCTGCAGTCGCGGCTGGCCGGCCGATCCCGGCGCTGAAGCGTCAGCCCGCGCGTTCCGCCCTCTTCGCGAGCGCCAGGGCCAGCGCCAGCCGCGTGCCCACTGCGGCGTTGTGCTTCACGAGCGCGATGTTGGTGGCGAGGCTCTCGCCTTCGGTCAGGGCCTCGATGCGCGCGAGCAGGAAGGGCGTGATCGCCTTGCCGGTGATGCCTTGCGAATCCGCAGCGGCCAGCGCCTGCGCCGTGATGGCGTCGATGCGCTCGCGCGGCATTTCGTCGGCTTCGGGCACCGGCGTGCTCAGCACCACGCCGCCGGCCAGGCCGAGCGCCCACTTGGCGCGAATGAAGCGGGCCTGCGCCGCCGGCTCGTCGAGCCGCCAGTCGGCGCGAAAACCGCTGTCGCGCAGGTAGAAGGCGGCGAAGTTGTCCTGCTCGCAGCTGAGCACCGGCACGCCGTGGGTCTCCAGATATTCCAGCGTCAGGCCGATGTCGAGCACCGACTTGGCGCCGGCGCAGACCACCGCCACCGAAGTGCGCGCCAGTTCCTGCAGGTCGGCCGAGATGTCGAAGCTCTGCGCCGCGCCGCGGTGCACGCCGCCGATGCCGCCGGTGACGAAGACCTCGATGCCGGCCAGTGCCGCGCAGATCATGGTGGCGGCCACCGTGGTCGCGCCCAGTTCGCCGTTGGCGAGCACCGCCGGCAGGTCGCGCCGGCTGACCTTGTGCACCGCGGTGCCCGCGCGGCCCAGTTGCTCCAGTTCGTCGTCCTGCAGCCCGATGCGGACGAAGCCGCCGACCACCGCGATCGTCGCCGGCTCGGCACCGAGGCTGCGAACCAGCGCCTCGACCTCGCGCGCGGTCCGCACGTTCTGCGGATAGGGCATGCCGTGCGCGATGATGGTCGATTCCAGGGCCACCAGCGGCCGGCCGGCCGCGCGGGCGGCGGCGACCGCGGGGCTCAAGCGAAGCCAGTCGGCGGCGCGGTCTTCCGACATGCGCGGCGCTTCAGCCACGCAGCAGCGCGAACACGGCCGCCACCAGGACGATCACGATGCCCGTGGCCAGGGCGAGGCGGTCGGCGAAGAGGCGACGCATCGGTTCTCCTGCGGCGCTACACGAAGCTGTAGCGCTCGGAATGGTATTTGGAAATCGGCACCTCGAGCTCGCCGAGTGCGGCCTCGATCGCGTCCATCATCGGGTTCGGGCCGCAGATGAAGTATTCGTGATCGGCGTAGCCGGGCGGCAGGTGCCGCATCAGCAGGCTGGCGTCGAGCCGGCCGCGCTCGCCCTGCCAGTCGGCCGGCGGCTGCGACAGCACGTGCACCACGCGCAGGTCGAGCCGCGATTCGAGCGCCTCCAGTTCCTCGCGGAAGGTGATCGACTCCCAGTCCTTGCTGCCGTAGAGCAGCACGAGCGGGCGCTTGTCGCCACGGTCGGCCAGCGTGCGGATCATGCTCATCATCGGCGTGATGCCGATTCCGCCGGCGATCAGCACGTGCATGTCGGCCGGGTTGCCGATGGTGAAGGCGCCGTAGGGGCCATCCAGGTAGATGCGACGGCCGACCTCGACGCGCTGCACCGTGCGGGTGAAGTCGCCGAGGTTGCGGATCGACATCGCGACCCAGCCGTCGGCCGCCTCGGCGCTGGACGAGAAGGAGAAGGGATGCCCGGTGATCTTGAACGGGCTGCCCCACAAGGTGAGCCAGCCGAACTGGCCGGGCCGGAAGCGGAAGCCCGCATGGCCTTCGGGCACCATCACCACCGTGGTGGTGTCGCCGCGCTCGGCGCGCACCTCGGCGATGCGATAGGGCCGCCGCAGCATGAAGAGCGGCTTGAAGAGGCGCACGTAGAAGAGCAGGCAGAGCCAGAAGATCGCCATGCAGATCCACAGCGCGCGCTTCCACGGATCGGCCAGGTAGAAGCCCCAGCCGACCATGTGCATCAGCCCGCCGCCGACCGCGATCAGCGCCAGCGCGATGTGCCCGGCATGCCACAACTCGTAGCTGATGCGCAGCTTCGTGCGCCAGAGCGCGGTCACCACCAGCAGCACCAGGCAGCCGATCGAGACGAAGGCGGCGATGGCGCCGAGCGGCACCTCGGTCAGCGAGGCCGGCATCGCGAGCTTGTCGGAGCCGGTCGCGAACAGGATGACCGGGTGCACCACCACCAGCCCCACCGCGATCAGCGAGATGCGGCGATGGAAGTGGTAGATGACGTCCTCGCCGAACGGATCGGTCACGTGGCGGAAGCGCGCGGTCAGGCCGAATTGCAGGCCCATCATGGCCAGCCCCGAATAGCCGAGCGCGACCGAGAACTCGGTCCAGAAGCCGCGGCTCGGCGGCAGGGTGCCGGCCAGCATCGCCAGCATCGGCGCCAGGATGAACAGCAGGTAGATGCCGATCCAGACCGTGCGCCGCAGCAGGTCGCGCGCCACTACAGACATGGCGTGAGCAGCAGCGGCGGCGCCAGCACCAGCACGGTCGACACGAAGGCCGCGATCGTGACCCAGAAGATCGCCACGTGCAGGAAGGCGCCGGTCGGGCTGAAGAGCGGGTCGGGCCCCGAGCGCGCGAAGTTGCGCCACATCCAGCCGACCACCAGCAGGTGCAGCACCAGCACGCCGAAGAGGGTGGTGCGCAGGCCGCCGCCGGACCAGGCGAAGGCGCAGCCGATCGCGTGCACCGCGTAGAGCGCGCACAGCGCGCTGCACCACACGACGAAGCCGGCGCCCAGCCACCAGAGGCGGCGCGGCGGCACGGTGCGCGAATTCGCGTTCGACATCAGCGGACTCCCATCGTGTTGGCCAGGCTCGGCAGCGCCAGCACGAGTAGCAGCGCGATGACGCCGGTCGCCAGCGTGAAGTCGAGCCACAGCCGGGTCAGCCGCGGATCGAGCAGCCGCTTCGGCGAGACCCGCCCACCGGCGATGCGCAGCAGGTTGCTGACCAGGAAGACGATGCCGATGCCGGCATGGATCACGACGTAGCTGACCAGCGCCGCGGCGGTGGCGCCGAGCGCGTGCTCGGTCGGGTTTGGCGTGATGCCGGCGATCTGGACTATCGCGGCGGCGATCGCCAGCACCAGCGCGCCGAGCGCCAGCGCGATCCAGCCCTGCGCCTTGGCGCCGGCGGCGACCGCGCGCAGCGACCCGCGCGAGGCGACCGCTGCCACCACCAGCATCACGATCGTCGCGAAGACCAGGGTCCAGCTCGGCTGCAGCTGGGCGGCCGCCGGCCAGTTCGGCGCCGCGATCCAGAGATAGAAGGTACCGAAGATGAGCGAGGTGAAGAGGGTGCCGTCGGCGACCAGCGCGCAGATCAGCGCCAGCCAGGGCGGCGCGCTGCTCACTTCGGTGTGCGGCGGCACGCTCAGGCCGCGGCCGATGGGCAGCAGGCCGTAGTCGCGGCCGTGGCCGGAGCGCTGGGCCGCGAACAGGAAGAGGCCGACGATCACCAGCGCGGCGACGATCGCCAGCGGGTAGACCTTGAACAGCAGGCCGAGCACCGCGGTGCCGGTGGCCAGCGCGGTCCACAGCGGCACGTAGGTCGGCTGCGGCAGCACGATCACCTGCTCCGGCTCGCCGCTGGTCATGTGCACGCCCAGCGTTTCCTGCCAGCCGTTGCGCACGAAGCCGAGGTAGCCCTCGCCGCGCGCCAGCGACAGCGCCAGGTCGCCCGGCTTCACGCGCTCGGTCTCGGGGCCGACGTGCGGGATCGAGGCGAAGGCATAGGGCTTGGGCGGGATCGCCATCGCCCATTCGAAGGTGGTGGCGTTCCACGGATCGCGCTTGGAGCGGCGGCCGAAGCGCAGCTGGATCAGGAGGTCGATCACCACCAGGCCGAAGCCGATCGTCATCACGAAGCTGCCGACCGAGGACAGCAGGTTGAGCGCGTTCCAGCCTTCGTCGCCGCGGTAGCTGAAGACCCGCCGCGGCATGCCGAGCAGGCCGGTCAGGTGCATCATGAAGAAGGTCAGGTTGAAGCCGATGAAGACCAGCCAGAAGGCCAGCTTCGACAGCCACTGGATGGCGGTGCGCCCGGTGAGCAGGGGCAGCCAGTAGTAGAGCGCCGCCATCATGGGGAAGGCGAGCGCACCGCCCACCACGTAGTGCATGTGGGCCACCACGAAGTAGGTGTCGTGCGCCTGCCAGTCGAAGGGCACGATCGCCAGCATCACGCCGGTCAGGCCGCCGCAGACGAAGACCACGAAGAAGCCGAACACGTAGAGCATCGGCAGGTCCCAGCGCGGGCGGCCGTGCGACAGCGTCGCCAGCCAGGCGAAGACCTGGATCGCGGTCGGCACCGCGACGATCGCCGAGCCGGCGGAGAAGAAGGCCAGCGCCAGGTGCGGGATGCCGACCGTGAACATGTGATGCACCCAGATGCCGAAGCTCAGGAAGGCCAGCGCGATGATCGCCACCACGATCGCCCGGTAGCCCACCAGCGGCCGGCGCGCGAACACCGGGATCACGGTCGACAGCACCGCCGCCATCGGCAGGAAGATGATGTAGACGTCCGGATGCCCGAAGAGCCAGAACAGGTGCTGCCACAGCAGCGGGTCGCCGCCGCGGGTCGGATCGAAGAAGGCCAGGCCGAAGGCGCGCTCCACCTCCAGCAGGATCGAGCCGAGGATCAGCGGCGGGAAGGCCACGATCATCATCAGCGCCGTCACCAGGATGTACCAGCCGAAGATCGGCATCTTGTCGAGCGACATGCCGGGCGCGCGCATCTTGAGCACCGACACGATGATCTCGACCGCCAGGCTCAGCGCCGAGATCTCGACGAAGGTCACGCCCAGCAGCCAGACGTCGGCGTTGAGGCCGGGCGTGTAGATGCTGGAGCTGAGCGGCGTGTACATGAACCAGCCGCCGTCGGGCGCGACGCGGGCGATCAGCGAGACGGTGAGGATGGTGGCGCCGAGCAGGTAGCACCAGTAGCCGTAGGCCGTGAGCCGCGGGAAGGCGAAGTCGCGGGTGCCGAGGATCTTCGGCGTCAGGTAGACCGCGATGCTCTCCACCATCGGGATCGCGAACAGGAACAGCATCATCGAGCCGTGCATGGTGAAGACCTGGTTGTAGGTCTCGGCGTCCATGAAGGCCGAATTCGGCGTCGCCAACTGCACCCGCACGAGCATCCCCAGGATGCCGGCGATCGCGAAGAAGGCGAACGAGGTGATCATCATGCGCACGCCGATGACCGAGTGGTTGACCGCGGCGAAACGCTGCAGGCCGGGGCCGGTGGCCCAGATCGGGTTCAGCTGCCGATGCAGGCGCAAGGCGGTGGTGGGCGGCGGCACTGCGCTCATGGCTTCTTCACCTTCTCTGCCTTGTCGGTCCTGGCTTCTGTCTTGGCTTCTGTCCTGGCTTCCGTCTTGACCGCGGTGGCCGCACGCTGGATCGCTGCGTTGAATTCCTCCGGTGGATCGGCGACCACGACGAAGCGCATGTTGGCGTGCCCGAGGCCGCAGAACTGGTTGCACACGCCTTCATAGCGCCCGGGCTGGTCGGCCTGGATGCGCAGCCGGTTGACGTGGCCCGGGATCGCGTCGAGCTTGCCCGCGAGTTGCGGGATCCACAGCGAATGGATGACGTCGCGGCTGCTGATCAGCACGTCGACCGGCACGCCGGCGGGAATGTGCAGCTCGTCGTGGGTGACGATGCCCGGATGGCCCGGGTAGCGGAAGGTCCAGGCCCATTGCGCGGCCTCGGCCTCGACCTGCGGCACACTGCTGCCCGGCAGCGGCAACAGGCGCTCGCCGGCGATCAACGCATAGCCCACCAGCGGGATCAGCACCAGCGCCGGCAGCACCAGGCCGCCGAGCACGATCCAGCGCATCGGCGAGACGCTCGAGCCCCAGCCGGGACGCAGGTAGACCAGCGCGAAGATCGCGAGCACCAGCGCGAAGAGCAGCGCCGAGCCGATCAGCATCACCCACCACAGGGTGGCGATCGAGCCGCCCGCCGGCCCGCGCGGCTCCAGCGCCGACAGCGGCCCGCTGCAGCCGGCCAGCAGTGCCGCGCCGACGATCGATGAAGCAACTAGAAGCGGCGCGCGCAAGCGGCTAGGATTCGTGCTCGACCGATTTCCCCGAACCGAAAGACTCCGCCCATGGCCAAGAACAGCAGCAGCCCGAAGACCCCACCCAGCCAGGTCATGCTGGAACTGGAGCGGCTCGATGTCGGTTCGGCGGTCGCGGTGGTGGGCCATCCGCTGCACGTGATGCTGGTGCATTTTCCGGTGGCTTTCGTGGTCGCGACGCTGGGCGTCGACGTGCTCTATTGGTGGTCGGGCGACGAGTTCTGGCTGCGCGCCGGCGTCTGGGCCGCGGGGACCGCGTTCTGGACCGGCGTGCTGGCCAGCCTGGTCGGCACCGGCGAATTGCTGCTGGTACGCGGCATCCGCGCGCACGAGGCCAGTTGGTCGCACGCGATTGCGGCCATGACGCTGGTGGCCATCGCCGGCGCCAGCTGGGGCCTGCGGCTGGTCGACCCGGCCTCGGTGCTGCCGCACGGGCTGGTGCTGTCGGTGCTGGCCTCGGTCATGGTGGGCTTCGCCGGCTGGCACGGGGGCAAGCTGGTGTTCGATCATGGCATCGGCATCTTGGTGTCGCCGAAGGACTGATGCACCCAGCGGCCGAGGCCGCCCGGTGAGAACAGCTGCTGGGCGAAGGCGTTCGAATCGATCTGCGGCTTGGCCAGCACCACCCACAGCACGGCGGTGATCAGCACCGCATAGGCGAGGGTGAGCGAGACGAACGAGAGGCGGCCGAAGCGGCCCTTGGCCGTGTAGAGCTGCATCATCACCAGGCCGGCGACCACGTGGAGCATCGCCATGCCGCCGACCAGCGCCATCTTCAGCGAGAACCATTCCTCGAAGGTCGCCTGCAAAAAGATGAGGCCGGTGCCGCTGGCGATCGCGATGAAGCCGGCCGGCGAGGTGAGCTCGACATAGACCAGCCGGGTGATGCGGTGCAGCCGGTCGAGCTCCGCGCCGGCCGCCAGCCCGCGGCGCTGCCAGAACAGGAAGGGCAGGCCGAGCAGGCCGGCCGACCAGACCGCGATGGCGGCCAGGTGGATGAACTTGAGAACAGTGGTCACGCCGAAGCCTTCGCCGGCTCTGCGCTCTCGGCACCCTGCAGGCTGTGCCATGCCATCCAGAGACCGGCACCCAGGTAGGGCAGCATCGCCGGCACCCACATCAGGAGACCGGCGAGCTGCTGGTCGGCCAGCGGACTGAAGCCCCAGGCCTCGGTGCTGGCCAGGTGCACCGCATAGAGCGGCGCGGAAGCGAAGACCAGCAGGGCGCCGAGCAGGCCCATCTGGCCGATCGTCGTCGCCAGCGCGATCAACGCCGGACCGACGTGCGTCGCCGGCGCGAGGATGGCGCGCCACATCAGCCAGGCGCTGCCGAGCAGCGTGAGTTGCATCAGCCAGTAGCCGGCCACGCTGGCCAGGCCCCATTGATAGGGCCCCGGCGCATGCCAGGTCCAAAGCAGCAGCGCATGTGCCGCCACCAGAAGCGCCAGCGGCACCTTCGAATCGCTGCGTTGCGGAAAGGCCAGCGCCAGCAGCGGCGCCACCGCGCTGACGAGGATGACGTGATGCAGCACGCGTGCCGAGAACAGGGCGGAGGACAGGGCGCACAGCGGCGAGATGAAGACCACCGCCATCAAGGCGATGGCCGACCAGCCGGCGACGGAATGCCTGGAGCGTGTGCGCACGAGGAGCCAACCCAATGCCGCGAGCGCCGCAATCACCGTTGGATCGATGTTCCACCGCATGAACAGATCGCCCGGGACCGCTGCGACTCCGCAGTAAGCGATCAATGAACTCTGCATGGTGGATTCCTCTCTCCCTCGCCGAAAGCAACAGGTGCGGCAAGAGATGTCTGTTGTTCGGAAAATGCTAACAGACGAGAAGCGCCGATTTGCAACAAATGAAACGCCGCGCTCGCAAATCCTCAAGCGCGGCGCAGGGCGCGGCTGCGCGACTCCAGGCCGCGCAGCAGCACGTCGATCCAGGCCTCGAAGCCGCTGTCGAGCGGCTGCGCCTCGCCGCCCGACCAGCGCAGCAGGAAGGCGCGGTTGCGCAAGTCGCCGAGATGGCGGCCGAGGTGTGGCAGTCGCTCGCGGTCGACCGCATCGATCTGGGCCCGGCAAGCGGCTTCCCATTCGCCCGAAGGACCGGCCGGCGCGGTCGACAGTTCGAGCGTGGCGAAGCCGCACATCGCGGCGATGACCACGTTGAAGGCGTCGACCAGCGCATCGCCTTCGAAGCGCGCGTCCTCGAGCGCAGCGACTACCTGATCGAGCAAGGGCGCGTCGAAGGCGGCGTTGTAGGCCAGTTCGTTGGCGACCAGCGGCGCCAGTTGCGGATGGCGCCGCAGCGCGGCCCGAAATGCCTGCAGCAGGGCGCGAAGACGGGCCTGCCAAGAGCCGGCGGGCGACTCGGCCGCGACATCGCGAAGTGCCAATGCGATGACGCCCGAAAGCAGCGCATCGCGGTTCGGCACATGCCAATAGACCGCGGCCGGGAAGACGCCGAGCGTGCTCGCCAGTTCGCGGATGTTGAAGGCGGCCAGGCCCCTGGCGTCGATCAGTGCCAGGGCGGCCTGCAGGATGCGTTCCGGGCCGAGCGCGGGCTGGCCGGCCAGTGCGGCCGCCTGCTTGCGTGGACGGCCAGGGGTTCGCGGCGGTGGCTCGGGCTTCTTGCGGATGCGTGGGGCGGCTGGCATCGTCTGATTCTAGGTGATATTGACCACTGTTCAATTTAAATTGAACGACGTACAATTTATTCACTCAAGGAGTCCGTCATGCCCATTCCCGCCACCCCGCCCGTCAACCAGTTCGAAGGCGGCTGCGTCTTCATCGACGGCGCCTACGCGCCGCTGTCCGAAGCGAAGATCTCGATGTTCGACTGGGGCTTCACCCGCTCTGATGTGACCTACGACGTCGCCACCACGTGGCACGGCAGCTTCTTCCGGCTCGACGCCCACATGGATCGCTTCTTCGCGAGTTTGCGCAAGATGCATCTGGCCATTCCTTACAGCCGCGACGAACTGCGCAGCATCCTGCACGGCTGCGTGCGCGCCGGCGGCCTCAAGGACGGCTATGTGGCCATGGTCTGCACCCGCGGCGTGCCGCCCCGCGGCGCGCGCGATCCGCGCCAGGCGCAGAACCGCTTCTATGCCTACGCGCTGCCCTACGTGTGGATCGCCTCGCGCGAGAAACAGTTGGCGGGCATCGACCTGCACATCAGCGAGCGCGTGCGCATCGCGCCGGAGTCGGTCGACCCGACGGTCAAGAACTACCACTGGGCCGACCTGGTGCAGTCGATGTTCGACGCCTACGACCGCGGCCACGACACCAGCTGCGTGGTCGACGGCGCCGGCCACATCACCGAAGGCCCGGGTTTCAACGTCTTCGCGGTGAAGAACGGCGTGGTCCACACCGCCGGCCGCGGCGTGCTCGAAGGCATCTCGCGCCGCACCGCGATCGAGCTGTGCCAGCGCTTCGGCATCCCGCTCGAGATCGGGCCGCTGCCGGTGGAAACGCTGCGCAGCGCGGACGAAGTGTTCCTGACCTCGAGCGGCGGCGGGATCCTGCCGATCGGCAAGATCGACGGCGTGCCGCTGCCGGGCTTTCCGGGGCCCGTCACCACGCGGCTGTATGACGGGTATTGGGCGATGCATGAGGAGCCGGCGTTCAATGATCCGGTGGACTATTCAGTTGGGGAAGTTCCTGACCGCGGGTGACAGCGCCAGGCCCCCGCACCATCGCTTCGCCCACCAGGGTGCCCGATTGCGGGTTCTGCCCGGTGATCAGGCGGCCGTCGACCACCAGCTTGGGCGTCCACGGGTCGGACGACTCATAGAGGCCGCCTTCCGCGCGCAGCGCGCCTTCGAGGTCGAACGGAACGTCGGCGCGGGCGTAGCCGTCTTCTTCCGCCGTCGAGAAGCCCGCGACCTTGCGGCCGCTCACCAATGGCGTGCCATCGCCGAGCTTGACGCCGAGCAGCGCCGACGGGCCGTGGCAGACCGCGGCGACGATCTTCCCGGCATCCCAGGCGCGCCGCACCACTTCTTGCACTTGCGGGTTGCCGGTGATGTCGACCATCGGGCCGAGGCCACCCGGAAAGAAGACGGCGTCGTAGTCGCGCACATCGACCTCGGACAGCTTCCGGCTGTGTGCCATACGGCGGTACGAGGCGCTCGCCAGGAACGCGGCCTGCACCGGATCGTCACGGTCGAAGCCGTCTTCGGGCGGCTTCCCGCCCAGCGGCGACGCGTATTCGACCGCGATGCCGGCCTTGTCGAGCGCCTCGAAGGGATGCGCGATCTCCGGGAAGAAGAATCCGGTGGCCCGATGGTGCGGGCCGATGAGTGCTGCGTTTGTCACAACGAACAGGACATGCTTGACGTTCATGATGCTCTCCTTGGTTTCGTGAAGCCCGGCGGTTCCGGGTGAAACGAAGATTAAAGAGGGCCGGTGCAAGTCGGTAGATGCGCCGAGCTTGACCGATTGGCTCACGTCATTTGACAATTCCAACATGGGCACGCAGCAAGCATCGATCCTCGACGAACTGCGCGCGATGGCGGTGTTCGCCACGGTCGTGCGCAGCGGCAGCTTCGCAGCCGCTGCGCGCGCGCTCGGCCTGACCCGTGCCGTGGTGAGCCACCACGTGCGAGGCCTCGAAGCCAAGCTCGGCATGCCGCTGGCGCAGCGCAGCACCCGCAACTTCAGCCTGACGCCGGCCGGCGAGGCATTCCGGGTGCATTGCGAGCGCCTGCTCGACGAGGCGCAGGACGGCATCCGCGGCATGGAATTGCTGCGCGCGGAGCCGCGCGGGGAAGTGCGCATCACCTGCTCGCATCACTTCGGCAACAAGCGCATCCTTCCTGCGCTGCTCGCCTTCCGTCGCCGCTATCCGGCGATTCGACTCCACATCGCGATGAACGATGCGAACGTCGACCTGGTGCGGCAGGGCATCGAACTGGCCGTGCGGGCGGGGCCGCTGGCGGATTCGGATCTGGTGGCTCGGCGTCTGGTGAGCGAGCCGACGATGCTGTGCGCGGCACCCGCCTACCTGCGCCGCCATGGCTCGCCGGCAACGCTCGAAGCGTTGCAGCAGCACCGCTGGGTGATCTATCCGCCGACGCAGCGGTCGATGGCGGCAAGGCACGACGGCCACGCGGTCGACATCGCGATCCACGGCGACGTCGTCACCGACAGCGCGGCCTCGCGCCTGGCCTTCGTGCTGGCCGGGGAAGGCATCGCGCGCCTTCCTGCCTACGACGCCTCAGCGCCGCTGGGCTCCGGGGAACTGGTGCGGCTGCTGCCGACCCTGGAGACGGCGCCGCTGGAGATCTACCTGGTGCACGGCAAACGCATCGGGCCGAGCGCGCGGCTGATGCGCGACTTCCTGCTTGGGTTGGGAGAGCGGGGAGGTTGAGCGGTACCGCCTCCGTCTCGCGACCCCGAGCCTTCCCTTGACCGTTCCACGAACCGTGCCTGGCCGCGCATTCTTCCTTGCCCACCACCAGCCGGCATCGTGAGGAGCGATGGATCACCTCCGGCGAACTCCGGATCCTGATTTCCAGTTTCCCGATCCGGAGGCATCGCGGTTAAATTCCGGTCACCCCCCGACGAAGGACGCCATGTCCGACCCGCTGGTCTTTGGACATTTCGAGATGCTGCTGGAGCAGCGCCGCTTGCTGGAGCATGGCTCGCCGGTGACCCTCGGCGCGCGCGCCTTCGACCTCCTGGCGGCGCTGGTGCAGCACCGCGACCGGGTCGTGTCCAAGGACGAGCTGCTGCGCCTGGTCTGGCGCGACGCGGCGGTGGAAGAGAACAACCTCAGCGTGCAGGTGTCGACCTTGCGCAAGGTGCTGGGCACGGATGCGCTGCGCACCGTCTCGGGTCAGGGCTACCGTTTCGCGCTACCGGTGTCGCCGGCCGCGGGCGTGGCCGCCGCCGACAGCATGGTGCTGGGCCTGCCCGACAAGCCGTCGATCGCCGTGCTGCCTTTCGTCAACGCCGGCGGTGCGACCGAGGATGCAGCCCTGATCGACGGCATCGGCGGCGAACTGAACGACGCGCTGTCCCGCGTGCGATCGATCTTCGTCATCTCGCGCCGGAGCGTGCAGGCCTACCAGGGTGGTGCGATCGACCCGCGCACGGTCGCACGCGAGCTCGGCGTGCGCTACGTGCTCGAAGGCAGCGTGCGTCGCTCGGCCGGGCAGGTGCGCATCGCCGCGGCGCTGATCGATGCGTTGAGCGGCCAGCAGATCTGGAGCGAGCGCTACGACCGCGGCCTCGACGACCTCTTCGCGCTGCAGGACGAAACGGCTCGCGCCATCGTGATCGCCATGGCGCCCCACATCGAACGCTCGGAGATCGATCGCGCGCGCGGGCCGCGGCCGCCGAGGGACAGCGCCTACGCCCTGGCGCAGCGCGCCTGGGCGCAGTCCCGCGAGGGCCTGTCGCGTTCGAACCGCGGCGCGCGCGACGCCGCGGTCGCACTGGCGCGAGAAGCGCTGGCGATCGATCCGCGTTGCAGCGCGGCGCACAACGCCATCGTCGATGCGCTCTCGTGGCACCTCTACTTCGACACCGCGACGCCGTCGGCCTTGCCCGATGCGCTCGATGCGGCCGGGCAGGCGCTGGCCATCGACAGCACCGACGCGCTGGCCTGGCGCGGCCGGGGCTGGCTGATGTTCATCAGCGGCAAGCTGGCCGAGGCGACGACGGACTTCCGGCGCTCGCTCGATCTCAATCCGAACGATGCCCTCGCGCTGGCCCGCCTGGGCGTGTGCGAGGCCGTCGGCGGCGATCCGGCCGGTGGGCTGGCGCAATGCCTGCAGGCCTTGCGGCTGAGCCCCCGCGACCCGGCACGCTTCCATCTGCTGGACAACCTGATCTGGGCCCAGTTCGCTGCCAAGGCCTACGAAGACGCCATCGACACCGCGCGGCAGTCGCTGCGCGAAGCCGACTTCGCGGGCACGCGCTTCTGTCTCGTCCTGTGCCTGGTCGGTGCGGGCGACATGGCGCGGGCCGCCGCCGAACTGCGGGAGTTGAAGCGGCAGCAGCCCGACATGGTGGCGGCCCGCCTGAACGGCACGCGGCTGGCCAGCGACCCCGAAGTGCGGGAGCGCATGACCCGCTTCCTCGCCACGGCCAACGCCCAGGCGATCCATTGACCACATCGACCCGCCCACGCATGCATCCCACCGACAGCCTTCCGCGTCTTCTCCGCTTCAGGTTGCTGATCGCCTCGATCGCCCTGAGCGTGCTGGTGCCCGTGGCGCAGGCCTCGACGCCTGCGGACGCCGCGCTGGAGGCCCTCCTGCAGAAGGCACTGGCCCGGTCGATGGATCCGGCCAAGGCGGTCCGAGCCTATGTGAGCGCAGGCGTCGTGGAGAAGAAGCCGAACACCCGCATCGACTACACCGACTACTACGTGGTCGACAGGCCCGCCAGATTCCTCGGCCACGATCTCCAGATGATCGAGCAGGAATACAGGGCCGCCTACGTGGGCTGCTGCGTGAGTCCGGGAATGGGCATCACCGTTCGACTCGACGGCAGCGCCGACGACCTGCGGGCGTTCGCCGCGCGAAACAAGTGCCGCGTCAAGGACGACACCGCCGATTTCGACGAGGTGATGAAGTCCCTGAAGCGGAAACCGAAGCCAGGGCGGTACGCAACGGTCAGTTGCCGCGAACGCGACCGTGAATGAAGGATGAGTCGAACGCCGCAGCCGCAGCCGCAGGGCTTACCCGTTGCGAAAGAGGAAGCTGTAGGCGTTCAGGGCCGGCACGCCGCCCAGGTGCGCATACAGGACCTTCGAGCCCGCCGGGAATTCACCGAGCCTCACCCTCTCGATCATTCCGTGCAGCGACTTGCCCTCGTACACCGGGTCGGTGAGCATGCCTTCCAGGCGGGCGCCCAGGCGGATCGCCTCCAGCGTTCCCTCGTTCGGCAAGCCGTATTCCGGGCCGCCGAAGCGTGTGTCGAGCACCACGTCGTCTTCGCGGATCGCGCGGTCGAGACCGACCAAGTCGCCCGTCTGTCTTGCGATGCGCAGGATCTGGTCGAAGGTCTGCCGGGGCTTGGCCGATGCGTCGATGCCGATCACGCGGTCGGCCCGGCCGTCGGCCGCAAATCCCACCACCATCCCCGCCTGCGTGCTGCCGGTGACGGAACAGGTGACGATGTAGTCGAAGCGGATGCCGAGTTCGGCTTCCTGCTGGCGCACCTCTTCGGCGAAGCCGACGAAGCCGAGGCCGCCCTTGGGATGCTCCGAACAGCCGGCGGGAATCGGGAAGGGCTTGCCGCCGGCCCGGCGCACGCTGTCCATCGCGTCTTCCCAGCTCTTGCGGATGCCGATGTCGAAGCCCGCGGCGTCCAGTCGAACGTCGGCGCCCAGGATTCGCGACATCTCGATGTTGCCGACGCGGTCGTACACCGCGTCCGAATAGTTGACCCAGTTCTCCTGCACCAGCACGCACTTCATGCCGAGATGGGCGGCCACCGCCGCGACCTGTCGCGTCTGGTTCGACTGGATGCCGCCGATCGACACCAGCGTGTCGTAGCCGCCCTCGATGGCCTCGGGGATCAGGTACTCGAGCTTGCGCGTCTTGTTGCCGCCGAAGGCCAGGCCGCTGTTGCAGTCCTCGCGCTTGGCATAGAGATCGACCTTGCTGCCCAGATGCGCGCTGAGCCGGCGCAAGGGCTGGACCGGCGTGGGCCCGAAGGTGAGGGGATAGCGGGCGAATTGCTGCAGGTTCACGAGACGACTCCTTGGTCAAGACATGCATGGAATCGTAGAAAGTAACGCTTGTTCTGTGGTTGCAAAATCAGGGCGATTTGCGAAACTCCAAACCTTCAATATTCGATTTGACGAAGATTCGTTCTGCAGGATTGCCGATGGCCACAACAAGATTGCGTGACAAGAATGAGCTCGATCGCACAGATCGTGCGATCCTCCGCGCGCTGCAGCGCGATGCCTCGGTGTCGAACGTGGCGCTCGCCGCGAAGGCCAACCTGAGCGCACCGGCGTGCCTGCGTCGGGTCGAACGCCTCAAGTCGCTGGGCTTGATCAGGAAGGTCGTCGCGCTGCTCGATCCGAAGGCCTTGGACTTCGGAACCATGGTCATGATCGGCGTGGTGCTCGACCGCTCCACGCCCGAATCGTTTGCGAACTTCGAGAAGGCGGTGCAGAAGGTGTCGGGCTGCCTGGAGTGTCACGTCGTCACGGGCGAGTTCGACTACTTCATGCTCGTGCGCACGCGCGACAACGACAGCTACAACCGGCTGCACGCCGAGCAATTGCTGTATCTGCCCGGCGTGCGGCAGATCCGGACCTTCATGGTCCTCAAGCAGGTGATGTCGACGACGCAGCTGCCGTTGCCGGCGTGAGAAGGAAGCGCCCCATCATCCGCGGCGCACAGGCAGCAAGTCCGCGATCGCGGCCGGCACTTCCAGCTCCAGGTCCAGCAGCATCTGCGCCATCCCCTTGCCCAGCGGATCCATGCGCATGGAAGAAGGGCCGCCACCATCAAGCGCGTCGTGCATTGCCAGGTTCATCGAGGCGGTGCCCGGCAGGTGGAAGCGTTCGATGCGGCCGTGCACCAGCGTCGAGAAATACGCGCCCACCACCGGCTCGGTGAGGCGCGCCCACAGCAGCGGCAGCCATTCCGGCCGGCGCGGGATCACGCCGATGTTCGACAGGTTGCCCTTGTCGCCGCTGCGCGCATAGGCCAGGTCGATCAGCCGCACCTTGCGCGTCGGTCCGTCGACTTCCCGCCAGGCCGCCGGCTCGACGCCCGCGGGTGCCTCGCCGTCGCCGTCCGCGCGTTCGATGGCGACCGTGCTGCGCGCGCCGTCGACGTCGATCGCCACTTCCAGCGCGGTCTTGTCCAGCAGGAACGAGAACGGCTTGATCAGCGGCGACACGCCCGGCCGGCCGCCGCCCGGGCCGGTCGTGCCCGGCGACCACGAGGTGCCCGAAGGCGCGATCTCGCGCGCGAAGATCTCGAGCGCTGCTTTCTGCGGATGGTTGGCGATCACGCGCATGAGCACGTCGCGCGCCTGCCGGGGGCGGGCATGTTCGCCGTAGAGGGTCTCGACGCCGAGCACCTCGATGCAGGTGGACGTGAAGGGCGCGAGGCCCTGTTGCGCCAGGATCTCGCCGACGCGCTCGATGATCGCCTCGGCCGTGCGGCGCGCCTTGCGGGCGGCGTCGATGCCGATGATGACCATGCTGCCCGCGCAACGGAAGCCGTCGAGTTGCGTCGCCGAGACCTTGTAGAAGGGCGTGGGCGCGCGTCCCCGGGCGGGGCTCACCCGGACACGGTCGTCGCCCTGCTGCTCGATGCGCACCTCGCGGAAGTCGCAGCTCACGTCGGGCAGCAGGTAGGCGCCGGGATCGCCGATTTCGTAGAGCATCTGCTCCGCGACGTTGGCCCGGATCACCTTGCCGCCGGTGCCTTCGGGCTTGGTGACCACGAAGCTGCCGTCCGCGTGGCATTCGATGATGGGGTAGCCCATGTGGGCCCAGTCGGGGATGTCTTCCCAGTCGGTGTGCAGGCCGCCGGTGGCCTGGCAGCCGCATTCGATGATGTGGCCGGCCAGGCTGCCGGAGGCGAGCAGGTCGTGGTCGGTAGGCTTCCAGCCGAACTCGTGCATCAGCGGGCCGAGCGTCACGGCGCTGTCGACGCAGCGCCCGGTGATGACCACTTCGGCGCCGGCGGCCAGCGCGGCCGCGATCGGCGTGGCGCCCAGATAGGCGTTCGAGCTCAGCACCTTCTCGGGCAGCGGCTCGTGGGTGAACATGTCGCGCACCCCGCGCTCGCGCAGTGCCGGCATCAGCGCGCTCACGTCGTCGCCCTCGACGACGGCGATGCACAGCGAGACGCCCTCGGCTTCGGCCAGCGCACGCAGCGCGGCCGCGCAGCCGTGCGGGTTGATGCCGCCGGCATTGCTCACCACCTTGATGCCCTGGCGCTTGACCTCGGCCAGGACCGACTTCATGGCGATGTCGACGAAGTCGGTGGCGTAGCCCAGCTGCGGTTTCTTGATGCGCGCGGAGACGAGGATCGACATCGTGGTCTCGGCCAGGTAGTCGAAGACCAGGTAGTCGAGCCGGCCCAGCTTCACCAGCTGCGGCGCAGCGACCATGCTGTCGCCCCAGAAGCCCGAGGCACCGCCGATGCGGACCACCTTGCCGGTCGGGGAGCTTGCGTTCGGATCTTGGGTCATGGCTTCTTGGCGGGTGTTGCAGGTGAGAAGTGGACCGAGCCACCATAGCGAACCCTCTGGCGCGAGGCTTGCGCCCATTGGCTGATCGGCAGCGACTACGCGCAAGACCTTGCCGAAGGCAACCCCTAAGCTGCATGCATCACTCCGCGCCCGCCGGCGCTCAGGCATCCAGCATGGCAATCATCGAGTCGACCGTCTCTCCCGGCAGCGAGGCCTTCGAGGCCAACCGGACCGGCATGCTCGCGCTGATCGAGCGCGTCAGGACCTATGAACGGCGCAGCATCGCCACCTCGGCCAGGTCGCGCGAGCGCTTCGAGAAGCGCGGCCAGCTGCTGCCGCGCGAGCGCCTGTCGCTGCTGCTCGATCCTGGCACCGCCTTCCTCGAGATCGGCTCGCTCGCCGGACTCGGCCTGGACAACCCCGACCTCGAACAGAGCGTGCCGGGCGGTGGCGTCATCGGCGGCATCGGCTGGGTGTCGGGCGTGCGGGTGATGATCAACGCTTCGGATTCCGGCATCGACGCCGGCGCGCTGCAGCCCATGGGCATCCCGAAGCAGCTGCGCATGCAGGAGCTCGCGCTCGAGAACAAGCTGCCCTACGTGCAACTGGTCGAAAGTGCGGGCGCCAACCTCATGACCTACAAGGTCGAGGAATTCATCACCGGCGGCAACCTCTTTCGCAACATCGCGCGCATCTCGGCGGCCGGCCTGCCGGTGGTGACGGTGACGCACGGCTCCTCCACGGCGGGCGGTGCCTACCAGACCGGGCTGTCCGACTACATCGTGATGGTGCGCGGCCGTTCGCGGGCCTTCCTGGCGGGGCCGCCGCTGCTGAAGGCGGCCACGGGCGAAGTCGCCACCGAAGAGGAACTGGGCGGCGCGCTGATGCACACCTCGATCTCGGGCCTGGGCGACTACCTGGCCGAGGACGACCGCGACGCGATCCGCATCGCCCGCGAGATCCTCGCCAACATCGAGTGGAACCGCGAGCCGGCCGCCGCGCCGCGCAGCTTCAAGCCGCCGCGCTACGACGCCGAGGAACTGCTCGGCATCATGCCGATGGACCCCAAGCGGCCGGTCGACATGAAGCAGGTCATCGCCCGCATCGCCGACGATTCCGAATTCCTGGAGTTCGGCGAGAACTACGGCCCGGCCACCGTGGTGGGCCACATCAGGATCGAGGGCATGGCGCTCGGCGTGGTGACCAACAACGGCCCGATCGACCCGGCCGGCGCCACCAAAGCGACCCACTTCATCCAGGCCTGCTGCCAGTCGAAGACGCCGATCCTCTACCTCAACAACACGACCGGCTTCATGGTCGGCCGCGACCATGAAGAGGCCGGGATCATCAAGCACGGCTCCAAGATGATCCAGGCGGTGAGCAACGCCACGGTGCCGCAGATCACCCTCTACTGCGGCGCCTCCTTCGGCGCCGGCAACTACGGCATGTGCGGGCGCGGCTTCCACCCGCGCTTCTGCTTCTCGTGGCCGAACGCCAAGACGGCGGTGATGGGTGGCGAGCAGGCCGCGCGCACCATGTCGATCGTCACCGAGGCCGCCATGAGGCGAAAGGGCGGCGAGGTCGACCAGGCCAAGCTGGACGCGATGGAAAAGCGCATCGTCGACCACTTCGACAGCCAGATGAGCGTCTTCACCACCAGCGCCCGCCTGCTCGACGACGGCGTGATCGACCCGCGCGACACCCGCGAGGTGCTGTCCAAGGTTCTCTCGATCTGCCGCGACGCCGACGCCCGGGAGCCGCAGAAGATGCAGTTCTCGGTCGCGAGACCCTGACGGCGAGCCCACGCCGAGGCCCATCCCCGAACGACGCACGATTCCCATGGACGAATGCGCATGAACGCCACCACGCCTTCCTTTCGACCCACGCCGTTCCGCAAGGTGCTCGTCGCCAACCGCGGCGAGATCGCGCTGCGCATCGTCCGCACAGCCCGTGCGCTCGGCTATCGCACGGTGGCGGTCTATTCCACGGCCGATGCCGAGGGCCGCCACGTGCGCGAGGCCGACCAGGCCGTGTGCATCGGCGAGCCCCTGCCGGCGCAGTCGTACCTGCGCATCCCGGCCATCGTCGAGGCGGCGCGCCTCGCCGGTGCCGACGCGGTGCATCCCGGCTACGGCTTCCTGGCCGAGAACGAGGACTTCGCCCAGGCCTGCCGCGACGCCGGCCTGGTCTTCATCGGCCCGTCGGCCGAGGCGATCGTCTCGATGGGCAACAAGGCCGGCGCCAAGACGCTGATGACGGCCGCCGGCGTGCCGTGCATCCCGGGCTACCAGGGCGAGGACCAGAGCGAGGAGCGGCTCGCGCGCGAGGCCGAGCGCATCGGCTTCCCGGTGATGATCAAGGCCACGGCCGGTGGCGGCGGCCGCGGCATGCGGCTGGTGCGGTCGGCGCGCGAGTTCCCCGACTTGCTCCGCAGCGCCCGCTCCGAGGCGCAGAGCGCCTTCGGCGATCCGGAAGTCATCCTCGAGCGCGCCATCGTCGAACCGCGCCACATCGAGATCCAGGTCTTCGCTGACCGCCACGGCAACGCGATCCACCTGGGCGAACGCGACTGCTCGGTGCAGCGGCGCCACCAGAAGGTGATCGAGGAAGCGCCGTCGCCGGCCGTCGGTGCCGAGCTGCGCGCCCGCATGGGCGCCACCGCGGTGGCGGCGGTCAAGGCGATCCGCTACGAAGGCGCCGGCACGCTCGAGTTTCTGCTCGACAGCCAGGGCGAGTTCTATTTCATGGAGATGAACACCCGGCTGCAGGTGGAGCATCCGGTGACCGAGGCGATCACCGGGCTCGACCTGGTGGCGTTGCAGCTGCGGGTCGCGGCCGGCGAGCCGCTGCCGATCACGCAGGAGGCGGTGCGCTTCAGCGGCCATGCGATCGAGGTCCGGCTGTGCGCCGAGGATGCCGACCACGGCTTCATGCCGCAGAGCGGCACCATGGCGCTGTGGCGGATGCCGCCGCAGCTGCGGGTCGAGCACGCGATGCGCTCGGGCGCCGAGATCCCGCCCTTCTACGATTCGATGATCGCCAAGCTGGTGAGCCACGGAGACGACCGCGAGGCCGCTCGGCGCCAGCTGCTGGCCGGCCTGGAAGACGCGGTCGCGCTGGGCGTGACCACCAACCAGGCCTTCCTGCAGCGCTGCCTGGCGAACCCGGTGTTCGCCGCCGGCGGCGCCACCACGGCCTTCATCGCCCAGAACCAGGCCGCTTTGCTCGAGCCCGACGCGGTGCTGCAGGCGCGTGCCGCGGCCATCGCCGCGGTGCTGCTGTACGAGACCGCCGGCGACCGCCGGGCCCGCGTGCCGGGTCGCCGCATGATGCACAGCCTGCCGATCTCGCTGCGCTTCGAGCAGAACGGCGTGCTGGCGACCGCCAGCGTCACGCTCACCGGCCAGCGCCGCTTCGACGTCCTGATCGGCGAACGGACGGTCGTGGTCGAGCTCGACGAGCTGGCCGAGCACAAGGCGCGCTTCACCTGCGACGGCCTCTTCGAGAGCGCCGACTTCCTGCGCGACGGCGCCGCGCTGCTCCTGCACTACCGCGGCGTGCCGCTGCGCTTCGACGACAGGACGCGCGCCGCCTCGGCGCGCCAGGGCGACGCCGCGAGCGACGGCAAGCTGCGCGCCTCCATGAACGGCCGCGTGGTCGCGGTGATGGCGGCGGTCGGCGACACGGTCGAGGCCGGCCAGCCGATGGTCACGCTGGAGGCCATGAAGATGGAGCACATTCACCTCGCGCCGGTGGCCGGCCGGGTGACGGCGCTGCACGTGAAGACCGGCGACCAGGTCGCGGCCAGCCGCGTGGTGGTCGAGATCGAGGCGACGCTGACGGGAACCGAGCCGGCACGGATCGGAGAGTGACCGATCCTGTCGCAGTCGTCGCCAGCCGGCGAAGCGTCTTCGACATCGGCACCGACTTTGCGACAGCCCCTCAGCGCTCGTGCGGCCGCCCCGACACAAGCCGCGCGAGGAGCACCGCACTTCCGGCCGCCAGCGTCAGTCCGAGCGCACCCTGGCCGACGTTGTAGAACGCATTGGCGTACCGCCGCGCGCGACGGATGATCGGGATCGAGTCGGGGGTTGCGGGCCTCAGGCCCGACCAGGGGCGACCGTCGGCGTGCACGTCGACCGATCCGGGGTACATCGCCGCGGCGGCCGCTCGCAACTGGTCGATGCGCCACCTGGGCACGTCCAGGCCGTGACCGCCGATCTCCGCAGCGGCGGCGACCCGAAGTGCGCCACCCAGCGGCGCGAACACGGTCTTGCGGCCCAGGTCGGTGACGCTCGCGCGCGGCGCCGGCACGCCCGCGGCCATCGGCAAGGTCAGGCTGTAGCCGCGGATCGGATAGACCGGCAGGTACTCGCCGAGTGCCTGCGCGAGTTGCGCCGCCGCGCTCCCCGCGGCCAGGACGAGGGCATCGCAGGGAATCTCGCCGTCGGATGTCCGCACGGCCCGCACCCGGCCTTCGCGCGTGGCGAAGCCGATGACGCGGGTGCCGAAACGCGCGAGCCCGCCCATCGATTCGAAGCGGCCGGCCAGCGCGAGGCAAAGCGAATGCGAATCGACCGTGGCGTCGCCGGCGGTCCAGATGCCGCCGACGAATGCCTTCGGGGCGCGCCGGACGGCAGGCAGCAGCGCGGGCTCCTTTTGCAGGCATGCATCGATGCCGAGCGCCTCCTGCTCGCATCCCAGCGTGGCCTGGAACCGCATCTGCTCGCGCTGCCGCGCCATGGTCGCCTCGTCGGGGCACAGCACGAGCTTGCCGTTGCGCGCCACGTCGATCGGCCATGCACCGTCGCGCAACCACCGGGTCAGCGTGTCGCGGCTGAGGAACGAGAGCTCGAGCAGCCGCCGCGTGCCCGCCTGCACCCGCGCCGTACGGCAGGCGGCCAGGAATCGAAGCGCCCAGGCGTATTGCCGCCAGTCGCGTGTCGGCAGGAAGCGCACCGACGACCCGCGCTGCATCAAGAGGTGCGGCAGTGCCCGCAGCGTCGCGGGCGACGCGAGCGGCTCCACGTAGCCGTAGCTGAGTTGCGCGCCGTTGGCGAAGCTGCAACCGGTGCCCGGACCGGGTGCGGCGTCCAGCAGCACGACATCGTGTCCTTCGCGCGCCAGTTCGTAGGCACTCGCGCAGCCGACGATCCCCGCGCCGACGATGCAGATCGACCGTTTCATCGCAGGCCCCGCGGACGATCCCGATGCCAGTGCGTGGCTTGCTGGAACGCGTGACCGAATTGCAGTGCCGTCGCCTCGCCGAAGCCACGTGCGACGACCTGCACACCGACCGGCATGCCATCGCTCGACAGCCCCGCGGGAACGGACAGCGCGCAAAGATCGAGCAGGTTCACGAAGCGACCCAGCAGGGACAGCGGCGTGGCCAGTTCGTCGACTTCGGACAACGCGACCGCCGAGATCGCGTTGGTGGGAAAGATGCACACGTCCACGCCGGTCATCGCCAGGCGCATGGCGGCCTGGGCGCGTTCGCGCGCCGCGAGCAGATGCTGGTAGCGCGCGGCGTCGATGTCGCGACCGAGCAGGATGCGCCGCCGCACGTTCGGATCGAAGTCGAGGTCTTCGCGCTCGAAGAGGGCGCCCAGGCTGGCATAGCCTTCGGCGCTCATCAGCAGCCCCGCCGCCACCATCGCCTCGTGCAGGGACAGAGGCAGCGGCTGCTCGACGAGAACGACGCCGAGGTCGCGGAACGTCCGCAGCGCACGGTCGTAGACCGCAAGGACGTCGGCATTCACCGCGGCACGTTCGGCTTGCGGAAGCACCCAGGCGCGCAGGCCGCGCACCGGGCGCTTCAGCAGCCGATCTGCGCGGCCCGCCGGCGCGACGGCCGATGCAGCGTCCAGCGGGTCGGCGCCCGACATCGCATCGAGCAGCAGCGCGCAATCCTCGACGTCGCGGGTGAGGGGACCCACCGTGTCGTGCGTGGGGCAGAGTTCGATCAGGCCGTGCCGGCTGATCAGGCCCTGCGTGGTCTTGAGCCCGACCAGGCCGCACAGGCCGGCGGGAATCCGGATGGAGCCGCCGGTGTCGGTGCCGATGGCGGCGCAGGCGAGTCCGGCCGCCACCGCCACCGCCGAGCCGCTGCTGGAGCCGCCGGGCACGCGGTGGGTCTGCAGGTCCCACGGGTTCCAGGGCGTGCCCATGACGGCATTGGTTCCCCATCCGCCGAAGGCGTACTCCACCGTGTGCGTCTTTCCGAGCACGATGGCGCCGGCCTGCCGCAGCCGCTGCACGGCCGTCGCGGTGATCGATGCGATGCGCGGCGCGCGGGCCACCGAGCCACCGGTGGTGGGCCAGCCCTCGATGTCGAACAGGTCCTTCACGGCCACCGTCACGCCGTGCAGCGCACCGAGCGTCGCGCCGGCGCGCCTCAGCGCATCCAGTCCGTCGGCAGCGGCGAGGGCCTGCTCGGCATGCACGTCGATGTAGGCGTGAAGTCGCCGGTCGTGGCGCTCGATGCGGGACAGCTGGAACGTCACCAGCTCGCGGCTGGAGATCTCGCCGCGGGTGAGCAGGGCCTGCAGGTCGACGATGCTGGCGAAGGCCAGCGCGGTGTCGGGGGTCGTCATGTTCGATTCTGTTGCCATGTTTCAGGAAGCGCCCATCACGCGGCGACCGCGCAGGAGCCGCGACTCCAGCCAGCGCGAGATCATCGAAAGCGGGAACGCGATCGCGAAATAGAAGGCGCCGGCGAGAAGGAAGATCTGCAGGGGCAGGAAGGACTCGCTGCTGATCGCTCGAGCCGTGAGCATCAGTTCGTCGGTCGCGATCAGCGCGCACAGCGAGCTGTCCTTCAGCAGCGACACGTAGGCGTTGAGCAGCGGCGGCAGCATCACGCGCAGCGCCTGCGGTGCCGTCACGCTCACGAAGACCTGCCAGGGCGTCATGCCCACGGTCATGCCGGCCTCGCGCTGGCCTCTGTGCACGGAAGCCAGCCCGCCGCGCAGGATTTCCGCCACGTAGGCCGAGCCCTGCAGGCCCAGCCCGACGACGCCGGCCCAGAATCCGGGCAAGGTGAGTCCCGCCTCGGGCAGCACGAAATAGATCGCCAGCAGCAGCGCCAGGAGCGGCATGGCACGGATGAACTGCACATAGGTGCCGGCGGTGCGTCGCAGCCATGGGCTGCCGCTGCGAAGCGCCAGCGTGAGCAGCGAGCCCAGCAGCACCGCCAGCACGAAGCCGCCCAGCGAAAGCGCCGCCGTCACCCGCGCCGCGGCAAGCAGGCGTTGGCTCCAATCGTCCCAGTGCGCGGGGTAGGCGGACAGGAACGCGATCACCGCGCGGCCTCCAGGCGACGTTCGACCCGTGCGAAGGTCCAGGTGATGGGGAGCACGATCGCGGCGTAGAGCATCATGGCGGCCAGGTAGATGAGCGTCGTCTGGAAGGTCGACGTCACGAGGTTGCGGGCATAGAACATGATCTCCGGCACGGCGATCGCCGAGGCGATGGAGGTGTCCTTGATCAGCTGGCTGGTGTAGTTGCCGAGCGACGGCAGCGTGAGCCGCATCACCTGCGGCAGCAGCACGAAGCGCAGCACCTGGGCCGGCCTCAGTCCGGCGGCGAGTGCCGCTTCGCGCTGGCCTAGGTGCAGCGAGCGCAGGCCTGCCGTGAACACGTCGCACAGCACCGCCGCCCCGACGAGGCCCAGGCCCAGGCACGCGGCAAGCACCGGCGAGAGGCGGATGCCGATCGACGCCAATCCGAAATAAAGGACGAACAGGTGTGCGAGTGCCGGCACGTTGCGCATCCACTCGGTCCATGCGGCGATCGCGGCCTGGACGAGCCGGTTCGCCACGAAGGTCCTGACGAGGGCGAGCGCAAGGCCGCCCACCGCCGCGACGGCGAAGGCACCCGCCGAGATCTGAACCGCCGTCAGCGCGCCGACCAGCAGGGTCCGCAGGATGGTGATCAGGGTGTCCATCGTGGCTCGACTCAGGCGGCGAGCTGGACGACGGCGCCCGACACCTGGCGCAGGAAGGCCCGCGTGCGCGCGGCCTTCGGTCGATCGATCACTTCCTGCGGTGTGCCCTCCTCGACGATGTGGCCGCCGTCCATGAAGATCACGCGGTCGGCCACCTCGCGCGCGAAGCCGATCTCGTGCGTGACGAGGATCATCGAACGTCCTTCCTCCGCCAGCTCCTTGATGACGCCGAGCACCTCGCCGACCAGTTCCGGGTCGAGCGCCGAGGTTGGCTCGTCGAACAGGATGACCTTGGGCCGCTGCGCCAAGGCGCGCGCGATCGCCACGCGCTGCTGCTGGCCACCGGAGAGCCGCTCTGGAAATTCGTCGGCCTTGTGGCGCAGGTGGACCTTCTCGAGCATCGTCTCGGCAAGCGCATGCGCCGAATCCCGGGAAAGGCCTCCGGCGCGCATCGGGCCGAGCGCGACGTTGTCGCGCACGTTCAGGTGCGGCCACAGGTAGAAGCCCTGAAAGACCATCGCCATCTCGGCGCGTTGCGGCGCGAGCTCCCTGTCGGTCATCAGGCGCAATGCGCCGCGTCGGTTCGGCCGCTGGCCGATGAGCTCGCCCTCGAGCGTCACCGAACCTGCGCCGGGCTTCTCCAGGTAGTTGATGCAACGCAGGCAGGTCGACTTGCCCGAGCCGCTCGGGCCCAGCAGCGCGAGCGTCTCGCCCTTGCGGAGATCGAAGGAGATGCCCCGAAGCACCTGCGACTCGCCGAACGACTTGCTCAGGGCATCGACACGCAACAAGGGTGCGGCGGCGGTGTTCATCGGCGTGCTCTCCTGCGGCGCGGGTTCACTTGCAGCTCGGCATCTGCCAGTCGGCCGGACGATCGACGCCGGCCCGGAAGTTCTTGCCCGCCGGCACGTACCAGACGTCCTGCACCAGGCCGTAGCGCACGCCGATCTTCTTGAGTTCGCACTGCTGCCACAGCTTGGCGATCTCGCCGTTGATGGCCGCGGCCAGTTCGGGGCTGTCCTTGTTGATGCCGAACACCACCTGCCCGAGGCCGGTCAGCAGCGGGAAGTCGGGGTTGTTGTCGGTGAATGCGATGAAGTGCAGGTTCCACTGCGGATTGCGCGAGATCGCGTACTGCACCACCGGCGGGTCGCCGATCACCGCATCGATGCGGCCGGCGAGCATGTCGCGCACCGCCGCGTCCGAGGTGTCGTACTGGCTCAGCTGCAGGCCGTGGATGCTGCGCAGCTCGGGAATGAACGAGAAGCCCGTGATCGTCCCGACCTTCTTGCCTTCGAGATCCTTGAGCGTCGACCAGTTCGTCCTGGCCGGCTGCATGATGCCGTTCTTGAAATAGTGGATCGGGTCCGAGAGCGTCATGATCTTCGAGCGCTGCTCGGTCCAGCCCATGGTTCCGGCCATGACGTCCACGCGCTTGGCCTGGACCGAGGCGATGGTGCCGGACCATTCCATCAGCTCCGGCTTGACCTGGAGCTTCAGCGCGTCGGCCACGCGCTGCAGGATCTCGCCGTCGTAGCCGATCATCTTGCCGTCCTGGTAGCCGGTTCCGGGCATGTCGCCGGTGAACGCGATGGTGAGCTTGTCCTTCTCGACCGTCTGCGCATGGATCTGCGGCAGCAGGAAGAAGAGACTCAGGAGGGCGCACAGGGCGCGATGTCGTGTCAGTGGCTTCATGACGTGCTCCGGAAAGTGGATGAGATGCATTGGGTTCAGCGAGCCTCGATGTTCATGGCCCGACATGGAAACCCGCTAGCACCGGCTGGAGTCACAATGGAACGTATGCGACATTCCGCGAAATCAGCGACGAGCGGTAAGACGAGGCAACGATCCGCCGCGCCGGCGCCGGCCGTGCGTTCCTCGGTGGACTGGCTCGATGCCGACGGCCCCTCCGTCAAGCCTGCGCCGGTGCAGGCCGAGTTGCGGGTCGGCATCGTGTTGTGGCCGGGCTTTCCGCTGCTGTCGCTGGCCGGGTTGAGCGACGCATTGCGGCATGCGGCCGACCTCGGCGATCTCAGCCGCCAGGTGCGCTGCACCTGGCGCGTGCTGGGGCTGGAGGGCGAATCGGTGGTCGCGAGCTCCGGCATCGCGATCCCGGTCCAGGAAGCGTTCTCGTCCAGGTTCGATTTCGACTACCTGGCGGTCATCGGCGGGCTGCTGCCGCAGATCGGCCAGGTCTCGCCGCGCTACCCGCGCTACCTCAAGGAGGCAGCGCAGGCCGGCGTCACGCTCATCGGGATCTGCACCGGCAGCTTCGTGCTCGCCCGCCACGGCTTGATGGCGCAGCGCGTGGCCTGCGTGCATCCGTTCCATGTCGACGACTGGAAGGAGGCCTTCCCGGGCCATGCCTTCGTCACCAACACCGACTATCACGTCGACAACGACCGCATCACCTGCGCGGGCGGCATCTCGATCATCGAACTGGCGGCCGAACTCGCCCGGCGCCACTGCGGCTCGGGCACGTCGGCGAAGGTGATCCACCAGATGACCGTGGCACCGCGCAAGTCGAGCGGCCACATGGCGCGGCGGCAGGCGCTGGGCTACATCACGACCGACCAGCACAAGCTGCGGCAGGTGATCCTGCTGATGGAGAAGAACCTGTCGCCGCCGCTCGAGATCGCCGTCATCGCGCGCCTCGTCGGCTCGAACATGAGGCAGCTGGAACGGGCATTCCTTGCCGAGACCGGCCTGAGTCCTTCCGACTACTACCGCACCCTGAGGTTGAACTACGGCCGGTGGCTGCTCACCAAGTCCGACACGCCGGTCAACGAGATCGCCTTCGAATGCGGCTTCGCCGACGCATCCCATTTCATCCGTCATTTCCGCGCCCAGTTCGGCATGACGCCGGGGCGCCTGCGGGTGGCGCTGGCGGACGGCGCCAGGCGGCCCGAGCTCGCGTCCGGTCGCCCGAGGCGGCAGGCGCTGGCCGAAAGCTGAACTCGCGCTTTTGAGCTTTTGAATTAGGCGGCCGCTATGAAGCTCATCACCGGGCCTCCTCCAGCATGTTCGGCGCCAAGGCTCACATCGCGGCGCTCGAAAAGGGGCTCGAATTCGAATGCGTCATCTCGGCCCCTGAGCCGGTCGCGCCATGCCCCAATGATTTCTGATGGTGCCCCCTGAATTCGTCGTTTTGAAGCCGGCCCGCGGCGCCTGAAAATCCGCCTCGGACCCCACCGGGCGGGTCGGGCGCAGCGGCCCGGCATCCTCTTCAATCCTTCGATTTCTGAAAAACCTATGTCGCTCATGGAGCCCTTTGCACAGGTGCCTCGTCTCGGGGACGATCGCCTGGACGACGACCACGACGAGATCCGATCGCTCGCCCAAGGCCTTCGCAGTGCCAGCGCCTCGAACAGGCTGGCGGCCTTCGACGCCCTGCACGCGCAGGTGCTCGCGCACTTCGCGATGGAAGACGCGCTCATGGCGCCGCACGACTTCTCGTCCAAGGAGTGCCATGTGGACGAGCATGCGGCGGTGCGCCAGTCCTTCGAGGAGGTGCGCGTCGCCGTCGAGGCGGGGCGCGGCGACATCGCATCGCGCTTCGCAAATCACTTTCTTTCGTGGCTGCCGGACCATGCCGACGCGCTGGATCGTCAACTGGCCAAGCTGCTCTTCTATCGGAAGACCGGCGGCGCCGCGGTGATGCTGCATCGTTCGTTGCCATGAGCGTCGAACTGCAATCGCTGCGGCTCTCGAGCATCCGGTACGAAGCCGAAGGCATCTCGTCCTTCGAGTTCACCGAGCCCGCCGGCAAGGCGCTGCCGGCCTTCACGCCGGGCGCGCACGTCGACATCCATCTTCCCAACGGGCTGATCCGCAGCTATTCGCTGAGCAACGACAGCGCCGAGAACCATCGCTACGTGGTCACGGTGGCGCGCGATGCCAACAGCCGCGGCGGCTCGACCTACGCGCACGATTCGCTGCGCGTCGGGCAGCTGCTGCAGGTCAGCGTGCCGGCCAATCACTTCGCCCTCGACGAGGGCGCGGCCCATACGGTGCTGATCGCCGGCGGCGTCGGCGTGACGCCGATCTGGTGCATGGCGCAGCGGTTGCGGGAACTCGGCCGCGACTTCAAGGTCGTCTACGCCTCCCGGTCGCGCAGGAACGCGGCCTTCGTGCGCGAGCTGGAGGCGCTCGGCGCGCAGCTCGACGGCCGCGTGCACCTTCACTTCGACGACGAGCGGGGCCTCCTCGACGTGGCGAGCGTGGTGCGCGAGAACGCCGGCGCGAACACCCATCTGTACTGTTGCGGCCCGGTGCCGATGCTGGAGGCCTTCGAGGCCGCCTGCGCCCATCTCACGCCCGAGCAGGTGCACATCGAATACTTCAAGGCCAAGGACGTGCCGGTCACGGCCGACGGCGTCGAGCTGGTGCTGGCCCGGTCGAAGAAGACGCTCCGCGTGGCCGCCGGCAAGACCGTGCTCGACGCGGTGCTCGACGCCGGCATCGACATTCCGTACTCCTGCATGGAAGGCATCTGCGGCTCCTGCGAGGTCGCGGTGCTGGACGGCATTCCCGACCATCACGACAGCGTGCTGAGCGACAAGCAGAAGGCGTCCAACCGCACGATGCTCATCTGCTGCTCCGGCGCGAAGTCGGCCCGGCTGGTGCTCGATCTCTGACACCGCCGACCCCATTCATCTCCCCACACACGAAGGATTCAACATGCTGAGCCAGGAACAGAACGAAAGGCTGACGCGTGTCGGCAAGGGCACGCCCATGGGCACCATGATGCGGCGCTACTGGCACCCGATCGCCGCGTCCTCGGAGCTGCCGCACCCGGACTCCGATCCGCTGCGCGCCAAGCTGCTCGGCGAGACCTTCGTCGTGTTTCGGGACACCAGCGGCAAGGTCGGCGTGATGGACGAGCTGTGCCTGCACCGTGGCGCCTCGATGGCGATCGGCCGGGTGGAAGAGGGCGGCATCCGCTGCATCTACCACGGCTGGAAGTTCGCGGTGGACGGCACGCTGCTCGACACGCCCAACCATGCCGACCCGAAGGTCAAGGAGCGGCTGAAGGCCAAGGCCTATCCGGTGCGCGAGCAGTCCGGCCTCATCTGGACCTACATCGGACCGAAGGAGAAGGAGCCGCCGTTCCGCCACTTCGCCTACGACAAGGTGCCGGAGGCCAACCGCATCATCCTGAAGCTGGTCGTCAAGGCCAACTACCTGCAGATGTGGGAAGGCGGCACCGACAGCTCGCACGTCGGCATCCTGCACAGCAACGTGACCCGTCCGGGCTGGCTCGCAGAGGGCGGCGGCAAGGCGCCGGAGATCAACGACATGGTGAGCTCGGCCTGGGACGACATGTCGCCCAAGCTCGAGATCGAGAACACCGGCTTCGGCTTCCACTACGTGGGCATCCGCCGCATGACCGACGCGACCCGCAACGTGCGCCTGGTGCCGCTGTTCATGCCCAACGGACGCATCATCCAGTTCCCGGACTTCTACACGACCGTGTTCGACACGCCGCTGGACGACACCACGACCGCCAGCTACCTCGTCGACGCCAGCGACACGCGCGCGCTGAACCTCGACGAGCGCCGCAAGCGCTCGGGCCTGCAGGAAGAGCGCTACTACAAGAACAACGAGTTCGTGGCCACCTGGGCCGACTGCTTCGGCCAGGACCGCCCCGCGATGCGCGACAAGGAAAGCTGGAGCGGCTTCCACGGCATCACGCAGGAAGACGCGGTCATCTCCACCTCGATGGGCCCGATCTACGACCGCAGCACGGAGCACCTGGTGGCATCCGACGCGGCGATCGTGCGCTTGCGCCAGCGGCTCCTGGACTCGGTGCAGCTGTCCGAGGAAGGCAAGGATCCGCTGGGTGTCGACTACGAGGACATGACGCACATGATCGGCTTCGACCGCGACATCGGGGAGTCCGACAGCTGGAAGCCCTACGCGGCGCACAACACGTCGCGCTATCCCGTCCAGGAGTGAAGAGGTCCCGATGATCCTCGAGATGCGCACCTACCTGCTGCGGCCCGGAACGGTGCAGACGCTGGAGGACATGTTCCGCGACCACCTGCAGTACCGCACGCACCTGAGCCCGCTCGGGGGCCTGTGGCACACCACCACCGGCGCGCTCAACACGGCGGTGCACGTGTGGCCCTACGAATCCGTGCAGGAGCGCATGGACGTGCGGGTGGCGATGATCCAAGCCGGGCAAGTGGCCGATGCCGCTGCGGCCCATCCTGCTCGAGATGAAGTCGACGATCGTCCTTCCCGCGCCGTTCTCGCCGCCGATGGTGCCGGCGCGGCACGGCCGGGTCTACGAGCTGTGCGTCGACAGCTACCTGCCGGGCGGCCCGGCGGACTGCATGCGCGACTGGGGCGAGCACATCGACCGGCGGCAGAAGCTGTCGCCGCTGGTCTTCTGCGGCATCTCGGAGTTCGGCGAACTCAATGAAGTCGTGCATCTCTGGGCCTATCGCGATCTCGCGCACCGTGAAGAGGTGCGCGAGCAACTCCAGCGCGAAGGCTGGTGGCCGCCCGCCGGCGGCAGGGACCGCCTGCTGCGCCAGCATTCGCAACTGCTGGAGCCGGCGGCGTGCTCGCCGCTGGCCTGACCTTCGACTTCCGCTTCGACTTCGACGGCTGCCGCGCCGGGCAGCCGTCGCTTCACGCGATCACTTCAGTGCGCGGCACACGGCCTGCGTGACTTCGCTGCATCGGGCGGTGCCGCCGATGTCCCTCGGCAGCCAGGCGCCGGCCTCGAGCACGCGGGTGACGGCGCTTTCGACGCGGTCCGCGGCCTTGTGCAGCCGGTCGTCGCCGTGCGTCTGCGCGAGCCACTGCAGCATCATCACGCCCGACAGGATCGTCGCGAACGGATTGGCCGCGTCCTGGCCCGCGATGTCGGGTGCCGAGCCGTGGGCGCCCTGGAAGAGCCCGTGCCTGTCGCCGAGTTCGCCGGAAGGCGCCATGCCGAGCCCGCCGATGGTCCCGGCGCCGAGGTCGGAAATGATGTCGCCGAACATGTTCTCCGCGACGATCACGTCGTAGAAGTCGGGCTTGCGCAGCATGTGGACCGTGATGGCGTCCGCGTAGGCGTAGTCGAGTTCCACGTCCGGAAAGTCGCCGGCCACCTCGGTGGTCACCGCCCGGAAGAAGGCATAGCTGCGCAGGATGTTGGCCTTGTCGCAGACGGTCAGCCGGTGCTTGCCGTCGCGCCGGGCGCCACGCCGCTGCCGCGACAGCGCGAAGCTGAAGCGCGCGACCCGCTCGACACCCTTGCGGGTCATGACGAGGCTGTCGGTGACGACTTCGCCGCGCAGGTTCACGCCGGCGCCGCGGCTGGCGTAGAGGCCTTCGGTGTTCTCGCGGACGATGACGTAGTCGATCTGTCCGGGCGACCAGTTCTTGAGCGGGCCGTTGACGCCGGGGTAGAGCTTGATCGGCCGCACGTTGGCATACAGGTCGAGCCGCGAGCGCAGCATCAGGTGCAGGTCGTTGCCGACCTCGGTGCCGTCGGCATAGGTCACGCCCGGCAGCCCGGCGGCGCCGTGCAGGATGGCGTCGGCCGCGCGGCAGGCGTCTTCGGTCGACCGGGGGAGCACCTCGCCGGTCCGCGTGTAGCGGCCGGCGCCGCCTTCGTGCATCTCGAAGTCGAGCAGGCTGCTGCCGCAGGCTTCGCGCAGGACGGCGACGGTCGACTGGCAGACCTCGGGGCCGATGCCGTCGCCGTCGATGGTGGCGATGCGGTAGCGGCGTTCGCCATGGGCTTTCTCTTGGGACATTGCTTGCGGGTCCTCGGACATTCAGCGATCGATCTGGGCCATCACCGCGGCGCCGTAGCGTGGGCCGGCCACGCCGGTGTCCGCGACCACCTTCGCGATCTCGGCGGCTTCGTCGGGCGTGAGCCGCACGTCGAGCGCCGCCAGGTTCTCCTTCAGGCGCTCCAGCTTGCGGGTGCCGGGGATCGGGACGATCCACTTCTCCTGCGCGAGCACCCAGGCCAATGCCAATTGGGCGACGGTGATGCCGCGGCCTTCCGCGATCCTGCCCAGCACGCCGACCGCATGCACGTTCTTCTCGCGGTTCTCGCCGACGAACCTCGGGTTGCCGGCCCGGAAGTCGGTCGGGTGGAAGACGGTGCTGGTGTCGACCGCACCGGTCAGGAAGCCGCGGCCCAGCGGGCTGTAGGCGACGAAGCCGGTGCCGAGTTCCTCGAGCGTGGCGAAGACCTCGTCCTTCGGCTCGCGGGTCCACAGCGAGTATTCGGTCTGCAGAGCCGCCACCGGATGCACCGCGTGCGCGCGCCGCAGGGTCGCGGCGCTGGCCTCGGAAAGGCCGAAGAAGCGCACCTTGCCTTGCCTGACCAGGTCGCCCACCGCACCGGCGACGTCCTCGATCGGCACCTCGGGGTCCACGCGATGCTGGTAGAAGAGATCGATGGTGTCGGTGCGCAAGCGCCGCAGGCAGGCTTCGGCGACCTTGCGGATGTTCTCGGGCCGGCTGTCGAGACCGGTGCGGGCGCCGTCGGCGGCGTAGGAGTAGCCGAACTTGGTGGCCAGCACGATGTGCTTGCGCACCGATTCCAGGGCTTCGCCGACCAGTTCCTCGTTCGTGTAGGGGCCGTAGCTTCGGCCGTGTCGAAGAAGTCGACGCCGCGCTCGACGGCTTCGTGCAGCAGCGCGACGTTCTGCGCGCGGTCGGAAGGGCCGTAGCCGGAGGTCATTCCCATGCAGCCCAGGCCCAGGGCCGATACCTTCAATCCCGAAGTCCCGAGTTCGCGTACTGGCAGTTTCGTCATCGTCTTTCCTTGAGGGAGCAAAGCCGTCACGGGTGACGGCGAACGCTTCAGTTTAGAAGCGGCCCCCTCTGCCCGAAGCGACAAATACCGATGGCGCCATCTGCGACGCCACGACCTTGGGCGGCGAATCAATCCAGGCTGGCGAGGTGGTCCTTCAGCAGCTCGAGGAACTCCATGGCGACCGCCGACAAGGTGTGGCCCTGCCGGGTGTGGACCAGCAGGCTGCGCTCGATGACCGGCTCGTGCAGCTTCTTGGCCACCAGGGTGCCGACATGCGGATTGCCCTTGATGAGGTAGCCGGGCAGCACCACCAGGCCCATGCCCTGCGCGGCCAGCGCGAGCGCGGTGTGGATGAACGAGATCTCGTAGGCGGGGCGGTAGGCGCGGCCCGCGCTCGACAGCGCATCGCTGATCAGGTGATGCACCTTCACGCCCTTCGAGAGATTGATGATCGGTTCGGAGACCAGGTCTTCCCACACCACGCGGTCCTGCGTGGCCAATGCGGAATCGGCGCGGCAGACGACCGAGAGATGGTCCATCACCAGCGGCACGCTGGAGACGGCCTCGGGCTCGTGCTCGAAGAAGCCCAGGCTGAATTCGACTTCCTCGTCGAGCACCCGTTCGATGAGGCTCGCGTCGCCCGCGTCGTACATCACGATCTGCACTTCCGGCGAGTCGCGGCGCATCTTCGCCAGCACCGTCGGCACCACGCTGGAGGCCAGTGCCGGCGCGCAGCTGAAGGACAGCACCCGGTCGCGCGTCTCGGCCAGGTCCAGCATGTCGGCGCCGAGCGCGTTGACCTTCTCGAGGATCGCCTCGACCTGCACGAAGGCCTTCTCGGCCGCCTTCGTCGGCCGCAGCACGCGGGGCGTGCGCTCGAAGAGGCGGATGCCCAGCGACTCCTCGAATTGCCGGATCATCGCGCTCATCGCCGACTGGGTCATGCTCATCGCATCGGCGGCATGCGTCAGGTTGCGAAGCCGATAGGCGGTGACGAAGGCCCGCATCTGTCGCAATGTGATGTTGAGTTGAGCTGGCATGTCCGTGATTGTCGCGCTGCGAGAACGGCGGATTCTCGCGCAGTCACTCGAAAAAACGATGGCGCCCACACAAAGCCTCGCTTCCGCCCGGACACGGCGGCTCCTAGACTCTGCCGGCCACCCCAGAGTGATTCAATGAACACCGAATTGCCCGAGCTTCCCAGATACCGGATCTACGCCATTCGCTATGCGACCCGCGATGCGAAGCGCGCCGATCATTTCATCGGCGGCGATCCGCACCAGGCGCCGATGCCGATGGACTACTTCGTCTGGGCCATCGTCGGCGACGCGCACACGGTCGTCGTCGACACCGGCTTCACTTCGGCCGTTGCGCTGCTGCGTGGCCGCGCGCACCTGCGCTGTCCGGCCGAGGCCCTGGAACTCGTGGGCATCCGGGCCGACGACGTGCAGGACGTGGTCATCACGCACATGCACTACGACCATGCCGGCAACCTGCCCAAGTTCCCGGGCGCCCGATTGCATCTGCAGGATGCCGAGATGCAATTCGCCTGCGGCCGCCACATGAGCGAGAAGGCGCTCTCGCATTCCTACGAGTGCGAGGACGTGGTCTGCGCGGTGCGACTCAATTTCGCGGGCCGCGTGGTCTTCCACGATGGCGATGCGGAGCTTCATCCCGGCATCAGCCTGCACTGGGCCGGCGGACACACGCCGGGCATGCAGTTCGTGCGCGTGAACACCCGGCGCGGCTGGGTCGTGCTGGCGTCGGACACCGCGCACTACTACGAGAACATCGAGGCACGCAGGCCCTTTCCGATCGTGGCCGACTTGCGCGAGATGACCGAGGGTTGGAGCAAGGTCAATGCGCTGGCGGATTCGCCCAGCCACATCATCCCGGGACACGATCCGCTGGTGATGCGCCGCTATCCGGCGCCGGATCCCTCGCTCGAGGGCGTGGTCGTCCGCCTCGATGCCGACCCGCTGCAGGAAGGCGCGTGAAGCCGGCCGACGCGCCGACCATCGGCCTGCTGGTCGCGCCGAGCGCCGGGCGGGTGCCGCCCGAAGCGCCGCAGTTGTACGGGGACAGCGGCGTCCGCTTCATCTCGCAGGGCTTGGGCGTGGGGGAGGTGTCGCCCTCCGGCTTCGATGCGGTCGAGGCGAGGATCCTCGAGAAGGCGCGTCTGCTCGAGAGAGCCGGTGCGCAGGCCATCATCCTGATGGGCACTTCGCTCACCTTCCATCGCGGCCCGGCCTACACGGACGACCTGCGCGACGAGATGACCGAGGTCACCGGCGTGCCCTGCACCACCATGAGCCACGCGATCGTCGACAGCCTGCATGCGCTCGGCCTGCGCCGGCTCGCGGTGGCGACCTCGTACATCGAGGAATTGAACCTGGCCCTGCGCATCTACCTCGAGCAGCTTGGCTTCGAGGTGGCGCGGGTCGAGGGCCTGGGCATTCGCGGCATCGAGAAGATGCGGCTGGTGCCGCCGCAGACGCTGACCGAACTGGCCTGCCGCACGGTGAAGCTCGCCGGAAATCCCGACGGTCTCCTGATGGCCTGCACCGGACTCAATTCGCTCGGCCTGCACGCCGGGCTGGAAGCCAAGCTCGGCATCCCGATGACGTCGAGCGCGCCCGCGGGCCTCTGGCATGCGATGCGGCTGATCGGCCAGCCGACCGACCGTCCCGGCTTCGGCCGGCTGTTCGCGCTGGGCGCGGCCCGCTGACCGGCGGGCCTCAGTCCCAGGCCGGTGCCAGCGCGGCCGGATTGGTCAGCCGCTCATGGCGCTCCAGGCCGGCCATGTCCGCCATCGCCTCCGCGTCGAGGCGGAGCGCGGCCGCCCGCAGGTTCAGCGCCAGATGTTCCCGCCGCAGCGACGAAGTCACGGTGGAATGGCCGAGCGCCAGCGCCCACGCCAGCACGACCTGCGCCGGTGTCGCCTGCAGCCGCTGCGCGATGCGCTGGATCGTCGGGTCCGACGCGATCCGGCCCTTGGCCAGTGTCTTGAACGACGTGGTGTGGATGCCCAGCGCCGTCGCCGATTCGACGACCTTGCGATTCTGGAAGTAGGGATGGATCTCGATCTGGTTGGTCGCGATCGCGCCGGGCCCGAGCAGATCGACCGCCTGGTGCATCAGGGCGATCGTGAAGTTCGAGACGCCGATCGCGCGGGTGAGGCCGCGCTGCCGGGCCAGCGCCAGCGCCTCCAGTGCGCGGCAGATGGTCGCGTCGCCGCGCACGACCGGCCAATGGATCAACGTCAGGTCGATGCAGTCGGTCTGAAGGTCATCGCGGCTCCTGTCCAGGCTGGCGAGGAGCCGGTCGGGCGCCATGTTGTCGACCGCGATGTTGGTGGCGATAAAGAGCTGGTCGCGCGGGATCGCGCTTTCGACGACCGCATGGCCGATCTCGGATTCGTTGTCGTAGACCTGGCCGGTGTCGAGCGCGCGGAAGCCGCATTCCAGGGCCTGGAGGATCGCCCGGCGGCCGTCGCTTCCCTTCATGCCGAAGGTGCCGAGGAAGAAGGGCGGAATGGGCATTGTCGATGTCTCCCGGCAGTCTCGAAAAGACTTCGAGCTTAGGCGCAGTCATGAATGCTCGAACAACGACAAGTTCCGATGGCCCGATCGGCAATTGCAATGACAAATGCCCGCAATATCGTTTCCAATACCTTCAATCATCCAATGGCCCGCAGACAACACAAGCGAAACGACGATCCGGGCATCGAGCCCATGCCCAGGCCGGTGAAGGAAGACCCCCGGTTCAACATGGCGCTCGCCCGCGGGCTCGACATCCTGCGGGCCTTTCGTCCTGGCGACACCTTTCTCGGCAATACCGAATTGGCCGAGCGCACCGGCATTCCGGCGTCGACGCTGTCGCGATTCACCTTCACCCTGCAGGAATTGGGCTATCTGCTCTATGTGGAGAACCTGGGCCGCTATCAACTCGGTCCCGGCGTTCTCTCGCTCGGCTTCTCGATGATGGCGACGGTGGGCATCCAGACCATCGCGCGGCCGCTCATGATGGAACTGGCGCAGGCCAGCGGCGGCGCGGTCGGGCTCGCGGCCATGGACGGCCAGGACATGGTCTATCTCGAAGTGGCCAAGGGCACCGCGCCGGTCACCCCCAACTACGGCGCGGGCTACCGGATTCCCGTGGCCCGCACCACCCTGGGCTGGGCCTGCCTTTCAGGCATGGCGCCTTGCCGGCAGAAAGAGGCGCTGGCCAGCCTCGGCCAGGCGCTCGACGGCGATTGGCCCGATGCGAAGAAGCGGATCACGACCGCCTTCAAGGAAATGCGAAGGCGCGGCTTCTGCCTGCAGATGAGCGGTCCGTACGTGCCTTCGGTGAGTGCGGTCGGTGTCGCGGTGCGTTCGCACAACGATGCGCGCGACTTCGCGTTCAATCTCACGGCATCGACCACGCTGGTCTCGCGCAAGGACCTGGAGAACGTGTGGGGTCCCAGGCTCTTCGAGCTGGCGAGGAAGATCGAGGTCGAGCGGGCCTAGGCGCTCAGGAGGCGGCCAGCTTGAACGCCCCCACCGCGCCGAGCGACGAGCCGCCGTCCACCGCGATCACGTTCCCGGTCACGTAGGCAGCCAGGGGCGAAGCCAGGTAGAGCACCGCAGAGGCGACATCCGAAGTCTCGCCGGGCCGGCCCATCGGAATGCGCGCCGACTCCTGTTCCCAGTATTGCGCGGCGTTGTTGGCCACCAGCCGCGGCGTGCGGGTCAGCCCCGGTGCGACCACATTGACCCGGATGTTCGATCGCGCCAGCTCATGCGCCGCGCCCTTCACCAGGTGATGCAGCCCGGCCTTGGCCGATGCGTAGGCGAGCGCGGCGCCGCTGCGCACCACATGGCCGGCGATCGAGCCGATGAAGACCATGCAGCCGCCCTTGTCGCCCATGGCCTTGGCGCCGAAGTGCAGCGTGAGCCAGGCGTGGTCGAGCACCAGCTCGAACTGCCGCTTCCAGCTGCCCTTGTCTTCATCTTCGGCCTGCAATTCGTTGCGGATCACCATGCCCACCACGTTGACGATGCCCAGCGGCCCGTCGCTGTGCATCTTCGCGACTTCGCCGAAGACCCTGCGCATGTCGTCCGGGTTCGTCACGTCGGCCGCCATCGCGACGCCGCCGTGGGCGGCCGCGACCTGCTCGGCCCGCGCCAGAACCGAGTCGACGCAGACCACGCTCGCGCCGCACTGCGACAGCGCCCGCACCACTTCCTCCCCGATGCCCTGGCCCGCGCCCAGGACGACGAAGACGCGCCCGCGCAGCGAGAGCATCTGTGTGTAGTCGGTCGAACTCATGCGTATTCCCCTGGCATCGCCGGCAGTGTAGGAATCGCTTCGCGCGCGGTGAAGCGATTCCTTGCGATGGCGCCATCGGATTTGCCGCTGCGAGGGCAGGGCGCTAGGGGCGCCGCCTGTTGCGCGCCGGCGTTCGTCCCTCGCCGCCGGCGATGGAAGCGCGTTCGACGCGGCGCGCCATGGCGCGGCTGTCGCCGGTCCAGAAGTCCTTGTCGGCCTGCTCGATGCGCGCGGCCGTGTTGTGCATGTGCAGGAAGGCGGCGGTGCGGGCGGCCGCCGCGTCGCGCGAGCGGATGGCCTCGCAGATGGCCTCGTGCTCGGCCAGCACCTGGGCGGCCAGGTCGGCGCGCCGTGCCTCGTTGGTGCGGGTCAGGCGGATCGCGTCGTGCAGCGCCCGCGTGAGCAGGCCCAGCAGGTCGGTGTAGTGCGCGTTGTGCGCGGCGCGCGAGATGGCGATGTGAAAGGCCAGGTCTTCCTGCACGCCGTCGCCGCCTTCCTTGACCGCGGCGGCGATGGCCCGCAGCGCTTGCTGGATCTGGGTCATCTCGGCCGCTGTGCGCCGCTCCGCGGCGAGGGCGGCCATCTCGGCCTCGATGCCGCGCCGCAATTCGAGGATGCGCAGCACGCCCCGGGCCGGATCGTCGTCCACGCTCGGCGCGCCGAGGCCCAGCCGGAAGGCGTCCGAGACCTTGAGGTCGCGCACCACGGTGCCGCTGCCCTGGCGCGTCTCGACCAGGCCTTCGGACTTGAGTCGCGCGATCGCCTCGCGCACCACGGTGCGGCTCACGCCGTATTGCTCGGTCATGGACTGCTCGCTCGGCAGGCGGGTATTGACCGGATAGGCGCGGCTCCGGATGTCCGCCGCGATGAGCGCGGTCACCCGGTCCGCCAGGGTGGCGTCGGGCGCGGGTCGGGCGGCAGGATCAGCGGTGCGGGAAGTCGCCATCGGGGGAAGAGAACGGGATTGGAAGTGCCGGCGAGGATACCACCCGGCCTTCTTGCGTTGACAAAGTTGTATGATGGATTTGTAATACGACTTGCCATGCAGTCGTCACCTCATCCCCCCGCATTCCTGTGCCGCCGTTATCCGCCGAACATCGAAGCCGCATTGCGCGAGCGCTTCGAGTTGCGAGTCAACGATGACGACGGCATCCTGACGCCTTCCGACATCGCGCGGCGCGCCAGCGGAAGCGCGGTGCTCTTCGTCAGCGCCACCGAGGTCGTCGACCGGGCGGTGATCGCCGGACTGGCACCAACCTTGCGCATCATCGCCACGCTGTCCGTGGGCTTCGATCACATCGACCTCGACGCAGCCCGCGCGGCGGGCATCCGCGTGCTGCACACGCCGGAGGTGCTGAGCGATGCCTGCGCCGAGATCGCGATGCTGTTGATGCTCGCCGCCTGCCGGCGCGGCTTCGAAGCCGACCGGATGGTGCGCAGCGGCGACTGGCCCGGCTGGGCACCGACGCAGCTGCTCGGCATGGGGCTGGTCGGCAAGCGGCTCGGCATCTTCGGCATGGGGCGCATCGGACGGGCCATCGCGGTGCGCGCGCGAGGCTTCGGGCTGTCGATCCACTATCACAACCGCAGCCGCCTCGACCCGGAGTGGGAAGCCGGCGCGACCTATCACCCGACGCTCGACGGCCTGCTACTGGAGAGCGACATTTTGATGATCGCCGCGCCCGGCGCGCCGTCGCTGCGCGGCGCGATCGACGCCGGGCGGCTGGCGCTGCTGCCGCCGGGCGCAGTGGTCGTCAACATCTCTCGCGGCGACCTCGTCGACGACCATGCGCTGGTCGATGCGCTCCGGCAAGGCCGCGTCCGTGCCGCCGGGCTCGACGTCTTCGCCAACGAGCCGAATATCCATCCGGGCTACCGCGCCCTGGACAACGTCTTTCTCACGCCGCACATCGGCAGCGCCACCGACGAGACACGCGAGGCGATGGGCTGGCTGCTCATCCACGGCGTGGAGGCGCTGGCCCGCGGCGAGACCCCGGACAACCTGCTTTGCTGACAGCCAACCCACCACCCTCATGAAACTCAGTCACACCGAACTCTTTCGCCAACAATGCCTCGTCGACGGCGCGTGGATCGACGCCGCGGACGGCGCGACGCTCCAGGTCACCAATCCGGCCAACGACAGCGTGCTGGGCAGCGTGCCGCGCCTGACGACCGCCGACGTGCGCGCCGCCATCGCCGCCGCCGACAAGGCGCTGCCCGCCTGGCGCGAGACCAGCGCCAAGGACCGCTCGAAGCTGCTGCGCCGCTGGTTCGACCTGTGCATGGCGCACCAGGACGACCTCGCGATGCTGCTCACGCTGGAGCAGGGCAAGCCGCTGGCGGAAGCCAGGGGCGAGATCGCCTACGGCTCCGGCTTCATCGAATGGTTCGCCGAGGAGGCCAAGCGGGTCTACGGCGACATCATCCCGGCGGCGACCAACGATCGCCGCATCGTGGTGCTGAAGCAGCCGGTCGGCGTCGTGGCCGCCATCACGCCCTGGAACTTCCCGAACGCGATGATCACGCGCAAGGCCGGCGCCGCGCTGGCCGCGGGCTGCACGATCGTCATCAAGCCGGCATCCGCGACACCGTATTCGGCGCTCGCGCTCGGTCAACTGGCGCTGGAAGCAGGCATCCCGCCGGGCGTGCTCAACGTGGTGACCGGGTCGGCCGCGACCATCGGCCAGGAACTCACCTCCAACCCGACGGTGCGCAAGCTGTCCTTCACCGGCTCGACCGAGATCGGCAAGCAGCTGATGGTGCAATGCGCGGCGACGGTCAAGAAGGTCTCGATGGAACTGGGCGGCAATGCGCCCTTCATCGTCTTCGACGACGCCGACCTGGACGCGGCGGTCGCGGGAGTGATGGCCTCCAAGTTCCGCAATGCCGGCCAGACCTGCGTCTGCGCCAACCGGATCTTCGTGCAGGACGGCATCTACGAACGTTTCGCGCAGAAGCTGAAGACCGTCGTCGAAGCCCAGGTGGTCGGCGACGGGCTCGAGAGCGGCGTCACCCTGGGCCCGCTGATCGACGACGCCGCGGTGGCCAAGGTGCGCGAGCACATCGACGATGCGGTGGCGCTGGGCGCCACGGTGCTCACCGGCGGCGGCTCGCACCGGCTGGGCGGGCGCTTCTTCAAGCCGACCATCCTGGCGGACGTGTCGCCGAAGTCGAAGCTGATGCACGAGGAAACCTTCGGCCCGGTGGCGCCGCTGGTGCGCTTCGAGACCGAGGAAGAAGCGGTCGCGATGGCCAACGACACCGCCTTCGGCCTGGCCGCCTACTTCTACACTCGGGACTACGCCCGGTCCTGGCGCGTGGCCGAGGCGCTGGAGGTCGGCATCGTCGGGCTGAACGAAGGGTTGATCTCGACAGAGGTCGCACCATTCGGCGGTGTCAAGGAATCCGGCGTCGGCAGGGAAGGCTCGAAATACGGCGTGGACGACTATCTGGAGATCAAATACGTCTGTGCCGGCGGGCTGAACGAGCGGCGCATCCGATAAATCCATTTTGCGAAAGACGAACATGACGAAGAAGAAGATCGGAATGGTGGGTGTCGGCCTGATGGGCCTGGGCATCGCCGGCAACATCGCCAGGCACGGCTATCCGCTGTCGCTGCTGGAGCACGCCGGCAACCAGCCGCTGGACGCGCTGAAGGCGGCGGGCGCGCGCACCTTCCAGCGCGGCCGCGACCTGGCCGAGGCGGTCGACGTGGTCATCCTGTGCGTGACCGGCTCGCCGCAGGTGGAAGACGCCCTGCTGTCCGAAGGCGGCGTGCTGCAGGGCCTGCGCCCGGGCTCGCTGGTCATCGATTGCTCCACCGCCATCCCCACCTCGACCCAGCGCCTCGCCGGCCTGGTGAAGGACGCGGGCAGCCGCTTCATCGATGCCGCCATGACCCGCACCCCCAAGGAAGCGGCCGAGGGCCGGCTCAACCTGCTGGTCGGCGGCGATGCGCAGGTGCTGGCGGAATGCCGGCCGATCCTGGAATGCTTCGCCGAGAACATCACGCACGTCGGCGCGGTCGGCTCGGGCCACCAGATGAAGCTGCTGCACAACTACGTGTCGCTCGGCTCGGTGTCCCTGATCGCCGAGGCCGCGGCCTGCGCCGAGCGCTCGGGCGTGCCGGCCGAGGTCTTCGTGCAGATCCTGGCGCAGGGCGGCGGTGCCGGTGTGGCGCTGGAGCGCCTCAGGCCCTTCCTGCTCGCCAAGGATCCCAAGGGCCTGCAGTTCACCATCTCGAACGGCTTGAAGGACATGGGCTACTACGTTGCCGCGGCGCAGGGTTGCGACGCGGCGCACGCCATCGCGGACGGCGTGCATGCCACCTTGAAGGCGGCGGCCGCGGCCGAGCCCGGCGCGCTGATGCCCGAGCTGGTCGCCTTCCTCGCCAAGACGGGCGCGGCCTGACCATGGCTTCCGACATTCCCTTCCGGCCGCTGGGCCGAAGCGGCCTGCGCGTGCCGCCGCTGTGGCTGGGCACCATGATGTTCGGCAGCCAGACCGACGAGGCGGCGTCGCGCGACATCGTGGCGGCCACGCGCGACGCTGGACTGAACGCGATCGACACGGCCGACAACTACGGCGGCGGCGAATCCGAGCGCTTCGTCGGCCGGCTGATCGCGTCGGACCGTGCGCGGTGGATCGTCGCGACCAAGGTCGCGAACCCGGTCGGCAACGAACCCAACGACCGCGGCCTGTCGCGGCGCTGGCTGCTGCAGGAAGTCGACCACAGCCTGCGCCGCCTCGGCACCGACTGGATCGACCTCTACTACATGCACCGGGACGACGAGTCGACACCGGTCGAGGAGATCGTCGGCACCATGGCGCGGCTGATCGAGCTCGGCAAGATCCGCTACTACGGCGTCTCCAACTTCCGCGCCTGGCGCGTGGCGCACCTGGTCGAGACGGCGCATCGCATGGGCGTGCCGGCGCCGATCGCCTGCCAGCCGCCCTACAGCGCCGTCAACCGGCAGATCGAGACCGAGCTGCTCCCGGCGTGCGATCACTACGGCGTCGGCGTGGTCGCCTACAGCCCGCTAGCGCGCGGCGTGCTGTCGGGCAAGTACCGGCCGAACGAGGCGCCGGATCCCGGCAGCCGCGCCGGCCGCGGCGACAAGCGCCTCTTGCAGACGGAGTTCCAGCCGCGGTCGCTCGAGCTCTCGCAGGCCTTCAAGGCGCACGCGGCCGAGAGGCAACTCAGCGCGGTCGGCTTCGCGCTGGCCTGGGTGCTGCGCAACCGGCTGGTGCATGGGGTCATCGGCGGTCCGCGCACGCTGGCGCAGTGGCAGGAGTACCTGGCGGCCTTGGCGGTGCGACTCACTCCGGAGGACGAGGCCATCATCGAGGGCCTGGTGCCGGCAGGCTACGCCGCGACCTACGGCTACAACGATCCGCAATATCCGCTGGAAGGCCGCGTGCTTCGCGACCCTGCGTGATCCGTGATGGCGCCCTCGGAAAATATCGCCTCACGCGTGAATCCCGAGCCAGAAAATCCGTGGTTCCAGCAGTGATCGCAAGGTGCATTTCCTTCGTCACTGCATCACCGATCCACGGAGAAGAAGCATGCTTTCAACTGAAGACAACGAACGGATGTGCCGCGTCGGCCCCGGCACGCCGATGGGCAAGGCGCTCAGGCATTTCTGGCTGCCGGCACTGTCGAGCGCCGATCTTCCGGAGCCGAACGGCGACCCGGTTCACGTCGAGCTGCTCGGCGAGAGCTTCGTGGCGTTTCGCGACAGCGAAGGCCGCATCGGACTGCTCGACGAGCTGTGCCTGCACCGTGCGTCCTCACTGACCATCGGCCGGGTCGAGTCCGGCGGCATCCGCTGCATCTATCACGGCTGGCTCTTCTCGGTCGATGGCACGGTGATGGAAACACCCAATGCGATCGACCCGACATTCAAGTCGCGCCTGAAGGCCCGCTCCTATCCGACGCGCGAGAGCGGCGGCCTGGTCTGGGCCTACCTGGGTGACGTCGAGCCGCCGCCGTTCCCCGACTTCCCGTGGCTGGGCTCGGAGCCGTCGATGCGGCATCACACGGTCTCGATCATCGGCTGCAACTACGTGCAATTGCTCGAAGGCATGGTCGACAGCGCGCATTTGTCGGTGCTGCACAAGAGCTTCCTGGAGCGCAGCGCGAGCAGCGATCTCAACTTCGCGACCAAGACCAGCCACATGAAGTTCGACGCGGCGCCCGCCATCGGCGTCGAGCCCACCGACTTCGGCATGTACTACAGCGCGGTGCGCGAGATCGACGGCGAGGCGCAGATCCGCATCGCGCCCTTCCTGCTGCCTTTCTGGGTGCTGAACCCCAATGGCGACCAGGCCTCCGCGGTGGTGCCGCTGTCGGACGAGAAGTCGGCCTTCTACACGATCTGGTGGGACGGCGAGCAGCGCTTCGGCGAGGAGCCGCTCCGTACCAAGCAGGTCGAGCTGGTGGGCCGCACGCCCGAGCTGCTCGAGGCCCATGGCTTCACGCGCTCGGGCTATGCGTCGCCGCGCCGGATGGGCCGCGAGAACGGCTGGCACCAGGACCGCGACGCGATGCGCAAGGGCCACTTTTCCGGCCTGCCGACCTTGACCCTCGAAGACGCCGTGGTCGGCGTCGCCGGCGGACCGATCCGGCCGCGCGACCGCGAGATGCTCTGCGCGGCGGACGTCGGCATCGCGATGCTCTACCGCTCGCTGCTCAAGCTGCCGCAGGAAGTGGAGCGCAACCAGCGTCCCAGCAGCGCGTCGCGCTCGGTGGCGAACCTGCGGGGCGTGCACGTGAGCGCGCCGGCCGGTTCGAACTGGAAGGAATTCCTGCCGAAGTCGAGCGCATAGGGCATTGGCCCGACAGGAGACACGATGAAAAGAAGAACAGTGACGCGCGGCCTCGTCGCCGCGGGTCTCGCGGCGTCGGCCGGCCTGGCTTTCGGCGAAGAGAGGCAGTTCCCGAACCGGCAGGTGACGCTCGTGATGCCGATCGCCGCCGGCGGCGGCGGCGACACGGTCGCCCGTGCGATCGCCGACGGCCTGCGCAAGCAGATCGGCTTTCCGGTGATCGTCGAGAACAAGCCCGGCGGCAACGGCGTGCTGGCCGCGATGTCGGTCGCCAATTCACCGCCCGACGCGCACACGGTGCTGCTGGGCTTCAGCGGCCTGGTGCAGAACGCGGCGCTGCGTCGCGACATCAAGGACGTGCTGCCGCTCCTGAAGCCGGTCGGGCAGATGGTGTCGAGCGGCTTCGCCTTCGCCGTCAGTCCGGCGATGAACGTCGCGAGCCTCGACGGCCTGGTCAGGAAGGTCAAGGCCGCCGACACCGAGATCGACTACGGCAGCAACGGCATCGGCTCCATCCAGCATCTCGACGGCCAGATCTTCGGCCGCCAGGCCGGCATCCGGATGGAACACATTCCGTACAAGGGCGGCGAGGTGGAGTCGCTGGCGGCGGTGATGTCCGGCACGATCCAGGCGACCTTCGGCTCGCCCGGCATCTTCAAGAGCTTCGAGGAGTCCGGAAAGATCAAGGTGCTCGCGGTGACCGGCCCCAGGCGCAGCGCCTCGCTGCCGGACGTGCCGGCCTTCGGCGAGTCGGGCTACACCGACCTCGACATGATGGGCTGGGTCGGCGCCTTCGTCGCCAAGGGCACGCCGGACGCCGATGTCGCACGCCTGAACGCGGCGCTGGGCCGCGCCCTGCTCGATGCGAAGGTGCGCGAGCGCATCGCCGCGGTCGGCTTCGAGGTCGACTTCACGTCCCCCGAGGCCTTCGCGCGCCAGATCGATTCGGAGATCGCGCGCTGGAAGACGCTCGGGAAGGGCGTGAAGTTCGACTAGCGTCGACTGGTGGGTTCGCTCAGTCGGACGCCAAGCGAATCAGGCGGCCTTGCTGCGATCCAGCATGGCCATGGCCGAAGGCGCATAGCGGTCGCCCGCGATGACGAAGGACTCGATCAGTGCGCGGATCTTCGCCAGCTCCTGCGGTGTCAGCTGGATCTGTCCGGCCGCGGTGTTCTCGTGCAGCCGCGCCGACCGGCGGGTGCCCGGGATCGGCACGATCCACGGCTTCTGCGCCAGCACCCAGGCGATCGCCAGCTGCGACGGCGTGACGCCGCGCTCGGCCGCGATGGCCGACACCGACTCGACCAGCGCGATGTTCTGCTTGCGATGTTCGGCCGAGAAGCGCGGATTGACCGCGCGCGCATCGCCTTGCTCGAAGGTGGTGTCGAGGTTCACCGCGCCGGTGAGGAAGCCGCGGCCGAGCGGGCTGTAGGCGACGAAGCCGATGCCCAGTTCTTCCAGCGTCGGGAGGATGGCCGCCTCGGGGTCGCGCTCCCACAGCGAATATTCGCTCTGGACGACCGACACCGGTTGCACCGCATGGGCCCGGCGGATGGTGTCGGCGCCGGCCTCGGAGAGGCCGAAGTAGCGCACCTTGCCTTCGGCGATCAGGCCGCTCACGGTGCCGGCGACGTCCTCGATCGGCACCGCGGGGTCGACCCGGTGCTGGTAGAAGAGGTCGATGACATCGGTGCGCAGCCGCTTGAGCGCCGCGTCGCAGACCTCGCGGATGTGTTCCGGACGGCTGTCCAGGCCGGTCACCGAGGGCTTGCGGGTCGGGTCGATCCTGAAGCCGAACTTGGTCGCGATGACGACCTTGCCGCGCACGCCTTCGAGCGCCTCGCCCAGCAGTTCCTCGTTGTCGAAGGGGCCGTAGACCTCCGCGGTGTCGAAGAAGGTCACGCCGGTGTCGACCGCTTCGCGCAGCGTGGCGAGGCATTCGTTGCGGTCGGCGGCGCCGTAGCTTCGGCTCATGCCCATGCAGCCGAGGCCGACGTTCGAGACTTCCAGTCCGCTCGTGCCCAGTTTTCTTTTCAACATTCTTGCTTCCTTTGGTTGTGAGTGGCGATCAGCTCGCACGCGCGGACTTGGCGATCGGGCGGAGCATGCCGATGTTGGCGCCGCCGTCGACGGCCAGCACCACGCCCGTGATGTGCGCGGCCATCGGCGACGAGAGAAAGAGGATCGCGTTCGCGATGTCGGCGGGCGTGCCCGCGCGGCTCAGCGGGATCTCGGCGGCCTGCGCCTGCCAGAAGGCCTCGTCGTTCGCGTCGAGCAGGCGCGGGGTGCGCGTGAGCCCGGGTGCCACCACGTTCACCCGGATGCCCTGGGGCGCGAGTTCCTGCGCGGCGCTGCGGGCCAGGTGGTGCAGCGCGGCCTTGGCCGAGGCATAGGCCAGCAGCGTGCCGCCGCGCGGCCATTCGCCGGCCATCGAGCCCACCAGGACGACGCTGCCGCCGCGCGCAAGCAGTGGCGTGCCAAGTTGCAGCGCCAGGAAGGCGTGGCCGACCACCATGTCGAACTGGTGCTGCCAGCTCTGGTCGTCGAGCGTGTTCAGGGTCTTGCCGACGCCGATGCCCACCACGTCGACGATGCCGTCGAGGCGGCCGTCGAATTCGCGCTTCGCGGTCGCGAAGATCTTCTCGACACCGGCGCGCGTCGAGATGTCGGCGACGCACGCGATGCCGCGGGCCGCCTTCGCCACCGCGCTGGCGCGGCCTTCGTCGAGATCGACGCACAGCACGCGCGCACCGCCCTGTGCCAGTGCATGGACGGTGTTCTCGCCGATGCCCTGGCCGGCGCCGAGCACGACGAAGTTCTGGCCGGTCAATTGCAATGAATCGGCGAATCGGGGAATGGGTTCTGGGTCTTGATTCACAGGCGGTCTCTCGAGTTGATCGCGCATTCTGGGAGGTGACGGCATTGCCGCCCACCAACTTTTTTCTATGCCGTCATCTGCTTTGACGCGCATCGCCAAAACAGATAGCGGCATAAGAACTTGCAGGTGTTCAGCGACGAATCGCTTGCATAGACTCCGGCCGCCTAACAGGAGTCAGACTTGAACCCATCGCAATCAACCGACCTGTGGACCCGGCGACGCGTTCTTTCGGTCGCGACCGGATTGACCGCCGCGAGCCTCGCAGCGCCGGCTTTCGCGGGCAGCTTTCCCGACCACCCGATCCGGCTGGTCGTCGGCAATCCGCCGGGCGGCATCAACGACCAGATCATGCGTGCGGCAGCGGTCGACGCCGGCAAGAAGCTGGGGCAACCGGTGATCGTCTTCAACAAGCCGGGCGCCGCCGGCGTGGTCTCCTTCCTCACGGTGAGGAACGCGCCGCCGGACGGCTACACCATCGGCGTCGTCGGGCCGCCGTTGTGGCGGCAGCCGGTGCTGGAAGACGTCGACTACGACCCGATCAAGGACTTCACCTTCATCGTCAACATCGCCGAGACCATCTTCGGGCTGGTCGTGCGGACCGAGTCGCCGTTCAAGACCTGGGCCGATGTCGTGGCCTATGGCCGTGCCAATCCGGGCAAGATTTCCTTCGGCGCGCCGCCCGGGCCGAACCAGACCAGCCACATCCTGGCCGAGGGCATTGCCCGCAAGGACAACCTGCAGTGGGTTCCGGTGGGCTACAAGGGCAGCGCCGAGAGCATTCCGGCCCTGCTCGGGGGCTATATCGCGTTCTCGGTCGAGCCGATCGTGAGCGTCAGTTCGCTGGTGCGCGCGGGCAAGGCGCGCATCCTGGCGGTCGCCTCGCCGAACAAGCTGAAGAGCTGGCCGGACGTGCCGACCTTCAAGGACCTGGGCTACACGGTCAACGTCGACAGCCCGACCGGGCTGGCGGGGCCGGCGCACATGGCACCCGACACGGTCAGGGCGCTGCACGACGCCTTCAAGTTCGCACTGGAGCAGCCGACGCTGCTCGGCGTGCTCGACCAGTCGGACCAGGTGCCGCGCTACATGGGCACGCAGGACTTCACGAACTACGTGATTCGTGCGGCCAAGGAGCAGCGCGAACTGCTCATCAACTACGGCATGGCGAAGAAGGCCTGATCGAGCGATGCACGGCAGGACCGGATTCACTGGCGACAGGGTCGCCGATCGACTGGCCATCGAGGACCTCGAACATCGCTGGTGCCGCGCCATCGACCGGCTCGACCTCGCATCGATGCCGTCGCTGTTCCACCCGGACGCCTACGACGACCATGGCGCCTATCGAGGCGACATTCCCGGGTTGATCGACTGGCTGCGGCAGCGGCATGCGGGCATTTGCTTCTGCATGCACCAGATGACCAACATCCTCATCGAATTCTCCGACGAGGACAACGCACTGGTCGAGGCCTGCCTGGCCGTCGTGCAGCGCTTCGTTCCGGGTGCGGCGACCGCGCTGGCACCGGCGGGCGCGCCGTTCCGTGCCGACCGCCATGTGGACCTGGTGTCTCGCGCCCGGTATGTCGACCGGGTGCAGCGCCGCGACGGCGAGTGGAAGATCCTTCGCCGCATCTTCATCCAGGAGTGGCGGCAGGTGACGCAACTCGACCATGCGCCGGCCATCGCGCCCGGCGCCTTCTCGGGCCGGCGCGACCTGGAGGACTTCGTCTTCAGCGAGCGCCGGGCCATGGGCATCGATCGACACAAGGAGGCAGCATGACTGCACGTTCAGAACAAGAGAAGCCCGCGGGAGAGGTCGTCATCCTGGACATGACCGACCTGCGGCATCCGGACATCGAAGTTCGCCGCCGGCTGGGCCGCGAACTGGTGCGGGCCTGCGTGGGAGTCGGCTTCTTCTACATCGTCAACCATGGCGTCCGGCAGCCGCAGATCGACGGCATGTTCGATCTCGGCCGCGCCTTCTTCGCGCTGCCGGATGAAGACAAGCGCGCGATCTCCATGGCGGGCAGCGAGCATTTCAGCGGCTACCTGCCGATGAAGCTGTCGGGCGACGCCGCCATGAAGGGCACACTGATGGAGGCCTTCCATGCATGGCGGGAGCCCGCGCAGGGCCGGCAGCAGACCTTCGCCGGCAAGCCGATGAACGGCGCCAACGTCTGGCCGCCGGCCTTGCCGGGCATGCAGTCGGAAGTCGCGCAATACGTCGACGCGGTCTCGGCGCTCACGCGCGACCTGCTGAAGATCGCCGCCTTGGGGATCGACCTCGACGAGGATGTCTTCCTGGGCTATTTCGAGTCGCCGCTATCGCTGCTGCGGCTCATCCACTATCCGCCGCAGAGTCCGTCGGATGAATCCGATGGCCGCTTCGGCATCCGGCCGCACACCGACAACTGCGCTCTCACCCTGCTGCTGCAGGACGACACCGGCGGCCTGCAGATCCTCGGCAGGAACCAGGAATGGGTCGACGTCACGCCGGTCGCGGGCAGCTATGTCGTCAACATCGGCGAGACCCTGAAGCTGTGGACGAACGGTCTCTTCAAGGCCACGCCGCACCGCGTGATCAACCGCTCGGGCAGGCAGCGCTATTCGGTCGCCTTCTTCATGAACGCCGACGACGACGCCCGCGTCACGCCGATGCTGCAGGAAACCCGTGGCGCAGGCGCCGAGCCGAAGTTCCATTCGACCGTGCCCCTGGACGAAGGCGCGACCGCCGGCGAGGTTCTTCACCGTCTCTATTCGCGCATCTACCCGACGCGGACTTCAAACCATTCGACGTGAAACACGTCCAGCTACAAGGAAACCGACCCATGACCTCGTCCCATCCGCAGCCCGCCGGCCTTGCTTCCACAGATGACAAGGTGCTGCAAAAGCTGCTTGCCGACATCCGGGGATTCGGCGCCAGATTCGACCTGGCGCTCAACGATGCGACACGCGCACTGTACGAACCGCACCTGGAAGTGGCGCCGGCCGAGATCGAGAAGGCCGACCTGGCCTACGGCCCGCATGCGCGGCACCGGCTCGACGTGTTCAGCGTCGGCGGCAAGGACCTGCCGGTCGTGCTCTACGTGCACGGCGGCGGATTCGTCGGCGGCGACAAGCGGGCGACGCCGAACTTCTATGCCAACGTCGGCCGCTATCTGGCTTCGAAGGGCTTCCTGGCGCTGACGATGAACTACCGGCTCGGGGGCACCGATCCCTGGCCGGCCGGGCGGGACGACGTCGGTGCCGTGGTCGAATGGATCGCGAAGAATGCCGCGACCCTCGGCGGTGACGCGAATCGACTCGGCTTGGTGGGCCAGTCCTCGGGTTGCTGCCACGTGGCGAGCTATCTTTTCGAGGAAGCCACCGCGGCGGCTGCCGCCCGGCAGGTGCGGGCCGCGGTGCTCATGAGCGGCTACTACAAGGTGAAGCCGCCGCTCGCGCCCGGGCAGCAGGCCTATTTCGGAACCGATGCCACGCAATTCGAGTTGCGGTCGCCCGCCACCCATGTCGCGCGCAGCCAGGTGCCCGTCATGCTCACGCTGGCGCAATACGATCCGCCGGCGATCGCGCAGCAGACCCTGGAGTTCGCCAGCGCATTGACCGGCGCGCGGGGCGCCTGCCCGCCGCTGCATTGGCTCGCGGGCCACAACCATGTGTCGGGCGTGTTGAGCATCGGGACGATCCATCGCGACTCGGGCGAGCTGCTCGAGGCCTTCCTGCAGGCGCACCTGGCCGGCGCCCCGGCGGCGTAGTCAGTCCCGCGCGTCGCCGAGATCCAGCTTGCGCGAGATCACGATCGGCAGGCCACCCAGGCGCCGCCTGGAGCGCTGGTTCGCAATGCCCGCGTCCATGGCGAACACATGTTCCGGCAGCCATCGCTGCAATTCGCTCGAGAGGCCGGCGACCAGGTTGATCGACCTGGGTGCCGAAGGATCGGCTTCGACCAGGCCACGGACTTCGCGCAGCGATTTCAGCACCGCGGCATGTTCGTCGAGATGGCAGCTGGCGTCGCCGCTCTTCATCTCGCGCAGGTCGCGGTCCTCGTCGGCGAAGTGATCGGAGGCCCGTGCGGTCAATGCGTCGAGGCAGCCCAGCATCTGCTCGGCGGGTGCGTCGGCGAGCTGGTCGATCAGTCGTTCGAGTTCGCGATGTTCGGTGTCGAGGGAGGGGTCGCCGAGTTCAGGGGAGCGGGTCATGGGGCTTGAATGAGTGGATGCGCACGAAAGGTGGCGTTGACGAGACCGAGAGAATATTCCTGGAATCCAATCGGCGCCACCGTGTGCTCATTCCCGGTAGTCGAGCCCCCGTCGGTCCAGCATGCGCAGCATCGCCTTCCAGTCCCGCTGGCTCGCCTCGGCACCGAACTGGTCGAAGATGCGCGCGGTCTTCTCCACCGCGTCGTCGGCGGCCTTGATCGGCACCGCGCCGCTGCTCAAGGCGGCGACCTGCGCCTGGCAGGCGCGCTCGAGGTAGTACATGAGGTTGAAGGCCTCGGCGACGGTGGGCGCGCAGGTCAGCAGGCCGTGGTTCTCCAGGATCAACGCGCCGTGGCTGCCGAGATCGCGGGCCAGGCGCTCGCGCTCGGCCGGATCCAGCGCGATGCCTTCGTACGCATGCCGGCCGATGCGGCCGTGAAAGCGCATCGCATGCTGGGTGATCGGCAGCAGCCCCTGCGGATGCGTCGACACCGCCATGCCCGCGGCGGTGTGCGTGTGCATGACGCAGCGCACGTCGGGCCGCGCCGCGTGGACCGCGCTGTGGATCACGAAGCCGGCGGCGTTGACGCCGAGGCCAGTCGCGTCCTGGAGCACCTTGCCTTCGGGGTCGACCTTCACCAGGTTGGAGGCGGTCACCTCGTCGAACAGGAGGCCGAAGGGGTTGAGCAGGAACTCCTCGCGCTCGTCGAGCCGCGCGGAGATGTGCGTGTAGGTGAGGTCGTTCCAGCGGTAGTGGTCGACCAGCCGGTAGCAGGCCGCGAGATCGCGCCGGATGTCCTGTTCGGCCGCCTGGGCAGAGGTCGACGGCTGGTCGGTGCGGGTGAGGGTGGTGCTGTCCATCGTCGGGCTTTCGTCGTGTGGCCGTGCCTAGACGCTGTAGAAATCCAGCATCGTCGGCACGCGGTCGTTCATGAGCGTGATGCGCTTGCCGGCGATCTTCCAGCCGGCCGGCGTGCGGCGCAGCGTGTGCTCGTAGCGGCTGAAGAAGCAATGCGCGGTGAAGCGCAGCGGGTCGTAGACATGGACCGCCGCGGCCGCCTGCATGCGGCAGGTGTCGTCGCTGCCTTCGTCGCGCTCGAGCAGCGTGCTGCCGAGCAGGTGCGAGGTGCGGTGGATCACGGCGGAGGCGCGCGAGAGCCCGGAGCGTGCGCGCCACACCCGTTCCTTCAATGCGCCGATGCCCTTGAGGTACATCAGCGACAACTCGGTCATCGGGTTCTCGGTGACCTGGTCGACTGTGCGCCATGCCGGGATCCAGAAGACCACGTCGTCGGTGAAGAGGTCCAGCCATTCGTCCCAGCGCTGGGTGTCGAGCAGCAGCGCCTCGCGGGCGGGGATGTCTTTGGCGAGTTCCAGGGCGTCGTCCTTCATGCGGCATCCTTCTCGCGCAACGCGCCGTCGTGCTGCGCGCCCTGGACCAGCTGCCGGTGCCACGCACGGTAGGTCGTGTGCATGAGCGTCTCGTCGTAGAGGTTCACCGGGCCGTCGACCGAGGCGACCGGATCGATGTCGAGCTCGCGTGCGTAGCTGTTCGACCGATCCGAAGTGGCCGCGATGCCGCGCATGTAGCCGAGCTGCCATCTCGGCGTCGGCGCGGCGTAACCCTGCTGGCAGTCCTCGTAGATGACGGTGTCGTCGGGCGTGGCCAGGCCGCTGGGATTGAAGAAGTCCTCGTATTGCCGGATGCGCTGCGCCCGGGCCTCCGGCTTCTCGTCGATCGGCGCGAAGCAGTAGGTGATCATCTCGGTGCGGGTGGCCGACAGCGGCCGCATGACGCGGATCTGGCTGGCCGCGTTCTCGGCGATCTGCAGGCTCGGGAAGATCGTGAAATTGCGGGTCGAGAGAATCCACTTGGCGCGGACCTGGCCGACCCGTTCGGTCAGTTCCGGCAATTGCCCGAACAGGGGATGGGTGTCGACATTGACCTGCGACGACCACAACAGGCTGTGGCCATGCTCGAAGCTGAAGGTACCGAGCCGGGCCTCGGCCGACTCCCAGGGCTTGTTGTTGTGCCAGACGGTCTTGATGTCGCCGGTTTCCTTGGCGCTGCGGGCGCGCTGCTCGGCCAGGCGCAGGAAGGACGGATGGGTCGAGGTGAAGTGGTAGCTGTCGCTGCAGTTCTCCAGCTGGAACTTCCAGTTGGCCTCGAAGGTGTAGCGCACGACGCCCGGGATCAGCTCGATGCCTTGCGGGCTCTGGTCGAGCACCAGGTCGAGCACCGCCTTGGCGTCGCCGAGATAGCTGTCCAGTGAAGGCGCATCCGGATTGAGGCTGCCGAAGAGCATGCCGCGGTAGTTCTCGAACTTCGCGATCGGCTCCAGGTCGCGATCCGAATGTTCGAAGGACTCGCTGTAGGCGCCTTCCTCGCGCGACTTGATCAGCTTGTTGGCGCCGCTGCTGTCGAAGACCCAGCCGTGGTAGCGGCAGGTATGGACTCGCGCATTGCCGCTCGGCAGGTGCGCGAGCGTCGAGCGCTTGTGCCTGCAGCTGTTGATGAAGCAGCGCAATTGCCCGTCGGCGCCGCGCGAGACGAGCACCGGCGCACGCCCCAGCCATGTCGTGATGTAGTCGTGCGGCTTGGGCGCCTGCGAGTCGAGGCCGAGGAACACCCAGTTGGCCTCGAACACATGGCGCATCTCCAGGTCGAAGACGTCGGGATCCTGGAACGCGCGCCGTTCGATGCGGAAGATGCCGTCGGCTGGACGGTCATCGAGGAGGGAGGCGATGTCTGTGGGGGTCATGCGATGTGATGGGTCCGTTGCGCTGGAAGCCTATCCGAATCTACTTCCATGGAAGATTATGTGCAGGACCTGCGTTCGCGTCATGTAGGGGAAAGTCCCGAGCAGGCGCGCGCACCCGAATCGGCCCGCCGGGCCTCGAATTTGCTTCTGTGGAAGAACGCGCTCGGGGCGCGCCTTACTTTCGCTTCGCCGCCCGTCCGCCCGCGGCGGCTTCCGCCTCGTCGGCCTCGTGCTCGCCGCCGAGCTCGAGATCGGAGAGCAGTGCCAGCGCGAAGTCGGTGCCGCGCTGGCGGGCCTCGGGCGACAGGCGTTCCATCGCCGGCGCCAGCGGGTTGTGGCTCGCCAGGTGCTCGATGGCTTCCTCCACCGCTTGCAGGCCGCGGCGGGTGAGGTGGACGAGGAAGCCGCCGCTGTGGGTCGGGTCCGGCAGCCGCTCGACGAAGCCGATCTCCACCAGTCGGTCGACCTTCTTGGTCACCGCACCCGAGGTGACCAGGAGCGCGCGGAACAGGTCGGTCGGCCGCCGCACGTAGGGCGGGCCGCTGCGGCGCAGGGCCAGCATCAGTCGCATGTCGCCGCCGTTGATCTTGTGGCGCTTCTGGCAATAGCGATCGAAGCCACGCTCCACCAGGGTGCCGAGACGCATCATGTAGATGCTCAGCAGGAAGCTCTGGAGGTCGAGGTCGCTGCGCTCTCGCTGCCACTGCATCGTGATCATTTCGCTCAGGCTCGGCGAACGGCGCTCGGCCGCCTGCGCGCCGTCGGATGCGGCGGGTTCGCCTTGGCGAGGTCTGTCGGTGTTCTGCATGGCGTCGTCTTCGGCGGAAAGCGGATGTCTTCCGGCGCAGATCTTAAGGCACGCGTCGAACGCGAAGACCGGCTCAAGAAAAATCGATAGCACCATCGAAATAACGCGTTTCCTGGCGTCGGGACGGCGCCCTAAAGTCCCGGCACGAGACCGGACGCGGTTCCATGGACGGAAAGAAGATGCCGATAGACATTCGATCGTTGACACCCCCCATCGCCTATCGCCTGATGACCGGCATCGTCGTGCCGCGTCCGATCGCCTGGGTCACGAGTCTTTCCGCGGAAGGCGTGCTCAACCTCGCACCGTTCTCGGCCTTCACCTTCGTCTCGATGAACCCGGTGCTGATCGGCATCAACATCGGCCGCAAGGCGGGCGTTCGCAAGGACACCGAAGTCAACATCCGCGCCTCGGGCGAATACGTGGTCCACATCGGCGGCTTCGCCGACCGGCATGCGATCCACGAGAGCAGCGCCGAGCATCCGCCCGATGTCAGCGAGGTGGACGTGCTCGGCCTGGCCACGACCGCGAGCGACCGGGTCGAGGTGCCGCGGCTGCGCGACGCGCCGGTCGCCATGGAATGCAAGCTGGACCAGATCGTTTCCTTCGGCCGTGGCGGCTCCGAGTTCGTGGTGGGCGAAGTGCTCCTCGTGCATGCCCGCGAGGGCCTGGTGAAGAACGGAAAGATCGACACCCGCGCACTCGACCCGATCTGCCGCATCGCCGGTCCGAACTACGCCTCGTTGGGCGAGATCGTCACGATGAGGAACATCGAGTTGGCCGAGAAATGAGTGCCGTCGATGTTCGAAGACGGCGCTCGAAGCCGATTCCTGCAACTCTAGAAAGACACCCATGACTTCAAGCAAATCGACCACCGTCCAGGACCTGTACGACAACGGATTGCAATTGCGACGGAAGGTCCTCGGCGCCGGCTATGTCGACGCCTCCATCGCCAATGCCGACGACTTCATGTCGGCCTTCCAGCACATCACCACCGCGTGGTGCTGGGGCTACGCCTGGGGCCGTCCGGGGCTGGACCACAAGACGCGCAGCATGCTGAACCTCGCGATGCTGACCGCGTTGAACCGACCCGCGGAGATCAAGCTACATGTGAAGGGTGCACTGGCCAACGGCGTCAGCGTGGAGGAGATCAAGGAGACGCTGCTGCACGCCACCGTCTACTGCGGCATCCCGGCGGGCCTCGATGCCTTCAAGGCGGCGCATGGTGTGCTGGTCGCCGAAGGCGCGATCCCGGCGCCGGCCGCGAAAGGCGCTGCATGACCGGCGGCCCGGTCGTCGGCTTCATCGGCATCGGCAGCATGGGCTGGCCGATGGCGGCGCGGGTGCGCCAGGGCGGCTTCGAAGTGCTCGCCACCGACAGCTCGGCCGAACGTGCCGCGGCGTTCGCCAAGGAAACGGGTTGCCGCTGCACCGACGCGGGCGAGCTCGCAGCGACCAGCGACATCCTCGTCACGATGCTGCCGACCAGCGCGATCGTCGAGGATGTCATCGGCGGAATCGAGGAGCGCATCCGGCCCGGCGCGCTGCTGATCGAGATGAGTTCCGGCGTGCCCGCCCGCACGCAGGCGCTGGCGGCGCGGCTGCAGTCGCGCGGCATCCATCTGATCGACGCACCGGTCTCCGGCGGCGTGAAGCGTGCGGTGCCCGGCGACCTCGCGATCATGGTGGGCGGCGACGCGGCGCAGATCGAGCGCGCGCGGCCGGTTCTCGCCTGCATGGGTTCGTCCATCCTGGGCACGGGCCAGGTGGGCAGCGCGCATGCGATGAAGGCCTTGAACAACCTGGTCTCGGCGGCGGGTTTCGCGATCGGCGTCGAAGCGCTGCTCATCGGCCAGCGCTTCGGCCTCGAACCCGCGGCCATGGTCGACGTGCTCAATTCGTCGACCGGCATGAACAACTCGACGCAGAAGAAGTTCAAGCAGTTCGTCCTGTCGCGCAAGTTCGATTCCGGCTTCGGCCTGGACCTGATGCTGAAGGACCTGACCATCGCGCTCACCCTGGCGCAGGAGACGCGCACGCCGGCACCGATGACATCCATGTGCCGCGAATTGTGGGCCTCGGCTGCCGGTGCGCTGGGCAGCGGCAAGGACCACACCGAATTCGCCAGGCTGCTGGAGATGCTCGGAGGCGAAGAGCTGGCGCCTTGACGCCGGCGCTTCGATGCATCAGGCGGGACGCCGCAGGTCTTCCGTCAGCGCGGGCGCGCGGGTCGCCGGCGGCTGGTCGTGGCTGCCGCCGTCGACCGGCAGGATGTTCCCGGTCACATGGCGCGCCAGGCCCGAGGCGAAGAACAGGATGGCGGAAACCACGTCCGAGATCTCGCCGGCGCGGCCGCCCGGGATCTGCTTGCCGAGCGCTTCCCAGAAGTCGGGCCCGTTGGCCGCGATGAGGCGCGGTGTGCGGGTGATGCCCGGCGCCACCGCGTTGACCGTGATCTTGCGGCCCGCCCATTCCTGCGCCGCGCTTCGAACGAGATGGTTCAACGCGGCCTTCGATGCGCCGTAGCCGAGCAGCCTGCCGGCGCGGGCGCCGAGGCCGGCCACCGAGCTGACGAACACGAAGCTGCCCCGGCCGTTGCGCGCCATGAGCGGCGCGCCGTACTGGATGGCCAGGTGGGCGTGGGTGAAGACCAGATCGAACTGGCGCTGCCAGTCCTCGTCGGCCATCTCGGTGAGCGGCCGGCCGAAGGCGATGCCGACGACGTCGACGACGCCGAAGAAGTCGGCGCCGAAGAGGCGGTCCGCCTGCTCGAAGACCTTCTGCATGTCGGACCGCTTCGTGACGTCCGCGGCGATCGCATGGCCGTCGACCGCCTCGGCGACCTTCGTCGCGAGCGATGGATCGATGTCCACGCACAGGACCCTCGCGCCGAGTTGCGCCAAGGCGCGCACGGTGTGTTCGCCGATGCCCGGCCCCACGCCGAGGACCACGAAGCCCTGTCCGTGCATGTCGAGCAAGGAGCCGTAGCGGATGTCGGAGGCGTCAGTCTTCTGCATGATGGGCCGGATAGAGGCGGCGGTGCGTGCTCGCATGGTCCTGCCAGGATTCGTCCGCCTTGAGCTTGCGGTCGAAGCCCATGACCCGGGTCATGTCCTCGTAGTGAAGGCCGAGCGGATCCTGGCCGGCCTCGCTCAGTTCGAGCGAGTCGAGCAGGCGCTGGCGCAGCCGCACCACGCCGGCGTCGGCTGCGACCAGATGCTCGGTGCTGCGGTCGAAGACCGGACCCATCGACAGGCAGACCACAGAGTCTTCCTGCGTCAGGCCGGTGAGGCCGCTCCAGCTGCGGTTCTGCTTCATGGCCGCGCGGTCCTGGTAGTAGCCGGTCTCCTCGCTGGCGATGAACGAATGGTCCTCGTAGAAGCGGCTGTCGCTGAGGCCGGCGCGGCTCAGTCGCTCCTCGACAGAGAGATCCTTGACCGCACTGGCATCGACCAGGAAGGTCGCGGTGCTCTCGTCGTCCATTGGCGTGTCGAACACCGTCGCGTTGAAGTCCGGGTGCTGGATGATGCGGCCGGTCGGCATGAAGACCGGCGTCAGGCGCACGTTGACCTCGCCGGAGTCGCGGCCGAGTTGGCGGATACCGACGTAGTGGTAGCCGAAGCCCGTGTTCTCGAGTTCGAGCTTGGGCGACATGTCGTCCCAGGCATCGTTCACCATGTCCTTGATCGCGAACTCGTCGACCTTGGCGCCTTCGGCCTTGATCCAGGTGGGGCGCGTGACGTTGCTGTGCAGGATGCCCGCGTGGGAGGTGTCGGTGCCGCCTTCCCAGACCTGCAGGTAGTTGGCTTTCACGTTCACGCGCATCGCGCGCCTGCGCGAGGGCGCGGCTTCGTCGAACGCGAAGCGCCTGAAGGGCGGCACCTTGTCCTTCGGTCCGAGATAGGTCCAGACGAGGCCCGACTGCTCGCGCACCGGATAGACCGTCGCCTTCAGCCGCTCCAGCACGCGCGGGTCCGCATGGTTGGGCGTCTCCATCAGGCGGCCTTCGACGTCGAACTTCCAGCCGTGATAGATGCAGCGGATGCCGCCGTCCTCGACCCGGCCCAGCGCCATCGAGGCGCCGCGGTGCAGGCACAGCTCGTCCATGATGCCGACCCGGCCCTCGGTGTCCCGAAAGAGCACGAACTTCTCGCCGAGGAGCTTGCGCACGATCGGATCGCCATCGGCTTCGGGCAGTTCGGTCGACAGGGCGATCGGATGCCAGTAGCGCCGCATCATCGTGCCCATGGGCGTGCCCTTGCCGACGCGGGTGAGGCGCTCGTTCTGTTCCTTGCTCAGCATGTTGTCCTCGAAAGATGGATGGTGCTCTGCGTCGTTCGGCATCGAGTGCGATGCCGACGCAGTATCCGAACCGCCATCGGGGACACAAAGCGATTCTTTCTGAGGATGCTCCCAGATTAATTTGAAGCGTCGAGAGTTCAGGCCTTGGGTGTCAATTCCTCGACGAGAAGGTCGAGGAAGGTGCGCGCGGGCGCCGACAGCACGTGACCCTGCCGCGTGTGGATCATGAAGGCATGCTCGACCACCGGATCGTGCAGCCGCAAGGCCTGGATGCCCGAGGCTTGCAACGTGCCCCGCACGTAGAAGCCCGGGAGGATGAGCACGCCGAGCCCCTGGGCGGCCATCGCCAAGGCGGTCTGGATGAAGCCGACTTCGTACGCGGGCTTGGAGGTCGGCTTCCAGCCCGGCAGATGGTCGAGCAGCAGGTGCTTGAGCGAAACGCCACGCGACAGATGGATGATCGGCTCGCTCTCCAGGTCGTGCCAGGTGACCCGTGGCAACCGGGCGAGGTGCGAGGTCTTCGAGCAGATGACGAAGACGTGGTCCTGCAGCAGCGCGATCTGGGCCACCTTCTCCCGGTTGTGCGCGAAGGAACCGATCCCGAATTCGCATTCGCCGGACTCCACCCGGTCGATGACCGCGATGTCTCCCTCGTCGTACAGGGTGGCGTGGATGCGCGGCGCGACTTCCTTCAGCCTCGCCAGTACCGGCACCACCGCCGACGCCAGCGAAGGCACGCAGGTGAACGAGAAGGCCTCGTCGTCGCTGCGGGAGAAGCTGTGCAATTGCGACTGCAGCGCATCGACCGAACCCAGGATGCTGCGAACCCTCTCGATCGCCGCCGCGCCGGCCGGCGTGGGGCGCAGCATGCGGGACGATCTTTCGAACAGCTGCACGTCGAAGGACTCTTCCATCTGGCGAATGAGCGCACTGACCGCCGATTGCGTCATGTGCAGGGACTCGGCCGCGTAGGTCAGGTTGCTGAGCTTGTAGACCTCGTCGAATGCACGCAGCTGGCGAAGTGAGAGTTCGAGGCGAAAGGGCATACGGATCGTGGCGCAGGCGCCGTGGGCCTGCGGGCTTCGATCCTAACGCGTCGAGGTGGGAGCGTCGTCCGGCGGAACCCTCGGGAAGGGCGCGTCAATGCGCCAGCCGGATGATCCGCTTGCCCAGGTTGTCGCCCCGGTACAGGCCGGCGATCGCATCGGGCGCGCTCTCCAGCCCGTCCAGGATCTCCTCGCGGTATTTCAGCCGGCCGCTGCGCACCCATGGTGCGAGCTTCGCAACGGCTTCCTCGTAGCGATGCTCGAAGTCCCACACCAGGAAGCCCTGCATGCGCGCCGCCTTCACCAGGAGATGGCGCTCGACGCGCGGGCCGGTGGGCCAGGGCTCCCAGTTGGCGATCGATGCCGTGCCGCAGACGACGATGCGGGCGCGCTTGTTGATCAGCGGAAGCACCGTGTCGCTGATCCGGCCGGCCGTGTTGTCGTAGTAGACATCGACGCCGCCCGCACACGCGAGAGCCAGCGACTCCGCAAAGCCCGCGTCCTTGTAGTCGACGGCCAGGTCGTAGCCGAATTCCTCGGTGCAGATGCGGACCTTGTCCGCACCGCCTGTGATGCCGATCGTTCGGCAGCCCAGGATGGCGGCGATCTGCCCGACGGCGGAACCGACCGCGCCGGCGGCCGTGGAAACGACCACCGTCTCGCCCGACCGCGGCTCGCCCATCTCGGTCAGCGCGAAATAGGCGGTCACGCCATTGAGCCCCAGCACACCGAGCGAGAGCGACAGCGGCAGGTCGGTCTCCACCACCTTGCGCCGGATGTCCGAGCCGTCGCTCACCGCGTATTCCTGCCAGCCGAGCATGCCCATCACGGCGTCGCCTTCCGAGTAGCCGGCATGCCGCGACGCGACCACCACGCCAGCGGTGAAACTGCGCATGACGCCTTCGATCGGCACCGGATCCGAATAGTTGGCGGCCGCGTTGACCCAGCCGCGCATGGCGGGATCCACCGAGAGGAAGTCGTTGCGCACGAGGAACTGACCGTCCTGCAACTCGGGGATCGGCGACTCGACGATGCGGAAGTGCTCGGCCTGTGGAATGCCGGCGGGGCGCGAGGCGAGCACCACCTTGCGGTGCGTTCGGGGCGCTTGATCAGAATGGGCGTTGGGCGTCGTGGATGGCATGGGTGTCATTGTCGGGTGGATCGCTGGAATCGCCGGAATTGCCGGAATTGCCGGAATTGCCGGAATTGCCGGAATTGCCGGAGTCAGCGGACCAGGTCTTCGTAGTCGGCGCTCATGGCCTGGCCGATGGGCGTGCCTTCGATCATGGCCTGGGCCATGTGCGTCTCGCGTTCGACGATCGCCTCGGCCTCGGCGAGGAGTCGGTCGATGTCCGCGGCCGCGACGAAGACGACGCCGCTCGCATCGGCGATGACGTAGTCGCCCGGATTCACCTTCACGTCGCCGATCGTCACCTCGCCGTTGGTCTCGTCTTCGACGAGCCGCCCGCGGCCCTTGAGCGCGGTGAGGCTGCGGCAATAGATCGGCAGGTCGTAGCCCCGCGCCTCGTCGATGTCGCGCACAGGGCCGTCGGCAATGACGCCGGCCACGTGCCGCAGTTTCGCGCCGAGCGAAAGAATGCCGCCCCATGAGCCGGCATCGATGCCGGTGCGCTGCTCGATGACGATGATCTCGCCGGGCTGCGCGATCTCGATCGCCCGGATTCCGAGAGGCTGCGCCTCGTGCGACCGCGAAGCCGGCACCTCGCTTGCGCGAACCAGGCGGTAGGTGACGACCCGGCCGGCGATCCGGCGGTTGCTGGCCTGCTGCATCAATCCGCCGACCCAGCCCTTCAGGCCGAGGCTGTCCATGGCGTCGGAGACGGCGCAGACGTCGAGCCGCTGAAGGCGCTCCTCGACGAGGTCATCCATGGTCGTTCTCCTGCACCGTCGAGCGCGGGCGTCGAGGAATTCGGTTCTGCATCATGTGGACGTCTCCGATCGGGATGGGCTCGATACCGGTGTCGACCGTGCCATGGCGCGCGACCGACATCTTCCGATATGCTTTCCAAATGGTAAGCGTAGCATGAAGACCCACCACTGGGGTTAACACTGGCGAGGTCGCGCGAGGCGCCCGTGCCGAGCGTGGCCGCCGGGTGGTGGGCAAAACAAAAACTAGCCGCACCCTCAATATTTCTCGTGTCGCCGGGCGTGCGTTTCAGAAGGGGTGGACGGCAGAATCCTGGCGCTGGACGAGGCCCCTGCAGGCCGCTCGGCTCGAAAAGAAGGAGACAGATGATCCGCCGCTTCCTGACCGCCCTCATCGTGGTCCTTGCCTGCCATGGTGTCCCCTCTGCCGCCCAGAGCGACGAGATCCGGATCGCGCACGTCTACAGCAAGACCGGGCCCCTGGACTCCTTCGGCAGCGAGTTGCACGCCGGTCTGATGCTGGGACTGCGCTACGGCACCCAGGGCACGATGACGATCAATGGAAAGAAGCTCGTCGTGCTCGAGAAGGACGACCAGGGGCGGCCCGACGTGGCCAAGTCCCTGCTCGCCGCCGCGTATGCCGACGACAAGGCAGCGATCGGCGTCGGGCCGACGTCCTCCAGCTCGGCGCTCGCGTTGATGCCGGTGGCGGAAGAGAGCAGGAAGATCCTCATTCTCGACAACGCCGTGGCGGATTCGCTCACCGCGGACAAGTGGAACAAGTACGTCTTTCGCACGATGCGCAGTTCGAGCCAGGACGCGATCGGCAATGCGCTCGCGCTGGATCAGCCCGGCGTGACGATCGCGACGCTGGCACAGGACTACGCCTACGGTCGCGAGGGCGTGAAGGCGTTCAAGGCAACGCTGAAGCACGCCAAGCTGGTCCACGAGGAATACCTGCCGCCCGACACCACCGACTTCACCGCCGGCGGCCAACGGCTCATCGATCGCCTCAAGGACATTTCGGGCCGCAAGATCATCTGGATCGTCTGGGCCGGGCACGGCAACCCGTTCTCCATCGGCGACCTCGACCTGAAGCGCTACGGCATCGAGATGTCGACGCTGGTCACGGACTTTCCGACGCTGCAGCGAATCAGGAACTACCCTGGCCTGGAAGGCTCGACCTTCTACTACTACGGCATTCCGAAGAACCCGGTCAACGACGCCATGGTGGCGGCGTACACCAAGGAGTTCAATGGGCCGCCCGACTTCTTCGTTGCGGGCGGCTTCTCGGCGGGCATGGCGATCGTCACCGCGCTGAAGAAGACCGGCGGCGACACCGACACCCGCAAGCTCATCGCGGCGATGGAGGGCATGGACTTCGACACGCCCAAGGGCAGGATGACCTTCCGCAAGGAAGACCACCAGGCCTTGCAGAGCATGTATCACTACAGGATCAGGAACGACCCGAAAGTCGCCTGGGGCGTGCCTGAGCTGGTGCACGAGATCACGCCGGCGGAACTGCCGCTGCCCATCGGCAACGGACGTTGATCCATCGCGAGGATCGCGTGAGTCGCCGAATGCTCGAGACCTCGAAGCTCACCATCCGCTTCGGCGGCCACGTGGCCGTCAACGACGTGAGCTGCGCCT